>NZ_NHOA01000084.1 GCF_002727125.1 Halorubrum persicum
TTGCTTCTCGCTCCACAAACTCTAAGTTGATCTCGTCTAAACAGCCGCTGAGGCGGTCGTTTTCGGGCATAGATCACTTTGAAAACGCACCGCCTCTCCTTTCAATCCTTATCTGAACACCGCCATCAGAAACCTGGCTCGGTGAGACCCGCCGTTCCGAGACCGGTCGCGCTCGACTACCCCGACTCCCCGGAGTCCCGCAACACCAACGGACCGATCGCGAGCGTCCGCTTCGCGAGCGTGAGGACCCGGAGCACGTAGGCAACGAACAGCGAGAACGGCAGGAGTGTGGCCGCGAACGCGCCCCCGACGACGAGTGTCACGTGGTCGATCCCGAGCGTCTGCCCCGGGAACGTCTCGGCGTCGACGACCGCGACCATGAACCCCGCGGCGAGCAGCGCGGGCACCGCGGCGTAGAGGATCAGCCGCGAGAGGTCGATCAGCGCCCACTGGAAGTACAGCGTCTTGACGTGCTCGCGGGCGGGGGCGAACAGCGACAGCGACTCCCTTAGCTCCCCGAGGCGGTCTCGCTCCGCTTCGGTGAGCGCCTCGTCGTGGTCGGCGAGGATATGCTCGATCCGAGCGATCTTTCGGCTGTAGTTGAAGTCCAGCGCGGCGAACACGACGTCGAAGGAGCCGAACGTCGCGCCGTCGAGCCGACCGCGCACGGCGGAGGCGTTCTCGACGACATCCGCGGTGAGGTCGTCGATATCGGCTTCGAGGGCAGTCCCGGCCGGCCCGCCATCGCCGTTCCCCCGACTGCGCACCGACTCGCGGAGGTCCCGCGCACACCCCGACGCGGCGCCGAGGATCGCGTCGAGGAACGCGGCGGGGTTCGTGGGAGCCGGCGCACCGGTCAGCGCCGCGACGTCGTCTCTAACCGCGAGCGTGTCGTCCATCCGCTGCCGCTGGTCGCCGAGGGGGCCGTTCTCCTGCGTGAGCACGAGCTGGCCGATCGTGACGACGAGCGTCGCTCCGGTGACGATCGCCGTGATCATCGAAGCGAACAGCGTCTCGATCGGGTCGCTCGCCCCGACCTTCCCCGCGAGAGACGGGGAGAACGCGGCCGCCACGGCGACGAAGGCGAGGAAGACGACGACCGTCAGGACGCCGGCGACGACGAGCCGGTTCGCGCGCACCAGCAGCCAGATCTTCAGTCGACTCTCGTCGGCGCGTTCGCGCATCGTGTCGGCGGTAGTTGCGTCGCGCTCGCCGTCGACCGCGCGACCGTCGTCGGTCGCGTCCCCGTCGTCGTCGGTCGCGGTACTGTCGTCGTCATCGGGCGCACCTGATCTCGGGTCCGTCGTCCCGCTCATTGCGGTTCGACGGGCTCCGGGCGGTCGTCGACGTAGTGGGTCGCGTCGGCCTGCCGGATCACCGCCGCGCCGGCGACGCCGATCCCGGCGCTCCGCCGAGGCAGACGCCGCCCTCTCACGGCGCGCCACGTCCGTTCATAACGGGCGACACGACGCCCGACCGACACATAAGTTCACGGTGCGTGACGGAGCGCGTCGGACGTTCCCCCCGGTAACACCGCCTTGCGAGAACGCCCACCGACTCACGACACCGTGAGGGGCGCCGGTCCAGTTCGCGATCACGCGACCCGGATCAGCACCGCGGACACCCCGACGAGCGCGACGTGGAACGCGGCGTGTGCCGCCATGGCGGTTTCGAGCGACCGCCGCCAGAACAGCCAGCCGAGCGCGATCCCCGCGAGCGCGTTCAGGAGCACGGTGCGGACGATCAGGGCGGGCGCGGACCCGACCGTCGAGACGAGCGCAGGGAGGTGTCCGACGCCGAACGCGACTGCACTGACGACAATGGCGATCCACATCGTCGTCTCCCCCGGCGCCGCCGAGGGCTCGCCGATCCTGTTCCGAACCCACCAGACGACGAACGCGACCGGGGCCATAACGCCCCAGCGGAGGAGTATCTCCTCCGTCACCCCGCCGTAGAGCAGTCGCATCGGGACCGACGCGTAGAGGTCGCTCAGCGCCCCGCTCCCGGCCGACAGCTCCCCGAGAGACGCCCGGGTGAACTGCGCGAACGCGGCGTCCAGCACGGCGATGACGGCGAAGAGAACAACGCCCGCGACCGCCGCGAGCGGGAGCGACCTTCGGAAGGCGCTCCAGTCGGGGTCGCCGCCGGTCGCCCACGAGAACACGTGCGAGTCGAGGTCGAGCCGCGGAGCGGTCAGCGCTCCCGCACCGGTGAACACCGCCAACAGCAGCAGCGAATTGACCGACGCGATCGCCACGAGCGCCGCGTATGGCAGCGACGCGAGCTCGGGGGTCTCGCGGAGCGACGGCACCGAGTACGTCGCGAGGGCGAGCACGCCGAGCGTGCCGAACGCGAACAGCGCCCCCGCGCCGCGGACGAGGGCCCGGCGATCGGGAATGTCGGCCATCGGAAGCATCCATCGCCGCCGGTCGACATATACCTGCTGGCGAGAGCGGCGGGGGCGGGTGAGCGGACAGCCGCCGAAACGCAAGAAAACGCCTATCTTTCCGGCCGTCACAGCGTCGGTATGCCCCGCTCGTTGAGCTGTTACCGCTGCGGAGAGCGCTACGACGACGACCGCGTCCGATGTGCCTGCGGTGAGCCGCTCTGGATCGACGCGCGGCCGACGGCGTTCTCGTGGGACGACTGTCGAAGCTGGGACGGAATGTGGCGGTACGAGGCGCTGTTGCCGATCGATCGCCCCGAGGGCGTCTCGCGGGCCGCGGGCGGCACGCCCCTCGTTCGGAGCCCCGGGCTCGACGAGGTCGCCGGCGCTCGGGTGTTCGTCAAGGACGAGGGCGAGAGCCCGACCGGCGCGTACAAGGACCGCGGGAGCGCGGTGGCGGTTCCCCACACGATCGCGACCGGCGACGACGTCGTGGGGACGGTTTCGTACGGCAACATGGCGATCAGCACCGCCGCGCACGCGACGAGCCTCGACCGGGAGTGCGTCGTGTTCGTCCCGGCGGACATCCCGGCGGGTCGGCTGGAGCACATCGCTCGGTACGAGCCGACCGTCGTGCAGGTCGACGGCGACTACGGGGAGCTGTACGGCGACGCGCTCGACCTGTCCGAGCGGCTCCCGATCGACGTCCTCGTGAGCGACGCGCCGACCCGCATCAGCGGGTACAAGACCGCGCTGTTCGAGATCTGCGAATCGTTCGCCCCGGAGACGCCCGACGTGATCGCGCTGCCGGCGAGCTCCGGCGGGTTCGCCTCGGGCGTCTGGCTCGGTATCCGGGACCTCGAACGCGCGGGGCTGATCGACGAGTCCCCCCGGCTGTGTCTCGTCCAGACCGCCGCCAGCGACCCGCTGACCCGGGCGTTCGAGGCGGGCGCGACGGATCCGACGCCGCTGTCGCCCGACGAGACCGGCGAGACGATCGCTCACTCGATCGGGAACCCGAACCCGCCGAGCGGCGCTCGTGCGCTCGCCGCAGTTCGCGACACGGACGGCGCCGTCGTCTCCGTCACCGACGACGAGATACGCACCGCGACGCGCCAGTTCGCGGTCGACGGTGGCTTCTGCGTCGAGCCGTCGTCCGCGACGACGCTCGCGGGCGTGTCGCGTCTCGCGGACCGGGGCGAGATCGACGCCGACGAGTCCGTCGTCCTCGTCCCGACCGGAACGGGGTTCAAGGAGTCGGGGGCCGGCGGGACCGACGTCTCGACCGAAAAGGTCCGCCGGGACGATCTCGCGGACCGACTCGCGTCGATGCTCCCGGCGTAGGGCGGGGAACACCGATCGTATCTCCCGGCGGTACCACTCCTCTTGGTGGTCGTCGCGAAAAGGTCCGGGTGCGAGAATCGAACCCGCGTCTCAGCCTCCACAAGGCTGAAGGATAGTCCACTACCCTAACCCGGACACGCGTCGATATCTATCCCGCTTTGATAAATAACCGTTACGACTCCCGGACGGGCGTGTGACGCGGTGCCGTCCGGTGAGCGGCGTCGGGCGCCGGCGCGTCGACTGCCACCGCGACCACGTCGCTTTTACTCCCAGCCGGCGTATTCGCGGGTAACCGTGGCGTTCACCGACAAGATCTACGTGAAGAACCACCGGCAGCTCGCCTCCCAGCTGGAGACGAACATCCCGAAGGGAGCGTTCGCCGGCGCGACGCTGGACATGCTGTTCACCGGCGACGGGCTCTCGAAGCTCGACTCGACGACGCGGGACCGGATCTTGGACTTCGCGGAGGATTTCCTCGACTGCGACTGTCAGGCGAACCCCTACTGCGGCTGTCCGGAGGAGAAGTTCATGCGGTACGTGTTGGAGCTCCGCGCGGAGGGGCTCGGGCCGCAGGCGATCGTGGACGTGATGAGCGACGACTACATGGTGTACGCCTACACCGGCGACGTGCTCTCGTTCCTCGACGACTCGGTGCGGCAGCTGGAGGCGCTCGAGACCCTCGCCGACGTCGAGGGGAACGAGGAGATGTCGGACCGGGCCCGCCGCGCGAAGCGGGAACTGTCGGGGTAAGGGCGGGCCGTCGCTGTCTCCTCGATCGCTGTTCTCCGGTCACCGCGTTCCCGCCCGCGTGGAGCCTCCGAACGGTCTAAGTGCGCTCAAACCCGAACTCGACCAATGAGTCTTCGGCCCGCGTGGTTGACCTTCAGGCGATACGCGGCGACGACGACCGGGATGACGCTGGTGTTGTTCGCGCTCGGCGTGTACACCGCGGCGACCGGCTCAGGGCTAGCGTGTCAGGCCCAGTGGCCGCTCTGCTCCGATCAGTTCATCCCCACGCTCACTATCAACCCGGACTTCATCGAGTGGTTCCACCGCGTGTGGGCGATGGTCACCGGGTTCCTCATCATCGGCGTCGCCGGCTGGTCGTGGTTCGGCGGTCGGGACCGTCGAACCCGGCTGGCGGCGACGCTCGCGGTCGCGATCCTCCCGCTGCAGATCACGGTCGGCGCGCTCACCGTCACCCTCGGCGGACTCGTTCCCGGCGGCTACACGGTGTCGACGCACGCGGCGCACCTGATCGTCGCGCTGGGGATCTTCACGCTACTCGGGCTGGCGACCATCTGGGGCGGCGGCCGCGGCTCCCCCCGGCTGCTCAGGGCCGCGGTCGCGGTCGCCGCGGTCGGGATCGTCGCCAGCGCGGTGTTCTCGCGGGCGGTCCCCTTCGTCACCTACTCGCCGGGCGCGCAGGCGGGGTTTTACGTGACCGGGCTCGCCGGCCACCTCGGGCTCGTCGCGACCGTCGCGTACGCCACGGAGGCCGTCCGCAGCGGCTACCCGGGGCTCGACCGGTCGACCGCGAAGACGGTCCGCCTGCTCGCCGCCGGGTCGATGGCCGCGCTGGTCGGAACCCTGCTCCTCGGCCGGGATCTGGTGTTGTACACCGCGTTCTGGCAGCAGCTCAACCTCGTCGCCCTCGGCGTCGCGGCCGCCCTCGCGCTCGGCGCCGCGTGGGCGGTCAGAGACGTCGGGTCGGAGGGGGCGACGACCGGTCCCGTCCGCGGCGACTGAGGCGCGGAGCGATCGGTGAGAATCCCGCTTGAGCGCGTGCAACGGCGCGTCCGGGCACGAATCACGCGCCCAAGGAGGAAAGGTTAAAAACGATTCCCGTTCTCCCACCGGTATGTCATACCGCGCGGAGACGGACATGAGCCGTCGCACGTACCTGAAGCTGACCGGCGGGGCCAGCGCCGTCGGACTCACCGGCGTCGCCGGCTGCCTCGGCGACGACAGCACCACGATCACTCCGGGTACGGCGCCCGGCTTCCCGCCGTTCGAGATGCAGCAGGACGGCGAGCTGGTCGGCTTCGACATCGACCTGCTGGAGGCCGTCGTCGGAGAGACCGACTACGAGCTGGGCGAGTGGGCCACCTTCGAGTTCGACTCGCTCATCCCCGCGCTCACCCAGAACGAGGAGATCGACGTGATCGCCGCCGCGATGACGATCACCGAGGACCGGCAGGAGACGATCGCCTTCTCCGACCCCTACTGGGAGTCGGATCAGGCGATCCTCGTGCGCGAGGGCGGCGACTTCCAGCCGTCGGCGTGGGAGGACTTCGAGGGCGTCCCCGTGGGCGCGCAGTCCGGGACGACCGGCGCCGACCAGGTGTCGGCGAACCTCATCGATCCGGGCATCATCGCCGAGGGCGACTACTCCTCGTACGACAGCTACGTGTTCGCGGTCGAGGACCTCGTGAACGAGAACGTGGACGCCGTCGTCATCGACCTCCCGGTCGCGGAGACGTTCGCGGCCAACCGCGACGTGGCGGTCGCGTTCGTCGAGGAGACCGGCGAGCGGTTCGGCTTCGGTATCCGGCAGGGCGAGTCGGAGTTCCAGTCGGCGCTGAACGACGGGCTCGCGACCGTCCGCGACGACGGGACGTACAGCGAGATCACGAACAACTGGTTCGGGCAGGAGTAGGATGTCGGACCCGGGGACGCTCGCGCTCGCGGCGATCGCCAGCGTCGCGGCCGATCTCCCGGCGGGAGCGGCGCTCGCGGCGCTCGCGTTCATCGGCGAGGCCGCGGACTGGGAGTTCGTCGTCAGCAACGCCGACTACCTCGGTGTCGGCGCCCTGTTGACGATCGGGATCACGGTCGCGTCGATCCTCCTCGGTTTCGTCGTCGGGTTCCCCGCCGGTGCGGTCGAGGTGTACGGTGACGGACTCCTCGAACGGGCCGTCAGCATTGTCGGCATCGTGCTTCGCGGGACGCCGATCGTCGTGATCCTCATCGTGATGTACTTCGTCGTCGGCGTTCCGCAGATCAACCTGGGCGTCGTCTCGATCTCCTCGGCGATGACGGCGGGGATACTGGGACTCGGCCTGCGCAGCGCCGCGTACCAGTCGCAGATCTTCCGGGCGACCCTCTCGAGCGTCGACGACGGCCAACTCGAGGCCGGGCGCTCGATCGGCCTGTCCCGGTTCGAGGCGGTCCGGTACGTCGTCGTGCCGCAGGCCCTGCGCCGGTCGATCCCGGGCTTTCAAAACGAGTTCACGATCGTGTTGAAGGACACGAGCATCGTGTTCGCAATCGGGCTCGCGGAGCTGCTCACTCGGGGGTACGACCTGTTCTCGGAGCAGACGACCGCAGTGCTCGAAGTCATCCTCTTCATCAGTGCAATCTACTTCGTCCTCACGTTCACGACGAACCGCGCGCTCGATTACCTCGGCGACCACTACGCGATCCCGGAGGGTGAGTCGGCGTGAGTGACGACGACTTCCTCCGCGTGACGGACGTCTCGAAGTGGTACGGCGACGAGCAGGTGCTCAACGAGGTCTCCTTCGAGATGAACCGGGGCGACGTGACCGTCCTGATCGGGCCGTCCGGCTCCGGGAAATCGACCATGCTGCGCTGTGTCAACCGGCTCGCGGAGGCGCAGGAGGGATCGATCCGACTGGACGGCGAAGAGGTGCTCTCGCCCGACCTCGACGTCAACGCCCTCCGCCGCGAAGTCGGGATGGTGTTCCAGGGGTTCAACCTGTTCGCGCACCTCACCGCGGTCGGTAACGTCGCGCTCGGCCCGCGCCGCGTGCTCGGGCTCTCGGAGGCGGAGGCCCGCGACCGCGCCGAGGCCCAACTGGAGCGCGTCGGGCTCGGCGAGCAGTTCGACTCCTACCCCGCGGAGCTCTCCGGGGGCCAACAGCAGCGGGTCGGCATCGCCCGCGCGCTGGCGATGCAGCCGAAGCTGATGCTGTTCGACGAGCCGACGAGCGCGCTCGATCCGGAGCTCATCGGCGAGGTGTTGGAGGTGATGCACGGGCTCGTCGACGAGGGGATGACGATGCTCGTGGTCACCCACGAGATGAGCTTCGCCCGGGAGGTGGCCGACGAGATCGTGTTCTTGGACGACGGCCACGTGATCGAGCGCGGACCGCCGGAACAGCTCTTCGAGAACCCCGAGGAGGACCGGACCGGCCGGTTCCTCGAACGGATCGCGAGCCACGACTGATGGCGAGCGCGACGAGACCCGCGACGGTCCGGGAACGCGTGGCGGACTCCGACCGCTCGGTCGGCCGGCTCCTCCTCCTCTCCGTCGGCGCGCTGTTCTGGAGCTGGCTCGTCGTCAGCTGGGTCAACCGGTGGCTCGGCGGCGTCCTCGTTCCGGTCGGCCAGCCGCTCCTCCCGCCGGGCGCGGTCGAGGCGACCGTGGCGGCGGTCCCCGGACTCGCCGCGTACGCCGCCGACGCCGCCTTCGTCGTCGATCTCACGCCGGAACTGGCGCGGGGAACGTGGCTCACGGTCGTGATAACGGCCGTGAGCCTCGTGTTCGGCTTCTTCATCGCCGTGCCGCTGGCGGTGTCCCGCGTGTACGGGCGGTTCTCGGCGTGGCTCTCGCTCGCGTACACCGAGCTGTTGCGCGGGACGCCCCTCCTCGCGCAGCTGTTCGTGCTCTACTACGGGCTCAACCTCGCGAGCTACGTGCCCGGCGCGTTTTCCGGCGTCTTCGTTCGCGACGTGGTCTGGGTGGCGATCCTCGGCTTCACGCTCAACGGGGCGGCCTATCAGGCCGAGTACATCCGAGGCGCCTTAGAGAGCGTCGAGGAGGGACAGATCACCGCCGGCCGCGCGATCGGGCTCTCGAAGCTGGAGACGATATACCACGTCGTGCTCCCGCAGGGGCTCCGGTACGCGATCCCGTCGTGGACGAACGAGTTCGTCTACCTGATCAAGTACTCGTCGCTCGCGGCCTTCATCACCGTCCCCGAACTGTACTACCGGGCCGACCAGGTCGCCTCCGAGACGTTCCGGTACACGCTCATCTTCGTCGTGACCGGGGTGACGTACCTCGCCCTGGTCCTCACCGCGTCGAAGCTGATGGAGCGCGTCGAAGAGCGCGTCGCGATCCCCGGACTCGGCGTCGAGCGCGAGGAGTGAGGCGCTACCCGTCGAACTCCGTGACGACCTCGACGCCGCGCGCGTCGTACTCGTTCATCCCGGCGAGCCGCGCCGAGACCTCGGAGAGGGCGAGCTCGTCGCTCACCAGCGCGGCGGGATCCACGTCGGTCGCCTCGACCAGCGCGAACAGGTCGTCGTAGCTGGTGGGGGACATGCCGCGCGAGCCGACGAACGACACCTCCCAGCGGGTCATCCAGTCGGTCGGGAGCGACACCTCGCCGCGTTCGGCGTCGGTGGTCAGCCCGACCTGCACGTGGGTCCCCCGCGGCCGCACCGACCGAACCGAGTTGCGGCACGTCTCGGCGATCCCCAGCGCGTCGACCGACACGTCGGCGCCGCCGTCGGTGAGGGACCTGACGCGCTCGGGGACGGGTTCGCTCTCCTCACCGCCGAGCGTGCTCGGGTTCACGGTCTCGTCGGCGCCCACGTCGCGGGCGAGCGAGAGGGCGCCGTCGTCGACGTCGACGGCGACGATCCGCGCGCCGAGCGCGTCGCCCAGCTGGATCGCCGAGAGCCCGACGCCGCCGCAGCCGTGGACGGCCAGCCACTCGCCGCCGTCGAGCCCGGCTCGGTCCGCGAGGGCGTGGTAGGCCGTCATGTACCGGCAGCCGAGCGCGGCCGCCGCGGTCGCGTCGAGCCACGGCGGGCGTTCGACGAGGTTGTAGTCGGCGTCCGGGACGGCGACGCGCTCGGCGAACGCTCCGGGGGCGTCGGGCTCGAACCCGAGCGCCCGCCCGTCGTCGCAGACGTTCCCGTGCCCCCGCCGGCAGCGCGGACAGGTCCCGTCACCGAGCGAGAAGGGGACGACGACGCGGTCGCCCGGCGCAAACCGATCCACCGCGTCGCCGACGGCGACCACCTCGCCGGCGGGCTCGTGGCCGAGCACCTGTCCGCGGGGGACTCGGTCGTCGGCCCACTCGCCGTGCCCCGCCCACGCGTGCCAGTCGCTCCGACAGACCCCGCAGGCCGCCACGCGGACCACGGCGCCGTCGGGGCCGGGCTCCGGCTCGGGGATGTCGCGGATGGCCAGCGGTTCGCCGTATTCGCGAAGGATCGCCGCGCGCATACCGGGACCACGATCCCACGGTGATTAAAACCGATCTCCCGGTCATCCCGCCGTCAGACACGTGATCCGAACATGATACGAATTAGATAGATGGTAGATCCAACGGTTGTTTTCAGGCATAAAACGATGTATCAACGTCTCTGAGGCACGAATGATGTTAGCATCGTGTCAACACGACCTCCAAAATAACTGATATTTGAGAAAGGTTTATTATTCTACAGATGAGTGGACCACGTGTGACGGACCCAATGGAGCGTCGGCCGGGGGTCGCGTATCGGCGACCGGACGGCGACCCGACCCGACTCGTCGTCGAGGCCGCCGGCGAGTCGTATCTGAACCCGGAGGCGCTGCCGCGGTCCGACTGGCTCCGGGTCGTCGCGTCCGACGACAGGGGCCGGCTCCGCGACGCGCTCGACGAGGGCGCGGTCGACGTGACGTACCGGATCACGGCGAGCGACGAGTGCGAGTGGGTCCACGAGCGCGGCGCGCGTGACGAAACCGGCGACGTGGTGGGTTATCTCTTCCCGGCCGACGAGCGGGTCCAGCGGCGCAAACAGCTCGAACAGCAGCGGGAGCGGTTAGAGGAGTTCGCCAGCGTGGTCTCTCACGACCTGCGAAACCCGCTGTCCGTCGCGGTCGGGAACATCGAACTCGCCGGCGACGCCGACGGCGAGGCGGTCCGCGAGCGGTTGGACCGCGCCCACGACGCGCTCGATTACATGGACAGCCTCATCTCGGACCTCCTCGCGCTCGCCCGCGAGGGGGAGTCGGTCGAGGAGACCGCGACGACCGACCTCCGGTGTGTCGTGGATCGGGCGTGGAAGACGATCGACGCCCCGTCGGACGCCGCCCTCACGGTCGACGAACCGCTGCCGTGGATCGAGTGCGACCAGAGCCGGCTCCGTCAGGCGTTAGAGAACGTGTTCCGGAACGCGATCGAACACGGGGCAGAGGACGGATCCCCGCTCCAGGTGTTCGTGGGAGGGTTGTCGGACGGCTTCTACGTCGCCGACGACGGGACGGGGATCGACCCGTCGGAGCGCGACACCGTCTTCGATCCCGGCCACTCGGCCGACAAAGACGGGACCGGATTCGGGCTCTCCATCGTCGAGCGCATCGTGGAGGCCCACGGCTGGGAGGTGGCAGTGGCCGAGAGTCGGACGGGGGGCGCCCGGTTCGAGTTTACCGATGTCGATCTCACCGATCCCGAGGAGAGCGGCGCCCCCGACGCCGCGCCGGACAGGCGGGTCGCGCCCCGCTCCGACGGGGCCGGTTCGGAGACCGGATCCGGGACGCCGCCGGACGAGTGACCGTCGCGCCGACCGCGCGGGCGCCCCCGAGCGCGCGCTCTCGCTAGACGAAGTCGCTCAGTCCCGCCTGTCCGTCGTCATCGTCGGCAGCGTCATCGCCGCTGTCACCGCTGTCGCCGTTTTCACCGCTTTCGCCGCCACCGCCGCCAGGTTGATCGCCGGTCGTCGCCCCCTCGTGGCCGGCGGCAGCGCCCGAGTCGTCGTCCGCTGGAGCACTCTGGTCCGCCGGGCGGCGGCCGCCGGCGAAGGCGCCCTCGGCGTGGTCCTCCATCCGATCCTCGCGCAGCGCCTGCGCGTCCTCGACGATCGACGCCACCTTGTTCGTCGACTCGCCGGAGCCGGTGACGAAGGCGACGCCCGCCTCGTCGAGGTCGTACGCGGCCGCCATCGCGACCGTCAGTTCGCGGGGCTTGCAGTGGTGGGTGACCGCCTGCAGAAACGGGAGCACCTCGCGGCGCGCGGTCGCGACGCTACACCCGCTCTCTGCCGCGATCTGTCCGACCACTTCATCCGCGGTCGCGTCGGAGGAGCTCCAGAACTGCGGGCGACCGTAGCGCGTCCACCCGCCCTTCGTCCCGTCGCGCGCGGCGGCGACGCCCGCCGCCGCGTTGTCGGTGGCGTACCGCCAGTAGGTGTAGTTCTGGGTGGCCCGAACGCGGCCCAGCCACACGTCGGCGTTCGCGAGGAAGTCGTACGCGCGGACCGCCTCCATCGGGTCGTACACGTCGAGGACGTTGTTCTCGATCCACTTCGTCAGATCGTCCGGCGTCTCGTCGACGGCGTACGCCGACTGGAGCGCCTCCTCCGCCGACTCCTCCTTGAGGACCGCGTCGAGGAACGGGAACAGCCCGAGCGCCTTGTCCCGGTCGCCGGTGACAACGTCGTCGACCGTGATCGAACCGCGCCCCTCCGTGGCCGCCTGCAGGTCGTTCACCGCGCCCCGGAGGTCGCCGCGGTTCCGCTCGGCGATCCGTTCGAGCGCGTCCGACTCGAACTCGATCCCCTCCTTCCGGCACACGTCGCGGAGGACGGGGACGATGGAGCGCGCGGAGACGTCGCGGAACTCGATCTCCTGCGTGGCGTTGCGGAGCCCGCGCGCCATGTCGTAGTAGTCGTTGGCGATGAGGACGATGGGCTGGCCCGACTCCTTGACCAGCTTCGTGATCGCGGAGGCCCCCCCGCGGTCGTAGTTGCCGTGGATGTTGTCGGCCTCGTCGAGGATGACGAGCTGCCGGGAGGCGGTGTCGCCGCCCGCCGCGCCGCCGTCCGCCGCGCTCCCGCCGAGGGTGGCGTTGCGCGCGGCCCGTCCCGCGAACCGCTCGATGACGTCGGCGGTGCGCTGGTCGGAGGCGTTCAGTTCGACGGTCTCCCACCCCATGTCGTTCGCGAGCGCGTGCGCCGCGCTCGTCTTCCCGACGCCCGGGCTCCCGTGGAGGACGACGGCCTCGCGGTGGTCGTCCCACGAGCGCGCCCAGTCCGCGAACGCGTCGCGGGCCTTGTCGTTGCCGCGGACCTCCGAGAGCGTGCTCGGGCGGTACTTCTCCGTCCAATCGGCCATTACCGAGGCAAGGAGCGAGCCGCGTTTAGTGGTTGCGGAGCGGCGCCCGCGGCGGCCGTCCGGCTCCCCCGCCTGCGTCCGCGCCTCGGTGTGAAGCCGCTACTCGGTCGCGATGCCCGCGCCGTCGTCGAGCGCCGGACGGCCGACCGCGCGGTCGAACGAAAGCGGGCCGGACCCGAGCGTGAAGACGGCCGACGCCATCCCGAACAGCGCGACGTGAGCGAGAACCGGGTCGTCCGGGAGGCCGAACAGCGTCGTCGTGAACAACACGAACGAGAGCGCGGCCGCGCCGCGGGTGAAGAACCCGGCGATGAGCGCCACCCCCACCGCGATTTCGGTCACGCCGGCGCCGACGACCCACAGCCCCGGGTCGACGGGGACGACCGACGTGAGGTCGTACTTCTCGACGACGAGCAGCGCCCGTCCGGGGTCGGCGAGCTTCTCGATGAGGCCGAGGTAGACGAACGTGACCCCCATTCCGACGCGGAGGACGGTCGGGACGTACCGGCGCAGTGGGGCCGTCGACGCGTCGAGGAACGACTTCAGGTGGTGGACGGGGTCGATCCGACCGTAGTACGACCCCGGTGTGCTCGCGACCGCCAGCAGCATGTCGTCGGCGCTCGGGCGCCCCCCGCCGAGGATCACGAGCGCGGTCAACACCGGGACGTACTCCATCGCGATGACGGCGGCGGCGTCGACCGTGAGGAGGACCCACGCGTACGTCAGCAGGCCGACCGCCGCAGCGATCCGCGTCGCGAGCCCGAAGAGGACGAAGAAGCCGAGCCCGATGAACAACACCCGCAGGAACGGGCTTGCTCCGGTGTCGAACGCGAGCGTCGGGGCGAAGAGGTACCCCTGGAACCCGGCGCCGACGAGCGGGAGGCCGATGGCGAGCCGCAGCATCCACGGGACGAGGTCGCCGTAGCCGGCGAGCTTCTCGCGGAGGACGACCACGTCGGTGATCGTCGGCCGCACCCGGAGATACACGGCGATCCCGGCGACCGCGGCGAGCCCGCCACCTGCGAACACCGCGGCGTTCAGCGGGTCCGACAACACGTCTGCGGTGAACGTCGCCGCGTCGATCGGGTCCCCCGCGTCTTCGGTGACGTAGTCCACGTGGGCCGCGACCGGTCGCGCGACCAGCGTCGCGATCAGGGCGGACGCGGCGACAGCGACGGCGACCGGCCGAGAGCGGACGGACATAGCCTCCCTACGGGCCGAACGCACCTAACGGTGTTTCCTCATGGACGTTCGGGAGCGACCCTGACAACCCCGATCCCGTCCGCATCTGGCGGCTCACGATCGGGGCGCCAACGACGGACAGTACGCCGGCGTCGTCTCGTCACTCAGATCCGCAGTACCAGCGACGGAGCTAGCCTATTTCGACGCGACCACTCCCGGACAGGTACGGCGAGAAGCTCGAGGCGATCGCGGCCGACACCGGGGAACAGTTCGGGTTCGGCCTCGGCGCGCCGCGGGCTGCGCTCGGCCGAGATCCGCGATGTCGCGCCGCAGCACGTCCATCTCGTCGACGCGCCCGCTCGGGCGCTGGCCCTAAAACGCGCACGGGGGGCTCGCCGACCGGGAAGACGCGCGCGACTCTGACCACGCGGTTGCGGACGTCTCTGTACCACCGGTACGCTTTTTCGAGCACACGTCGAACCGCGGAGCGTGACGAGGCCAGACATTGACGACCTGGCGGCGGTCGCCCGCGGGGCCGTCCTCGCGGGCGGGGCAGAACTCCACGAGCGGTACCAGGACGGCGACGACGAGGCCACCTACGGCGCCCATGACGTGAAGGCCGCGGCCGACGAGGCGGCCGAGGCGCGGATGCTCCCGATCGTTCAGCATGCGTTTCCCGACCACGCCGTGTTCGCCGAAGAGGCCGGCGAGTTCGCCGGCAGCGAGCCGTACCGCTGGATCATCGACCCGCTGGACGGGACCAACAACTTCGCCGCGGGACTGCCGACGTTCGCCTCCTCGGCCGCGGTCCTCCGAGACGGCGAGCCGTTGGTCGCGGCAGTCCACCAGCCCGCGACCGGCGAGACCTATGTCGCCCGCCGCGGCGACGGCGTCCGGTACGGGGGCGAACCGACGACCGCCGAGAACGACGTGGAGATAGCGGCCGCCACCGTCGCCACGATCGTCGGGCGGGACGTGCCACGCGATCCCGACCTCACGAGGCGGGCCAAGTCGATCCGGACGTCGCTGGAGGAGCAAGTCAAGCGGGTGGTCTCCAGCTGGTCGCCGACCGTTCACTCCGGGCTGTTCGCTCGGGGACGCGTTCAGGGGCTCGTGCAGTTCCACCCGGACGAGGAAGAACAGGCGGTCACGGAGCTGTTCGCGTCGGCGGCCGGTGGCGTGACCCGCCGAGAGGGACCGCTGTACGTTGCGGCCGTCGACGAGCCGACGCTGGCGACGCTGTGGGAAGCGGCCCGCCCCGACTCGTGAGGAGGGGCTCGCTTCCGGTGGCGCTCTCACGGCTCATACGACGGAAGAAACCACGCCCGAGACAGGATGGGATCGGTCGTGTTCGTCGCCGGAACCGCCGCCGAGGCGGGTCATAGCGCGCACCCCCGAACGCGGTTTGCGGGCGTTAGATGGCGCTGAGACTGCTGATAATGAGGAGCAGTCAGAATTTTTATGGGACCGCTGAGAGTCGAACTCAGGTCATACGGACCCCATCCGCATAGGATACCACTACCCCACGGTCCCTGTCTGCATCAGAAAAAACGAGAGTCCGGTAATTAAGGACTTCGTTTCACTCCGCGCTCGTCGGTCGCGACCGCCTCAGACGAGGACGCGTTCCAGCGAGACGACGACGCCCGACTCGGCGTCCGGATCGCCGACCAGTCGCCCGAGACAGACCGCGGCGCCGTCGGGCGTGTGACAGGCGACGAGCGGGGGTTCGTCTGCGGCGTCGGCGTCGTCGCTCTCCTCGCGTTCCGACATCGGGTCCGCGTCGATGACGCCGGGGGCGTAGACGGGCGCGCCGGTGGCCACGTTGCGCGCGGCGGAGGGCGCGATCGTCACCGACGGGAGGTGGACCAGCGCGTCCTCGGCGGGGCGGACGACCTCGCGGAGGAGCGCGTCGTCGCCCGCCTCGGCCCACGCGAGCCCGTCGACGAGGTCCTGTAAGGGGTGCAGATCGCGGTCGTCGAACGGGTCGGTGGCAGTCCGGCGGAGATGGCCCATATGCGCGCCGACGCCCGTCGCGAGGCCGATGTCGTGACACAGCTTCCGGACGTACGTCCCGGACTCACACCGGATCCGGAGCAAGGCCTGTCGGTCGTCCACCTCCAACACGTCGAGGTCGTGGACGGTGCGGGTGCGGAGCCGACGCGTCACCGCGCTCTTGCGCGGCGGCTTCTGGTAGATCTCCGCCTCGAACTCGGCGACCACGTCGCGGAAGTCCGCCGGCGGCGGTCCGTGCAGCTCAAGCACCGAGACGTACTCCTTGCTCCCCTCCAAGAAGACCTGCGCGGCTCGGGTGGCGTCGCCGGTCAGCGTCGGGAGACAGCCCGTGACCTTGGGGTCGAGCGTCCCGGCGTGCGCGACCCCCTCGATCGGGGCGCCGTCGGGGTCCAGCGCGGCGAGCGTCTCGTTGATCGCGTCGCGCACCCACGCGGAGAGCTGGTGGGAGGAGGGCCCGGCCGGCTTGTCGACGTTGACGACACCGAACCGGAGCAGTTCCGGGACCGACCGCTCGTCCGGCGGCGATCGGAGGAGATCGTCGGCACCGCGCTCGGCGGTGCCGTCGTCGGGATCGGTGTCGCTGGAGTCGGCGTCGTCGGAATCGGCGTCGTCGGGGTGTCGGGTCATGCGGGGATGGTGAGTGGAGCAGTTAGAAGTCGTAGCTCACGTCCTCGATCGGCGCTTTCCCCTCGTCGCTCACGGGGTCGTACGCGTCGATGGTCGCGGCGAGGACGTCGATGAACGCCTCCGGGCCCCACCGGGCGGTATTGTACGCGGCGTCGTAGATCGAGAGGTCGTCGATATCGATGTCGTAGTACTCGCGGTATCGCTTCTTCTCCGAGGCCTCGCGGCGCTCGGTCTCTGCCTTCGCGCGGTCGACGGGTTTCCCCTCGCGCTCGGCGATGCGTTCGGCGCGGATCGACACGGGGGCGTCGAACCAGAACCGGAAGTCGGCGTGGTCCGCGGAGAGCCACCCGGCGAGCCGGGACTCCAACACGAGGTCGTCGCGGCCCGTGGCGATCTCGTGAAGCCGGTGGTCCAGGTCCCGATCGATCTGCGGATCCTCCTCCGCGAACTCGTTGAACTCGACGGGCGTCATACCGTGTTCGGCCGCCATCTCCCGGAAGATGTCGCCGCCGGAGACGTGATCGAGGCCGAGCCGATCGGCGAGCCCCGCGGCGTTCGTGCTCTTCCCGCTTCCCGGCGGGCCGGAGACGGTGATCAACATATCGCTACTGCGCGGGTGTCGTTCAAAACGGTTGTCGTTCGGCCCGCGGAAGGGGCGCGGAGCGCCACCGAACGGCGGAACGACCCTACTGGGTCCGCGTCGCCGCGGTCATCGACCAGACCGCGACCGCGCCGAGCAGGAGGGCCGGGACGAGCGGTAAGGCGAGATACGTCGCGAAAAACGAGAAGCCGAGCGCTCCCGCCGCGTACGGGTACACGTAGATGATGCCGGGGATGACGAGGACGCAGGTGAAAAGCACCGCCGTCAGCACCCAGCCCTTTCGGCCGAACCCGTCGGCCTCGGGTTCGGACGCGCCGGCGCCCCCGCTGACGTCGTCCCCGTCTCCGCCGACCTCGTCGGGCACGTGGACGTATCCGCCGTCCGGGCTCTCTCCCGCGTCGCCGTCGGCTTCAGAGCTCACTATCTGGTTTAACGACCACTTTGCCAAAGCCCTCACGGTTCTCGATCATCTCGTGTGCGCGGGCGGCCTCGCTCATCGGGAGCGTCTTGCGGACGTGCGGTTCGAACGTGCCGTCCCAGACGAGTTCCAAGACGTCGTCGACTTCGCCGGGGGTCGCCATCGTCGAGCCGATCACGGACAGCTGGTTCCAGAAGATGCGGTTGAGCCCGGCGTCGGGGTTCGGGCCGGTCGTCGCGCCGCAGGTGACGAGGCGGCCGCCGTTCGCCATCGACTTCAGCGAGTCGGGATAGGTCGCCTCGCCGACGTGGTCGACGACGACGTCGACGCCGCGCCGCCCGGTCTGCTCGGCGATCTCCTCCGCGAAGTCGTTCGTCTCGTAGTCGATGACGTGGTCGGCGCCGCACGCCTCGGCGTGCGAGAGCTTCTCCTCGGAGGAGGCGGTCGCGAACACCTCGCAGCCGGCGTGGTCCGCGATCTGTACCGCGGCGTGGCCGACGCCGCCGGAG
Source organism: Halorubrum persicum (assembly GCF_002727125.1). Classification (GTDB taxonomy): domain Archaea; phylum Halobacteriota; class Halobacteria; order Halobacteriales; family Haloferacaceae; genus Halorubrum; species Halorubrum persicum. The sequence continues at coordinate 18,151 of NZ_NHOA01000084.1, forward strand.
GCGCCGAGGACGAGCACTTTCTCGCCGGCCTCGATGTCGGCGCGCGTCTGGAGCATCCGCCACGCGGTCTGGAAGACGAGCGAGGCGGAGCCCGCGACCTCCCAATCGACGCCCGAGGGGACCGGGACGAGGTTCTCCGCGGGCACGGCCGCGAGCTCGGCGTGGACGCCCCGAACGTGCTCGCCGATGATGTGGAAGGACGGGCACAGCGACTCCTCGCCGTGCCGGCAGAACTCGCACTCGCCACAGGAGACGCCGGCGCTCACGGCGACGCGGTCGCCGGGCTCGAAGCGCGTCACGTCCTCCCCGACGGCGTCGACGACGCCGGCCGCGTCGCTGCCGGGGATGTGGGGCATCTCCAGGTCGATGCCGGGCATCCCGCGCCGCGTCCAGATGTCGAGGTGGTTCAGCGCACCGGCCTTGACGTCGACGAGGACTTCGCCGCGGTCGGGCTCGGGGTCGGGGAACTCGCCGTACTCGATCACGTCGCGGTCGCCGTGGGTGTCGAACTGGACGGCCTTCATACGGGGATCCACCCTCGGCACCTACTAAACAGTACGCCAAACGGCTCCCACTGCTCGTTCCCGCAGATGCGGGCCGACGCCGCTCGGAAGACACGCGCCGCGGATAGCCGCCGAGAGCCCGTGTGAACGGGGCACAGCCCCCCGCGACTTTCGTGATGTTTAAGTACTGAAGGCCGGACGGTACAGATGCACGAACTGCAGGGGCGTCGGGTCCCGAGTCCGAGAGGGCGATGTTACGACGCGAGTTGCGGTAGCCAAGCCTGGCCCAAGGCGCAGGGTTGCTAACTCTGTGGCGTCACTGCCTCCGGGGTTCGAATCCCCGCCGCAACGCTCGAACGGACCGAGCACCGCCGGATTCGCGCCGGTAGGGCTCACCACAACCAACACATGAGCACGGAAGAATCACAGGACGACTCGCCGGAGGAGGAGGAAGACCTCCAGTACTTCGTCCGGATCGGGGGCGCTGACCTCGACGGGACGAAGACGGTCGAGCGAAGCCTGTCCGAACTCGACGGCATCGGCACGCGCACGGCGCGGCTGGTCGCCGAGAAGGCCGACGTGGACCGAAACGCCACGTTCGGGCTCCTCGACGAGGAAGATCTCGACGCGGTGGTCGACATCGCCGAGAACCTCGAAGACCACGTCCCGTCGTGGATGACGAACAGACAGAACGACTTCTTCACCGGAGAGACGACCCACCTCGTCGGCACCGACGTCAGCGAGAAGCGTCGTCACGACATCAACCGGATGAAGATCATCGAATCGTACAAGGGCGTTCGCCACAAGCGCGGCCAGAAGGTACGCGGCCAGCGCACGAAGTCCACGGGTCGCTCGGAGGGGACCATCGGGGTCAACGTCGAGGAGATCCGCGAGGAGATGGCCGAAGACGAAGCGGGTGACGAGGAATGAGCACCGGCAAGAACACGAAAGGCTACGAGACGCCGAATCACCCGTACCAGGGCGAGCGCATCGCCGAGGAGTCCGATCTCCTCTCGCGGTACGGTCTGAAGAACAAAGAGGAGTTCTGGCGCGCCCAGTCCGAGCTGCGCAGCATGCGACGCGAGGCGCGTCGCCTGCTCGGCGAGGCACAGGGCGACGTCGACGCCGCCCAGGAGGCCGGCGCGGAGTTCGTCGCACGACTCCGCCGCATCGGCATCCTCGGCGACAACGACGACATCTCTGCGGTCCTCTCGCTGGACGTGACCGACCTGCTCGAGCGCCGTCTCCAGACGGTCGCCTACCGACAGGGGTTCGCGTCCTCGACCCAGCAGGCCCGCCAGTTCATCGTTCACGGCCACATCACCGTCAACGGCGCCCGCGTCACGCGTCCGTCGGTGAAGGTCGACGTGGACGACGAAGGCGCCATCGCCTTCGACGAGAACAGCCCGCTCGCGGATGATCTCCACCCCGAGCGCGCGGAGTCACAGGAGTAACCAACCATGAGTGAATCCGAGGACGGAAAGTGGGGAATCGCCCACGTGTACGCGTCGTTCAACAACACGCTCATCACGGTCACCGACGAGACGGGCGCCGAGACGATCGCCAAGTCGTCGGGCGGCACCGTGGTGAAGCAGAACCGCGACGAGGCGTCGCCGTACGCCGCCATGCAGATGGCGGAGGTCGTCGCGGAGCGCGTCAAGGATGCCGGCCTGGAGGGCGTGCACGTTCGCGTGCGCGGCCCCGGCGGCAACCTCAACAAGTCCACCGGTCCCGGTGCGCAGGCGACGATCCGCGCGCTCTCGCGTGCGGGCGTCGAGATCGGCCGGATCGAGGACGTCACGCCCATCCCGCACGACGGGACGAAGGCGCCCAAGAACAAGCGAGTCTGACATGACGGAAGACGAATTCGACGTCCAGTACGTCGAACGGGACGAACGCAGCGCGCGGGTGCTGATCCGCGGGCTCACGCCGGCGTTCGCCAACGGCATCCGCCGCGCGATGATCGCCGACGTCCCGACGTTCTCGATCGACACCGTTCGGTTCGTCGAGAACTCCTCCGTCATGTTCGACGAGATGATCGGGCTTCGGCTGGGGCTCGTTCCCCTGACGACGCCGCTCGACGACTTCGAAATCGGCGACGAGGTCACCCTCGCGCTCGACGTCGAAGGACCGGCGACGGCGTACTCCGGCGACATCGAGTGCGCGGACCCGCTCGTCGAGGTCGCCGACGACAACATCCCGATCATCGAGCTGAAGGAAGGACAGCGGTTGGAGTTCGAGGCCGACGCGGTGCTCGACACCGGCAAGGAGCACGCCAAACATCAGGGCGGCGTCTCCGTCGGCTACCGCCACCTTCAGCGCGTCTCCGTCGAGGGCGACCTCGGCGAGTTCGACGACGACGAGCCCCGGATCCTCCGCGGCGTCATCGAGACGCCGGAGGGCGAGATCGAGCTCACCGACGAGTTCGACAACGACCTCTCGGAGCGGTTCCCCGGGAAGGAGGTCAGCGTCGAGGATGTCCCCGGCGCGTTCGTGTTCCACATCGAGACGGACGGCTCGTTCGACGTCGAGGAACTGCTGCTCCGCGCGATCGACTCCATCGAGGAGCGCGCGGACGAACTACAGACGAAAGTCGCAGTCTAACGTAATGACGGACCTTCAGACCACACGCTCGGCGCTCGCCCCTGCACGGAGCCGCGGCGCCGCGCTCCGGTCCGACGCCGCGTCGGATCGCTTTGCGCCCGAGTCGGATCGCCCCGACGACGGGACCGAAAGTGGTTTGAAGGGAGCCGGATTACGCAGGAGTGCACGCAGGGATAGCCAAGTCAGGCCAACGGCGCAGCGTTCAGGGCGCTGTCCTGTAGAGGTCCGCAGGTTCAAATCCTGCTCCCTGCACTCCGTTTTCACTAACTCTCCACTTCAGGAGGGACAGCTATGAGTAGCAAGACGAATCCGAAACTACAGAACCTCATCGCCGATCTGAAGTCGGTCTCGCGCGACTCCAACGCCAACGTGTGGCAGGATGTCGCCGACCGACTGGAGAAGCCACGGCGCACGCACGCTGAGGTCAACCTGGGCCGTATCGAACGATACGCGCAGGAAGACGAGACGGTCGTCGTCCCCGGCAAGGTGCTGGGCAGCGGTGTGCTCGAAAAGAACGTCACCGTCGCCGCCGTCGACTTCTCGGGAACCGCCCGCACGAAGATCGACCAGGCCGGCGAAGCGGTGTCGCTCGAACAGTTCATCGAACAGAATCCCGAAGGGAGCAACGTACGGGTGATCCGATGAGTCTCGCAAAGATCGACGCGGACGTCGTCGTCGACGCACGGGACTGCATCCTCGGTCGCGTCTCCTCGAAGGTCGCACAGCGCGTCCTCGACGGCGAGACGGTCGCCGTCGTCAACGCCGAGCGCGCGGTCATCACCGGCAACGAGGAGGCGACGATGGAGACCTACCACAAGCGCGCGGAGCTCGGGTCCGACAGCGGGCCGTACTACCCCAAGCGCCCCGACCGGATCTTCAAGCGCGCCATCCGCGGCATGCTGCCGTACAAGACGGAGGACGGCCGCGAGGCGTTCTCGAACGTGCGCGTGTACGTCGGGAACCCCTACGAGCGCGACGAGGACGCCGAGAGCGTCGTCCTCGACGACACCTCGCTCGACCGCCTCTCGAACATCAAATTCACGACGCTCGGGGAGATCTCCGAGTCACTGGGAGCCAACGTCACATGGTAACTAACACCTCAGGCAAGAAGAAGACGGCCGTCGCCCGCGCCACCGTGCGCGACGGCGAGGGCCGCGTTCGAATCAACTCCCAGCCAGTCGAGCTGGTCGAACCGGAGCAGGCACGGCTCAAGATGCTGGAGCCGTTCCGCATCGCGGGCGAGGAGCTCCGCGCCGACGTCGACATCGAAGTCAACGTCGAGGGCGGCGGCTTCAGCGGTCAGGCCGACGCGACGCGGACCGCCATCGCGCGCGGTCTCGTCCAGCACCTCAGCGACGCCGAGCTGCGCGACGCGTACATGAACTTCGACCGCACGCTGCTGGTCAACGACGTGCGCCAGTCCGAACCCAAGAAGTGGGGCGGACCCGGTGCGCGCGCTCGCTACCAGAAGTCCTACCGCTGAGGTGATCCAGTCATGATGATCCCCGTCCGGTGTTTCACGTGCGGCAACGTCGTGGGTGAACACTGGGAGGAGTTTAAGGAGCGCGCCCGGGAGGGCGACGAGGACCCCGGCGAGGTCCTCGACGACCTCGGCGTCGACCGGCACTGCTGTCGCCGCATGCTGGTCAGCCACCGCGACCTCGTCGACGTCGTCTCGCCGTACCAGTAAACCATGTCAGGACAGCGATACAATCGATACGAGAAAGCACGAATCCTCGGCGCGCGAGCGCTGCAGGTGTCCTACGGGGCACCCGTGCTGATCGAGACGGACCAGACGGAGCCCATCCTCGTCGCCGCCGAGGAGTACGATGCGGGTGCGCTCCCCTTCACAGTCCGGAGGGAGTCCAACTGATGACTCGAATCACCGGCATCTCGCTGCGCCGCGTGCTCGACTCCCGGGGGAACCCCACGGTCGAGGCCGACGTGCTCACCGAGTCCGGCGGCTTCGGCCGCGGGGCGGCGCCCAGCGGGGCGTCCACCGGCGAGTACGAGGCGATCGAACTCCCGGCAAACGAGTCCATCGCGGCGGCCCGCGAGCACGCGGTTCCCCGTCTCGAAGGCGTCTACGCCGGCGACCAGCGCGCCGTCGACAACGCGCTGCGCGCGGCCGACGGCACCGACGACTTCTCCGCGATCGGCGCCAACAGCGCGGTCGCGATCTCGATGGCGGCCGCGAAGGCCGCCGCCGACGTGCTCGGTGCGCCGCTGTACCAGCACCTCGGGGGCGCGTTCCGCGGCGAGAACTTCCCGATCCCGCTCGGCAACGTCGTCGGCGGCGGGGAGCACGCCAAGGAGGCGACCCACATTCAGGAGTTCCTCGCGGCGCCCGTCGGCGCGCCCAGCGTCTCGGAGGCCGTCTTCGCGAACGCCGCGGTCCACGCGGCGGTCGCGGACGTGCTCGACGAGCGCGGCGTGCCGGCCGCCAAGGGCGACGAGGGCGCGTGGGCGCCCCCGATCTCGGACGCCGACGCGTTCGAAGTCGTCGAGGAGGCGGTCGACCGCGTCGAGGAGGAAGTGGGCTTCGAGATCCGCTTCGGCCTCGACATGGCGGCCGCAGAGCTGTACGACGACGACGAGGGCGCGTACGTGTACGGCGACGAGACCAAATCGACCGGCGAGCAGATCGACTACGTCGCCGACCTCGTCGACGAGTACGACCTCGCGTACGTCGAGGACCCCCTCGACGAGAACGATTACGAGGCGTTCGCGGAGCTGACCGACCGAGTCGGTGACCGCACGCTGATCTGCGGCGACGACCTGTTCGTCACCAACGTCGAGCGGCTCCAAGACGGGATCGACACGGGCGCGGCCAACAGCATCCTGATCAAGCCGAACCAGATCGGGACGCTGTCGGACGCGTTCGACGCGGTCGAACTCGCCTCCCGCAACGGTTACGAGACGGTCATCTCCCACCGTTCGGGCGAGACCGAGGACACCACCATCGCACACCTCGCCGTGGCGACCGATGCCGGGTTCATCAAGACCGGCACGGTCGGCGGCGAGCGCACCGCCAAGCTGAACGAACTGGTCCGCATCGCGGACGACGCGGTATGACGGGCCCACACCACGCATGACGGAAGACAACGACGCGGTCGAACTCGACGACGACGCGGAGACCGAGGCGGTCGACGCGGCGGTCGAGGAGGAGGCCGACACGACCGAGGAACCGACCGCTGACGCGGCTGCCGAGGAGGCACCCGCCGACGCCGAGAGCGCTGCCGCCGACGCGGCCGCGGAGGACGCAACCGCCGAGGCCGACGACGCCGCGGACGAGGAGGACGCCTCCCCGTTCGACGACGACGTCATGCCAGACGACGACGTCGACCTGCTGATCCCCGTCGAGGACTACCTCTCCGCCGGTGTCCACATCGGGACCCAGCAGAAGACGAAGGATATGGAGCGGTTCATCCACCGCGTTCGCGACGACGGCCTGTACGTGCTCGACGTGAGCACGACGGACCAGCGGATCCGCACCGCCGCGGACTTCCTCGCGAACTACGACCCCGAGCAGATCCTCGTCACGTCGTCGCGCCAGTACGGTCGGTTCCCGGCCGAGAAGTTCGCGGACGCCATCGGCGCCCGCGCACGCACGGGACGCTTCATCCCCGGCACGTTGACGAACCCCGACTACGCCGGCTACATCGAGCCGGACGTCGTCGTGGTCACTGACCCGATCGGCGACGCGCAGGCCGTCAAGGAGGCCATCACCGTCGGCATCCCGGTCATCGCGATGTGCGACTCCAACAACCAGCTGTCGAACGTCGACCTCGTCATCCCGACGAACAACAAGGGTCGACGCGCGCTGTCGGTCGTCTACTGGCTCCTCGCCAACGAGACGCTCGACCGCCGCGGCGCCGACACCGTGTTCGCCCTCGACGACTTCGAGGACGAGCTGTAAGTCGGTCTTCGACGTCGAGTTCGACTTTTCTGCCAGTCCCCGGCCGTCGTAGCTGCTGCCGTCTCCGTCGCGACTGCGGCAGCGACGGCCCGACGGGACGATTCACGAGCGCCGCCGAAAGCGCGAACGGGCTCGTGCCCGGGTCCTCAGAGGATATCCGGGGTGTACGGATACGAGTAGACCTGTCCGTTGTTGGCTCGTAGGGTGGCTATCAGGACCAACACGAGGTCGAGCAGTCCGATGAGCGGGAGGAGCAGAAAGCCGACGAGCACGACCGTCAGTAGCCCCGAGACGACCATCGCGATGAAGATGATCAGCTGGAAGTTGAGCGAGTTTTTCGCGTTTCGCTCGACGAGGTCGTCGTCGTCGTCCGCGAGTATCAGGAACAGCAGCGGTCCCAGGAAGGAGGCGACGAGCGCCGACGCGTGTGAGAGCGCCGCGAGAGTCGTATCTCCCTCTACGGTTTCCGTGGTTGCCTCTGGTTGCGTGGACATGTTGACGTATCTCTCAGAGTCACCTCATAAGTATTGGGTGCTCAACCTGTCCGAATGCAGAAACTATCTCCCGTTGATGGCCGCTCACGAGGCGGGACGCCGGTCGCAGAAACGCCGTCACTCGTCCGCGTTCGATGACCCCTCCCCGTCCGGCAAGTCGTGGGTCCACCGTGACTCTATCTCCCGGTTCGCCAAGACGACGCGGTCGCCGGCGTCCGTGTCGATCCGGGTCTTCCGAAGCTCAATCGCGGCGACCGTCCCCGTCACCCCCTTCGCTTCGACGCGGTAGCCCGGGTTGAAGTCGGGGTCCCGGAGGAGGTAGACGCCCGCCACCGTGTCCTCGATCATCTCGGAGAGCGCGTACGAGACGCCCAGCGCGATGAAGCCGACGGCGGTGCCCAGACTCGCCGCGATGTCGCCCATCCCGACGACCTTCAGAAACGTCAGCGCGACGCCGAACCACAGGAAGATCGCCGCGAGCGTGACGATGAGATCACCCACCAGCTCGCGGTCGCCGATGTAGATTCGGCCGATCGACGACCGGACGAGCGCGAGGAGGATCCGCACCGTCACGTACGCCAGCGCGAGGAAGACGAGCCCCGAGAGCAGCCGCGGTATCGCGACCGCCAGCCCCTCGACGAAGTTCGTGAGCGACCGCGCGAGCAGCGACGGTATCCGGGTCATGGCCCACGCGACGGCGGCCGTCGGTGAAAAGGTGGCGGGGGTGGGGGAGTTCACGTCCGCACCGGAGCGCCATCCGCGACGGCCCCGCAAGCGCAACGCCTGTAAGCCCGCGGAGAGAGGGAGTTCGTATGACCGTCTGTGAAGCGCCGGGGAAGGTGTACCTCTTCGGCGAACACGCCGTCGTCTACGGCGAGCCCGCTGTGCCGGCGGCGATCGAGCGGCGCGCCACGGTGACCGCCGAGCCCCGGTCCGACGACCACGTCCGCGTCGAGGCCGAGGACCTCTCGCTCGACGGGTTCACCGTGGAGTACTCCGGCGGGAACGGCGACCGCCCCGACGTGGACGTGCCGACCCCGCTGGTCGAGGCCGCGATGGGGTACGTCGACGCCGCGGTCGAACAGGCGCGCGACGCGGCCGACGCCCCCGACGCCGGCTTTGACATCACCGTCGAGAGCGACATCCCGCTCGGCGCCGGGCTCGGGTCGTCGGCCGCCGTCGTGGTCGCCGGGATCGACGCCGCGACCCGCGCGCTCGGCGAGCCGCTCGACCGCCGAGAGCTGGCCGACCGGGCGTACCGCGCCGAGTACGAGGTACAGGAGGGGCAGGCCTCGCGCGCCGACACGTTCTGCTCGACGATGGGCGGGGCGGTCCGCGTCGAGGGCGACGACTGCGAGCCGATCGAGGCGCCGAACCTCCCGTTCGTCGTCGGCTTCGACGGCGGCGCCGGCGACACCGGCGAGCTCGTCGCCGGCGTGGGCGCGCTCCGCGATGAGTACCGCTTCGCCGCGGACACCGTCGAATCGATCGGCGACCTCGTCCGGACCGGCGAGGAACTGCTCGCCGACGCCGTCTCGGGGGGGGACCCGTCGCTCGAGCTGCTCGCGGAGCTGGGCGAGCTGATGGACTTCAACCACGGGCTGCTCGCCGCGCTCGGGGTCTCCGCGCGCTCGCTCGACGCGATGGTGTGGGCCGCCCGCGACGCCGGGGCCCACGGCGCGAAGCTCACCGGCGCGGGCGGCGGCGGCTGCATCGTCGCGCTCGACCCGAGCGACGCGACGGAGACGGCGCTCTCGTTCACGCAGGGGTGCGAGGAGGCGTTCCGCGCCGAGCTGGCGCCCGAGGGCGTCCGGGTGGTGGAGCCGTGAGCGCGGACCGAGGGCCGTCGGGAACGGGGGGCGGGGAGGCGCCCCCCGTCGTGCTCAAGCTCGGCGGGAGCCTGATCACGGAGAAAGACCGTCCGGAGACGATCGACGACGAGGCGCTCGCCGCGGCCTGCGACGCGGTCGCCGGCGCGCTCGCCGACGGGGCGGTCGAGCGCCTCGTCGTCGTCCACGGCGGCGGGAGCTTCGGCCACCACCACGCCAGCGAACACGGCGTCTCGACGACGGCCGGGACCGACGACGCGGGCGCGGTGATGGATATCCACGGCGCGATGACGGAGCTCAACGACGCCGTCCTCGACCGGTTGCACGAGCGAGACGTGCCCGCGGTGCCGGTCCGTCCGCTCTCGCTTTCGGCCCGCCCAGCGGGACCCGACGGCGACCTCGACCTGCCGCTCTCCTCGACGGCGACGCTGCTCGGCGAGGGGTTCGTTCCGGTGCTCCACGGCGACGCCGTCGCGACCGCGGGCGCGGGCGTCACCGTCGTCTCCGGGGACGAGCTGGTCGTCGATCTCGCCGCCGGGCTCGGCGCGCGCCGGGTCGGCGTCTGTTCGACGGTGCCGGGCGTCCTCGACGGCGACGGCGACGTGATCGCGTCGATCGGCTCGTTCGAGGCGGTGGCCGACGCGCTGGGCGCGAGCGACGCGACCGACGTGTCCGGCGGGATGGCCGCGAAGGTGCGGGAGCTGCTGGCGCTCGACGCGCCGGCACACGTGTTCGGCGCGGCAGGGCTGGCGGGGTTCCTGCGCGGCGAGGACGCCGGAACCCGGATCGACTGATCGAGTGACAGAACCCTTATTCGACCCACGACCCTCCCTCCGGGCATGAACGAAGCGGACGTACGGGAGCGGCTCGCGGACGTGCGGGACCCCGACCTCGGCGACGACATCGTCTCGCTCGGGCTGGTGAACGACGTTGCACTGACGGAGGAGGGGAGCGAGGGGACGGTCCGCGTCTCGCTCGCGCTCGGCGCCCCCTTCTCCCCGCACGAGTCGGCGATCGCCGACGACGTGCGGACGGCGCTCGCGGACACCGGGCTCGACGTGGAGCTGTCGGCGTCGATCCCGGACGAGCTCGACGCGGACGAGCAGGTGCTTCCCGGGGTGAAGAACGTGATCGCGGTCGCCTCCGGGAAGGGCGGGGTCGGCAAGTCGACGATGGCGGTCAACATCGCGGCGGGGCTCTCGGAGCTCGGCGCGCGCGTCGGACTGTTCGACGCCGACGTGTACGGCCCGAACGTCCCGCGGATGGTGTCGGCCGAGGAGCGCCCGCAGACCGACGGCGAGACGATCGTCCCGCCCGAGCGCTTCGGCGTGAAACTGATGAGCATGGACTTCCTGACCGGCGAGGACGACCCGGTCATCTGGCGCGGACCGATGGTCCACAAGATCATCACCCAGCTCGTCGAGGACGTGGAGTGGGGCGAGCTCGACTACCTCGTGATGGACCTGCCACCCGGAACCGGCGACACCCAGCTCACGATCCTCCAGACGCTCCCGCTGACGGGCGCCGTGATCGTCACGACGCCCCAGGAGGTCGCGCTCGACGACGCGGTGAAGGGGCTTCGGATGTTCGGCAAACACGACACGAACGTGCTCGGGATCGCCGAGAACATGGCCGGCTTCCGGTGTCCGGACTGCGGCGGGTTCCACGAGATATTCGGCTCCGGCGGCGGGAAGGCGCTGGCACAGGAGCACGAGCTCCCCTTCCTCGGCGGCGTCCCGCTGGATCCCGCGGTCCGAACCGGCGGCGACGACGGCGAGCCGGTCGTGCTCGACGAGGGAGAGACCGCGGACGCGTTCCGGGTGATCGTGGAGAACGTCGCGAACAACGCCGGGGTGGTGCGCCGCCGCGGAGCGAGCGGAGAGCGATGAGCGGGGAGAAAAGCGGACCGGACGGCGACGATACGAGCGGCGACGACGCGGACCCCCTCGACGCGGCCGGCATCGACCCGGTGGTTCCGGAGGCGGCCGCGGACGCGGCGGACGAGTCGTTCGCCGAGGACGACGAGGTCCGCGAGTTCCTCCGCGAGATCGCCGCCGACGTGCGGGGCGACAGCTCCGAGAGCCGGCAGCTCTCGGCGATCCTCTACCGCGTGTCGGACCTGTACGACCCGGACGAGCAGACCTCGCCGGAAGAGATCTACCTGAACGTCCGGCACATCATGCGGATAAAGGCGCAGGGTGGGATCGAGCGCTGAACCGGCGGCCGGGTCAGACGGCCTCGTCGAGCACCGTCTCGGTACCGTGGCGGACTTCGACGCGCTCGGGAACGGATCCCCACGGCGGAGTCGGACACCCGGCGATGGAGGCGGTCGAAACGGCGGCCGCCGTCGAGAGGAGGGCTCTGCGGCGCACGGGTGAGGGGCGCACGCCGGCGGGCGTTAACGTTGCGGCCGCGGGAACCTCACCGATCGATCGTTTCATACTGGTAGCACGTCTCACGGTAACACACATGAGCGACGACCGGATTCCCGTCACCGTTCTCAGCGGGTACCTCGGTGCCGGGAAGACGACCATGGTGAACCACCTGCTCGCGAACCCCGGCGACAGGCGGATCGCCGTCATCCTGAACGACATGGGCGAGGTGAACGTCGACGCCGACCTGGTCGCTCGCGAGAACGAGTCGGAGGGGATCGTCGATCTCTCGAACGGCTGCATCTGCTGCCGGCTCCAGGACGACCTGCTGAGCGAGGCCGCGGCGCTCGCCGAGTCCCGCGAGTTCGACTACCTCCTCGTGGAGTCGTCGGGCATCTCCGAGCCGATTCCGGTGGCGCGGGCGTTCACGGAGGGGACCGAGGAGTCGGCGATCGACCCGACCGAGCGCTTCCGGCTCGACACGATGGTGACCGTCCTCGACACCTACGGGTTCTGGAAGGAGTTCGACGCGGGCGAGAGCCTGCCGGATGACGGTGAGCCGGCGGCCGACCGGCCCCTCGCGGACGTGCTCGTCGAGGGGATCGAGTTCTGCGACGTGCTCGTGTTGAACAAGACGGACATGGTTCCCGACGACGTGCTCGACGAGATCGAGTCGGTCGCCGACCGGCTCGGCCCGCGGGCGAAGCGGATCCGGACGAGCTACTCCGAGGTCGACCCGGGCGACGTGCTCGACACGGGGCGGTTCGACTTCGAGACGGCGAAGCGGTCGCCGGGGTGGAAGCGGGCGATCGCGGAAAGCGAGGGCGGGGACGGCTCGACGGGCGAGCACCGGGGTCACGACCACGCCGAAGGCGCCGCCGCGGCCCACGGGGTGGACTCGTTCGTCTACCGCTCCGCCGACGCCCTCGATCCGGGGTCGTTCGCCGACTGGCTCGCCGACTGGGACGGCGATATCATCCGAGCCAAGGGCGTTGCGAACGTCGCGGGCACCGACGAGGTCATCGGCGTGAGCCAGGCCGGCCCCTCGGTGCAGGCGGGGCCGATCGGCGAGTGGGGACCGACCGACGACCGACGCACGCGGCTCGTGTTCATCGGCAGCGAGCTGGACGAATCGCGGATCCGCAGCGAGCTCGACGGACTGGCGGCGTCTGACCCGCAGTCGGTCGAGAGCGCGGACGCCTTCCCGCTGTAGGGGGAATCAGAGCCCCAACTCGGCCTGCAGGTCGTCCCAGTCCTCGTGGAACCCGTGGGTGGACTCGGTCTCGGCGCCGACGGCCGACTGGTACACGTCGTCGTACTTCAGCAGCTCCCCCCAGCCGTCGTGGAACGCCCAGTTGCAGTACTTACACATACCGACCGGAACGGACGGGACCGTCATACCGGTTTCGGCGGGTCGGACGGAGCGAGCGCGCTTCGCGAGCGCCGACAGAGTGAACCCCGCCCGCGGCGTACGTTAGCTATCGGCGCGGTCGACCCGCGACGAGACGCCCATGGTCACGTACAGACGCGGCGGACACGTACAGAGCGGGGACGACGCGGTCGAACGCACCTGCGAGCACTGCGGCTGGCACTGCGTCGCCGACGGGTATCCGGAGCTCGTCGGTCGGTACCAGTCGCACCTCCGCGACGAACACCCGAAGGCGTGGCTCCGGGTCTGACGCTCGGGACGGTGAAAAATCGGAACTGCGGCGAGCGGCCGCGCCGACTTAGGGTTCGAGAAGGACCTTCGTGACGCCCTCCTCGCGGGCGTCGAACGCCTCGTACATCTCGGGCGCCTCGTCGAGGTTGACGCGGTGCGAGACGACCCAGCTCGGGTCGGCTCGCCCCTCGATGATCATGTCGCGGAGGTACCGGTTGTACTCCTTCACGTTACATTGGCCCGTGCCGCATTTGAGTCCCTTCTCGAAGAACTTCCCGAAGTCGATGCCGAGCCGCCCCTGCGCGGCCATGTCGTCGGGCGCGCCCGGGTCCTCCGGCACGTACAGCCCGGGGATACCGAGCTCGCCAGTCGGTCGGACAACGCGGATGAGGTTGTTGATCACGACCGCCGGGTTCTCCTTGGCCGGCTGGTAGGAGTAGTCCTCGGTGTCGGTGTCGACGTTGTCGGGGTCGGTCGCCTGATACCCGACCGCGTCGACACCCTTGTCGACCATCCCGCCGTGCTCCTCGATGATCTGGTCGACCGGGTCTCCCTCGGAGAAGTCGATGGCGTGGGCGTCGCAGTGCTCCTCGGCCAGTTCGAGTCGACTCGGCACCTGATCGACGACGTAGATCTCGGCGGCGCCCTTGATCTTCGCGCTGTACGCGGCCATCAGCCCGACCGGGCCGGCGCCGAAGATGGCGACGGACTCACCGGGCTGGAGGTTCGCCAGTTCGGTGCCGTGCCAGCCGGTCGGGAAGATGTCCGCGAGCAGCGAGAACGCGTCCTCGTGTTCGCGTCCCTCGGGGAGTTTCAGCGCGTTGTGGTCCGCATACGGGACGCGCAGTTTCTCGGCCTGTCCGCCCGGATACGGGCCCATCGCGACGTAGCCGTACGCCCCGCCGGCGAAGCCGGGGTTGACGTTGGTACAGAAGCCGGTGTACCCCTCCTCGCAGTTCTGACAGAATCCGCAGGAGACGTTGAACGGCATCACGACGCGGTCGCCCTCCGCTAACGTCGAGACCGCGTCACCGACCTCGGAGACGATCCCCATGTTCTCGTGGCCGAACACGATCCCCTCCTCGGCGGCGGTTCGCCCCTCGTACATGTGGAGGTCGGAGCCGCAGATACACGAGGTCGTGATGTCGACCACGACGTCGTTCGGGTGTTCGATCTCCGGGTCGTCTACGTCCTCAACGGCAACGTCGTACGGGCCTTGGTATACAACAGCTCTCATGGTGTGATCCGTGTGATCGAATAGCGTCTAGTATCCTAAACGTTTTTACATTATATATACTGTTAATAAATTAAGGTATAGTTCAATTAGCCGTCGTGGCGCTCGCTCCCCCATCGGCGACGGAAGCAGTCGGTCGTCCCGGTCTCACACGGCGATCGACGCGGCCGAGGCCGGTCTGGCCTTCCGTAATGACTATGCCCGGTCCCGATGAATCGTGACGTATGGATTGGCCACACGACCCCGACGGTGAACAGGGGAGCGAGGGCAGGCGGCAGTACGGGCACGCGGTGCTCGCGAAGAAGATCGACGAGGAGGAGGACTTCCCGCTGTCGGCCGCCGACTACGTCGAACAGTACGGCGACCATCCGATCCGGATCGACTACGAGACGGTCGTCTCCGTCGAGGACATCTTCGAGAACGTCGAGAAAGAGGAGTTCGCGGACTTCGTCGAGTTCCATCAGGAACTCGGGCGCGCGATGCGCGAGAACGGGTACTGGTTCTACGAGGGCGCCGAGCAGTTCGTCGACAGCAGCGCGTAGCCGGCGCGTCGTCGTTCGCTCACTTCACTGACGTTCGCCGGCGATCGCCTCGCGGTTCCGGATCTCGATCCGGCCTTCGATCCGGGGATCGATCCCGTGTTCGCGGGCGTAGTCGGCGAGCACCTCGTACTGGATGTCGCCCTCGTCGACCCGGTGGCGCTGCGCGAGCGTCGGAAACTCGTGGTCGGAGTGGAGTAGATACTCCGAGACGGCGACGGTGTAGCGCGCCTCGGGGTCGATCGGGTCGCCGCCGACGGTCGCCTCCAGAATGAGCTCGGCGTCGGCGTCCCAGACGACCCGCGCGTTCGAGACGTGGCCGTGCCACCAGTCGTCCTTGCCGAAGTCCACGTCGGGCGCGGCCATCTCGCGGAGCACGTCGCGCAGCTCCGCGCCCGTCACGGAGGCGAGCGCCACGGGTTCTTCGAACGGGATCAGGCTGATCAGGTCGGCCTTCGTCACGTCGCCCGTCCACGGGTCGCCCTGTCGGAGCCCGCCCGCGTTCGACAGCCCCACGTCGGCGTCGAGCGCCCACCGGAACGCGTCCGCGACGAAGTTGCCGACGCGGCACTCCCCGCCGTGGACGGTGTCGCCGGTCCGCTCGATCGGCTCGTCGACCCGACCGACGACCTCGTCGAGGTCGGCGGCGGCCATTCGCTCCACCAGCGCGGCTTCGAGCGCGGCGATCGGCTCGGCGCCGTCCGGCTCGCGGAGCGTCGCGGTGGGGGCCTCGCGCTCGGCGTCGCCGCCGGCGCCTCCCGTCTCGCCGAGGTCGACCTCGACGACCGCCTCGCCGTTGACACCGGGACGGACCAGCAGGGTCTCGGCCACGCGCTCGATGCGCGGGCTGTGGATGTGACCGCCGAGGATCGCGTCGACGTCGAGTTCGCGGGCCAGGTCCTCGTCACCCGAGCCGAGGTGCGAGAGGACGACGACGTGGTCGAGGCCGTCTCCGTCCGCGGCCGCCGCGGCGCGCATCTCGGCGAGCGCGTCCCGCGCGGCGGGAATGGGGTCGTCGAACGTGAGCTCGGCGGCCATGGGGTTCAGCGAGTCCGTCGCGGGATCGGTGACGCCGACGAAGCCGACGGTCGCGCCGCCGATCCGCCGGGTCGCCCACGGGACGACGCCCTCGTCGCGGCCGAAGGGCTCGCCGCGCTCGTCGCGGACGTTCGCGGAGACGAACGTCGCGGTGGCGTCGTCGACGAGCCCGCGCAGCGGGTCGGGTCCGTAGTCGAACTCGTGGTTGCCGAACGTGTCGAGGAGCGTGTCGGTCGCGGCGTAGAAGTCGAGCACCTGCCGTCCGGTCGCCACCAGCGAGAGGACGCCTGGGGCGGTCGTGTCGCCCGTGGCGACGACGGCGGCGTCGGGGCCCGAGAGCTCCCGGATCCGGCCGGCGAGGCGGGCCGCCCGCTCGGGGACGTCGAAGACGTTCTCGATGTCGGAGTAGTGAACGAGACGGACCATTCGATGTGCGGGCGGAGGGGCGAGCGACGCTTAAAAATCGCGGAGTCGGAGCGGCGCGTCGCCGTCGGGGCGCGACACGACACGCCGTGAGGACCGCCGCCAGAGCGTGGGTGAGGCCGGTCCGCCCCCCGTGACCCCCGCTCGCACACGCGCAGGACATTGAAAGCGCTTTTATGGATGTCCGGACTACGTCGCTTCACAGCCTCTGCGGGGTTGATGATGTGCCGTTCCGTTAGGGACCGACCACGGGACGGACACGCGAGCCCGCGCGGGGGATAGGTGAACAACATATGCCCGTTTACGTAGACTACGAAACCCCAGCCGACCTCGCCGAGCGATCGCTTGAGGCGCTCGAGGTCGCCCGAGACACCGGTACCGTGAAGAAAGGAACCAACGAGACCACGAAGGCCGTCGAGCGCGGCAACGCGGATCTCGTCATCGTCGCCGAGGACGTCTCCCCCGAGGAGATCGTGATGCACCTCCCCGAACTTGCCGAGGAGAAGGGCATCCCGGTCGTCTTCGTCGACACGCAGGACGAAGTCGGCCACGCCGCCGGCCTCGAAGTCGGTTCGGCCGCCGCCGCCGTCGTTGACGCCGGCGACGCCGACGACGACGTCGAGGACATCGGCGAGAAGGTCGCGGAGCTCCGATAACCACCCATGAGCGCAGAAGAGGGCACCGGCGACTCGACGACCGCGGAGGTCATCGAGGTCGTCGGCAAGACCGGGATGCACGGCGAGGCCATGCAGGTCAAGTGCCGCATCCAGGAAGGATCGAACCAGGGCCGGATCATCACCCGGAACGTCCTGGGCCCCGTCCGCATGGGCGACGTGCTCCAGCTCCGGGAGACCCAGCGCGACGCCGACTCCATCGGAGGGCGATAACCAATGGTCGAGACACGAACCTGCGACTACACCGGCGAGGAGATCGAGCCCGGCACGGGCACGATGTACGTCAAGAAGGACGGACAGATCCTCCACTTCGTCGACTCGAAGGCGGAGAAGAACTACTTCCTCGGCCGTGAGGCGCGCGACCTCGAGTGGACCGAGGAAGGGCGCAATCAGGGTGGCGAGTAGATGAGCCACCACGACGAGCGCACCTTCGTGATGGTCAAGCCCGACGGCGTGCAGCGCGGTCTCATCGGCGAGATCGTCTCCCGCTTCGAGGAGCGCGGCCTGAAGCTCGTCGGCGGCAAGTTCATGCAGATCGACGAGGACCTCGCCCACGAGCATTACGGTGAACACGAGGGGAAACCGTTCTTCGACGGCCTCGTCGAGTTCATCACCTCCGGCCCCGTCTTCGCGATGGTGTGGGAGGGCGCGGACGCGACCCGTCAGGTCCGCGCGATGGTCGGCGAGACCGACCCCGCCGAGTCCGCCCCGGGCACGATCCGCGGCGACTTCGGCTTAGACCTCGGCCACAACGTGATCCACGCGTCGGACCACGAGGACGAGGGCGCCAACGAGCGCGAGATCGACCTGTTCTTCGACGACGACGAGCTCGTCGACTACGGCCTCGACACCGCCGCCTGGGTGTACGAGGACGAACAGCACTGAAACGGCGACGCCGTTTTCGTTTTTGCCGATGCCGCGGTCCCGAGAGCGATAGCTATTCCGACACACCTCGTTTCCGGTGAAATCACGGCTAAAAATCGGTGACTGCGACGCGTATCCGGCACAGATCGACTGATAAACCCGGCCAACCGAGGCCGGTCGTTCTCAGTCGGATAGCGCCACGATCCGACCGTCCTCGGCGACGACGAGCACCTCGGCGCTCCCGTCACCGGTCACGTCCGCGAACAGCGGGCCCGCGTACACGACGGCGTTGCCGATGTCGCCGCGGGCGATCGCCTCGCCGTTCTGGTTGAGCGCGAGCGCCCTCCCGTTGCGGTTCACCACGACCGGGCCCGGGGAGCCGTCGCCGTCGACGTCCGCGACGCCGGGCGCGTTCAGCCGCGTGTCGCCGCCGTACTGCTGTTTCCAGACGACCTCGCCGTCGAGCAGGTCGACTGCCCAGACGCTCCCGCTCCCGCCGACGTACACCCGCCCGGGATCCGCGTCGCCGACGGTGACGGGGAGGTCCTGTAACCCGACCTCGTAGCGACTCCCGCCGTCGGCGACATCGATCGTCTCCAGGTTTCCGTTCGCGCCGCCGAGCGCGAGCACCGGCCCGCTCCGGGTGTCGGCCGCGCTCCAGCTCAGGGGGGTGACCGACGGCGTCGTCGTCCACCGGGGCTCGCCGGTCGCGTCGAGCAGACTGATCGAGCGCTCGCCGTCGACGGCGGTCGCGACCGCGACCCCGCGGTCGGCGCTGCCATCGGAGTCGGCGAAGTCGACGGCCAGCGGCCGGCGCTCAACCGGCGCACCGAGGTCCGTTTCGAACACGGTGTCGCCGTCGGCATCGATCGCGCGAACCGTTCCGTCGGTCGTCGCCGCGGCGATCTCGGCGTCGCCGTCGCCGTCGAGGTCGCCGATCGCCGGGCGGAGCCCGCCCGGTCCGCCGAGGTCGACGGCGAGCCGCTCGGCGCCGTCGGTCGGGTCGAGAACGACGAGGGAACCCGGTTCGGTCGTGAACGCGGCGACCTCGTCGCCGCCGAGCTCGCCGGTGACGAGCCCGCTCGTCGCGGGGGGATCGGTGCCGTCGGCGTCGTTCGCAGCGCCAGCGCCGCCGACGGTCGTCCTCCACTCCACGTCGCCGCCCGCGGCGGTGGCGCGTATCGTTCGATTTCCGTCCTCGATCGCCGGCTGGAGGACGAGCGGGTCGCCGTCCATGGTGGCGACGACCGCGCCGCTGCCGTCGTCGCCGCCGACGGGCTCGGACTCCCAGACGACCTGCGCATCGATCGTCGCGTCGTCGACGCCGACGAACGCGAAGAGCGCGACGCCGACGCCGGTCGCGCCGCCGGCCAACAGGATCAGGCTCGCGAACAGAACGCGGCGGTCCATTACCGACTGGTTCGGTCGTCGCGGTGATACCGCTGTCGGATGCGGCGGGTGAGGAGCGAGCCCGGAGGGCGGACCGGACAGATGGGGGAACGGACAACGGGGCAGACGGACGACGAACCGCGAGGAGACGGCGGCGCGGCGGTCGATGGAGCTTACAGCAATGTGTCGACGTGGTCCGCGTGCGCCGGTCCCACCCGCTCTCGGAGGGCGTCGGGGTCGCGCTCGCCGTCGGCGTTCACGAGGTAGACCGTCCCGTCGCGGCTCCCGTACGCGCCGTGGAAGTCGTAGACGAAGCCGTACACGTCGGCGTCGGCGGCTGGTTCGATCTCGCGGGCGAGCGCGACCTGTTCGTGGACGTTGTACTCGACGAGTCGATTCCGGACGCTGGCGCCGTCGCCGTCGAGCCCCCCGGCTCCGCTGTCGCCGGCGAGCGCGTCGAGGCCGGACTCGACGATCGGAACGAGCTCCGCCACGTCGGCCCGCACGCCGGGGTCTTCGGGAAGGTCGCCGGTCCGGACCGCGGAGAGGGCCGCGCCGACCGCGCCGCACCCGGTGTGTCCGACGATCGCGAGCGCGTTCGTGCCGGTGTATACGAGGGGGTACGCGACGCTGCCGGCGAGCACGCGCTCGCCGTCGACGCGGTCGCTCACGCGGTTTCCGATGTTCCCGGCGGTGAAGAGGAACCCCGGCCGCTCGACCGCCCACATCCCCTCTTGCGACACGCGGGAGTCCGAACAGCAGACGGAGACGACCGGCGGACGCTGGCCGTCGCGCTGGTCGGCGAGGGCGTCCGCGCCGGGGGACGCGACGTGCTCGTCGTTGCGGTCGAGGAGGTCGGTCAGGAGGTCGCGTCCCATACTCGTCGACTCGCTCCCGAGTCTGAAAAGGGGGACGGACGTGGCGAGAATCGAGACGGGGGGACTGCGGCGATCAGAATCGGGGCGGGACGGCGGCGGCGATCGGAGCGGATCGGATCACGCGATCAGGCCGACGATCTGCACGAGGAAGCCGATGACGAAGACGGCGAGGAGAGCGATCGTCGCCACCACCACCGCGGGCGCGAGCATCTCGTCGTCCTGATCAAGCACGAGCGACTCCATATCTTTCATGCCAAAGCCGTCGTCGCGACGGGATTTGAACGCTTCGCTCGGCGGAGCGTCCCGTTCGGAGGGGCGACGAAACGGCCCGAAAACCCTCCTTGCGCCGCCGCTGAGGGGAAGGTTCATGTACCTCTCGACGGACCGTGCGGACGGATGAGTGACGGAGGACGGCTGACGGTCGGGACCGGACGGGGTGGCGATGTCGAACGGTGACGCCGCTAACGCGGCGACCGGGTCGGCGACCGCAACCGAGCCGTCGGGCGGCGCGTTGATCGTGGTCTGCGGGCTGCCGGGGGTCGGCAAGTCGACGGTGGCAAAGCGGATCGCCGACCACGTCGACGGCGAGATCCTCCGGACCGACGTGGTTCGGAAGGGACTGTTCGACGAGCCGGCGTACACCGACGCGGAGACGGAGACGGTGTACGCGGAGCTGATCGAGCGCGCTCGCGACCGCGTCGCCGACGGCGACACCGTCGTCCTCGACGCGACGTTCGCTGACGCCCGGTTCCGCGCCGACGCCCGCGAGGTGGGCGAGCGGGTCGCGGACGAGTTCGCGCTCGTCGAGGTGACGTGCGACGAGCCGGTCGTCAAGCGCCGGATCGAGCGCCGCGACGGGATCAGCGACGCCGACTTCGAGATCCACCTCCACTTCAAGGAGCTGTTCGACCGGATCGAACCCGACCACGTCGTCGTCGACAACTCCGGCGATCAGGCGGAGACGTTCGCGCAGATCGACGCCGCGTTCGGCGAGGCGGGGCGCGACCGCGACTGAGCGAGAAGGTCGGGCGCCGTTGAGCGCGAGAGACCGGGCGCCGTCGGCGGCGAACCGCGCCCGTGAGGACGGCCGGCGGGTCGCGCGATCCTGACCGCTCGCCGGTCGTGCTAACGCCCCTCACGAGAAACGCGCACACGCGTCTCCCATCACTTATACGGCCGACCGTCGTACTACCTGTATGAGCGAAGAATCCGGGCGACGGAACCTCCGAATGCCCAACGACGACGAAGTGTTCGCCGTGGTGACGGAACACCTCGGCGGGAACCACGTGCGACTGCGCTGCGTCGACGGCGAGACGCGAATGGGCCGGATCCCCGGCCGCATGAAGTATCGGACCTGGATCAGCGAGGGCGACGTGGTCCTCGCGGAGCCGTGGGACTGGCAGGACGAGAAAGCGAACGTCGAGTGGCGGTACGACGACGACGACGCGGACCAGCTCCGGCGCGAAGGCCACATTCAGTAACGCCCGCCGCCGCACCACTAGGCCGTCGCGGCCGTATCGCGTACGAAACACCGTTCGAACCGAGCGAGCGACAGCGCCGAGCGCCTATCTGCTGAACTCGATCGCCGCGCCCTGTCCGAAGCCGACGCAGAGCGTCGCGAGCCCGCGGTCGGCGTCGCGCTTCTGCATCTCGTGGATCAGGGTGACGGGGAGCCGCGCGCCGGAGGCGCCGAGCGGGTGGCCGATGGCGATGGCGCCGCCGTTGACGTTGTAGATGTCCTCGTCGATGCCGAGCTCGCGCCGTGAGTACTCGCACTGGGAGGCGAACGCCTCGTTGAGCTCCACGAGGTCGTAGTCGTCGATGGTCCGACCGGCGCGGTCGAGCAGGCTCCGGGTCGCGGGCACCGGACCGATCCCCATCACGGTGGGGTCGACGCCGGCGACCGCGTTCGTGCCGACCTCCGCGAGCACGTCGAGGCCGTGGTCCTCCGCGAACGCCTTGCTCGTGACGAGCGTCAGCGACGCGCCGTCGGAGATCTGCGAGGAGTTCCCCGCGGTCACCGTTCCGTCGCCGGTGAAGGCGGGAGAGAGTCCGGAGAGCTTCTCGGCGGTCGTGTCCGGGCGGATCCCCTCGTCAGCCTCGACGAGCCCGTCATCGGTCTCCACGGGGACGATCTCGTCGTCGAAGCGCCCCGACTCGGTCGCCTCGGCGGCGCGCTGGTGGCTCCGCGCGGCGTACTCGTCTTGGGCCTCGCGGCTCACGCCGTACTCCTCGGCCACCTTCTCGGCGGTCATTCCCATCTGGAGCTGGAACACGTTGTACTGCTCCGAGAGCTCGGGGTGGAGGTGCTGGTAGGAGTCGCCGTCCATCGGGACGCGACTCATGCTCTCGACGCCGCCCGCGACGATGCAGTCGCGGTTCCCGGCCGCGATCGCGTCCGCCGCCGAGATGATCGCCTGCATCGAGGAGGCGCACCAGCGGTTGATCGAGGTCGCCGGCACCGACTCGCCGAGGTCGGAGAGCAGCGCGATGACGCGCGCGACGTTGTTGTCCTGTTCGGTCCGCTGCTGGGCGACTCCCCACATCAGGTCGTCGACGTGGTCGCTCGTCAGCCCCGTCTCCGCGAGCGTGTGGTCGATGAGCCGCGTCGAGAGGTCCTCGCTGCGGACGTCCGCGTAGACGCCCCCGTCTCGTCCCTGCGGCGTTCGATATGCGGCGGCGATAACCGGCGTCGTTTCGTCTGTCATGAACGATCACTGGCCGGTCGGGGACTTAAAAGGGCGTGGAACCAGAAACAATCCGACCGGAGTTCACCGTTTATTCCGTCAGGAGATTCTCGCCGGTCATCTCGGCGGGCCGGTCGATACCGATCAGGTCGACGAGCGTGGGGGCGATGTCACAGAGGGAGCCGTTCTCGCGGACCGCGCGCCCGCCGTCGTCGCCGTCGGGGGTCAGGTAGACGAACGGGACCGGGTTGAACGTGTGTGCGGTGTGAGGATTGTCGAGGGTGCCCATGTCGTCGGCGTTGCCGTGGTCGGCCGTCACGACCGCGTGACCGCCCGCGTCGGCGACCGCGTCGAGGAGCCGATCGAGCTGGGCGTCGACCGCCTCGACCGCCTCCACCGCGGCGTCGAAGTCGCCGGTGTGGCCCACCATGTCGGGGTTCGCGTAGTTCAACACCAGCAGGTCCGGGTCGTCAGCCTCGATGATCCCGACCGCCTCGTCGGTCAGCTCCGGAGCCGACATCTCCGGCTGCAGGTCGTACGTCGGCACGTCCGGGCTCTCGACGATCTCGCGCCGCTCGCCGGGGAACTCCACCTCGCGACCGCCGTTGAGGAAGTACGTCACGTGCGGGTACTTCTCCGATTCGGCGATCCGGAGCTGGGTCAGGTCGGCGTCGGCGACGACCTCGCCGATGGTGTTCTCGGGCATCTCCGGCGGGAACGCCACCGGGAAGTCGAACGTCTCGTCGTACTCGGTCATCGTGGTCATGCGGATCTCCGGCTGGTCCAGATCGAACCTCCACGCGGGTCGGGTGTCGGTGAGCATCCGGACCAGCTGGCGGGCGCGGTCCGCGCGGAAGTTGAAGAAGACGACCGCGTCGCCGTCGGCGAGCGCGGGCTCATCGGCCACCAGCGTCGGCTCGATGAACTCGTCCGTCTCGCCACGGGCGTGCGCCTCGGTCGCGGCCCCGACCGCCGTCTCGGCCACGTGGGGGGCCTCGCGCTCGACGATCGCGTCGTACGCCTTCCTGGTCCGCTCCCAGTTCTCGTCCCGGTCCATCGCGTGGTAGCGGCCCATCACGGTCGCGACGTGTCCGGTCCCGCGCTCGTCGGCCTTCGCGGTCACGTCCGCGAGGAACTCGTCGGCGATCTCCGGGGCGGTGTCCCGACCGTCCGTGAACGCGTGGCTCGTCGCCGGCACGCCCGCGTCCGCCGCGGCGTCGATCAGCGCGAGCAGGTGCTCCACGTCCGAGTGGACGCCGCCGTCGGAGACCAGCCCCATGAAGTGGACCCGGCCTCCGGTCGACTCGACGTGGTCGAGCGCGCCCGCGATGGCGTCGTTATCGGAGAGCGACCCCTCCGCGAGCGCGTCCGTGATCCGGGTGTACGCCTGCTTGACGACCCGGCCCGCGCCGATGTTCAGGTGGCCGACCTCGGAGTTCCCCATCTGACCCTCCGGGAGTCCCACGCGCCGCCCGTGGACGGCGAGCCGCCCGTCCGCGCCGCGCTCGGTCGCGGCGTCGAACGCCGGCGTGTCCGCCGCTGCGACCGCGTCGCGGCCCGCCGGTCGACCAGCGGGATCGACCGTCTCGCCGTCCTCGCCCGCGTCCGTCCCGCCGCCGAGACCCCATCCGTCCAGAATGATGAGCGCCGTTTCCATACCGGCAGTTCCCGGCGACGGGGTAACTACCCTTCGCTCCGACCGACCGGCGGGCGCGGCCTCCGCAACCACGGACGCGACATCGACGCCCGCCGGTGGCCACCGGACGCGACCTCGGTGACCACCCGCGGGAGGGCGATTCGGTCGGGCGACGTAAGTCAGCCTTTTCCCTCTGCGACGCTAACCATACGTTAATGGACTCCGCGGTACTGCTCGATCTCCTCGGCAACGAGAACCGGCGGCGCATCCTCCGGCTGCTCGCCACCAAACCCTGTTACGTCACGGAGATCTCGGAGTACCTCGACGTGAGCCCGAAGGCGGTCATCGACCACCTGCGGAAGCTGGAGGAGGCCGGTCTCATCGAGTCGACCACCGACGACCAGCGCCGGAAGTACTTCCGCATCACGCGGAGCCTCCGGCTGGAGGTGAGCGTCTCCCCGTACGGCTTCGGCGCGAAGAGCGCGTACCCGGCGAAGAACAGCTTCGACATGGCGTCGCGGTGTCAGCACCTCTCGATAGAGGTCCCCGACGGCTCCGGCTCGTCGAGCAACCTGGCCGATCTGGCCGGCGAGTTCGGCCGACTCCAGAACCTCGACCGGGAGCTCTCTCTGGCCCAGCGGTGGGTGCAGGGCCGCGTGGAGGACACGCTGGCGGAGATCGACGAACGACTCGGAACGGAGTCGGACAGTCGGTTTTTCGCGGCGGTCCTCGCCGCGCTGGTCGAGACCGAGGGCACTCCGGCCGCGGTCGCCGACGAGGTCGGTGCCCGCGAGGAGACGGTGACTGACGCGCTCCGCCGGCTCGCCGACGTCGGGGTCGTCGCGCGCGACGGCTCCGCCGACGTGGACCGCTACCGGATCCGATAGGGAACCGAGAGCGCCCCCTGGAGAGCAGATCCCTGCACGACCGGCCGCTTCCGGAACCTTTTGGCGCGCCCCCGGGAGAGGTCGATGCGTGAGCCGAGCACGGAATCTCGCGTTGTTTCTCGTCCTCGCCGCCGTCTGGGGCTCCGCATTCATGGCGATCAAGGCCGGGCTGGCGTACTTCCCCCCCGTGCTGTTCGCCGCCCTCAGGTACGACCTCGCGGCCGTCGTCATGATCGCGTACGCGGCGTACGTCGTCGACGACCCGATCCCGCGAGGTCGCGACGAGTGGGCCGTCGTCGCGGTCGGCGCGACGCTGATCATCGCCGCCTACCACGCGTTCCTCTTCATCGGCGAGAGCGACCCGGCCGTGACGAGCGCGGTCGCGGCGGTGATCGTGAGCCTCTCGCCCGTCCTGACGACCGTCTTCGCGCGTGCGTTCCTCCCCTCCGAGCGGCTGACCGTCGTCGGCGTGATCGGCCTCCTCGTCGGGCTCGTCGGGGCGGTCGTGCTGGCCGCGCCGGACCCGAACAATCTCGCCGGAGGCGGCACGGTCCCGAAACTGCTCGTGTTGCTGGCGGCGGCGGCGTTCGCGCTCGGCTCGGTGTTGACCCGGGCGTCCGACGACGACCTCCCGATCGAGACGATGGAGGCGTGGTCGATGCTCCTCGGCGCCGCGCTGATGCACCTGCTGTCGCTCGCGCTCGGCGAGTCGCTCTCGGGCGTGACGTGGACCGCCGAAGCGGTCCTCGCGCTCGGCTACCTCTCGGTCGTCGCCAGCGGGCTCGGGTTCCTCATCTACTTCGATCTCCTCGACCGGCTCGGCCCGATCGAGATCAACCTCGTCTCGTACGTCGCACCGGTGTTCGCCGCGGTCTCGGGCTGGGTGTTCCTCCGGGAGGCGATCACGCTCAACACCGTCGGCGGCTTCCTGATCATCTGCGCCGGGTTCGCGCTGGTGAAGCGGGAGGCGTTCCAGGACGCGCTCCGGGAGTACGACGTGCTCGGGTAGCCGGTGCGTCTCGCGTCGGCACGGCTTGCTTGCCCTGAGTCAACACGGCACACGTCCGGGGTGGTTTTTATACGCATCCGCGAGACGTGCGCGTATGTTCCCCGAGACGATCGAAACGGACCGGTTGCGGTTAGAGCCCCGCTGGCCCGAGCGCGTCGATCTCGACGAGTGTTACCGCATCTGTTCGTCGGATCCCGGGATCGACGAGGTGACCGAGTACGTCACGTGGGACCCTCACGAGACGAAAAAGGAGACGCTCGAGTTCCTCGAACGCGGCCGCGAGCGATGGGAGGACGACGAAGCGGCCGACTACGTCATCCGCCCGCGCGAGGGCGAGGACGGTGCGGGCGAGATCGCCGGCTTCGGCGGCTTCTCCGTCGACTGGGAGAAACGGACCGCCCTGCTCGGGACGTGGCTCCGCAAGCGGTTCTGGGGCCGCGGCTACTCCGGCGAGCGCGCCGCGGCGCTCGTCGCGGTCGCCTTCGAGGACCTCGATCTCGACCTCGTCGTCGTCAGCCACCTCCCCGAGAACGAGCAGTCGCAGCGGGCGATCGAGAAGTACGTCGACCGTCTCGGCGGCCGCCGCGAGGGGTTGTTGCGGAACAGTATCACCTTCGCTGACGGCGGCGTCCACGACGAGGTCCGATACTCGATCTCGCAGGACGAGTGGCGCGAGGCGACCGAGTAGCCGGAAGCGGGGAGATGCGACCCGGCTGGTGCCCGAAACCCCGAACACGTTCGGCGCTGAGCGCGCCGACCCAACAAACACTTATGATCGCCGAAACGACTCCGGGCACATGTCTGTCCCCGACCGATCGAACCGAACGAGCGGAATCGTCGGCGGCGCGGCGGCCGGCGCCGTCGCGTACGTCCTCGGCTATCTGGTCGTCTACGTGACGCAGGGCGACCAGATCGAGGAGGGGCTCTCGGGTATCAACTTCTTCGCCGACCTGTTCGGCGGGGACCCGATCTCCACGTGGCAGGCCGCGGGGTGGATGTTCTACAACGCCCACTTCGTCGACATCAGCGTCCCGTCGCTGATCGGCGGCGCGCAGTCGGCGAACCTCATCTCGCAGGCGGAGGGCGGGTCGCTGGCGCTGCTCTTCGTCGTCCCGCCGCTCCTGCTCGTCGTTGCGGGCGTCGTCGCCGGTCGGGCTGCGGGAGCGTCAGATCCGGCTGACGGGGCGAAAGCCGGCGCGTTCGTCCTCGCCGGGTACCTCCCGCTCGCGGTGATCGGGGCGTTCCTGTTCCGGTACGCCGTCGGCGACGGGACCGTGGCGCCCGACCTCGTCACTGCCGTGTTGCTCGCCGGCGCCGTCTACCCGGCGGTCTTCGGCGCGATCGGCGGGGCCGCCGCATCGCTGCTGAGCGACTGAGTCCGGAGAAGGCTGGCCGCTTTTTGTTCTCGTTTCGGGAGCGTCCCGAGCGCTTCGACCCCGACTGAACCGGTCTCGACCGAATCAACCTCAACCGGATCGACCCCGGCCGCATCGACCGCACCGCCACCGACCGTCAGTACTCCGCGTCTTCGGGGTCGATCCGGTCGCCGTACTCCCGGGCGGGATCGACGGGTCGCCCCTCGTCCGTCTCGGGCGCGACGTAGTCGATGAACGCCTCGACGTCAGGCTCCCGAACGCGGACCTCGACGTCGATCTCGCCGAGCTCGTCCGGCTCCCCGACGGCGAAGTTGACGACGCCCTCGAACGCCGCCTGCTTCTTGAGGGAGAAGTCGAACCCCTCCTCGGTGCTGTTCTGCAGGAACACCCGGCGGGCCGTGTCGAGGATCTCCTGCTCGTGGAGCACGTCGGAAAAGGCGTCGAGGGTGTGCGCCTCGGCGACCAGCCGACCGTCCTCGTGGACCGGCTCCGCGTCCGGGAACACGTTCCGGACCGCGTCGGCGACCCGGTCTGTCACCTCGGTGTCTCGGACGGGCGCTTCGATCCGGACGTCGACGCTGTAGATCACGAGCCGTCACCTCCGGCGTTCGCGGTCGCGGGACCCGCATCGCCATCCGAGTCAGACTCGGAGTCGGTCACGCCGAGCACCTCTCGGACGCGGCGTCGGAACGCCGCCAGCGTCCCGGTGTTGTCGATCTCGATGTCGGCCCGTTCGAGCGTCTCACCGAGACCGAGTTCGACCTCGCGGGCGTCGCGCTCGCGGAGGGCCTCCATGTCGGAGTCGGAGTCGTCGCGCCCGCGGTCGTCGAGCCGCTCGGCGCGGAGCTCGAACGGGGCGCGGACCGCCACCAGCGTGAAGTCGTCGCCGAACGCCTCCCGGAAGCGCTCCAGTTCGACGGTCGATCGGAGTCCGTCGACGAGGACGGTGTCGTGCTCGCTTTCGGCCGCCGCCTCCCGGATCCGCGGGAGCGTCCGGGCGGCGATCGCGTCGTCGCCCTCCTCTTCGCGGAGCGCGCCGGCGATCCGGCCGTGGTGTTCGGCCGGATCGAGCCCGCGTCGGCGGCACTCCGCCCGGATCACGTCGCCCATCACGACGACCGGGATCCCCGCCTCCTCGGCTACGTTCGCCGCCTCCCCCTTGCCGCTGCCGGGGAGGCCGACGGTTCCGATAACGTTCATTGACGGGGCTAATCCCGTGTCGGACTTAGGTCTGCTGTTGGGGAGGCGGCGCTGCCGAGCCCGCTTCGAACCGTCGGCGTTTTTGCCGCTGGGTGAGAGACTTCGGAGTGAGGGCACGTAGCTCAGCCCGGATAGAGCGTCGGACTTCTAATCCGATGGTCGTGGGTTCGAATCCCACCGTGCCCGTTCACCATCTTGGTGGGCAGGAGTTGTCGTCGCAACGTCGGAGCGTGGACGGGCAGCGAGCCCGCCTCAGTCCGACACGCTCGGCGCCCCAAGATACGACTCGTTGATCTCGTACTCGCCGTCGTCGTTCTCGATCAGGTACTCGCCGTAGTAGGGGACGCGGTTCGCGACGACCGCCTCGAACGTCTCGGCGATCTCGTCGCGGGTCATCTCGCCCATCGATCGGAGGTCGTCGTTGCGGTTGAGACATCCCTTCAGGTACCCTTCGTGGGTGACGCGGACGCGGCCGCAGTTGGCGCAGAAATCCTCGTTCTCGACGGGATCGACGATTTCGACCATACCGCCCGTCTCGCCGTCGTCGCTCTCGCCCACGTAGTACCGCTTCCGGTCGTGCATCTCGCGGCGCTCGACTCGGTCGGCCTTTCCGGCGAGCCAGTCGTGGACGCGTTCGATGTCGACGTTCCACTCCGGCTTCCCGGTCAACTCCGGCATGTACTGGATGAGCTGGAGCTGGAGCCCCTCGTTGTCGGCGACGTGTTCGACCATCTCCTCGACGTAGCCCGCGGTGTGCGTGAACACGACCATGTTGAGCTTCACGGGGTCGAGCCCGGCGTCGACGGCGGCTTTGACTCCCTCCAGCACGCGCTCGTAGGCGCCGGATTTCGTCACCTCGGCGAAGTCGTCGGGGTCGAGCGCGTCCTGCGAGACGTTCACGCGGTCGAGCCCGGCCGCCTTCAGGTCCGCGGCGCGTCCGGGGAGGAACGTCCCGTTCGTCGTCAGCGACACCTCCATCGAGTCGGGCGTGCGCTCGACGATCTCCTCGAGATCCTGCCGGAGCATGGGCTCGCCGCCGGTGAACTTCACCGAATCGACGCCGTACCCCTCGACGACCTCCAGAAAGCGGACCACGTCGTCGGCGCTCATCTCGTCGTCGCTCGGCTCCATCGGCCCTCGCGTGTCGCCTAACCCCTCGTTGTGACAGTAGACGCAGTCGAAGTTACACCGGTCGGTGAGCGAGATCCGCACCCCTGTCACCTCCCGTCCGAAATCGTCAGCGAGTGGGCCGGCCATGCCCGAACGGAGCCGCCGCGTTCGCTTAAATATCTGGGTCGATCGCCGGTGAGCGTAACGTAGAGCGGTTACGTCCCGTCCGACTCGTTGGCCCCGTCGGTCACATTCGCCTCGACGGGCGCATCCATGCCGGCGCTCTGTCCCGCTCCGTCGGCGCTCTCGGACACCCACTCCTCCCCCACGTACGCCATCTCCCAGAATGCGAGTTCGAGGCGGGCGCTCCTGTGGAACGCGTCGCGCATCGCGTCGCGGTGGCCGGGGTACGCCTCCGCGTAGTCGTCGAGGAGACCGCGCATCGAGTCGGTCTCCGCGCGGAACGCCTCGCTCGTGTACGTCTCGATGAACGGGGTGTACCGGTGGGTCTCGTCGGCGAGGCCGGCCATGTGGTCCGCCACGTCGAGGTACCCCTGCATGCAGGGGTAAAGCGCCGCGACGGCGACCGGGACGGGGCGCTCGTGTGCCGTGCGAACGAGGAAGCTCGTGTACGCCTCGCACGTCGGGCGCTTCCGCACGGCGGCCAGCTCCTCGGGCGCGACGCCGTACTCGCCGGCGAACGACCGGTGGAGCTCGAGCTCCTCGTTCAACACGGCGTCGGCGCCGCCGAGGAGCGTCGCCATCGCCGTCTCGTCCCGCGCCTTCGACCCCGCGACGGCGTACGTCCGGGCGTAGTCGGAGAGATACCGGTAATCCTGTTCGAGCCACCGCCGGAACGCCGCCTTGTCGAGGTCGCCGGCCGCCAGCTCGCGCACGAACGGGTGTTCGAACTGGGCCGCCCAGATGTCCGCCCCCGCTGTCAGGAGTTCGTCGCTGAACGCCATGGGCGACCCCTCGATGCGCCGCGGTATAACTTTGTGGTATTACTGACTAATCCCTGTCTGCTATCGCGATCCGAAGCCCGTCGGTAGCGACCTCGACGTCGCCGCCGAACCCCGCGTCGCGGACGCTTTGTGCCATCTCGCGCTCGCGACCGCCGGTGTGGGGGTACAGGTGCGAGAGCAGCAGGGTGTCGACGTCGACGCCCGCGAGCGACTCGCCGAGCGTCGTGGGGTTCGGGTGGTTCGACACGTCGGTCCCGTCGGGGAACGAGCAGTCGTGGACCAGCAGGTCGGTCCCGTCCGCGAACGACGCCATGCCCGCGAACGCCTCCGTGTCTCCCGACAGCGTCAGCGGGCCGTCCGCGGGGTCGACGGACGCGCTCGGCGGCGAGAAACGGTAGGCGAACCCCGGCATCGAGTGGCGCGTCTCGCGGGCGGTCACGTCGAACCCGCCGGCGGCGAAGGACCGGGCCGCCGACACCTCCCGGACCGCCAGATCGATTCGGCCGTCGAGATACTCGTGGACGCCGAGGAGGTCGTCGAGGAGTGACTTGGTCCCCGCGGGCCCGACGACTTCCAAGTGCTCCTCGCCGGCGAGCCACCGGGCCTTTATCAAGGGGAGGAGCGCCGCGACGTGGTCGAGATGGTGGTGCGTTAAGAGGACGGTCGAAACGCCCTCGTAGCCGGTCTCCGTGCCGGCCAGCCGCTGGAGGACGCCGCTGCCGCAGTCGACGAGCAGGGAGCGGTCGCCGTCGTTGAGGAGGTACCCCGCCTGCGCGCGGTCGGGGACCGGCATCGCGCTGCCGGACCCGAGAACGGTGAGTTCCATGCTCGTGTGTCCGTGCCCCCAGTCACCTAACTCGGTCGCCTACTTGATCAGGAACACCGGTACGTTCGCGTCGTCGGCCACGCGGTCGGAGACGCTGCCGAGCGATCGGATCCGCTCGCGGGGCGACTTCCCCTCGGGGCTCATCGCGATCACGTCGATGCCGTGTTCGTCGGCGTAGTCGACGATCTCGGTGTCGGGGGTCCCCGCCACCACGTGCGTCTCGACGTCGACGCCCGCCTCCTCGGCCCGATCGGCGACCGTACCGACCGCCGCCTCGCCCTGCGACTCGAGGTCGGCGACGACCTCGTCGTGGAGTTCGCCGGAGCTCGCGGTGGCGATGCGTCGGTCGACGACGTACAGCGCGTGGATCGTCGCGTCGTGGTCGGTCGCCAGCCGGATCGCGTGATCGAGCGCCCGGTCGACCGCCTCGCTTCCGTCGGTCGGCACCAGCAGGTCGTCGTACATAGGTGCCCGTTCGATCCGGTGGCAAATAACGGTACGCCCGCTCGGTCGCTCGCTGGGAACGCGCGGTGCGGGTCGGCACTCGTTGCCCGTCGTCCCCTTCCCTCGTCGCCTCGTTCTCCCGTCGTCTCGTTTCTCCGCCCCGGCGTGGCAACCCCTCCCGCGCAAGCGAACGGTTTTTGCGTCGACCGACTGGAGGAGACGTATGGACGAGGACACCCCCCGGACGGACGGCGGGACCGAGCGCGCGGAACCGACCGAGGACGTCGCGCTCGACCCGTGGGGGTCGGCGTCGGTCGGCGACTACGCGGACCTGTTCGAGGAGTTCGGCATCGAGGCGTTCGACGAGGTTGCCGACGACGTGGTCGACCCGCACTACCTGATGCGCCGCGGCGTCATCTTCGGCCACCGCGAGTACGACGCGGTCGCCGAGGCGATGGCCAACGACGAGCCGTTCGCCGCGCTCTCCGGGTTCATGCCGACCGGCGATCCGCACATCGGCCACAAGCTCGTGTTCGACGAGATCATCTGGCACCAACGGCAGGGCGGCGACGCGTTCGGGCTGATCGCCGACCTGGAGGCCCACTCCGCCCGCGGGATGTCGTGGGACGAGATCGACGAGCACGCGCGCAACTACCTCCTGAGCCTCCTCGCGCTCGGCTTCGACGCCGAGGCGGGGGAGATCTACCGCCAGTCCGACAACCGGGAGGTACAGGATCTGGGGTTCGAACTCGGCTCGAAGGCGAACTTCTCGGAGTTCGAGGCGATCTACGGCTTCGACGGCGAGACTAACATCTCGCACATGCAGAGCGTGATCACCCAGACCGCGGACATCCTCTACCCCCAGCTCGTCGACGAGCCGAAGCCGACCGTGATTCCGGTCGGCCCGGACCAGGACCCCCACGTCCGCCTGACGCGCGACCTGGCGACCCGCGTGCGCTACTTCAAGGTGACCGAGGCGTTCGCCTCCTTCGAGCTCGACGACGACGAGCGGCAGCTCGTGCGGGCCGCCTACGACGCGCTCGCGGGGTCCGACGGTGACGGCGAGGTCGACGACGCCGAGACGGACGTGCGCTGTGAGGACGCCGCCGCGTGGCTCGCCGACTACGAGCCGCCCGAGACCGGGGCGGACGAGAGCGACACGCCCCTCGCCGACGCGAAGGCCGGCGCCCTCGACAAGCTCCGGGCGGGGGGGAAAGAGCCCCTTCGCCCCCGGGTGCGCTTCTTCGACCGCAACGCCACCGACGAGGCGTTCGAGGCGCTGATCGAGGCCGTGGAGGGAGAAAAGCGCGTGTTCGAGGGCCACGTCGACGCCTTCGATCTCACGCGCGGCGAGGCCGAATCGGTCGCCCGCGAGGTCGAGATCGACCACGACGGGTTCGGCTTCCGGCAGCCCTCCTCGATCTACCACCGCTTCATGACCGGGCTCACCGGCGGGAAGATGTCCTCGTCGATCCCGGCGAGCCACATCTCCCTGCTCGACGACCCCGAGGACGGCTACGACAAGGTCCGGGCGGCGACCACCGGGGGCCGCGACACCGCCGACGAACAGCGCGAGCTCGGCGGCGAGGCCGACGAGTGTCCCGTCTACGAGCTGTACGCCTACCTGCTCGCGGGCGACGACGACGAGCTCACCAAGACCGTCTACTCCGAGTGCGTCAACGGCGAGCGCCTCTGTGGCGGCTGTAAGGAGCAGGCCGCCGAGCTGATGCGCGAGTTCCTCGAAGACCACCAAGAGAAGCGCGAGGAGGCCGAGGCACTCCTCGACGAGCTCGACATCGACCTGGACTCCGACCGCCGCGGGACGGGCGGCGAGCACTGACGGCGGCCCCCGCGTCCCCTCGTCCGTCGCGCTACAGCTCGTTTTTCACGTAGACGCCGATGACGCCGCCCAACGAGAACACGACGAGGGCCAGGACGACGACCCCGGCGAGCGGGAGCGACGCGATCAGTCCGGAGAGCGCGCCGACCCGGAGCCCGTCGCCCGTTTCGCCGCCTTCGAGGTACGCCGCCACCGCGCCGCCGAGCACGGGGGAGATGCCCGTGAACGAGAGCACGACCGTCGCGACCGCGCCGATGACCGCGTTGAGCAGGGTGTTGTCGGTGTTCGTGAGTCACCCGTCGCCGGGCAGCGACACAAGATCGGAGGCCCCGGGCGGGTCCCGCGGCGCTCCGGTCGAACCGAGCCGATAGTTTATGAGGCGGGCGCCACCTCTCACGGGTATGAGCGAGGAGGAGGCGATCCACGTCGCGGACGTCAGCGAGGGGATCGGCGGCGACGCGACGGCGGAACCGGGGGCGCCGGTCGAACTCCCGGTCGTCGACGTGCTCACCGGCCGGTCCTTTATAACGGGGAAGAGCGGGTCCGGCAAGAGCAACACCGCGAGCGTCGTCATCGAGAATCTGCTCGACAACGGGTTCCCCGTGATGATCGTTGACACTGACGGTGAGTATTACGGCTTAAAGGAGGAGTACGAGATTCTCCACGCCGGCGCCGACGACGAGTGCGACATCGTCGTCTCCCCCGAGCACGCCGAGAAGCTCGCGAACCTCGCCTTAGAGCAGAACGTCCCGATCATCCTCGATGTCTCCGGCTACTTGGAAGAGGAGACCGCCAACGAGCTGCTCCTGGAAGTCGTCAAACAGCTGTTCGCCAAGGAGAAGCGCCTGAAGAAGCCCTTCCTCCTCGTCGTCGAGGAGTGCCACGAGTACATCCCCGAGGGCGGGGGGATGGACGAGACGGGCAAGATGCT
Source organism: Halorubrum persicum (assembly GCF_002727125.1). Taxonomy (GTDB): domain Archaea; phylum Halobacteriota; class Halobacteria; order Halobacteriales; family Haloferacaceae; genus Halorubrum; species Halorubrum persicum. Next base: position 53,482 of record NZ_NHOA01000084.1, read on the forward strand.
GATCAAGGTCGGGAAGCGCGGGCGGAAACACGGGCTCGGGATCGTCGGGATCAGCCAGCGTCCGGCCGACGTGAAAAAGGACTTCATCACCCAGTGCGACTGGCTCTGCTGGCACCGGCTCACGTGGGACAACGACACGAAGGTGGTGGGGCGCATCCTCGGCTCGAAGTACGCCAGCGCCGTCGAGGACCTCGGCGACGGCGAGGCGTTCCTCATGACCGACTGGGACGAGTCAATCCGCCGGATCCAGTTCCACCGCAAGCAGACGTTCGACGCGGGCGCGACGCCCGGACTCGACGACTTCGAGCGCCCGGAGCTCAAGTCGGTCTCCAGCGACCTCGTCGGCGAGCTCCAGTCCATCTCCGACGAGCAGGAGCGCCGCGAGTCCGAGCTCGCCGACCTCAGACAGGAGCTCGACAAGAAGGACCGCCGGATCGCCGACCTCGAGCGCGAGCTGGAGGAGGCGCGGGACCTGAGCAGCATGGCAGACCAGTTCGCGCAGGCCCTTCTCGGGAAGGCCGAGGCGCCCTACCGGGGCGGCGGCGGGCGACCTGTCGCCGCCGCGGAAGCGACCGGCGCACGAGCAGCCGACAGCGCCAATGGCGGTGACGGCGACGACGAGGGTGATCAATCCGTGCTCAAGTCGTACGACGAGGCGGTCGCCGCCACCGAGAGCGACGGCGACGGCGACGCAGCGGCCGCGGGAAGCGGCGATCCGCCGACCGACGGTGAGGCCTCGGCCGCCGACGGCGGCGCCGCGGAAGCCGACGCGACCCCCTCCGCGGACGACCCCGAGGCCCCGACTGCCGCCGGAGAAGGCGGTGAGGGCCCCGTTGACGACGTCGATCCGGTCACGCGCGCCGACGTGGCCGAGAGCGCGCTCCGGTTCGACGACGCGGTCGAGCTCGGCACCCGCGAGGCCGTCATCGAGGAGCTTCGGAGTCGGATCGAGTCGCTCCCGGAGCTGTCGCAGGGGATGCTCCGGCACTACCGCCGCGAGGGCGTCAGCGATCCCGTCGCCGCTCACATCGACGCCGGCGGCGACGGCGACTCCGGGCACGCGTACAGCCGCCACCGACCCGTCCGCCGGGCGGGGCTCATCCGCCACGCCGACCGCGGCCACTACGCCTACGCCGTTCCCGACCTGATCCGCGAGGCGTATGCCGACCGGCTCGACGAGGAGAGCGTCCGCGAAATCGTCCGCGCGGTCGAAACCGCCTTCGTCCCCCCGGCCGAACGGAGCTACCCGCCGGACGCCGATCCCTCGGAAGTCGGCGTCCGTGACGACCCGGACGGGGCCGGAGTCGGCGGCGAAGGCGTCCCGGCCGGAGCCGGCGAGACCGACGCCGGCGAGGCCGCTCCCGACGGGACAACCAGCGCCGGTGGAGCCGATGCCGCCGACGGAGACGGCGTCGACGACGGTACCGACGATGGCGACCGGGAGACCGGAACGGCGCTGGACCCCTCTGAGAGCGGCCTGAGCGACGCCGCCCGGCGGATCGCGAACCGCGGACGCACCGCCGACGAGTGACCGTCGGGACGGAAAGCCGCTCGGCGAAGGGTTCTCACGCACTAGATACCCCCGGTTAAAAAAGCGTCACGAGGGGCCACCGGTGACGCTTCTCGACGTAATAGATATATTTCATATTCGATCAGCTTTACAAGTCGACACCACTCATGAGAAATAATGATCGTTTCTCGGGAGCTGTCGCGCGTCCTGCTCCTGCTCGGCGTCGTCGTTCTCGCGGGCTGTGCGGGCGTACCGCTCGGTGAGCCGGTGTCCACCGACACGGCACCCGACAGCGGGTCGGATGTCGCGACGGCGAACGGCTCCCTCGAAGTTCACTTCATCAACGTCGGGCAGTCCGTTAGCACGCTCGTCATCGAACCGGACGGCGAGACGATGCTCGTCGACACGGGTCACTACAACGACGACGGGGAGTACGTGCTCGAGTACCTCAGGCAGCGGAATGTCACGCGGATCGACCACCTCGTGACCTCGCACAACGACGCGGACCACATCGGCGGGAACGCGGCGATCATCGACTATTACGAGACGGAGGCCGACGAGATCGGCGCCGTCTACGACCCGGGGATCGCGGCGAACACGGTGACGTACGAGGAGTACCTCGACGCCGTCGAGGCACACAACGTGACGCTGTACGAGACGCGCGAGGGCGACGCGATCCCCTTCGGCGAGGCCACGGTCGACGTGCTCGGGCCCCCCGAGCCGTATCTCGAGAACGAGGCCCGCAACGAGAACAGCATCGTTCTCAAACTCACCCACGGGGAGACGAGTTTCATGCTGTCGGGTGACGCCGAAGACGACCAAGAGGCGTACCTCGTCGACGCGTACGGCGAACAGCTGCAGTCGACGGTGCTGAAAGCGGGCCACCACGGGTCGAGCAGCTCCTCGAGCGGCGCGTTCATCGACGCGGTCGATCCCCGAGTCGCGGTCGTCTCGAGCGCCTACGACTCGCAGTACGGGCATCCCCACGAGGAGGTCCTCCAGCGCTTCGCCGACCGGTCGGTGCCGGCGTATTGGACGGCGACACACGGGAACGTCGTGCTCGTCAGCGACGGCACGAACGTCTCGGTGCGCACCCAGCGGGCCGCGCCGACGGAGCCGCGGTCGGTCCGCGACGGTGAGCCGATCGCTCCCGGGACGGCCGGCGACGCCGCCGAACGAGCTCGGATCGGCGGCGGCGGAGCGGTCGCCGTTACTGACGGCGGCGACGACGGCGACGACGGCGACGGCGGCGACGACACCGACGACGCTGGCGAGAGCGACGCCGAGACGGCGCCCGAGTCGAACGGCACGCTCGCCGTCGCGACGATCAACGCGGACGCCGCGGGCGACGACGGGGAGAACCTCAACGATGAGTACGTCGTCTTCGAGAACGCGGGCACGGAGACGCTCGATCTGTCGGGGTGGGCCGTCGAAGACGAGGCCGGGAAACGCTACGTGGTGCCGGACGGCGTGACGCTCGCCCCCGACGAGACGCTGACGCTCAGAACGGGGAGCGGGACCGACAGCGCGCACGAACTCTACTGGGGCGCCGGCTCGCCGGTCTGGAACAACGGCGGCGACACCGTGACCGTCACAAACGCTACCGGGGACCGCGTGCTAGCTGAGTCGTACGCATGACTGCGATCGATCTCGCCGACGGCGAGTACACGGCGGTCGTCGATTCGATCGAGGATGGGCTCGCGACCGTCTTCTTCGAGTCGGACGGTGACGAGGTGGGAAACGCCGTCCTCGACGCCGACCGACTCCCGGACGAGGGGCGCCACGCGGACGCGATACTGGACGTGCGAATCGAAGCCGGATCGATCTCGACCGCGACCTACGACGCCGAACGCACGTCGACCCGGTCTGAAGCCGCTCAGGACCGGTTCGATCGGTTGTCCGAACGGCCGTCGAAAGGCGGCGATCGGGAGTAGGGAGTCGCCTGCATAGGGCGGCTCCGAGACGCGGTCGTCACCGACTGCCGATGCGTGCCCGCGGTGAACGCTCTGTCCTCGCGGGCACAGGCTTTCGGTTTTTCCGTACGTCAGACGGGGCGTACGGCGTCTCGATGGACTGGGAGAAATACGGACTGAACGAGGTCGCGAAGCGCGCCGTCTTCGTCGTGGATGAGGACGGGCAGATCGCCTACGCGTGGGTCGTCGACGACACGGAAACTGGCCCGACTACGACGGCGTTATCGAGGCCGTCGACGCCTTCACGGCCTGATCGGGGCGCCCGGGCGAAGTCTCAACCTACCCAATTCTAACGGTTCTCTCGCTGCTCGACCTTGTTCAACTCGATCAGCAGCCGGAAGATCGCTTTCACGAGGTTGGCGTCGACGTCGAAGCGCTCCGCGTTCTCCCCGGCGCGCTCCATCACCCGTTCCTCCTGTCCCTCGTCGGTCGTCGGGAGGTCGCGCTCGTCTTTCACGGCCGCGACCGTGTCGGCGACGTAGGTCCGGCGGGCGATCAGCTCGACGATCTCGCGGTCGATGTCTTCGATCTCGTGTCGCAGTTCGTCGAGGCTTCGGTCCTCGGAGTTCGGTGTGTCACTCATTGGTAGGTAGTGGGGTCACTCGACGGCCGCACCGTCGTTTCTGGTGGTCGTTCGTCGCAGCGTTCCGGGTCGGTCGCTCCACGCGTCGGCGACGCGGTCGAGGTCGGTCTCGGGGTCGTCGGGGTCCGCGACGGCGACGACGCTGGGACCGGTCCCCGACAGCGACACCCCGGTGGCGTGGGGCATCGCCTCGACCGCGGGGTCGGCGTCGAAGCCGAGCGCGGCGGAGAACGCGAGCCCGTTGACGGTCATCGCCCCGGCGTACCGACCGTCGAGCGCGAGGTCGGCGACCAGGTCCGCCATCGGCGTGACGGCCTCGCAGCGGGCCACGTCGGCGTCCGCGCTGTAGGCGCGCTCGGGCGGCGTCCAGACGAGGACGTTCCAGTCGACGGCCTCGCGCGACCGCAGTTCGTCGGCGCCGTTGTCGGTGACGGTGACGCCGCCGAGCATCGAGGCGGTCGCGTCGTCGAACGCGCCCGTGACCGTGACGCCCGCCTCGCGGGCCGCTCGGACGCCGAGTCGGCAGGCGTCCAGACGGGTGACGTCGACGGAGGGGTCTGCCCCGTCGTCGCCGACTGCCAGCCCGAGCGCGTCGCAGGTCGCGATCACGGTCGCGTTGGCGGCCGCGCTGGAGCTCTTGAGCCCCGCCGCGAGCGGCACGTCGCTGTCGGTCCGGACGGTGCCGCCCTCGCCGTCGCCCCAGCGCTCGGTCGCGAGGGCGACGCAGCGTTCGATCAGGGCGGTGTCCGCGTCGGCGTCCTCGGCGATCGTTCCGTCCACGTCGTCGGCGTCGGGGTCGAGCGACACCGTCGCGCGCGTCTCGACGTCGATACCGAAGGCCGAGCCGGTGCCCGTCGCGAGCGCGTTCAACACGGTGCCGGCGCCGAGCGCCGCTGCCCGTCCCTCCATGCAGTCACGGCTCGCGAGCGGAGACAAAGAGGTAGCGATCACGGCGAGTCTCTCGGGGCAGTCGGCGGACGAACGCGCGGAGCGCCCGCACCGTCACACCGGCTCCGCGCGCCGGATCGCGGCGTCGACCTCGTACCAGTCGGGGTCGGGCCGGGCGCGCGTCGACCGGCTCCGGAAGGAGATCTCGACCGTGATCCGTCTGGTTCCGTCGGTGAACCGGTCGTCCGCGGGGTAGTGGGTGTACTCGTACGCGTAGCCGACCGCCTCGCGCTCGGCGGAGCTCGGGCGGGTCGCGTACGCGTCGGCGCGGAGCTCGACCGTACCGTAGGTGAACCGCCCGGCGTTTTCGACGGTGAGCACCGCGAGGACGGTCGTGTCGTACTTCCCGTCGGTCACGCTGAGCACGTCGACGTTCGTGACCGCGAGGCCGGCGCCGTCGGGACCGACCTCCCCCGGCGGGTTTCCGTCGTCCGTCTGCTCGGCCGCGGACTCGGCGTCTCCCGAGAGGGATTCGCGGTCGCCGTCGGTCGCGGTGTCGCTCCCGGCGTCGTCCGCCGAGGGGCCCGTTCCGTCCTCGGAGCCGCCGTCGCTGCCGGCGTCCGCGCTCGACTCCACGAGGCAGCCGGCGAGCAGGCCGGGCACCGCGGCGGCCAGCAGTCGGCGACGGCGGAGCGGGGGCGTCATGGGTCCCTCCGCGCCGCCGGGCGTTCTAAACGCGAGCGCCGAAGCGTCGAGCGGTCGCGACGGGTGCGGGTTCGCTCCGACATGGTCACCCCGTCACCGACCCGAGCACGCCGGCCACCGCGCCGACGACGGCGGCGACGACCGCGGTGGTGAGTATCGAGCCGAACGCGTCGGCGATCCCGTGGGCCTGCGTCGCCGCCTCGCCCTGCGACGCGACGACGAGGACGACGACGACGAACCCGTACGCCAGCGCGCCGAGACCGCCCCCGAGCCCGCAGGTGGCGGCCGCCCCCTGCGCGTCGTACGCCCGGGACCCGACGAGGACACCGAGCACCCCCGCGAGCAGGGGCGCGAAGGCCAGCGCGGCGGCGGTGACGGCGAGGTACGACTGCGCGACGAACACCGGGGCGAACCGCGCGGTCTCGCCGGTTGCCGCCGTGGCGAGCGCGGCCTCCGCCCATCCGGTGGTCGCGGCGGCGACGAGACCGACGCCGGCGCCGACGACCGCGAACACCGCCGCCGTGAGCCCGACTCCGTTTCCGTCCATCAGACCATCACCCATCCGTCCGCCAGTCGTCCCTGCCAGGCGGTGCGTTCCTCCCACGCGTCGCCCGAGAACCCGGCCGCGAGCACGAACTCGCCCGCCTGCACGACGTAGCCGTACTGGACGCCGGCGTGCTCGTCGAACCCGTACCGCTCGCCCTCGGCCTCGTGGTGGTAGAGCCGGTGCCAGCGGGTCGGCCCCCGGTACGTCGGCTCGTCGTCCGTCCCGTTTTCGCCCCCGTCTCCCGCTTCACCCTCCGCCGTCGCGTTCCCGGAGAAATCGGAGCCGGCCGCGGTGGCGTCGGGGTCGATCGGTGCGCGCCCCTCCGTCGACGCGGCGGCGATCGCCTCGTCGAGCCGGTCGCCCGCGGTCGCCGCGTCCGGGTACCGCTGGACGTACAGGGGGACGCCGTCGAGCTCGTGTGCCCACCCCTCGAACGTCCGGCTCGGGCGGTTCCCGGCGACGGGCCGAGTCGCGAACGCGACGAACAGCTCCTCGGTCCGGTCCTCGGAACGCGGGATCGGGCCGAGACGCGCACGCAGCTCCTCGCGGCGGGACGCCCCGAACGGCTGTCCGTAGATCTGGGGGATCCGCTCTCGGTCGTACTCCTCGTCGTCGTACGGCTCGTGCGCGAACGTCGCGAATCCGCGGCTCGCGAGTCCGAGCTCCACGAACGCCTCGCCGCGGACCCGCCGCCGCTCGTCGTCGTCCTCCGGGAGCGGGGACAGCAGGCGTCGCAGGAGCCGGTTGTGGATCGGATCGCGTGAGTACGCCTCCTTGGCGTAAGTTAACGTGCCGATGGCGGAGAACCCCCGGCGCATCCGCGAGAGCTCCTCCAGGAAGCGGTCGACGTCGCCCCGCGGGGCGAACTCCCGGAGCACTGCGACGTGGCGCTCGGTGCGCGAGACGATCCGGGGGCGGGGGTGGAAGTGCGGCCCCAGCGCGTCGGCGGCGGTGTCGGCGGCCGCGCGGCCCGCCTCGTCGAGTCGGTCGGCCATCCCGGCGGTCACCGTGTCGGTCTCGTCGGCCACGTCACGGACGGCGTCGATCTCGGCGACGACCTCGCGGATCGCCGTCCGGTACGTCTCGATCGCCGACGGGTACTCGGTCGCGAACCACACCACGTCGTCGACGACGTTCCGCGTCGCCGTCGCGAGATCCTCGTTCGGGACGGGTTCGCCGTCGTCGTCGGCTCCGTCGTCGTCGCTCCCGTCGCCGCCGTCCTCCGAAGTCGGCGGTCCCTCGTCGGCCGCGTCGGGGTACTCGACACCCTCGACCCCGAGACACCCGGAGAGCCCGGCGGCTGCGGCAGCGCCGACGCCCAACAGGCCCCGTCGCGTCCGTTGCATGGGATCCCCTCCCGGCGGAGGAACCTTAAATGTGCCATCCCCGATTCTCGCTTCTGAATGAGCGAGACGCGAGCGCCGAGCGCGCCCCTTTTGGGGCACGCGCACCGAGCGTCGCGTATGTCAGCACCCTCACGCAGCGATGTCCCCCCCACCTCGATCGGGATCGACCTCCGCGAGGAGGGCGTGGTCGTCGAGTACCTCGACGGACGGACCACCCTCTACCGCGGCGTCCCCGACGCCGCCGAGGGGTCGGTGACGACCGGCCCGGGCAAGGAGACGCACGTGCTCGTCACCGATCCGACGGAGACGGAGGGCGTGATGACGTACGTCAACGACTACAACACCGACGACGAGATTCTCGAGGACTCCGGCGTCGGTCGCGTCATCGTCGACGAGGGCGAGCGCGACGAGGTGTTCCCCGGCGTGATCGTCGGGCGCACAGGCCAGCGCAACGAGGTGGTCGCCGATCCCGAGATCGCCGGCGGCCGCGTGTTCGTCTTCGTCGAGGACGGCTGGACGGAGCGGAGCTACGAGATCGTCGAGGCGCCGGCGGACGGGCTCGACGCCCACCGGTGAGGGCCATTGACGCCCATCAGTGAGCGCGCCCGGAGGGGCACCCGACAGCTGAAAACGACCGACAGACGAAAGGCCGGCGGGGGCCGATCACGGGTATGAGCGACGAGGCGGACGCCGACGACGAGGTGCTGCGCGCGAGCGACATCGGCGGCGAGGGACCCCCGATCGAGGAGAAACCCTACAAGATCGTCTTCGAGGCGAACAAGTGCTTCGGGGCGGGCAAATGCGCCGAGGTCGGCGACAACTGGGTGATGGACGTGCAGAGCGGGATGGCGAAGCCGCGGTCGTACTACATCGGCGAGGACGAACTGGAGGAGAACATCCGGGCCGCCGAGGTGTGTCCCGCGAAGAAGGAACGGGGCGTGATCCACGTCGTCGATCGCCGCACCGACGAGGAGATCGCGCCGAATCCGCACGGCGACGGAACGCTCTCGGTCGACTGGTAGGGCACAAGCGGCGATGAGCCGGACCGCCGGTGCACCGGCGAGCCCCCGGGACATCCGAAAGGGGTTTGACCCCGCCGCGGGAATCCGGATCCGCGCGGGGGTGGCTGAGCCTGGCCAAAAGCGGCGGACTTAAGATCCGCTCCTGTAGAGGTTCGAGGGTTCGAATCCCTTCCCCCGCATATCGCGGCGCTCACAGGTCGTGAGCACCGCGTCTCGGATTAGAAGGGATTCGAAGCAGGGAACGAAGCGAGCGCAGCGAGCGGAGTGACCGAGGTTCGAATCCCTTCCCCCGCATTCCTGCTGCGAGCGACTCGCGAGCAGCGGAAATCGGACACGCAGGAGTTCGAAGCAGGTCGAACGCTCCCCTCCCCGTCGACTTCCGCCCGTTCCGACAGCGACGAGATCGCCCTCAGCAGGCGCAGTAGTAGTCGCGGTCGACGAACTCCGTCTCGAACAGCTTCGCGGCCGGGGCGGGGTCGGAGGGGCGGTAGACGCCGGTCGTCAGGTCTCCCTCGCGCTCGAACTCGCCGGCGACGAGCCGCCGCCAGTCGGCGCGCGACAGCTGGTCCCAGAACGCGTCGTCGCCGGCGAGCAGCGCGAGGTAGTCGCGGAGGTACACCCACCGCGTCGGTTCGATCCCCGGCGACTCGTACTCGGCGTCGGTGACGCCGGCGTACGCCGCCATCGGCAGGTTCGCCCCCGCGGCGACGGGCATCCCGATCCACTTCCACGGGCGGGTGTTGACGTCGAGGAGGAGGAACTCACCGCGATCGTCGTCGTACACGAACTCCGCCTCGCTGATCCCGTGGTAGCCGGCGTCGTCGAGCACCGCCAGCGCGCGGGCTTCGATCTCCGGCTCGTCGGCGGTCTCGACCAGACAGGAAGTGCCGAACTGCTGCGGGAACCGCACCGCGGCGTTGCCGACGACCCCGAGCGCGTCCTCGATGCCGGAGGGCGGGACGTACGACGCGAGCGAGTGGTCCCTCCCGGTCGCGATGTCGACGCGCTTCTGCGCCATCACGGCGACCCCCGCCTCGCGGGCGGCCGCGACCGCGTCCGCGAACTCCTCGCGGTCGGCGACCTCCAGCACGTTGGTGCCGAACGCCTCCTCGAAGTCGCGCTTGAGTTCGGGTTTCACGACGAGCGGGAACCCGAGCGCCGCGGCCGCCTCGTCGAGTGTGGCGTCGGGGTCCGGGTCGCCAGTCGCCGCGTCCGCGGTCTCCGCGAGCCGGTACGTCTCGGGGTACGGGACGCCGAGCGCCTCGCAGGTCGCGTACAGCTCCGACTTGTTCAACACGTCGTCGAGCGTGTCGATCCCCGCGAAGGGGAGGCGGACGCCCTCGGGGTCGGCCCGCGCGTACGCCAGCGCCCACTCGTCCATGCAGCCGAACGCGACCGCCTCGCGGCCGATCGCGTCGACGATCGCCTCCACGTCCTCGCGGAACCCGTCGAGGTCGTCGAGGGGGTACGTCACCGCGCCCGCGAAGTCGACCGCGTCGGACGGGGGTGCGAGCCCGTCGTGGCGGCGGGCGCCGTCGTCGCTCGCCGCGCCGCCGCCGCTCCCGCCGTCGGTCGCATCGCCGCTCGGCCGGTCGAGCGCGATCACGGGCACGTCGTGCGCGTCGAGCGCGCGAGCGACCCCGAGTCCGGTCACGTGTGCGTTGCTGACGAGGGCCGGCGGCCGGTCGAACGAGGCGTCCGCGAGCGCGTCGATCAGCGCCTCAGTCGAGCGAAACTGCGCTGCCATACCGCTCCTCGTCGGTCCGGATACAAAGGCGCACCAGTATCGGCTCGGCGTGCCACCACCGGTGACGGCGGCGAGGCGGACGGGCGGGGGACCGCGCCACCGCCACCCCCGACACAACGCGCTTTTACTCGCGTGTCGCCTCCGATCGGGTATGAGCGAGCGCGAGAGCGAAGCCGAGACCGAGACCGACCCCGCGGGGGAGAGTGCGGCCGACGGCGACGGGGGGCTCCCGGACCGCGTCCGCCGCGCGTTCGGGGACCACGGCTCCTTCGAGCCCGCGGGCGACGACGTCTGGACCGCGGAGACGACGCCCTTCGACGCCGAGGTGCGCGCCGAGCCGGCCGGGGACGGCCGGGTCCGGTTCGCGGTGACCGTCCGGGTGCCGACGCTCTCGGCGACCGCGGCCGACGAGGTCGCCGACGTGGTCGAGGAGGGGTGGATCGAGACGTTCGAGCTCCGCGTCGTCGACGTGGGCGGGGTCGTCCGCGGGGACCACGAGTTCGACCCGACCGTGGCCGTCGGCGACGACGAGATCGCGGTCGACTTCGAGCTGACGGAGATTAACGAGCGGCGCGGCGTCGACGACGCCGGGGCGCTGATCGACTTCGTCGAGGGGACCTACGTGCAGGGCGTCATCCCCGGCTACGAGTACACGGGGCCGCTCGACGGGCTTCTCTCCGCGGCGCGCCAGCAGGGGAACAGCGGCGGGTTCTAGCCCGGCGGGGGGACAGGTCTCGGGCCAGCCCCGGTCGATAGGGGCAAATGCCGGGAGCCCGTACGGCAGGTATGCTCGCGCTGTTCGGGTTCGTCAGCCTCCTCGCCCTCGTGGTCTTCCACACGCTGATCGCCGGGGTGGCGACCCGCTTCTTCCGGCTCCGGCTGAACACCTCGTGGGGGTCGGTCGTGTACACCCTCGTGTTGACCCCGATGCTGCTTCTGATCTCGATGCTGGTGTTCACCGGCGTCCTCAACGTCGGCATCGGGATCAACCTCGGCAGTCCAACCCTGGTCATCGCGCTGCTCGTCGGGCTCCCCCTCGTGCTCGGAGCGGCGATCGACTACCTCTACGTCCCGTCACCGGACGAGGTCGAACTGCCGGACACGAACTGAGGGGGACCGCCGTCTCAGCCGCGTCACAGACGGTGGCGGCGCCACCTACGCCCGCACCAGCTCCGCGACCAGCTCCTCGATCCGCTCGATGACCACCTCGGGGGACTGCGAGGCGTCGACGCGGACGAATCGCTGCGGCTCGGCGTCGATCAGCCGCTCGTAGTTCTCCCGGACCGAAGCGAGGTAGCCGTCCTGCTCGAACTTGTTGGTCCGGCCGGCGCGCTCGGCGGCTTCGCGGGCGTCGAGATCGAGGTAGATCGTCGCGTCCGGCGGCCTCGAGAAGGCGGTGTGGATACCCTTTATATACTCCAGCGGACGGTCGATGTCGACGCCGCTGGCTTCGAGCGTCGCCGCCTGATAGGCGAACCGAGAGTCCGAGTACCGGTCGGAGATCACGAGGTCGCCGTCGGCGAGGGCGGGCTTGATCGTGCGGGAGAGGTGGTCAGCGTGGTCGGCCGTCAACAGGAACAGCTCCGCGAGCGGGTCGGCGTCGTCGGCCGCGATCGACCGATCGACCGCCTCGCCGTACCAGCTGTCGGTGGGCTCGCGGGTGAACGTCGCGCCGGGATAAACGTCGTGGAGCGCCTCCCAGGCGGTGGTTTTCCCGCTTCCGTCGAGTCCCTCCAGCGTGATCAGCATAGTCGCGCTCCGACGCGGCGAGGAATAAACGACGCGGGTTCCGACGGACCCCCTTTTTAGTTGCTCCGGGTGGAACCGCTGGTCATGACCGCCGCCCGTCACGTACGCCACGCACGTCACGCTCCCGCACCGCGGAGGCACGGATGGTAGCTGTCGCGATCTCCGTCACGCGGGTGGTCGCGGCGCTGGTGTTGGTCGTCCTGAACGGCTTCTTCGTCGCCTCCGAGTTCGCGTTCGTCCGGGTCCGCTCGACGTCGGTCGAACAGTTGGTCGAGGAGGGGCGTCCCGGGTCCGGGGCGCTGCAGGACGTGATGGGGAGCCTCGACGACTACCTCGCCGCGACCCAGCTCGGGATCACGATCGCCTCGCTCGGGCTCGGGTGGATCGGCGAGCCCGCGGTCGCCGCGCTGATCGAGCCGGTGCTCGGGCCGCTGCTGCCCGCGAACCTCGTCCATCTCGTCGCGTTCGCGATCGGGTTCAGCGTCATCACGTTCCTCCACGTCGTCTTCGGCGAGCTGGCGCCGAAGACGATCGCGATCGCGCAGGCGGAGCGCGTCGCGATGCTGCTGGCCCCCCCGATGAAGGTCTCCTACTACCTGTTCTCGCCCGGCATCGTCGTGTTCAACGGGGCGGCGAACGCCTTCACGCGCATGCTGGGCGTCCCGCCGGCCTCGGAGACGGACGAGACGATGGAGGAACGCGAGATACGCCGCGTGCTCGCGCGCTCCGGCGAGGCGGGGCACGTCGCCGACGCCGAGGTGGAGATGGTGAACGCCGTCTTCGAGCTCGACGACACCGTCGTCCGGGAGGCGATGGTGCCCCGCCCCGACGTGACGAGCATCTCGGCGGACGCCGACCTCCCCGCGATCCGCGCGACCGTGCTTGACGCGGGCCACACGCGCTACCCGGTCGTGGCGGCCGACGACGCGGACCGTGTGGTCGGCTTCGTCGATGTGAAAGACGTTCTCCGTGCCGGCGAGGCGGGCGACGAGTCGGTGACGGCCGCCGACCTCGCGCGCGACCTCGTGATCGTCCCCGAGACCACGTCGCTGAGCGATCTCCTCGTGCAGTTCCGCGACGAACACCGACAGATGGCCGCGGTCGTCGACGAGTGGGGCGCCTTCGAGGGGCTCGCCACCGTGGAGGACGCGGTCGAGACGCTCGTCGGCGAGCTCCGCGACGGCTTCGACGCGGCGGGCACCGAGCACGCGATCCGGAAGACCGGGGCTGGCTCCCACGAGGCCGACGGCTCGGTGTCGCTGTCCGTCGTGAACGACGCGCTCGGCACCGACTTCGACGGCGACGGGTTCGAGACGCTCGGCGGGCTCGTGCTCGACCGGCTCGGCCGCACGCCGGAGACCGGCGACACCGTCACCGCCGGCGACTACGCCTTCGAGGTCACGGCCGTCGACGGCGCCCGCATCTCGACGGTCCGGATCGAGGAGCACGGCGGAGACGATGACGAGCGCGGCGCCGGCGAGTCGCTCGACGCCTGATCGTCGCCCTCGCTATCCGTTACTCCCGCGCGCGAACCGCCGCGGCCCTTTTTACCCGCAGGCCGCGACCGTGGGCATATGTTCGACCGCATCCTGTTCCCGACCGACGGCAGCGACGGGGCGACCGCCGCGTTCGACCACGTCCTCGATCTCGCGGCCGACCACGACGCGACGGTCCACGTCCTCAACGTCGCCGACACGACCCACGACAGCGTCACGCAGATCGGCGGCGATGTGGTTGACGTGCTCGAACGCGAGGGCGAGGAGATCGTCGAGGCGGCCGCGGACCGCGCCGCCGACAGGGGCGTCGAGGCGGTGACCGAGGTGCTGCAGGGCGGCGTCGCCGAGACGATCGCCGCGTACGCCGGGGAGTACGGAGTGGATCTCGTCGTGATGCCGACCCGGGGGAGGACGGGGTTCGACCGCCTGCTCCTCGGGAGCACCACCGAGCGCGTCGTCCGGGAGTCGACCGTCCCGGTGCTCAGCATCCGCCCCGACGGAGAGCCGGCGCAATACCCCTACCAGAACGTCCTCGTCCCGACCGACGGGAGCGATCCCGCCGGCGACGCCCTCGATCGGGCGCTGACCCTCGCCGACCACATGGGGGCGACGGTCCACATCCTCAACGTCGTCGGCGTCGGAGCCGTCGGCCAGGAGGGGTATTCGGGCGTGGAGGGGTTGGTCGAGGGGGCCGAGGAGACGGTCTCGGCGGCGGCGGCGACCGCCGAGGAGGCGGGCGTCGAAGCCGTGGAAGCGGTCGAGGTCGGCTCCTCCGCGGCGCGAGGCATCGAGGCGTACATCGAGGAGCACGACATCGATCTCGTGGCGATGGGGACGCAGGGGCGGACCGGCGTCAAGCGGTACCTGCTCGGGAGCGTCGCCGAGCGGACGGTCCGCACGTCCCGGGTGCCGGTGTTGACGGTGCCCGACTCGGACGACGAGGACTGATCCGGGTCCCGCTTCCGTCCCGAGGACCCCCGCCCTCACCGCGTCTGTCATCGCGGTAGGTTTACGGGCGTTCCGTCCGATGGAGTGTGCATGAAAGTGTTGGTAGCCGGCGGAACCGGATTTATCGGGTCGTACCTCTGCCGCGCGCTCGCAGACGGGGGCCACGAGGTGACGGCCCTCTCGCGATCGTCGAGCGACACCCCCGAAGGGGTCGCGTCCGCGACGGGCGACGTCACCGATTACGACTCGATCGCCGGGGCGGTCGACGGACAGGACGCCGTGGTGAACCTCGTCGCGCTCTCGCCGCTGTTCGAGCCGAAGGGCGGGAACGTCATGCACGACCGGATCCACCGCGGCGGCACCGAGAACCTCGTGCGCGCGGCCGAGGAGGGGGGCGCCGATCGATTCCTCCAGCTGAGCGCGCTCGGAGCCGACCCCACCGGCGACACCGCGTACATCCGCGCGAAGGGCGAAGCGGAAGCGATCGTCCGCGAGAGCGGCCTCGACTGGACGATCTTCCGGCCCTCGGTCGTCTTCGGCGAGGGCGGCGAGTTCGTCTCGTTCACCAAACGGCTGAAGGGGATGTTCGCGCCGGGCGTTCCGCTCTACCCGCTTCCCGGCGGTGGGAAGACCCGCTTCCAGCCGATTCACGTCGAGGACCTCGTCCCGATGTTGGTGGCGGCGCTGGAGGAGGACGAGCACGTCGGCGAGACGTACGAGGTGGGCGGCCCGGAGGTCCTCACCCTGCGCGAGGTGACCGACCTCGTATACGAGGCCGAGCGGAAGGGAGTCACGATCGTTCCCCTGCCGATGCCGCTCGCCCGGATCGGGCTCAGCGTCCTCGGCGCTGTCCCCGGATTCCCGATGGGCGCCGACCAGTATCGATCGCTGAAGTTCGATAACACGACCGCCAACAACGACGCGGCGGCGTTCGGCGTCGACTCAGAGGACCTGACCACGCTCGGAACCCACCTCGGGGTGGAGTAGTGGCGACAGATCGGCGGAGATCCGGAGGACTGCGCCGCCGCGCTGGCGCGACGCCGGGCGCCGGCGACCAGCTCGTGTCAACGAGTCGAATATCACGGGTAATAACGGCAACCGAAGGCTTAAATACGCGATCGCGTTCTGTTCATTCCAAACGCGGAGGGAGCACACGATGAAACTTGCAATGATCGGATTCGGACAGGCGGGGGGGAAAGTTGTCGACAAATTCCTGGAGTACGACAAGCGGACGGGCTCGGAGATCGTCCGGGCGGCCGCGGCCGTCAACACGGCCAAAGCCGACCTCATGGGCCTCGAGCACATCGCCGAGGACCAGCGCGTACTCATCGGCCAGTCGCGGGTGAAGGGCCACGGCGTCGGCGCCGACAACGAGCTCGGCGCTGAGATCGCCGAGGAGGACATCGACGAGGTGCAGGGGGCCATCGACTCGATCCCGGTCCACGAGGTCGACGCGTTCCTCGTCGTCGCCGGGCTCGGCGGCGGGACCGGCTCCGGCGGCGCGCCGGTGCTCGCGAAACACCTCAAACGGATCTACACCGAACCCGTCTACGGGCTCGGCATCCTGCCGGGCAGCGACGAGGGCGGTATCTACACCCTGAACGCGGCCCGCTCGTTCCAGACGTTCGTCCGCGAGGTGGACAACCTGATGGTGTTCGACAACGACGCCTGGCGGAAGACGGGCGAGTCCGTGCAGGGCGGCTACGAGGAGATCAACGAGGAGATCGTCCGGCGGTTCGGCATCCTCTTCGGCGCCGGCGAGATCCAGCAGGGCCAAGAGGTCGCGGAGAGCGTCGTCGACTCCTCCGAGATCATCAACACGCTCTCGGGCGGCGGCGTCTCCACGGTCGGCTACGCCGAGGAGGAGGTCGAGGAGCGCTCCTCGGGCGGGCTGCTCTCGCGGCTCCGCGACGACAGCGGCGAGGACGAGCTCGACAGCGCACACACCACGAACCGGATCACCAGCCTCGTCCGGAAGGCCGCGCTGGGCCGGCTCACGCTCCCCTGTGAGATCGAGGGCGCGGAGCGCGCCCTCCTCGTGCTGGCGGGGCCGCCGGAGTACCTCAACCGGAAGGGTATCGAGCGCGGGCGGAAGTGGCTCGAAGAGCAGACCGGCTCGATGGAGGTCCGGGGCGGGGACTACCCGTACCGCGGCGCCGGCTTCGTCGCGACCGTCATCCTGCTCGCGGGCGTCACGAACGTCCCGCGGATCAAGGAGCTGCAGCAGGTCGCCATCGAGGCGCAGGACAACTTAGACGAGATCCGCGAGGAGAGCGACGAGAACCTCGACGACCTCGTCAGCGACGACAGCGACGAGCTCGAATCGCTGTTCTGAGACGCCCCTCCCGATGGAGGTCCTCGTCCCGTTTTCGACCGACCACCCCAAGTCGCGACTCTCGGCCGTCCTCACGCCCGACGAGCGCGCCGCCTTCGCGCTCGCGACGCTCCGAGACGTGCTCGACGCCGTCGCGGCGGCCGGCGGCGAACCGCGGGTGTTGGCGACCGGCCCGGTCGACGCCGACCTCCCCTGTCCGGTGACGGTCGACGAGCGCCCCCTGACCGACGCCGTCAACGCGGCGCTAGATGCGCGACTCGAGAGCGAAGCGAACGGGCGCGTGGCGGTCGTCATGGCCGACCTCGCGCTCGCCACGCCGGACGCCCTGCGACGGCTGTTCGCGACCGGGCGCGAGGCCGACGTGGCGATCGCCCCCGGGCGCGGCGGCGGCACGAACGCCCTCGTCGTCGGCTACCCGGCGTTCCGGGTCGATTACCACGGAGCGTCCTATCTCGACCACCGCCGGATCGCCGACGAGGTCGGTGCGAGCGTGCGCGTCGTCGACTCCCACCGGCTCGCGACCGACGCGGACGAGCCGGCCGACCTCGCGGAGCTGCTGATCCACGCCGACGCGGACGCCGACGGCGAGGGGCCGAGAGCGGCGCGGTGGCTCCGGGAGGCCGGCTTCGCGCTCGACACGACGGACGGGCGGGTCGGCGTCGAGCGGGAGTGAGGTCGGCGTCGAGCGACAGATCGGTCCCGGCGACGCGCTCGGATCCGCGACCGCGATCCTTTTTGACTCCGGACCGCGGAGGGAGGGACGTGTTCGCGGCCGCCGCGGAGTACGGGATCGAGATCGAGCCCGACGCCGGACGCGTCGAGCGGCTGCTCTCGGTCGGGCCCGACGACGTCGAGTCCGCCGACCGGCTCACGTTCGCCCGGAACGTTTTCGTCCCGCTGACGACCGCCTGCCGGTACACCTGCACCTACTGCACCTACTACGACGTGCCCGGCGAGGCGTCGCTGCTGTCGCCCGAGGAGGTCCGGCGGCGCTGTCGCGTCGGGGCCGACGCCGGCTGCACGGAGGCGCTGTTCACCTTCGGCGACGAGCCCGACGACCGATACACCGCGGTCCACGACCAGCTCGACGAGTGGGGGTACGACTCGGTCCTGGAGTACCTCTACCGCGCCTGCGAGATCGCCCTGGAGGAAGGGCTCCTCCCCCACTCGAACCCCGGCGATCTCACGGAGGCGGCGTTCGCGGAGCTCCGCGAGGTGAACGCCTCGATGGGCGTCATGCTGGAGACCACCGCCGACGTCGACGCCCACAGCGGGGGCCGCCGGAAGACCCCCGGCCAGCGGCTCAACACGATCCGCGCGGCGGGCCGGCAGGGCGTCCCGTTCACCACGGGCATCCTCGTCGGCATCGGCGAGGGCTGGCGCGACCGCGCGGAGAGCCTGCTGGCGATCCGCGAGCTTCACGAGCGACACGGCCACGTCCAGGAGGTGATCGTCCAGAACGTCGTCCCGAACGAGCGGTCGGACTTCGCGAAGCCCGACCTGGAAACGATGCGCCGGGTCGTCGCGATGGCGCGGGCCGCGCTCCCGTCGGAAGTGTCGGTGCAGGTCCCCCCGAACCTCTCGCCCGCGGCCGACCTCGTCGACTGCGGAATCGACGACCTCGGCGGCGTCTCCCCGGTCACCGACGACTACGTCAACCCCGACTACGCGTGGCCCGACCTCGACGGCCTCCGCGCGGTCGCCGACGCGGGCGGGATGCCGCTGCGAGAGCGGCTCCCGACCTACGCGCGATACCTCCCCGACGGCCTCAGACCCGCGGACTCGGAGCCGGCGGCCTCACCGCCCGACCGCGACGCGTGGATTCCCCCGACGGTCCGCGACCGAATACACGCGAACGACCCGCACGGGCGGCGGCTCCGGGGCGTCGCACACGGGGACGGCCCGCTCGACCCCCGACCGGCACGCGGCGACTGACCCCGGTGTCTCACGGCGATCGACCGCGGCGTCGGAGCAGCGACTGACCCCGGATAAACAACTGCGCTGCCAGTAGCTTCTTTAAATACCTCTCCGAAAGGGGGGTTGATGCTACCACTACAGTTCGGACTGACGGGGCTGGCGGCGGCGGCCACGGGGTTCCTGTTCACCGCGTTGCTGTTCGTCGTCGGGTTCGTCGCGACCCTCGTGATCGGGAAAGCGATCTTCGTCCCCGGCGTGGACCGAGCGCTCGCGTCCCGAGGGTTGGAGGAGGCCGTCCGAAGCCTCACGTCGAGCGTGGCGAACGCGGTCGTCTGGGTCGCCGCAGTGGCGATCGGGTTCACGAT
Organism: Halorubrum persicum; assembly: GCF_002727125.1. GTDB lineage: Archaea > Halobacteriota > Halobacteria > Halobacteriales > Haloferacaceae > Halorubrum > Halorubrum persicum. Next base: position 72,613 of record NZ_NHOA01000084.1, read on the forward strand.
CGCGGGCTACGGCGCGTTCCTCTCGGCGTTCGCCGTCTTCGGCGGCGCCATCGCGCTCGCGGTCGGGTTCGCGGCACAGGACCTCCTCGGGAACTTCGTCGCCGGAGTGTTCATCCTGAAGGACAAGCCGTTCGAGGTCGGCGACTGGATCGAGTGGGACGGGAACGCGGGGCGCGTCGAGGACATCGATCTGCGCGTCTCGCGGGTTCGGACCTTCGACAACGAGCGGGTCACGGTGCCGAACGGCGACCTCGCGAACAACGCCGTCACGAACCCGGTCGCCTACGAGACGCTGCGCCAGAAGTTCGTGTTCGGGATCGGCTACGAGGACGACATCGCCGAGGCCACCGACATCATCGTCGAGAAGGCCGAGGCGCACGAGGGGATCCTCGCCGACCCGGCGCCCTCGGTGCGGGTGGTCGAGCTGGGTGACTCCGCCGTCGGGCTGCAGTCGCGCTGGTGGATCGACGAGCCCGACCGCGGGGACTTCGTCCGCGTGCGCTCCGAGTACGTCACGGACGTGAAGGAGGCGTTCGACGACGCCGGCATCGACATGCCGTACGTCCACCGGCAGCTCACCGGGAGCGTCGAGGTCGTCGAATCGGTCGCAGACGGCGAGTAGCCGCCGCGACCGCGCTTTTCTCGCGACTGTCGGGTGACGCCACCGCCGACACGGAGACGGCCAGCCTCCGCTACTTCGCTGACGCGTCGTCGTCCACCGGATCAGGGCGGTACTGCCGACTGACCGCCTGCCACCGATCCGATCGGAACCGCGCGAGGTTCAGCCCCGCCGGCACCAGCTTCTCGGCGATCACCGCCGCGTACAGCCCGCCGACGCCGAGCGGCGTGACGAGCCCGAGCAGCGCGGCGGGGAGCGCGACGACGTAGAGCCCGACCATCGAGGCGAGGAACGGCCACCGGGTGTCGCCGGCGCCGCGCAGCGACCCGGTCACCGAGCCGTCGACGCCGAACGGGACCGCCGAAACCGCGGCGACGACGACGAACGCCGCGGTGGCCGCCACGGCGTCCGGGTCGTCGACGAAGACGCCCGCGATCGGAGCGGCGGCGAGGAGCACGGCGGCCGAGGCGAGGACGTAGACGAGCGCCGACAGGCGGATCACGTCGCGGCCGTACTCGGTCGCGAGCGCCTCCTCGCCGGCGCCGAGCCGCTGCCCGACGAGCGTGCTCGCGGCGATGGAGAACCCCCAGCTGAAGCTCCCCAACAGCGCCCGGACGCGCCGGCCCACTTCGAGGGCGGCGACGGTCGCGGAGCCGAACGAGGAGGCGATCCACAGGAGGGGGAAGACGGCGATTCCCTCGGCGACCCGACGCCCGATCAGGGGCGCGGAGACGCGGAGGAGCTGCCGGACGAGGTCGGCGTCGATCCACGGGCCGTCGCGCCCGATCGGGACCGGCGAGGCGCCGCGCCCGAAGTACGACCGCCCGGTCATCCCCCACGAGAGCGCGATGCCGACGGCGGCGATGGAGCTGGCGGTTCCGAGCCCCGCGCCGAGCACGCCGAGGCCGACGCCGAGGACGAGCCAGACCGTGAGGACGACGTTCAGGAGCGCGCCGCCGGCCCGGACCACCATCGGGGTGAAGGTGTCCCCGACGCCGGCGTAGGTGCGGCTCGCGATCATGTTGAAGAACTCGAAGGCGAGCGCCGGCGCGGTGACGACGAGGTAGGTCGCTCCGGCACGAAGGGCGGTTCCCTCGCCGCCGACGAGCGCGATCAGGGGCTCGGCGAACGCGACGTAGCCGACCGCGATCGGTGCGACGAGCGCCAGCGCCACGAGCAGCGACGCCTTGACGACGAGCGCGGCGCGGTCGCTCTCGCCGCCCCCGTAGTTCTGCGACACGAGCGACACCGTCCCGCCGGCGAGGCCGATCGAGACGAACTTCGCGAGCTGCCAGTAGGCGAACGCGAACGCCAGCCCGGCGACCGACGGCGCTCCGAGCGCGATCCCGACGACCGCCAGGTCCACGGTGTTCTTCGACATGATCGCGAACCCGGTGACGATCCGCGGCCACGCCAGATCGAGGGTCTCGCCGAGCCGCGCTCGGTCGATGACGCCGGCTCGGTCGAGCGCGCTCGCGGTCGCCGAACCGAGCCGAGAGAGCGCGCCTCGGAGTCGGACGGCCGCGGCCCTGAGTCGTGATCGCATCGGCTTCGGTACGCCCCCCGACGGCTTGGGTCTGTTCCACGCCGGCGCTCCGGCGGCGCCGACGCGAAAGCGGTAGTTTTTCACTGCGACCACCAACAGATACAACTAATGAATACCGAATGGCGAACGTATCTCGTGACACAGGAGAGTCGGTCGGCGGGCCGCGAGACCGCGGCGATCGCCGAGGCCGCGCTTGCGGGCGGCGTCGACGCCGTCCAGCTCCGCGAGAAGGGCCGACCGGCGCGGGAGCGGTACGAGCTCGGTCGCCGGCTCCGCGATCTCACCGCCGACGCCGGCGTCCCCCTCATCGTCAACGACCGCGTCGATCTGGCCGCCGCGCTCGGCGCCGACGGCGTCCACCTCGGGCAGTCGGACCTGCCGGTCGGCGTCGCCCGCGAACGCCTCGGCGACGAGGCGATCGTGGGCGTGTCGGCGTCGACGGTTCCGGAGGCGCGGGCGGCCGCAGACGCCGGCGCGGACTATCTCGGGGTGGGCGCGGTGTACGCGACCGACACGAAGGACGTGCCGGCGGAGACGAACGGCGTCGGCCCCGAGCGCGTCGGCGCGATCGCCGACGCCGTCGACCTCCCCGTGGTCGGGATCGGGGGTATCGACGCCACCAACGCGGCTCCGGTCGCTGAGGCGGGCGCGGCCGGGGTGGCGGTGGTCTCGGCGGTCACGGCCGCCGACGATCCGCGTGCCGCGGCCGCGGCGATCCGGGAGGTGGTCGACGATGCGCGATGAGCCCGTCGACGACGCGCTCGTCGCGGCGGCCCTGTCGGCGGTCGAGTCCGCCGCGCCGCTGGTCCACCACCTGACGAACGACGTGACGACGAGCGAGACCGCGAACGTCACGCTCCACTGGGGCGGGCTCCCGGTGATGGCCGACGCCCCGGCGGAGGCGGGCGACATGGCCGCCGGCGCGGACGCGGTCGTGATAAACACGGGGACGGCGTCGACGACCGATATCGACGCCATGGTCGACGCGGGCCGGCGCGCCAACGAGGCGGGCGTCCCGGTCGTGCTCGATCCGGTCGGCTACGGCGCCACGCCCCACCGCGTCGAGTCGGTCGGACGGCTGCTGGACGCGGTGGCGTTCGACGTGATCAAGGGGAACGCCGGGGAGGTCCGCGGGCTCGCCGGCGAGGAGGCGACCGTTCGCGGGGTCGAGTCCGTGGGCGAGAGCGACGCGGGCGTTCCGGACGCGGCGCGGGCGCTCGCGGCGGAGACGGGGGCGGCCGTCGTCGCCTCCGGCCCGACGGACGTCGTCGCCGACGGCGAGGGCGCGTACGCGCTCTCGGTCGGCCACGAGCGCATGGGGTCGTTCGTCGGGTCGGGCTGTATGCTCGCGAGCACGCTCGGAACGCTCTCGGCGGTCGTCGGCGAGCGGGAGGGAGCGCCGGCGTCGACGACCGAGGCCGCGCTCGCCGCGTGCGCCGCGTACGGGCTCGCCGGGGAGCGCGCCGCGGAGGCCGATCCCGCGGGACCGGCGAGCTACCGGACGGCGTTCATGGACGCGGTCGCCGCGGTGGCGTCGGAGCGGCCCGCGCTCGACGTCGCCTCCCGGGTCGAACGGGTCTGAGACAGCCGGGACCGGTCGGGCGCGTTGCGGGCCCTACCGCGTCGCCGCCTTCCACTCGCGGAGGCCGAGCCGCTCGCCGTTCAGCTCCTCGGCGGGCGCCTCGGTGGCGGCCCAGACGAACAGCGGCGCGACGCTCTCGGGATCTCGGGCGCGCTCCTTGCCCGTCAGGTCGGTCGCGACGAGCCCGGGATCGACGACGCCGACGGTGGCCGAGAGGTCGGCCGCGAACCCCCGCGCGACCGCCTCGGCCGCCGCCTTCGAGACGGCGTACGCGCCCATTCCCGGACGGGACTCCCGTGCGACGCCGCCGGAGGGGACGACGACTCGCGCGTCCTCGGCGAGGTGCGGGACGGCCTCCGAAACCGTCGCGAAGACGCCGCGGGCGTTGGTCCGCATGGTGTCGTCGTAGTCGGTGTAGCTCGTCTCGTCGATCGGGCGCTCGCCCGGACCGCCGTGGAAGACGGCCGCGTTCGCGAACACCACGTCGATCGGCCCGGCCTCCCGGGCGACGCCCTCGAAGAACCGCTCCAAGTCGAACTCGTCGCGCACGTCGACGCGGGCGCCCCACGCGACGCCGGCGGGGTCGTCGCCGTCGCCCCCGCCCTCGTTCAGCGCCGCGACCGCGCGGTCGACCGCGTCGCCGTCGCGTCCGGAGACGGCGACGAACGCCCCCTCGTCGACGAACGCCTCGGCGACCGCCCTACCGATCCCGCTCGTTGCGCCGGTGATCGCGACCGTGGGATCCATGTGCGGATCGGTACGGCCGTCGCCGACTTATGCGTACCCACTGCCGGCGGTTTCTCTCGTGGTCGCCACGATTCCCGCCGCCGTCGCCCGGCTCGTGTCCCCGACCGTCTGGCCGGTATTTATACCGCTCCCGCCGTAGGATCAGACATGGACGTGGCCCCGGACATCGACGCCGTGGCCGGCGAATCCGTCGCGGTGATCGGCGGCGGATTCGGTGGCCTCTCGACCGCGTGTTACCTCGCGGACGCCGGCGCGGACGTGACTCTGTTGGAGAAAAACGAGCAGCTCGGCGGGCGCGCGAGCCGGCTGGAGGCCGACGGCTTCCGGTTCGACATGGGACCGTCGTGGTACCTCATGCCGGACGTGTTCGAGCGCTTCTTCGACCACTTCGGCCGGGAACCGTCGGACTTCTACGAGCTGGAGCGGCTCGACCCCCACTACCGGGTGTTCTGGAAAGACGGCGACAGGGTCGACGTGCTCCCGGACCGCGAGGCGAACAAGGCCCTCTTCGAGGAGTACGAGCCCGGCGCGGGCGAGGCGTTCGACGAGTACCTGACGGAGTCCGAGCGCACCTACGAGATCGGGATGGAACACTTCGTGTACGAGGACCGCCCGCGGCTCCGCGACTACGTCGACAGAGACGTGCTCCGTTACTCGTGGGGGCTCTCGCTTCTCGGCAAGATGCAGGGGCACGTCGAGCAGTACTTCGATCACCCGAAGCTCCAGCAGCTGATGCAGTACACGCTCGTCTTCCTCGGCGGGTCGCCGACCAACACCCCCGCGCTGTACAACCTGATGAGCCACGTCGACTACAACATGGGCGTCTACTACCCCGAAGGCGGGATCGGCGCCGTCGTCGACGGGATCGTCGAACTCGGCGCCGAGCTCGGCGTGGAGTACGTCACCGACGCCGAGGTGACGGCCATCGAGGGGCGCCGCGGCGGGTTCGCGCTCGACACCGCGAACGGCGAGCGCTACCTCTCTGACCTGGTCGTCTCCGACGCCGACTACGCCCACACCGAACAGGAGCTGCTCCCGAAACACAAGCGCCAGTACAGCGACGAGTACTGGGAGTCCCGGACGTACGCGCCCTCGGCGTTCCTGCTGTACCTCGGCGTCGAGGGCGACGTGCCGAACCTCGAACACCACACCCTGGTGTTGCCGACGGGGTGGGACCGCCACTTCGAGCAGATCTTCGACGACCCCGCGTGGCCGGAGGACCCGGCCTACTACCTCTGTGTCCCCTCCGAGACCGACGACACGGTCGCGCCCGAGGGACACAGCAACCTGTTCGCCTTGGTTCCCATCGCGCCCGGCCTCGAAGACACCCCCGAACTCCGCGAGGAGTACCGCGATCTCGTGTTGGACGACATCGCCGAGAACACCGGCACCGAACTGCGTGACCGGATCGTCTTCGAGGAGACGTTCTGCGTCGACGACTTCGCCGACCGGTACAACAGCTATCAGGGGAGCGCGCTCGGGCTGGCGCACACCCTGCGCCAGACCTCGCTGCTCCGGCCGTCGCACCGGTCGGACGCCGTCGACGGGCTCTACTTCACGGGGTCGACGACGACCCCCGGTATCGGCGTCCCGATGTGTCTGATCAGCGGACAGCTGACCGCAGAGGAGCTGTCGAAGACCGCGTGATCGGAGCCGTGAGCGACACCGCGACCGACCCCGGCCGACGCTCGATCGGAGACCTCCTCCGGTACCTGCTGGTGCTGTCGCGCCCGCGGTTCTGGCTGTACCTCGCCGGTCCCGTCGCCGTCGGCGTCACCTACGGGATCGCCGACGTGAGTGAACTGTTCACGCCCGTCACGGTCGGCCTCGCGGCGTACTTCCTCGTGCCGGCGAACGTCTTCCTCTACGGCGTCAACGACGCCTTCGACGCCGACATCGACGAGGAGAACCCGAAGAAGGAGGGGCGCGAGGCGCGCTGGCAGGGGGACCGCCTCGTCGCGGTCGCGGTGGTCGCCGCCGGCGCGCTCGGGCTGGCCGCGTTCGCCATCACGCCGCGGGTCGCGTGGCCGTACCTCGCCGGCTTCCTGCTGCTCGGCGCCGGCTACAGCGCGCCGCCGCTGCGGTTCAAGACGACGCCGTTCCTCGACTCCGCGTCGAACGGGCTGTACGTGCTGCCGGGCGCGGCGGCGTACGCCGCCGTGACCGGGACACATCCGCCGACCGCGGCGCTCGCGGGCGCGTGGCTCTGGGCGATGGGGATGCACACCTTCTCCGCGATCCCCGACATCGGGCCCGACCGCGCCGCGGGGATCCGGACGACGGCGACGCTGCTCGGCGAGGGGCGGACGTACGTCTACTGCGCCGCCTGCTGGGTCGCCGCCGCCGTCGCGTTCGCCGCGCTCGATCCCAGACTCGGCGCGCTGCTCGCCGTCTACCCGGCCTTCGCGGCGTGGGTCGCCCTGTCGTCGATCGCGGTCGACCGCGCGTACTGGTGGTTCCCGGCGCTGAACACCGCCGTCGGCACCCTGCTGGCGATGGGGGGACTCTGGCGCGTCTACCCGGTCACGGAGGCGGTCGCGTGAGCGACCACACCGGCTCCGCCTCGGCGTCCGGAGGGCTCGCCGCGCTCCGCGCCCGGCTCCCCGACAGCCGCGGCGAGGCCGAGCGCCTGCTCGACCGGATCGTCCGCGAGAACCGGTTCACCATCGCCGTGCTGTTCCCCCTCGTCGGGGCGATCGCGCTCGTCGGCAGCGCGGAGGGGTGGGTGCCCGAGCCGCTCGCGTTCAACCCGTGGTTCGTGCTGTTCGGCGTGCTGGTGATGCGCTCGCCGCTCGTCGTCGGGGTGTTGCCCGCGATCGACCGCCGCGCAGTCGGGTGGATCGGCGTCCTCATCGCGTACACCTACGCGATCGAACTGCTCGGCGTCGCGACCGGGTGGCCGTACGGCTCGTTCGAGTACATCGTGAGCCTCGGGCCGATGCTCGGCGGGGTGCCGCTGGCGCTCCCGGTCTTCTTCATCCCGCTCGTGGTGAACGCGTACCTGCTCTGCCTCCTGCTTCTCGGCTCGCGGGCGTCGAACGGGTGGCTGCGGCTCGCGACCGTGATCGCCGCGGTGGTGGCGATGGACGTGGTGCTCGACCCCGGCGCGGTCGCGCTCGGCTTCTGGAGCTTCGGCGGCGGCGCCTTCTTCGGCGTCCCCCTCTCGAACTACGCCGGATGGGTGTTGTCGGCGACCGTCGCGGTGGTCACGCTCGACCGCGCGTTCGCGATCGAGGGGCTCGGCGACCGACTGCGCGACTGCGAGTTCATGCTCGACGACATGGTGAGCTTCGTGATCCTCTGGGGCGGGATCAACCTCTGGTACGGGAACCTGCTCCCCGCCGCCGTCGCGGTCGCGTTCGGGCTCGGCCTCGTCCGCGCCGACCGGTTCGACGCGACCCTGTTCACGCAGTGGCGGTGACGCGACGACACCACCGCCGGACGAGCCCGCCGCGGCCCGACTCGGGACACCTTATATACGCCCCGATCGTTCACGGAGGTATGAGCGTTCACGCCGCAGACCACCGACCGGAGGGGACCGAATGAGCGGGCTCGCGATCGAGTACGGCACCCACGAGCGGGTCCGGGAGATCCTCGACCGGCTGACCTACTGTGCCGAGCACGTCAGCATCTCGTTCGACGGGTGGGACGAGCCGCACGTGAAGGGGCCGGGGCTCTACTTCGCGGTCGTCGCCGACCGGGACTACGGCGACTACGCCGACCCGATGGGCGAAAACCGGTGGCCTCGAGAGAGCTGTCCGTCCGCGCTCGCGGAGGACCGGTTCGTCGAGGCGGCCGAGTCGGTGAGCCGCCAGCAGGACGGCGGGATCGTCGTCGCGGTCGACGGCGAGATCGAGGCGCAGATGGTCCGATTCCGCGATCTGGGCACCAGAAGCGACGAGACGGAGCTGGTCGACGACGTGAGCTACGAGCCGTGGATGGGGTCGCGCCACATGAGCGCGATCGAGACCTCGGTCCGCCCGGAGGTCGTCGCGACCGTGACGCTGAGCGAGGAGACGGGGCGGGTGAGCGTCTTCCGCGACGGCGACGCGGAATCGATGGAGCGCGACGAGCTGGGCGGGGAGTGGCGCGCGGAGTGATCGGCGAGCCGCCGCGGCGCTCGCCGTCACCCCGCGTCGTCAAGTAGGCCCCTCGCGTACGGGGGCGCATGCTCGTCGAGGACGTGATGACGACCGACCTCGTCACCTGTGACGCCCGCGCGCCGGTCAGGGTGGCGGTCGAACGGATGCTCCGGAACCGCGTCGGCAGTGTGGTCGTCACGAACGGGGGGAGCCCCGCCGGGATCGTCACCGAGGCCGACGTGCTCCACGCGGGGTACGCCACCGACGACCCGTTCTCGGAGATACCGCTTCGAAAGACGATGAGCAGCCCGCTCGAGACGATTCAGCCGAGGAAACCACTCCGGACCGCGACCGACCGCATGCGCACGGAAGGGATCAAAAAGCTCGTCGTCGTCGACGGGCTGACGCCGGTCGGCATCGTCACGACCGGCGACATCGTCGACAACTACGCGGGGATCAAACGCGAGGTGCGCGACCTGGCGAGCGACGCCGAGCGCTGGTCGAGCCGCGGCGATCGGTTCGACGAGTGAGCGCCGGAGTGCGGGGAGCTCCGCTCAGTCGTCGTCGATGATCCCCTCCGCGACGGCCATGTCGTCGACGCTCGGGTCCGCGGCGGAACTGCGCAGGACGAACCGCTTGCGGATCAGGTCCGCGAAGTAGATCACGGTCCCGAGGATGAGCATCGTGTCCCCCGGGAGCCGCGCCCAGAACAGCGTCTGGACGAGCGACCCCTCGTAGAACGCGAGGCTGCGCGCCGCGGCGTAGCTCTCCGTGAACGCGACCTCCAGCTGGAGGAAGCCGACGGGGAGGACCGAGACGAACACCATCAGCGCGAGCCCGACGTTCCACAGCCAGAACGACGCCCGGAGCCACGAGCCGTCCCAGCGCTCGGGATCGATCGACAGCTGGAGCATGTACGCCACCATTCCCAGCGCGAGGAACCCGAACGCGCCGAACATCGCGGCGTGGGCGTGGCCGACGGTGAGGTAGGTGCCGTGCTCGTAGTAGTTGATCAGCGGGAGGTTGATGAAGAAGCCGAGCACCCCCGCGCCGACGAAGTTCCACACGCCGCTGGCGACGATGAACATGAAGGGGAGCTTGTAGGGGAACCCGCCGGACTCGGTCATCGCCCGGTACTGCCCGATCGCCTCGTACAGGATGAAGATCAGCGGGAGCAGCTCCAGCGTCGAGAAGACGCTCCCGATCGGCACCCAGTAGTCGGGCATCCCGATCCACCAGTAGTGGTGCGAGACGCCGATGACGCCGGTGCCCATCACGAGCAGGGCCTGCAGCATGACCGCCTTCTCGGCGCTGCGCCGCGTGAGGAGGTTCATCGACACCAAGGTGAGCCCGATGATCGCGACGATGAAGAACTCGAAGGCGCCCTCGACCCACATGTGGACGACCCACCACCGCCAGAACTCGGTGACGGCCATGTTCGTCGACGGCGTGAACATGAAGCCGGCGACGAACAGCAGGGTGATCGAGCCGCCGGCGTAGAGGATCATGTGCGCGAGCCCGTACACCGGCTCGCGGTCGAGCAGCGGCTTGAGCCCCCGGATCGCGAGGACCGCCCAGAGGACGAAGCCGACGAGCAGGCCGCCCTGCCACACCTTCCCGACCTCGAGGTACTCCAGCCCCTCGTTGCCGAGGAGCCACCACAGCTGGCCGTCGAAGTAGCCGTTCGCGCCGAGCCAGATGCCGCCCATCCCGCCGACGACGACGGTCACGAGCGCGCCGAGCAGGACGTTGACGTACGTCGACTGACGCTTCGGCTCGTGACCCGTGAGGAGGGGCGGGAGGAACAGCCCGGCGCCGAGCCACGTCGACGCGATCCAGAGGATTCCCAGATCGATGTGCCACGTCTTCGCGATCGAGAACGGGAGCAGCTGCAGGACGTGGACGCCGAACAGCTCCTCGATCCCGAAGAAGCCGGCTCGCTCGATGTAGAAGTGCGCCAGTAACCCCCCGAGCAACACCTGCGCTAAGAACAGCCCGGCGGCGATCGGAACGAAACGGAGCGCCGCGCGCTGGCTCAGGAAGACGCTCACGTCGCCCGGCTCCGGCACGGCGATCCCCTCGGCCGACGGCTCGGGGAGCTTCACCGACTTGTAGAGGAGGATCGCCGCGCCCGCGGCGCCGACGAGCAGCACCATCGCGATCACGCTCCACGTCATCGCGGCGCCGGTCGCGTCGTTGCCGGCGCCCGGCGAGTAGGGCCACTCGTTCGTGTAGGAGTTGTCGCCGTCGGGGCGGTCGGTGTGGGAGAACCACGCGGTCCACAGCGCGAAGTCGGCGAACTCTTCGGCCTCCTCGGTCGAGTCGATCATCCCGACCGGGACGCCGCGGTCGTGGTCCCCCTCGTGGTAGCGCTCGACGTACGTCTCGCGCACCTGCTCGTGGGCGTACGCCTCCGCGGCGGAGTACCGGACGGTGTCGCTCCCGTCGTGCGCGCTGTCGAGGTCGTCGCGAACGGTCTGGTCGACCGCCGCGCGCTCGGCGGAGCTGAGGGTGTCGTAGCCGGAGCCGTACGCCTCCTGCGCGTAGTAGTCGCGCATGTGCTCGGTCTTCAACTCCAGCGTCTCGGCGGTGTAGTCCTCGCCGTAGTACGCGCCGTTACCGAGGATCGACCCGTGGTTCATCAGCCCGTACTGCTGGAACGCCGCCTTCCCGTCCTGCACCGTCTCCGCGGTGGCGATCGTCTCGCCGTCGGGCCCGACGACCTCCTCGGGGATTGGCGGCGCCTCCTGGTACGCGAACCACGCCCCGGCGCCCATGACGGTCAAGTTCAACAGGAACGCCGCGACGATGACCTTCGCGATCGTCTCGCGTGTGAGTTCCATCGGGTGGGCGTTACTTCCACACGGACTATCAGTTTAGTGGCAACATGTTCGGACGCCGTTCCCAGCGACTGACAGCACCCCTCGTCGCGGACGCGACGAACGGAACCCGCCCCGCGGCCCGACGACGCGAACATGTTCGTGCGGTGGCTTACCGGAGAACGCCCCGTATCGCCGCGTATGCCAACGACCAGCGAGGCGGCGGCGCCGGAGGCGGAGAGCGCCGCGGAGTCGACCGCCGAGACCACGGTTACCGTGCGGTGCACCGGGCACGTCCGCACGGAGCTCGGGAAGTACGAGTTCGAGTACAGCTTCGAGGGGGACACCCTCCGAGAGTTCCTCGACGAGCTGTTCGCGGAGTATCCGGAGCTACAGGAGATGCTGATCGCGGAGAGCGAGGCCGAAGCCACCCACAGCGGGTGGGCGCCGACGCCCGAGGAGCTGCCGGGGACCTGGACGAAGAACCCGGTCGGCGAGCAGACGATCGCGTACGCCCGGATCCTCGTGAACGGTCACTTCAACGAGAACGAGAGGGGGTTCGACACCGAACTGGAGGACGGCGACCGGGTCGCGCTGGTGTACCCGTTTATGTTCTGCTGTTAGTCCGCCGTTCGTCCGCGCGGGTGGGGGAATCGGCGTCCCCGAGGCCGCCCGGCGAGTCGGGCCGAACTAGGCCTCGTAGCCCGCCATATCCATCACGGAGGCGAACTGCTCGGTGTCCATCACGCTCTCGTACACCATCCCGCCGATCATGCCGCCGGGGTAGGTCTCGCCGTTCATCGCGTGGTTCACCTTGTGGCAGTGGAGCGCGTAGACGCCCGGATCGGCGCTGGCGGTGAACTCGATCGTCTTGCGTTCGGCGGGCGCGATGGGGATCACGTCCTCGCGGTGTCGCGCGGCCTCGGGGATGACGCCGCCGTCCTTCTCGACCACGGTGAAGCCGTGGTTGTGGGTGTGCATCGCGTGCGACTCGTAGCCGGCGTTGACGAAGTGGATCCGGACCTGATCGCCCTCCTCGACGATCAGGGGAGAGCCCTCCTCCGGGTGGAACGTGTACGGGGCGCACCGCCCGTCGACCGTGAACACGTCGGGGGTCCGGTCACGATGGCTGAACTCCACGTCTCCGCCGGCGGTCGACGCCGAGAGCCGGCTGTCCCAGTCTTTGATCGTGCGGAAAACCTCCTTGTCCGCGGGCTCGTACCCCTCCGGATCGACGCGGAGGATCCCGTACATCCCCATATCGAGGTGGTTCTGGGTCTGGTAGTGACAGTGGTAGAGGTGGGTGCCCGGCTGGTTCGCGTCGATCTCGTAGGTGTACTCCTCGCCCGGCGCGACCTGCTGTCCCGTCGTCGTCGGGACGCCGTCGTCCATCCAGTCCTTGCTGAGCCCGTGGACGTGGAAGGTGTGCGGGCGGTTGTGCTCCGAGTTGTCGTACGTGATCTCCAGTTCGGTCCCCTCGGTGACGCGGAGCAGCGGGCCGGGAACGCTCGGGTCCGTGTCCGGGGTCTGCCACGCCCAGACCTCGGGGAGCTCCCACGGGCCGCCCTTCGTCTCCTCGCCGAGCAGCCGGTGGCGACACGGGGTCGTGGACACGGTGAGGGCGCCGTCCCGCTCGTCCAGATCGATCGTCGTTCGCGGGGAGGTGTACGGGTGGTCCGTCTCGACGGCCGTCGAGTCGCTGCCGGACCACGCCGATACCTGCTCTTGGGCCGCCTCGCTGCTGACGGCGTTTTCCGCCCCCTCTCCGGCGTCCGCTCTCGGGGCGCCACACCCCGCGAGGCCGACCGTCCCGAGCGCCGCGGTCGCCGAGATGAATCCGCGTCTGGAAGCCATGCGCCGACCGGCGCCGTCATCGTCTCTCGTCATGTCCGAACATGAACGGGAGACACGTATAAACTAGAATCAGGATCTACAGACCGTGAGAACGCGATTGTCGGTCGAACGGTTTATACGCGCTCAGTCCCGTTCATCGGCGCGGATTTATAAACGAACGATCCTGATCGACGGCGGCTTTTATCCCCGCCCGGCGCGACCGTCGAGGTGAGATGCGGATCGGCATCGTCTCCGACACCCACGACGACCTCGCCGCCGTCGAGGCGGCCGTAGCGCTGTTCGAACGCGAGGGCGTCGACGCCGTCGTCCACTGCGGCGACTTCGTCGCGCCCTTCTCGGTGACGCCGTTCGACGTCGGGAACGGCCCGGACGCCGGCTTCGACTTCTACGCCGTCCGGGGCAACAACGACGGGGAGTGGGCGGTCGAGTCGACCGTCGACTCCTTCGGCACGTACCTCGGTGAGGCGGGGACGCTCTCCTTCGGCGGCGCCGACGACGGTGACGGCGCCGTCGATGTCGCCGTCGTCCACGGGACGAGCGCGGTCGTCGTCGACGCCCTCGTCGACTGCGGCGACTACGACTACGTGTTCCACGGCCACACCCACGCCCACGGCGTCGAGGAGCGCGGCGGCACGGTGCGAGTGAACCCCGGCGGCCTCCCCATCCCCGTCGACGGCGCGGACGACGCCTTCAGGGTCGCGGTCCTCGACACCGCCGATCGCGACGGGGGCGCTGCTCCCGACGCGGTGACTCACCACGTCCTCGACGCGTAGGAGACCGGACGGGTGAGCCCGGCGGCGTGCGATCCCGACGCACAAACGCGGATTTGTTCTTTCGTTGACCTTTTGGGTGATCCGGTCTGAGGCCTCTGTATGGACAGGCGCGCGTTCCTCCTCCGAGCGGTCGGCCTGGGGGCCTGCGGCGGGCTCGCGGGCTGTGCCGACCTCGTCGACGCCGGAAACGGCGGCGGCGTCGCGGAGCGCGACCCGCCGGACCGCCCCGACGAACTCGCGCCCGAACCGGTCTCGGAGTACGTCGCTACCTACGAGGAGGTCCGCGTGCACAACCGTCACGCCGCGGAGGGGGCGGTCGAGGTGGCCGTCGAGGCCACCGCGGTCTTCGATCACGCCTCCGGAGACGACCACTACGCGACCGCGCAACACGCCGGCTCGGTGTATTACGAGAGCGACGCCGGCGCCCGCTCCGTGGGCGAGCTGTACGCCGACCCGGTTCCGTACCTCGTGACGCCGGACCGAACGCTTCGGTTGGACGTGCGGCGGCGAGCGCTCGAGACCGACGCTCGAGACGACGGCGGGGACGTGTCCGCCGACGAGCGCGCCTCACCCCCGCTCGGCGTCCGGCTCCTCAACGTCACGGAGGAGACGCGCGAACTCGCACTGACGGTGACGCGGCGGAAGACGAACGACGGCGGGGCGGAGACCGGCGAGCCGGTCGCCGACCTCGAGGTCGGGGTCGCCCCGGAGACGGCCGTCGAGGTGCGATCGATCACGGACGTGCGCGGGAGCTACCGCGTCACCGCTCGCATGGAAGACGACGGGGTGACCGGCCAGGGGCGGATCGAGGTCGGGCTCCCGAGCGCGGACCGGGGACCGAACGTCGACATCGTGTGCGACGGTAACGGGGTCTCGACGTGGCATCTCCCCTCGTTCGAAGGGGTCTGAGTCGGCGGGACGCGGGAGCGAGCGTCAGTCGTCGTCGACGGGTTCGACCCCGCGGAACTCGAAGCGCGCCCCGCCGTCCGCGGCGTCGGCGAGCTCGAGCGTCCAGCCGTGCGCGTCGGCGACCTCGGCCACGATCTTGAGTCCGAAGCCGGTCCCCTCCGGATCGGTCGAGACGCCGGCGTCGAACATCTCGTCGCGTCGGTCTGCAGGAATTCCGGGGCCGTCGTCTTCGACGTAGAAGCCGTCGCCGTCGGGGAGGGTGCCGACTTCGACGCGCACCGAGTCGCCGGCGTGAGTGACCGCGTTGGCGAACAGGTTCTCCACGGCCTGGCGCAGGCGGCTTCTGTCGGCTTGGAACCGGAGGTCGTCGGCGACGACGATCTCGGCGGCCGCGGTGTCGACGCTCTCCCAACACTCCCCGGCCAGTTCCGCGAGGGACACCGGCTCCGTCTCGTCGATCGCGGCGCCCTGTCGCGCGAGCGTCAGCATGTCCTCCACGAGCGCCTCCATCCGTTCGAGCGAGCGGGCGACCGCGTCGATCTCGGCCAGCTCCTCGTGCTCGTCGGAGAGCTGTTCGCGGACCATATCGAGGTTCCCGGTCGCGACGTTGAGGGGGCTCCGGAGGTCGTGGGAGACGAGACTGGCGAACTCCTCCAGCCGGTCGCGCTCCCGGGCGACCTCCTGTTCGCGGACCCGGAGCTGGCGTTCTCGCTCGATGCGGACGAACACCATGGTGACGGTGGCGGCCCAGAGGCGCGCGACGGCGAGGTCGGACTCGTCGAACGCGTCCGGTTCCGTGGACCCGATGTTGATGAGCCCGTACCGGCCCAGCGGAAGGATCAGTTCGCTGCGGATCGGCGAGTCCGGATTGTGCCGATCCGAATCCTCGTGCGTGTCGGTCACGTAGGCCGGTTCGCCGGACGTGAACACGCCCCACGAGATGCTGGACGAGTCGGGGCCGAAGGTCGGGTGATTGCCGACGATCTCGTCGGCCACGTCGGTCCAGACGATCGGGTCGAGGCGCTCGTGGCTCTCGTCGTAGAGCCAGATCGCCGCGAGGGGGTGACCGAGCACGTCCTCCACGTACTCCACCGCGGCCTCCGCGGCGAACTCCCGGTCGGTCGTCTTCAGCAGGTCCTGCGTCGCCTCGTGGAGCGCCTCCAGCGTCCGCGTCCGGCGATGGAGCTCGGCCTGCTGGGCGCGCTCCTCCCTGACGTCGACGATCGTGGCGACGAGGAACGTCTCGCCGTCGTGGTCGAACGGCCCGAGGCTGAGCGTCACGGGCACCTCGCTTCCGTCCGCGCGCTGGGCGTGCAGGTCCAGGCTCGCCGCCATCGAGCGCGGCTGGGGGTCGACGACGTAGCGGTGGAGCTCCTCGCCGGCCTCACCGCCGTCGGGGTCGTACACCAGCGTCTCGAAGTTCGTTCCCTCCACCTCCGACGGTGTGTACCCGAGCACCGCCTCGACCTGTTTGTTGCCAGCCCGGACGACGCCGTCGTCGTCGACGATCACGACCGCGTCCGGGATGCCGTCGAGCGCCTCTGGGAACTGCTCCATCGCTACTCCTCGGTCGGCTGGTGGACGTGCCCGCACTCGGGGCACCGGACCTCCTCGCCGCGGAGGTCCGCCGAGGACGCGCGCACCTCCCGCATCACCTCGCTGATCCGGTCCTCGGCGTCGAGCTCGTCGGCGACCGCGAGGTCGACCCCCTCGACCTCTAACAGGAACTTCGCGACCTCCGTCACCTCGTACATCATCTCGTCTAAGTCCTCGGCGGTGAAGAAGCCGGACATCGCGCCGTAGAGGAACGTCGCGCCCGCCTTCGTTACCTTCTCCTCGAAGGAGTAGCGCGCCTGGTTGACCGCCTGCGGCGTGTACGTGTCGGTCATGAAGGGGACGAGCTCGGGGAGGTTCTCACCGATCTTGGTCATCTCGACGCCCGTCTCGGTGCGAAAGTCGGCGCAGAGCCGCGCGATCGCCCACTCTCTGGCCGTGATGTACGTCCGATCGCGGAGGAACTCGTTGACGCGCTCGTAGCGCGCCCCGTCCATCTTCTTGAACCGCTCGTACTTGCGGACCTCGGGAGGGACCTGCTCTTGGCCCTGGTCGGCGCCGTCCGCGTCGCCATGGGCGTCGCCGGCTCCGGTGTCGTCGCCGGCGGGGGTTCCGTCGGCGTCCGTCGCCGAGGGGTCGTCGGTCGGCGCCGACCCCTCCGCCGTGGCGTCGGCGGGCTCGGCGGCGTCGTCCGATCCCGCGTCCGCCGCGGGATCGGTTGGTTCGTTCATGCTACTAGTAACCTTACCGGCGAACAAAAGGGTTGTCGGTGGCCACCCCGAGCCTCGTGGCCCGTCGTGGGCGTCGAGGGCGTCGCGGGCTCGCGGACGGCGCGGCAGGCCCGGGTGCCGCGGGCGACTCGACAGTCACGGCCGGGATCGGTGATCCAACCCTGCGATCGGGTCTCACCGGTGACCGATCGGAGATCCATTTTTGTACCGGCGCACGGAGGGGAGAGGTATGAAGGTGCTTTGCGGGATCGGCGGCAGCGACGACTCGTTCCGCGCGCTCGACCGAACCGTCGAGCGCGCGGCGGTCGCGGACGACGACCTCACGGTGGCGGTCGTCGAGAACCCGGACTCGTCGGTGGAGCCGGACGAGATCGTGCAACGGGCGGAGTCGGCGATCGAAGAGGCGGGCCTCGACGCCGATGTCAGGCTGATCGAGGGCGATCCGGGGAGCCGGATCGTGGAGATCGCCGAGGCGGAGGGGTTCGAAGAGATCGTCCTCGGCGGCGGGCACACGAGCCCGATGGGGAAGATCACGATCGGGTCGATCGCCGAGTTCGTACTGTTGAACGCCAAAACGTCCGTCACGCTGGTCAGATGAGCGACCGTGGATATCCCGACGCGGTGGCCGACGAGTTCACCGCTCCCCCCACGGAGTTCACGGACCGGGAGGATCGCACCGTCGAGCTCCGCCCCTACGAGAACACCGAGCGGGAGCGCGAGGCGCTCGTCGAGATGTACGACAGCTTCGACCCGGCCGACCGCGCGCAGGGGATCCCGCCGGGCGGCGAAGAGCGGATCCGCGAGTGGCTGGACGCGATCCTCGGCGGGGAGTGCCGCAACGTGATCGCGTGGTGCGGCGACGAGGTGGCCGGCCACGCGACGCTGGTGCCCGACGGCGACGCCTACGAGCTGGCGATCTTCGTCCACCAGGAGTATCAGCGCGCCGGCATCGGGACGTACCTGATCCGCGGACTGCTCGGTCACGGACAGGCCGAGGGGATCGAGAAGGTGTGGCTCACAGTGGAGCGCTGGAACCGCGCGGCCGTCTCGCTGTACAAGAAGATCGGGTTCGAGACCTCCGACGCCGAGAGCTTCGAGCTGGAGATGGGGCTCCGGCTGAATCCGGACGCCGAGCGAGAGGAGCCCGACGAGGATCAGTAGCACTGGGGCCGGCCAACGGCCTCGAAGGCGGCCATCCGCGCTCCACGAGAGACCGCGTAGCGTTGGCCGGGATCTTCAAGACTTTACGTGCGGCGGGCGAGCGCTCCGGTATGAGTCATCGGATCCTTCTGCTGGGGGCGCCGGGTGCCGGAAAGGGAACGCAGAGCGCGAAGCTCGCCGAGGAGTACGGCGTCGAGCACGTCACGACCGGGGACGCGCTCCGCGCGAACAAGGACATGGAGACCGAGTACGGGACGCCCCGGTCGTTCATGGAGGCGGGAGATCTCGTCCCGGACCCGGTCGTCAACGAGATCGTCGAGGCCGCGCTGACGGACGCCGACGGCTTCGTGCTCGACGGCTACCCGCGCAACCTCGACCAGGCGGAGTACCTCTCGGAGATCACCGACCTCGACGCCGTGATCTACCTCGATGTCGACGAGGAGGTGCTCGTCGACCGGCTCACCGGTCGGCGCGTCTGCGACGACTGCGGCGCGAACTTCCACGTCGACTTCCAGCCGCCCGAGGAGCCGGGCGTCTGCGACGAGTGCGGCGGCGAGCTGATCCAGCGCGAGGACGACACCGAAGAGACCGCGCGCGAGCGGCTCAACGTGTTCTACGACAACACCGAGCCCGTCATCGAGCACTTCCGCGACGAGGGCGACCTCGTCGAGGTCGACGGCGAGGCGGCGCCGGACGAGGTCTTCGCGCGCATCCGCGAAGTCCTCGACGAGTAGGGTCGACTCACCGAGACGGACGGGGAGTCAGCCGTCGGTGCCGGCGAGCCGGGACGGCGTCGTCGAGGGGAGGCGCTGACGCGCGGTCGCCGGCGATCCTGCAAGGTTCTTAACCGTCCGCCGACAACCGAGCGGTAATGAGCAAGGTCGAACGGAGAGTCCGCTCGCTGATCAGCGATGACAGCGAGATGCGAGACGCTGTCGAGGTCGTCCTCGATAACGCCACTGACGGCGAGGTCCAGTGGGTCGACGTCCGCGACGAGATCACGAGCGGCCAGTGGGGTCGGCTCATCGAGAAGGAGATCCTCGTCGACGGCGACACCGGCTTCGCGCTGGCGGACCGGGACGCCATCGAGGCGGGACTGGAGGACGACGACGACGGCGGCCTGACCGGCGGGGGCGACGTCGACACCCCGGAGACGACCACGTGGACCAAGTGGGATAAGGTCGCCGGGGTCGCGACGCTTGGCGCGTTCGTCGGCTACGCCGTCAACCCGGTCCGGAACGCGATCGCCGGCACCTTCGACGTCGTGTTGGGACCGCTTCTCAACGTCGTTCCCTTCTACGTCGTGATCATGGTCATCGCGCTCGCGACGGGGTTGTACTCGACCCTGCTGCGCGCGGGGCTCATGGATATGGAGAAGATGAGCCAGTACCAGGACCGGATGAAAGACATTCAGGACCGCCGGAAGGAGGCGAAAGAGCGCGACGACCAGGAGGCGCTCGACGCGATCCAGGAGGAGCAGATGGACGCGATGGGCGACCAGCTCGGGATGTTCAAAGAGCAGTTCCGCCCGATGGTGTGGATCATGTTCCTCACGATCCCGGCGTTCCTGTGGATGTTCTGGGTGATCGGCTACCGCGGCTCCGACGCCGCGTACCCCGCCGTCGCCGCCCAAGAGATCGTGATCCCGCTCGCCGGCACGGTCACGTGGGACACGGGGATCGTCGGCCCCATCCAGATGTGGATCCTCTGGTACTTCCTCTGCTCGATGGCGTTCACTCAGCTCGTCCAGAAGAGCCTCAACATCGAGATGTCGCCGTCGTCGTCGTAACGACCTCCCCGTCGACGCTGTTTTGCTCCCGGTAACGCCGTGCTCCGCGGGGCCGACTTCCCACCTCGTCAGGCGTACGCCTCGAACTCCTCGCCGAAGACGAGGAAGTAGCCGGTCCCGACGATCCCGATCGCCGCGGCGACGGTGAAGGCGACCTCCGGGCTGACGAAGTCCCAGAGGGTGCCGCCGATCGCCGCGCTCGGGATGACGATCGTGTTCCGGAGCAGGTAGTAGGTCCCGGTGACGCGGCCGCCCGCGCCCTGTTCGGCGGGACCGACGATGAGCGCCTTGTGCGAGGGAAGGCCGGCGAACCGGAGCCCGGAGAAGGCGAACACGAGGACCAGCGCCCACTGGACCGGGACGACCGAGGAGAGGGCCTCGGGAGCGTAAATGAGAACGACCGGGAACGCGCCGTACACGAAGAAGCCGAGCGCGACGACGGGTTTGAGCCCGACCCGCTCGGCGAGCCTCGCCGCGGGGACCATCGTGAGCAGCGCGACGACCATCTCGACGCCCAGCAGATAGCCGAAGAACGCCGGCGGCGAGAGGTCCACGTCGTAGGCGAACCCGCCGACCGCGACCGTCGTCTCCACTCCCGCCGAGAAGATCTGCGTGACGACGAGCACGAAGAAGACGTACACCATCCCGTTCGCGAAGCGCACGAGGGTGTCGCCGATCAGCAGCGGGCGGAGCGGGTCGGGCATCTCGCGGAGGTCGGTGCGGATCTGCGCGACGCCCTCGAATCGCCCGCCGCCGACGGTGTCGCCGCTCGCGCCGTAGAGGAGGTGTTGCACGAGCGTCCCGACGACGCCGAAGACGACCGCCACCGCGAGCACGTACCGGAAGCTCACGGTGAACGCCGGGTGGAGGTCGATGAGAATCGCCGCGAGGACGGGGCCGATCAGGAACGCGGTGCGCCGGAACGTCTCCGTGCTCGCGAACCCGGCGGCCAGCCGGGACGGGGCCGTCGCCTGCTTCACCACGGCGAACGTCGCCCCGAGCCCGAACGACTTCCACGCCTGCGCGAGCACCAGCCCGACGAAGATCCAGATCCACGGTTCGATCGTCGCGCCCGCGACCGTGATCGTCCCGACGGCCGGGGCGACCAGCCAGACGGCGAAGCCGACGGTGGAGACCAGTCCGAAGGCCGTCAGCGCGTACCGCGATCCGATCCGGTCGGAGATGGCGCCGCCCGGATACGGGTACAGCGCGGAGATGACGTTGCCGAAGGTGCCGAACAGCCCGACGACGAATCCGGACGCCCCGAGCGCCACCATATACTCCGGGAGGAATCGGTTCGTCATCTGGAAGCCGAGGCTGAACGCGAACATCGCCAGCGAGACCACCAGCACGTCTCGCTCTAAGGCGAGGAACTGCCGGAACGTCTCGAACGGCGTCGTCTCCTCCGAGTCGCCGGCGGCGTCGTTGCTCATCGTCGGGGGACGCGTGAAACTGCGGCGACGGTGTCGACGCACGGACGGAGACCGGGTCGGGACCGAGCGAAGTCGGTGGCGGTGGACGTCCCGTCTCTCATGGTCGCGTATTCGCTCCCGTCGTCAAATAGGTTCTCACCCGATCGCCGAAGGCACACCGACCGCCGCCCCAAGGTTTACTCTCGGCTCGCCACAGGGTCGACCATGCACGCCGACGAGATCGACCCGCAGGCGAAGGCGGCGATCGAGCGCCAAGAGCGGTTCCCGATCCCGCACAGCCGGTGGGGGTTGAAGCTCGCGCGCCTGCTCACGAGACCGGCGATGTGGGTCCAGAATCGGAACCCGCCAGAGGTCGGGGAAACCGCGGACGGGACGATCCCCGGGGCCGACGGCGATCTCGACGTTCGGCTGTACCGCCCCGACGCCGACGGCCCGTTTCCGACGGTCGTGTTCTTCCACGGCGGCGGGTTCGTCCTCGGGAGCGTCGCGACCCACGACCGGCTCTGTCGCCATCTCACGCGGGAGAGCGGCTGTGCCGTCCTCTCGGTCGACTACCGGCTCGCGCCCGAACACCCGTTCCCCGCGGCGGTCGCGGACGCGTACGCGGCGGTCGAGTGGGCGGCCGCCAACCCGGACGCGATCGACGGGACCGGGGATATCGCCGTCGCCGGCGACTCGGCCGGGGGCGCGCTCGCCGCCGTCGCCGCGCTCATGGCCGCCGAGCGCGACGGCCCCGAAATCGCGTATCAGGCGCTGTTGTACCCCGGCGTCGGCGTCGAAGTCGATCAGCCGTCGGTCGAGGAGCACGCCGGGATCGTCCTCGACGAAGCGGACCTGGAGTGGTTCATGGCGTGTTACTACGACCACGAGATCCACCAGCGAAACCCGTACGCCGACCCGACGAACGCGGGCGACGTGTCCGGCGTCGCTCCCGCGACGGTCGTCACCGCCGGCTTCGACCCGCTCCGCGACGGCGGGAGGGCGTACGCCGAGCAGTTGGTCGGAGACGGCGTCCCGACGCGCTACGAGAACTACGCTGACCAGGTGCACGGCTTCATGACGCTCCGCGGGGTGGACCGGGCGACCGAGGCCATCGCGGACGTGGCCGACGACCTCGCCGGCGCGCTCCGAGCGGACTGATCGGGCGGCGACCGCGGGCGGTCGTCGGAGCGACCGCGCCTACTTCGGAGCGAGAGAGACAGCCGTCCCCTCACTCCCGCTCGTCGGCCGCGACGAACTCGCGGATCACCGCGGCCTCGGCCTTCCGAACCAGTTCGCCGGCCGTGCTCGTCGAGCAGTCGAGCGCCGCTGCCACGTCCGCGATCGTCCCGTCGCGGGGGACTTCGTAGTACCCCGCCTCGACCGCCGCCTCCAACGCGGCCCGCTGCCGGTCCGTGAGCCGCGACGGCGACGCCGCCCGCTCGAACTCGCGAACCCGCTCGATCGTGGCGTCGCTGAGGTCGGCGAGCGCCTCGTGAAACGCGCCGAGCGCACCGGTCTCGCCGACCGCCTCGAACCGCCCGGCGCCGGTGTCGAGAAAGACGACCGGCGGGAGAAATGCCACGCGGGCGGCCGCGATCGCGTCCAGCACTGCCGGCGCGAACTCGTAGCTCTCCTGGCGGAGAAACGCGTACGTCCCGCCTCCGCCCTCGACGAGCTCGCTCGCGACGAGCGAATCGACGGCGTCGACGACCGACGCCGTCGCGTCCGCGTCCGCGTCACACCAGAACAGCGTCGTCGCGTCCGCCGTGGGACTCCACGTCAACAGCTCGGCGCGGGTGACCGGTCCGGCCTCGGTGATCCGCCGGTGAAGCGGGTGGACGAGCCGCTCCGGATACGTCACCGAGAACTGGACGCGTTTCATCCCCTCGACGTGGATCGCCGGCGGCGACGCTTCAAATCCGGTGATTCGGTCGTCGTGTCCGGCGCCGCCCACACGAGTTCACCGGGAGTCAGCCAGCGCGTCCGGGACGGAGCGGAGCAGCGTCCCGAGGTGGTCGGCGTCGTCGAGCACCTCCAACCGGGCGGTCGGGGGCGCAGCCTCGAACCGTCGAACGCTCTCGATCGGTACGTTGGCGTCGTCGTCGCCGTGCCAGAACCGCACCGTCGCGTCGATCGCGTCGAACTCGATGTCCCAGTCGGTCGCGGTCTGTCGGAACTCGGTCACTGCGCCGCTGCGGTGCCGGGCGAGGGCCTCGAGGAAGTCCGCCCGGACGATCTCCGCCGCGCGATCGGAGACGCTGTCGCCCGGGTCACCGGTGGTGTACTGGGCCACGACGAACGAGGGGTCGCGGCGCTCCGCGACCCACCGCTGGGCGCGCAACATCCCGGCGAGCACCGGCGGTGCCGTCGACGCGACCCCGCTCAGTACTCGCTGTACCGCGGGGCGGTCGCGAACGTACGCCGGCGGCGTCGCGCCGGCGATCACCTCCAGCCGGTCGATCCGACGCGGCGACTCCGCCGCGGCCGCGAACGCGTACGGGGCGCCGCCCGAGAACGCGACGAGGCGCGCGGCGTCGACCCCCGCGTGATCGAGCACGGCCCGGACGACCCGATCGCCGTCGCGTATCGACCGGTCGGGCCACGGGTCGGATCGACCGTAGCCGGGCCGGTCGGGCGCGAGCAGCCGGACCCCGGCGTCTCGCGCCGTCGAGTCGAACAGTTCAGCGAGCCGCCGCGACCCGGGCGTCCCGTGGAGAAACACCACCGGAGACCCGTCTGCCGCCCCGTACTCGGCGTACGCGAGCTGGCGGTCGCTTGCTCCAACCGTCGTGATCCGCACCTCGTCACGCGCCGTCGACCGCTCCGAGGCGGGCGCCGTCTGGGCACTCATTGTGTCGAAAGACGGGCTCATCACGGGTGGGCATGGTGCCGGACCCATCCGGTGGTTTTTAACTGATGGTTCGGTCGGCGGTCAGATCGACGCTCCGCCGACCCACCGGGCGTGACGGCGACCCATCGGGCGTGACGACAGCCTACCGGGCGTGACGACGGCCTACCGAGTGTGACAACGCCTTACCGCACGCGACAGCACCCCACGGGACCGCAACGCTTTCGTTTACTGTCGCTGTCAGGTCCGTCATGCGACGCCGCCGACTCCTCGCGTGCGGAACCGCCCTCCTCACCGCTCCGCTCGCCGGCTGTGCCCACCCCTCCGTCGTCCTCGACCTGAACGAGGCGACCGCGGACGATGTCGCCGACGAGGTGTCGATACACGCGGAGCCCGACTCGGAGGAGTACCAGGTCGTCGCGTCGGCGCTCGAAAACGGGTCCGCCACGCGCCGCGGGCGGTACGAGCTGTTCGACCGCACCGACACCGTCCGGGTCGACGGGGCGTTCTACGAGGTCTCCGAGACGCGGGTCGCGAGCAGCGAGGTGACCGTGTACGAGGTGCTCGTCGATTTGGATCCGGAGGACGCGACGCCGGAAGTGGGCGAGATCGCGTTCGAGGATCTCCCGGAAACGGACCGACGGCGGCTCGAACCGATCCTCTCCGAGGATCCGCCCCAGCAGGACGGTTACGACATCGGCGCCGATTACGGGAGCGCCGAAGCGGTCGGGAACGACTCGGTGTTCGTCCCGGAGCGGCGGTACGACGTGCTCGTGTACAACGGGGAGCGGTATCGGATCGCGGTCGACTCGCGCACCGCGTCCGAGGCCGAGTACCGGTACGAGGCGACCGAAGTGGCGCCCGACGTCGCGGCGTTCGCCGACCGCGTCCGGGACCGGTACCTGTTCGTGCTCGCGGGGCTCTCGGACGCGGAGCGCGAGGTGGTCGAGGAGTCGATCGACGGCGCGTACTACGAGGACGACGAGGCCTTCCGATCGGTGGCCGAGCGCATCCGGGAGCGCGAAGGAATCCGCGAAGCGGACTTCTACGGGACGTGGCTGCTGGAGTACGAGGGCGCGGAGTACCTCGCCTACGTCGAGTGGTGAGCGCCGGTCACTCCGGCTCCGCTCCGGCGGGGACCGGGTCGCCGGGGGCGGCGTCCTCGCCCCCCTCGTCGCGCTCCCACTCGCCGACGCGCTCCGCGACCTGTCGCCGGTTCACCTCGCCGACGCGGTCGGCAACGTCGTCGACCATCGCTTCGAGGTCGGCTCGGACCGGGCTCTCGTCGTCGCGGACCGCCGGGCCGTCCGCGGTTTCCGTGTCGAAGTCCGGATGGACCGGGAGCGTGCCGACCACGGGCACGCCGTAGTCGTCGCGGATCTCGGCGGCGCCCCCCTCGCCGAACACCCGGTGGGTGTCGTCGCACTCGGGGCAGTGGAACGCGCTCATGTTCTCGACGACGCCGAGGACGGGCGCGTCGTGGTCCGCGAACAGCCGGAGCCCCTTGCGCGCGTCCGCCACCGCCATCTCCTGTGGCGTCGTCACGACGACGACCCCGGCGATCGGCAGGGTCTGGAGCAGGTTCAGCGAGGCGTCGCCGGTCCCCGGCGGGAGGTCGACGATCAGGTAGTCGAGCTGGCCCCACTCGACGTCGTTGATGAACTTCATCATCACGTTGTTCACCATCGGCCCCCGGAGCACGGCCGGGTCGTCGCCGTCGGGAAGCAGGTGTTCCGTGCTCATCACCATGACCCCGTCCGAGCGCGGCGGGACGATGTCGCCCTCGGGGAGCATGCCGGGCTCGTTCTCGGTCGGGAGGAGGCGCGGGACGTTCGGCCCGTGCACGTCCGCGTCGAGGATCCCGACGCGGGCGCCGCGCTCTTTGAGCCCCGCCGCGAGGTTGGCCGCGACGGTGGTCTTCCCGACGCCCCCCTTGCCGGAGGCGACGGCGATCACGTTGCGGACGCCGGGCAACACGTCGGCGTCGAACCCGTGCTCGGACCCGAACTGCGCGCGGAGTTCGGGCTCGAGGCCGGCGTCCGAGACGACGTCGCGGACCGCGTTGCCGATCTCGATCTCGGCGGGCGCGTAGGGAGCGTTGAACGCCAGCGACACCTCGGCGCTGTCGCCGCTGACGGTCACGTCGTTCACGAGGCCCATCGAGACGATGTCGTCGTCGTTCTGCGGGTCCTCGACGGTCGCGAGTCGGTCGAGCAGTTCGGATTCGGTGACGGTGTCTGTCATGGTGTTGTCGGGTGGCGGCGTGTCGGTTGCGAGCGGTCGGCCGCGCGGTGCGGCCGCGGTCGGCGAGCGATTCCGCAGCGGAGCGGGGGCGGGGTTCAGAAGAACACCGCCCCGATGACCAGCGTCGCGACGAACAGCCCGCCCCACAGCACGGTCGTCAGCCCGGCGAGGTAGCCGACGCCGAGCAGGCCGGAGTCGCGGTCGCTCGGGTCGCCGATGAACCACGCGGCGACCATCGCGTACACCGGCGCGAGGACGATTCCGAAGATGAGGTAGGTGCCGGGACCGACGAACGGCAGCGTGTACTCAGGCGAGCTGGCGAGCGGGACCGGAGCGGCGGCGAACGCGAGCGACGCCGCCGCGAGCGCGGTCGACGCGAGCGTCATGGACTCACCTCCTCGTGGTCGTCTTCGATCGCGTGCAGTTCCACGACGGGGATCACCTTCGAGACGACGAGGAAGAACAGCACGACGATCCCGATCGTCCCGAGCAGCGCCGACAGCTCGGTCGGCGAGGGGACGTACGCGCCGGGGACCCCGTCGTACAGGGCGAAGTGCGCGTGCTGGAGCCCCTCGACGACGAACAGCACCTTCTCCGCGAGGGTGCCGGCGAGCACGCCGACGGAGAGGGCGACCATCGTCCGGATGCTAAACAGCTCCGGGCGCAGCGACGCCGCGAACGCGTACAGCATGGCGAGCGCGACGAGCCCGATCGCGACCCAGTACAGCGGCGTCGCGATCTTCACCTCGGTCGCGTGCTGGAGCGTCGTCGGCGCGGCGAAGATCCCGGTGATCACCTGCTGGAGCTGCAGCCAGAGGAAGATGAGGCTGAAGAAGCCGAGCCACTGGCTCAGCCCCCGGAACACCGCGTCCGGAATGAGCTCCTCCCAGCCGTAGGCGGTGCGGAACGCCGCCGCGACGATGATGATCCCGCTGACCGCGGAGGTCAGCGCGATGGAGAGGAACGACGGCCCCTGGACCCCGCCGGCCCAGCCGGCCATCGAGGGCAGCAGCGCGAACAGCCACGGGATCACCCCACCGTGGAGCAGCAGCGGCGCCATGATGATGATCGCGAACGCGATCCACCAGACCATCCGCTCGACGACCTCGTCCTCCTTCTCCGAGTAGCCGATCATCAACACGTCGTACAGCGGGTCGAGCAGGTTCGGCAGGCGGTCGCGGAGCCGGTGGATGTCGTAGCGGATCGTCAGCGCGAGGTACGTCGCCGTCAGCACGAAGTACGCCGTGATGACGGTCACGTCCCACATCAGCGGCGACCACTGGACGCGGGTGGGCCACGCCGGGACCACGCTCGTCACCAGCCGGTCCGGGCGACCGACGTGGATGAGGATGAACAGACCGGCGCAGGTCAGCGCCGCGATGGTCAACAGCTCGGCCAGCCGCGCGACCGGCTGGTAGGTGTCCATCCCCAGCAGGCGGACCGCCGCCGACAGGATGATCCCGCCGTGGGCGATGCCGACCCACCAGATGAACGCGCCGATGTACAGCCCCCACGGCACGCCGCCGCCGGAGCCCCAGTCCGAGAGGTTGGTGACGATCAGCCCGTGCTGGAGCTGCTGGAGGTAGAACGCCAGCCACACGCCGATCAGCCCGAGCCCCACCGCCAGCGCGGCGAGGTACCGCTTCGAGAACGTCTGGATCGGCCGGACGAGCGTCTCGCGGTCGACGCCGCTCACGTCGACGCTCACGCGCTCTCACCTCCTTGGGTCGCGGACGCCCCCTCGTCGAGCACCTCCTTCCGGTCGTCGGTGAGCCCCATGTCCTCGTAGGCGACGGGGCCCTCGACCTGCTCGGCGTGCGGCGAGGGCTCGTTACCGACGAATCGGACGTTCGGCTCGGTGCCGCGCTCCTCCATGAGTTTGAACGTCGACGCGGTGTGCGCCTTGCGGTTGGGGAACTCCGAGAGGTCGTTCTCCTGGCCCTCCCGGTACTCGCGGAGGTGCTGGTTCGGCGGGCTCTCCGAGTCGTTGAGGTCGCCGAAGTGGATGGCGTCCATCGCACACGCCTCCTCGCAGGCGGTGGTGCCGATCTTCTCTTCGCCCATCTGGCCGTCCTGTCGGTCGACGCAGAACGTGCACTTCCCCATGACGCCCTCCGGCGGGCGGGAGCCGACCCACCGGCCGCGGTCGTCGATCTGGTGGGCGTCGTCGACCTCGGACTCCGGTACGTCGGGCTCGCCCCACTGGAAGTAGTTGACGCCGTAGGGACACGACACCTCGCAGTACCGGCAGCCGATACAGATGTCGTAGTCGGTGAGCACGAGGCCGTCCTCCGAGCGGGTGTGCCGGGCGCCGACGGGACACACCTTCGTGCACGGCGAGTCCGTGCAGTGCTGGCAGGTCCGCGGGAGGAAGTTCGTCTCGTCGCCCTGCCCCTCGTCCTCGAAGGCGAAGACGTACATCCAGTTGGCCCCGCGCGAGAGGTTGTGCTCCTGGTTGCACGCGACCATGCAGGCGAGACACCCGTCGCAGTTGTTGAGGTTGATCGTCATCCCCCAACGGGTCCCGTCGCCCTCGTCGGCGCCGGCGCCGCCGCCGTGGCCGTCGTCCTGGCCCGCGGCGGTCTGTGCGCTCCCCCAGGTGCCGACGGCCATCGCGCCGGCCGCCGCGGCGCCCTTCTTCATCACTGAGCGCCGGGACTCCTCGCCGTCGGGGTCGATCCCCTCCAGCGCGGAGCCGATCCGGTCGAGGAACCCCACGTCGTCCGGCTCGGCCTCGTCCGGGTCCGGGAGGTCGATCTCGCGGTCGTCGATGTCGAACTCCTCGACGATGCGGTCGTGGTACCGACGGTAGAACTCGAGCTCGGAGAGCTCGCCGGCCGACACGCGCTGGGCGTCGCGGCCCATCTCCAAGCCGAGCTCCGTGTCGTGCTCCGTCTCGTCGAGGAGACGCCTGTACCGCTCCTCGTCGTCGCCGGGTGGCGGTGACTCGTCTGTGCTCATGAGTGATCGTGGTGGCAGTGTGCGGCTGCGAGCGGGGCTCCCAGCCGGGGGACCGGTGTCGCCCGTGCGCCGCCGCTCCGAACCGCTGCGGGCGTCGGCGTTCGCGACCTCCGTCTGGCGGCGGGCACGGCGTGACGACCCCGTCATCGATCATGGGAAACCGACCCCGTGAATCGTGTCTCGCGTTCCAACACGTTGGGAAGGTCCCCGAACGAGTTCGACCGCGGGGTGATAAACGCCGGACGGAACGGGCCGACGTTACGCCGTGACGGCCCGAGCGACCGCCGATGAACGAGGCGACGCGCGAGGCGGTCCGAACGCGAGCGCGATCGCACCGGGCGCGGCTGCTCTCGGTCCCGCGCGTGCAGTACCCCGACGTGCTGGCCGACCGCGGCTACCGTTTGCCCCACCCGACCACCGGAGGCCCGCAAACCGGTGAGTGGCGGCCCCTCGTCCCGTCACCCCCCGCCTCACAGCGCCGTCGCGATGTGGCGTTCGATCCGAGCGACCAGCTCCGGGCGGAACGTCCAGAACCCGTCCCACACGTTCGGCTCGTCTTCGAGGGCGACGAGCGCGGCGTGGCGGCCCGCGTCGGCCGCCGGCGGCGGGGTGAAGACGACGAACCACGACCGGCGGTAGGGGTACGACCGGCCCTGGTGGACCGTCACCGGGAGCGTCGCCCCGGGGTCGGCGTCGCCGACCCCGTAGACGTGGACGTCGACGCCGGCGTCGCCGACGGCCTCGTACACGTCGCGGGTGCCGCGTTCGTCCTCCAGCCGTGAGAGACGCTGGAAGGACGCCCTGAGCGTCCCGCCGCCGGTCTCGGCCGCGATCCGCTCGATCACCCGGGAGACGACGATCAACAGCAGCTTCTCCTTGTTCGAGTGGGGGTAGCCGCGGAGTCGGAAGGGGACCTCGTCGAGCCCTGCGAGCACGTCCGGAAGCGCGATCTCGTCGAGATCGACCGCGCCGGTCTTGTACAGATCGGAGTTGATCAGCAGGACCGATTCGAGCAGTTCGTCGAGCGCGGAGCGGGCGATAACCTCCTCGTCTTCGATGAGGAGAACGACATCCGTGTCCGTCTCCGGGAGGTCGCGCTCGCTGATCGCGACCGACTGGTCCTCCAGCAAGGCGTCGAGCAGGTTCCGAACCGGCTGCGGCTCGGTCCGGTTGACGACCACGAGCGACCGGCTCGGGGCGTCGATCTCGTCGAAGAAGCCGCGCAGGCTGCCCGTCATCGTCGGGCGAGCGCCGAGCCGCGTCGCTCCGAGTGGCGGCGCCGTTCCGGCGGGACGCGCCCTCCGTTCGTACCGTTCGCTCCGGCGGCAGAGGTCGTCGGCATCGTGACTCCGTGAGTGTCTCGTGTTACCATACCGGCGCCGGACTCAAGAAACCCAGCACGCGGGGTGCCTGTCACTCGTCGCCCCAGTCGCGGTGAACCGGCGTTTCGCTCGCGTTCACGTTCGCCAGGAGCCACGCCGCCGCCTCGTCGAGCGCGCGCTCGTCGGTCGCGGTCACCTTCAGGCGGTTGTGCCCCCCCTCGCGGTCCGGGTAACAGCCGACGGCGACGTCGAAGCGCTCGCCGGCGGTCTCCAGCGCGGGAACGATGTCCGCCTCGGGCTCGACGGTGTAGAGGAACCGCGACTGCCGGTCGCCCGCGAACTCGTCGGCGACCGATTCGAACATCGCCTGCAGCTCCTCGGGGATCCCCGGCATGACGTAGACCCCTTCGAGGACGCAGCCCGGCGCGAGCCCGGGGTCGTTCAGCAGCGGGCGGCTCCCGGCCGGGATCGCGGCCTCCGCCTCAACGTCCACGTCGACGTCGCTGTCGGGGAGCCGCTCGCGGATCTCGGCCAGGTGCCGCTCGACCGCCTCGCGGGTCAGGTCGGTCGGGGCCAGCTCGCGGTCGAACGCGTCGGCCACCGCCTCCATCGTCACGTCGTCCGGGGTGCCGCCGATCCCGCCGGTGACGATCACGGCGTCGAACGCGTCGGCGTACGCCCGAGCGTGCTCCGCGATGACGGCCCGATCGTCCGGCACCGAGAGGATCCGCTTCACGGCGACGCCGCGGTCGCTCAGCTCCGCGGCGAGCCAGTTGGCGTTCGTGTTCACCGTGTCGCCCGCGAGCAGTTCGTCGCCGACCGTGATCAGCGCGACCTCCATCGCGCGACGGTAAGGGCGGCGCACGGATGTGCGTTTCCCGTCCGCCACCCGATTCACCGGAATAATAATGAGCGATCGGCGGCTGAGTGACGGCGTGACGAACGACACCACCCGCCGCGCCGTCCTCGGCGCCGCGCTGGCGGCCGGCACCGGGGCGGTCGCGACCTCGTCCGCGGCCGACCTGCTCGACTCGTTCGCGCCGCTCTCCGGCGAGGCGTGGGAGGCGGCCGACCGGCCGCTCCCCGAGACCGTTTCGAGCCCGCACGGCGACGCGAGCGTGCGGGTCGACGGGTACGGCGTCCCGCGCGTCGCGGCCGACGACGAGGCCGCGGCGTACTTCGCGGTCGGCTACCTCCAGGCGTTCGACCGGCTCTTCGCGATGGACCTCCAGCGGCGGGTGATGCGCGGGCGCCTCTCCGAGGCGGTCGGCGAGTCGACCGTCGAGAGCGACGAGTTCCACGTCGCGATGGGGTTCGCCGAGGCCGCCGAGGCCACGTGGGACCTGGTGCGCGAGACCCCCGCGGGCCCGCTGGTCGAGGCGTTCGCCGACGGCGTCAACGCCGCGATCGACGCCGAGCCGCTCCCGCTCGAGTTCGCGCTGGTCGGTTACGAGCCGCGTTCGTGGACGCCCGTCGACTCGATGCTGATGGAGAAGCAGATCTCGTGGACGCTCACCGGCGACTTCTCGGAGCTCCGCCGGGCGGTCGCCGTCGAGCGGCTCGGTGCCGACCGAGCGGCCGACCTGTTCCCCCGGCGCCTCGACCACGACGCGACGATCCTGGACGGGGACGAGGAGCGACTGGGCGGCGACGCCGCCGACCGCGGCGCCGGCGGCGAACGGAAGCGGGCGAGAGCCTCGGACCCCGTCGACGCCGACCTGACGGCGTGGCTCTCCGGGTTCGAGCCCCCGACCGGAGTCGGATCGAACAGCTGGGTCGTCTCCGGCGAGCACACCGCGAGCGGGACGCCGATCCTCGCGTACGACCCGCACCTGTCGCTGATGGCCCCGCCCCTGTGGTACGAACAGTGGGTCGAGACCCCGGAGCGGTCCGTCCGAGGCGCGACGTTCCCCGGGGTGCCGTTCGTCATCGCGGGCGCCAACGACCGCGGCACGTGGTCGTTCACCAACGTCGGCGCCGACGTGCTCGACTGTTACCGCTACGAGATCGACGACGCGGGCGAGCGCTACTGGTACGACGGCGAGTGGCGCGAGTTCGACTCCGAGACGCGCACGATCCCGGTGTCCGGCGGCGAGGACCGCCGGATCGAAGTGAAGCGCACGGTCCACGGCCCCCTGATCGAGCGGGAGGAGCGGCGGGTCGGCGTCGCGTGGACCGGCCACACCGCGACCCGAACCACGGTCGCGATCGACGAGCTGGGACGCAGCGCGGGGGTCGACGACGCGCTCGCGGCCACGCGGAAGTTCGACCTCCCGACCCAGAACCTCGTGTACGCCGACGCCGACGGGCGGACGCTGTACTACGCGACCGGGAAGCTCCCGATCCGCGAGGTCGACGGCGAGGTCGTTCCCGGCGACCGGATCTTCGACGGCTCGGCGGGCGAGGGGGAGTGGACGGGGTTCGAGCCGTTCGGGCGGTCCTCGTGGGACGGGTTCGTCCCCTTCGAGGAGAAGCCCCACGCGATCGACCCGGACGTGCTCTCGACCGCGAACCAGCGCGTGATCGACGACCCGCGACACTACGTCGGCGTCGCGTACGCGGCCCCCTATCGCGGGATGCGGATCGCCGACCGGCTCGACGACGCCGTCGAGGCGGGCGAACCGACCGATCCGGCGTTCCACCGCGCGCTCCAGCGAGACGTGCGAGACGCGCGCGCGGCCCAGTTGGTCCCCGACCTGGTCGCGGCGGTCGAGGCGGCCGCCGGTGACCCCTCGGACCGCGCCGTCGCGGCGGCCGACGCCCTCGCCGACTGGGACTACCGGATGGAGAGGGACTCCTGCGCCGCGCTCGTGTTCGCGCGGTGGCTCGCCCGGTTCCGCCGGCTCGCCTTCGAGCCGACGTTCGGCGCGGTCGACCTCGACGAGACGTACCACCCGAACGACTGGGTGCTCGCGACGCTGTCCGCGGACGACCCCGTCTTCGCCGACCGCTCGCGCGCGGAGACCATGGTCGCGGCGCTGGAAGCGTCGCTCGCGGCGATCGACGACGCCGGCTGGGAGGTGTACGGCGACTGGAACTCCACGCGGTCGATAACCCACCCGCTCGGCGGCGAGGCACCGTTTCTGAACTACGACGAGCTCCCGGCCGACGGCTCCCGGGCCACGGTGATGAACTACCGGGTCGACGACGCGGTGGGGTCGAGCTGGCGGATGGTCGTCCGCCCGGGGACCGACGCCACGGCGGTGATCCCGGGCGGCAACTCCGGCGACTTCTTCTCCGACCACTACGACGACCAGCTCCGGGCGTGGCTGGAGAACGACCAGAAGCCGATGCCGGTCGGCGGCGACGGCACCGCCGGCGACGAGGCGGGCGAGACCGGAGCGACGGTCGCGTTCGAGGGTGAGTCGTCGTGACCGACTCGGACGGGCTCCTCGCCCGGATTCGGACCGACCCCCGGACGCACGCCGTCTCGCTCGGCGTCGCGCTCGCCGCCGGCGTCGCGCTCGCGTCCGTCCACTGGCTCGGGCTCGTCGCCGCTGGCGCGGCCGCCGCGCTCGTGGCTCCGACCGTCCGCCGCGGTGTCGGGTACGCGCTCGTCGCGGGGGTGCTCGCGCTCGTCGCCTTCGCCGTCGCGCTCGGCCCCGCGGCGGCGGTCGTCCCCGAGATGCGCCCCGTCGTCTACGTCACCGTCGCCAGCGCCCTCGGGCTCCCGGTGCTGGGGTCGCTCGCGAGGGGCGTGGGCTGACCGCGGCCGACGGGCGCCGCTCCGGAGCCCTATTGAGATGTCCGTGATCGCCGCGCGCCGCCAGCGGGAGCACGCGTCGAACGAGCGAGAGCTCGCGATCGACGGCGATATCGACATTCCCACCTACCTCTATCAGGACCTCTCGACGACGTACCCCGTGCTGGCGACCGTCGGCGCGGTCGGCGACCGGCTCGACGGTCTGAAGCGCCGGATCGAGCGCGCGATGGCCGAGGCGTAGCGGAGCGCGTCACGGCCACCACCCGAGAGCGAATCGGTCGGCGGCCTACTCGGCCGCGGCCGCCGAGTCCGTCACCAACCCGGAGCCGCTCGGCGGTCGGAGCAGGAGCGCCGCCACCCCCGCGGCGATCGCGAGCCCGCCGCCGAGCGCGAACGTCGGAACCCAGCCGGCGGTCGCGACGAGGTAGCCGGTCACGGTGCCGGCGAACACCCCGCCGCCGACCTTCGCGGTGTAGAGGACCGCGTAGTTGCCGGAGGAGTTGGCCGCGCCGTAGTAGTCCGCCAGGAGCGACGGGAAGTAGACGTACAGCGGCGAGGAGAAGAACATCGCGCCGAGGACGAACGCGACGAAGACGGCGCCGTTGCCCGCCTCGCCGGCGCCCACCAGCCCGATCCGGAACGCCCCGGCGAGGAGGAACGATCCCGCCATCACGCGCTTCCGGCTGAACCGGTCGATCGCCTCGCCGAGGATCAGCCGCGAGACCCCTGCGGCGACGGGGAGAAGCGTCGCGGAGAGCGTGGCGATGAGCGCCGCGAGCCCGAAGTTCTCCGCGAACCGAACCACGTTCGCGATGACGATGAGGTCGGCGCTCGCCATCGCGATGAACATCGCGTACAGCAGCCAGAACTGCCACGTCGAGAGCATCTCCCGCGTCGAGTAGTTGCGGCCGCGGATCGACGCGGCGACCCCCTCGTCGTCGCCGTCGGCATCGTCCACGCGGTCCAGCCAGCCCTTCGGCGGGTCCCGGAGGAGGAACGAGCCGACGAGCGTCACGACCAGAATCCCGATCCCGATGTTTCGGAGGACGTCCCCGTAGGCCGCGACGGTGGCGTTCGCGCGCACGTAGGGCACCACGAGCGCGCTCCCGGCCGCGAACGCCATCGTGCCGACGCCCGTCGTCAGTCCCGTCCGGTCGGGGAACCACTTGACGGCGGTGTTGACCGCGACCGTGTACACGATCCCCACGCCGATCGCGCCGAGCGAGTACAGCAGGTACAGCTGCCAGAGGCTCGTCGCGTACGCGAGCCCGATGTACCCGCCGCCGGCGAGCAGGGCGGCGAGGAACGTGAGCGCGCCCGGCCCGCGGCTGTCGCGCCACTTCCCGGCGGGGAACTGCGAGAGCGACTGGAACACGACGTAGAAGGAGAACACCGCGCCGAGCGCCGGCAGAGCGATGTCGAGGCGCTCGGCCAGCGGCTGTTCGATCGACGACCAGACGTACTGGTAGGGGCTGACCGCGGCCATCATCCCCGCCGCGGCGACGATCTGCCACCAGCGCGAGAAGCCGAGGGCGTCCGCCGCGCGCCCGGCGTAGTCGAGGCCGTCGCCGCCGTCGGCATCGGGGGTGGCCGAGGGAGCGTCGTCGTCAGCCATCGTCACCGTCGGCCTCGCGACCGATCGTGTCGTGGTTCATGGGTGCCTCAGAGGCCGGTCCGACCGCCGCACCGGCGATTCGTGTTCGGACGCTGTCGACACTCGGAGATAAAACGCGCCGTCGGGGAGGTTCTTGCCCCCTCGTCGGCGGCGCGGCGCCCGACCGGCGCACGAGAACACTTCGGAGCCGACCGCAGACAGATCGCGCAGTGATCGGTTACGTCGCTGTCGACTGGGTGTTCAGGCGGCGTCTGAGACAAGATATTGACAAACGAGACACCAAGGCCGATAGATGATGATAATCGTTTATCCTGTCGAAAATCGTTAAGGCGCCCGCAGCGCAACGTGGAGCCGAGAACGCGGCCTCCGAGACCCGGAGCCGCCGAGAACACGTATCCATGTCCGCCGACCGAGACACCGCCGACGGGACCGCCGAATCGCTGACCGCCGACGACGGGACCGCCGAATCGCTGACCGCCGACGACGGCGCCGCCGTCGCCGACCGTTTCGATCGCGTCCTCGTCGTCACCCGCGACGACGAGGCGGGGCAGGCGGCGGTCGAGACGGGTGTCGAGCTCGCGGCGGCTCACGGCGCGACGGTCGACGCGCTGTTCGTCGTCGACACCGCCGTGGGGTGGGACGTGGTCGTCGAGCGGCGCGAGCGCACCGGCGAGCGGCTTGTCGAGGGCGCCGCGGAACGCGGGGCAGCGACCGGGGTGGACGTCGAGAAGTGGTTCCGCTACGGCACCCCCCACGAGGAGGTGCTCGACTTCGCCGCGGCACACGACGCCGACCTCATCGTCGTCGGCTCCGCGCGACGCAGCGGACTGGACCGGTTCGTCAACCCCGAGCGCGTCCCGATTCGGGTTCAGCGCGGCGCCTCGACGCCGGTGATGGTCGTCGGTCCAGACGGGGGGTGAGCGGGTCGACTCCGGCGGCCGGGGCTCCCCGAGCGACCGGTTAAGTGGCTTCGCTCCCTTCCAGTGATCGTGACACACATCGGCATCGTCGGCGCGGGCGCGGGGGCGGCGGCCGCGGCGTTCACCGTCGACGGCGCGGTCCCGGACGCGGACGTGACAGTTTTCGAGAAGTCGGGCGGCCTCTGTGGCCGCGCGGCGACCCGTCGCGACGGCGAGCTGACGTACGACTACGGCGCGAACTACCTGAAGGCCGACGACGAGCGCGTCGTCGAGCTGATCACGGAGACGCTCGACGACGAGGGGCTCGTCGACATCGCGGAGCCCGTCCATGTGTTTGACGCCGACGGCGACGTCTCGCCCGGCCGCGAGGCGGACGAGCACAAGTGGAGCTACCGACGGGGGCTCACCCAGATCGCGAAGCGGCTGTTCGGTCGGACCGACGCGACGGTCCACCGCCGGACGCGGATCGAGGCGGTCAGGCGAGTCGGGGAGCGCTGGGAGGTCGAGGACGCCGACGGCGAGACGAGGGGACCGTTCGACGCCCTCCTGTTGAATCCCCCGGCGCCACAGACCGCGGACCTCCTCCGAGACGCGGAGTGGGACTCGCCCGTCCGCGAGGCGCTCGTCGACGCGGTCGGCGACGTGCCGTACCGCACCGTCTGGACCGCGGTGCTGCACTACCGCTTCCCGCTGGACGCGCCCTACTACGGCCTCGTCAACACCGACAAAGCGCACGCGGTCGGCTGGCTCTCCCGCGAGGAGTGCAAGCCCGGCCACGTCCCCGACGGCGAGAGCCTGCTCGTCGTGCAGGCGAACCACGACTGGTCGGTCGACCACTACGATGCGGACGCCGCCGAAAACGTCGCGGCGTTGGCCGAACACGCGGCCGAGATCGTCGGCGACGACCGACTCGCGGACCCCGCGTGGACGGATCACCAGGGGTGGCGGTACGCGCAGCCGGAGTCGGGAGTCGCTGAGGGGCCGATCGACGCCGCCCGACGTGAGGGACTGTTCCTCCTCGGCGACTGGGTCGCGGGCGAGGGGCGGCTCCACGCCGCGCTCGCGAACGGGCTCGACGTGGGCGAACGAGTCGCCGACGGGATCTGAGTCGCGGGCGAGTCGGAGAAGAAGGCGTTCGATCGCCGGTCGGCTGACGGCTGTGCGGTCGTCAGTTCCCCGTCGTCGCGCCGTCACCCCCGGGTGAAGCGGTACTCGACCGTGCCCAGTCCGGGGAGACTGACGCGGCCGACCGTCTCGGGGGCGACGTGCCGGACGAACGAGCGCGCCATGGCCGCGAGCGCGACGACCGCGGTCAGGACGGCGAGCGAGGCGAGCGGGTAGGCGGCCACGAGGACGCCCAGCGCGACGACAGCGAGGAACGCGAACGAGACGCGGACGCTGCCGTCGGGCGAGACGTTGGGACCCGGCGCCTGGCCGGCGGCCGTGAGCCCGTCTTTCATTGGTTGCATAGACACGCGTAGGTCGCCGGGCGATAAATACCTTTCATATCGCAAATATTTTTTGAGACTCATTCACACACGACACACCACGAAACGGTCTGAAACGGTCGTTAATGCGGTGTAATCGGTGACATGGTAGTCGTTCATACACCAGTAACAGAACTATCAAGTGCGGCCGAGACGGCGCCGGATCGATCGAAGCGGGGAGAGGCCTCGGGCCGGCGATCGGAGGGCTTCTCACCGTCGCCCGCCACTGTCCGAGCATGACCAGTGCTCCGACGGTCGGCAGACGGGGGAACGTCCCCTACTGGACGACGGTCGCCGTCGCCGCGCTGTATCTGCCGGCCTCGATCATCGCCCGCGCGTTGGTCGACCCGGCGTACGCGGCTGGCCGGCGGGGCGTGCCCCCGGCGGTCGTCGACGCGGCGGGTACCCTCCCTGCGACGCTCGGCGGCGGCGCGCTGTGGATCGCGGTCGCCGGCGCGTTCCTGTACGCCTTCGCCGCGGAGCTCGACGCGATGCGGACCCGGACCGCGTGGTCGCCGCCGGACAAGGGGTACCTGATCCTCGCGGCCGGCTCCCTGCTGGCGCATCCGCTCACCGGGGTTCCCCTCCTGTTTCTCCTCGTTCCCGGGTACACGCTTCATCGCGGACTGCGAGTCCGATAGCGGGGCGCGAACCGTTCACACACGCAGTACTTTTATTCGTCGCAAACGGTAGTGTAGATACGAACAGTCAATGGTAGTGACACACAACGCCGCCTCCGAAGAGACGGAGACCGTCGCAACGCCGGCGCACCGCCGCATCATCGCCGGCCTCGCGGACGAAGCGGTCGAGACGGTGGAGGACCTGCAGGTCCGCGGTCGGGCCGACGAGATCGCGGCCGAACTCCGGGAGTCTCACCTCCCCGCCTTGGAGGAGGCCGGGTACATCGAGTGGGACCGGGAAGCGGGGACGATCGAGCCCGGTCCGAACTTCGAGGAGGCGGCCGAACACGTCGCCGACCTCCCGAACCCGGACGGGGAGCCCGCGGACGACTGACCGGCGAGACGCCGGTCGGGTCCGTCGCCGAGGTGCTCCGTCGACCCGCACGCCCCCGTCCGAGCCACGCCCGAGACGTTTATACGCCGCGACGGGCGACTCCAGACATCGCATGGCCGAGCCGATACTGAAGTGGGCCGGCGGGAAGCGGCAGCTCCTCGACGAGCTGTACGCCCGGTTCCCGGCGACGCACGGTCGCTACCACGAGCCGTTCCTCGGCGGCGGCGCCGTGTTCTTCGACCTCGAACCGCCGGACGCGACGGTCAACGACGCGAACGCGCGACTGGTGAACTTCTACGAGCGGGTGCGCGACGATCCCGAGGCGCTGATCGAGCGGCTGGAGTCGTTCGACGACCCGGAGGCCGACCCGGATCCGGCGCTCCCGTACGCCGAGGAGACGGCCCGCGGCCGCGAGGTGGAGAGCTACTACTACCAGCAGCGCGCGCGGTTCAACAGGCGCCCGTACGAGGGGACGTTCGACCCGCTCGAAGAGGCCGCGCTCCTCCTGTACCTCAACCGCACCTGCTACAACGGGCTCTACCGCGAGAACGCCGACGGCGGGTTCAACGTCCCCGTCGGTCGGTACGCGAACCCGGACTGGGTCCAACGCGACCGCATCCGCCGTGCGAGCGACGCGCTCGCGGGCGCGACGATCCGAAACGGCGACTTCGGGTACGTCCTCGACGCGGCGGAGCCGGGCGACCTGGTCTACTTCGATCCCCCCTACGAGCCGATGAGCGCGACCGCGAGCTTCAACGAGTACAGCGCCGAGGGGTTCGACCGCGAGGACCAGCGCCGGCTGCTCGACGTCGCGAACGACCTCGACGAGGCCGGCGTGTGGGTCGTCCTCAGCAACAGCGGCGTGATGTACGAGCCGTACGCGGAGGCGGGGTTCCGCGTCGAGATCGAGGGCGCGACTCGCGCGATCAACAGCGACGCCGGAAACCGCGACGAGGTCGACGAGATCGTCGCGACCAACGTCCCGCCGAGCGAGCGACGCGCGGCCGGGCAGCGCGACCTCGCCGAGTTCCGAGGATGAGCGCGCCCGGTCGTCGCGGCGGCGACCGCAGAGGGCGGGCTTTTTGCCCTCCCCCGCCGACGGGTCGCGTATGACCGATCTCGACATCGACCTCGTCCTCGTGTCGGTGGACGGCAGCGAGGAGTCCCACGAGGCAGTCGACTACGCGATCGCCGTCGCCGCCGAGTACGGCGCGAGCGTCCACGCCCTGTACGTGCTCGACGAGGACGTGGTCCGCGCGATCGACCACGGCGTGGTGGACGAGGACGACGTGGCCGACGACACCGAGGCGTTCACCGACTCCGTGGCGCGGCGCGCGGAGGCCGCCGGCATCCCCCACAGCAACTCCATCGCCTACGGCTTCTCCACCGAAGTGAAGACGGTCCACCCCGGGAGCGTCGTGCTCGACACAGCCGAGGAACTCGAGTCGGACTTCATCGTCGTCCCGCGCGAGCCCGTCTCGGGCGACCCCGGCGAGGTGCTCGGGAAGGCGGCGGAGTACGTCCTCCTGTACGCCAGCCAGCCCGTGCTGTCCGTCTGATGGTCGGCGGCCTCCTCTCGTTCCTCCCGGCGGGGACGACCCTGCCGCCCCTCCCGTACCTCGTCGTCGTCCTGCTCGCGACCGGCGGGGTGGTCGCCGCGCTCCGCCGACGCCGCCCGCGGGTCACCGGCCGACGCGTGCTCGCGCTCGCTCCGTGGATGGCGCTCGGCTCCGCGGCCCACGTCCTCTACGTCCTCGACGCGCTCCCCGCCCTCGTCTTCCCCCTCGCCGGGTCGCCGACCGTCTACCTGACGGTGGGATCGCTGGCGGGCGCGGCGTGGATCGCCGCCGACGCCGCCCGTCCGGACCGGGTGGCGGAGAGCCTCGCGGTGTCGGGCGCACTCCTCCTCATCCCGGTCGTCGCGGTCGCGCTCGCGACCGACCTCTCGCCGACGGGGGCTCGCTGGTCGACGCTCGCGGTCGCGCTCAGCCTGCCGATCTCGGGCGTCGCCTGGGCCGCCCTGACGCGGCTCCGGCCCGAGACTACGATCACCGGCGGCGTCGGCGCCCTCGCGGTGTTCGGCCACGCGCTCGACGGCGTCTCGACCGCGGTCGGGACGACCCAGCTCGGCTTCGGCGAGCGCACGCCCGTCTCGCGGATCCTGCTGGAGTTCGGCTGGATCCCCCCCATCCCGGTGCTCGGCGAAGGGTGGGTGTTCCTGCTCGTGAAGCTCGCGGTCGCGAGCGCCGTCGTCTGGCTGTTCGCGGCGTACGTCCGTGAGACCCCGGCGGAGGGATACCTACTCCTCGGGTTCGTCGCGGCGATGGGGCTCGGGCCGGGGGCTCACAACCTGCTGCTGTTCTCCGTCGCCGCCTGACCGCGGAGCGATACCCACCGCTCCGGGTCAGCTCACCAGACGGCGATCGCGAAGACGACGGCGACGCTCCCCAGCATGACCGCCTGAA
Organism: Halorubrum persicum; assembly: GCF_002727125.1. Classification (GTDB taxonomy): domain Archaea; phylum Halobacteriota; class Halobacteria; order Halobacteriales; family Haloferacaceae; genus Halorubrum; species Halorubrum persicum. The sequence goes on from NZ_NHOA01000084.1 coordinate 114,773, forward strand.
CGAACGCGCTGGCGAGGACGCCGACGGCCGCGTACGCCGCCTGACGAGCGGCGGCGTCCGGATCGGCGTCGTTCCGGTAGAGGGCGGTGACGAAGACGGTGCCGGCCAACCCGACGACGAACCCGATCGGGCCCAAGGGGAGCAGGAGCGCGATCCCCACCAGCGTGCCGACGACGACGGTCCGCGTCGACGCGCCGCCGATCTTCCCGGAGACCATGCCGGACAGCAGATCCACGGCGGAGGCCAGAAGCGAGACGAACACGAGCGCCAGCAACAGGACGAGGCCCGGCTCGGCGAAGCCGGTGGTGTACGCGTACCCGACGACGGTCAGCGCCGCGAGGACGCCGCTCGGCACGAACGGGACGAACGCACTGGCCGTCCAGACGACGAGCAGGAGGATCGCCGTTTCGGCCGCGGGGAACGCCATACGACACGCAGGCCGCGCGGGGGCAAAACAGTTCACCCCGGGCGATGCCGGGACCCGTCGCCCTGGTCGGTCGCGGGTCCGGTGGTCCGGCGGCCCGACGGCTCACCGAACCGGGGTGAGCCGCGAGAAGCGAAATCGGGCCGACCGCCGGGATCAGTCCTCTTCTTCGACGACTTCCGGGTCCTCGATGGCCGACTGGAGGGAGTCGAGCCCGTTGACCCACTCGGAGACGAGCCCGTACTCCAGATCCTCGACGAGCTCGATGTCGAGGGGCTCGCCGTCGATGATTCGGGTGCCGGCCTGCACGACGTAGCCGAGCGCGGCGTCGAGGTCGTCCTCGGCCTCGGCGTCGGCGGCCGCGCGCACGAACTCGCTCACGTCGCCCTCGACGACGCCGCCGACGACGTACTCCTCGGCCGCGTAGAAGACGGGGACGAGCGAGGTCTGGACGCCGTCGATCAGCATGACCTTGTCCTCGTCGTCGAACTCCACGTCGGCGAGCACGATGTCGCGGACGGTGTGGATCTCCTCGACCGCGCGGTTCTCGTCGATGCGCCCGTCGTCGAGCGCCGCGAGCACCTTCACGATCGCGATCGCGGCGTCGTCTTGGAGGTTCAAGAGGAGGCGCGCGGAGTCCTCGTTTTCGGGGTCTAAATCCTCTTCTTCGAGCCTGTCGAGCCAGTTCTGCCACCGTTCGTCGGTATAGAACGTTTCGACGGCGTCGTCGTCGGTCATGTGCTGTACGTCGCCCGGACTACTCAAATGCCTTTCCTATCGATCGCCCCGAGAGAGGGCGTCTCACCCGCTCGACGCCGGGATTCAGGTGCCGTGCTCCAGTCCTGCGTTCGGGTCGGGCCCCGGCCCCGATCGGACGGTCGGGGGGTCGGGCGGTCGCTGCCTGAGGAGGCTCGCCGCGGAACGGACCCGTCGCGCTCCACTCAGACCATCGGGTCGTCGCCGACATCGGGGTTCTCGCGGGCGAACGCCACGAGTCGGTCGACGTACGACTCGAACGGGGGGACTGAGACGCCGGTCCCGGCCAGCGCGTCCCGCGCGTTCGGGCAGCGATAGCGCGTCGGATGGTCGAAGTAATCTATCGTCGCCGGCTCCACGTCGACGCCCGCGGCCGAGAGCAGGCGGGCGGCCGCCTCCGCAACCCGCTTCGGCGTCGGGACGGTCACCGTCCGGCGGCCCGCGGCGTCGCTCAGCGCCGCGACGAACGCCGGGACCGTCAGGGGCGCGGGGTCGCAGAGCTGGTACGTCTCGCCGACGGCGTCCGCCCGCCCGCTCAGCTCCGCGATCGCGTCGACCACGTAGTCGCGCGGTACGACGTTCAGTTCGGTCTCGTCCGCGCCCGGGACCGAGAAGGCGAACGCCAGCCGTTCGGGCTGGGCCGTGAGCAGCCGGAGGAGGTTGTACGGCCCGTCGAGCTTGTCGGTCTCGCCGGTCCGGCTGTCGCCGACGGTGATCGCCGGGCGGTAGACGGTCGCCGGGAGCCCGTCGGCCATGCGCTCCCGCACCGCGACCTCCGCGCGGTGCTTCGACGCCTCGTAGTGGTTGTTGAACGACTGCCCCTCGCGGAGGTGACGAGCGGTGAAGACGCCGTCGTACCGGCCGCTGACGTAACACGTGCTCACGTAGTGGAGGCGGTCGACCGCCAGCCGGTCGCACGCGTCGAGGACGTGTTGGGTCCCGCGGACGTTCACCGCCTCCGCGAGGTCGGCGTCGACGCCGAGGTCGTACACCGCCGCGAGGTGGTACACCTCGCCGACCTCCGCCAGCAGGGCCGGGTCGTCGAGCGCCCGCCCGAGCCCGAGGTCCGGTTCCGTGATGTCGCCCTCGTAGAGGTGGACCGCCGCTTCGCCCGGAGCGTCGCTCTCGACCGCCGCGACGATCTCCCGCGCACGCCTCTCGGCCAGGTCGCGGTACTGCGGCTGGATCAGGCACGCTACCGGCCCGTCGCCGCGGGCGAGGACCCGCCGGAGGAGCGCCGAGCCGAGGAAGCCGGGGAACCCCGTGAACAGGACCTCCGGCGGCGGGGCGGCGGGGGGATCGCTCACGGTGTCGGCTCCTCCAGCGTTCCCTCGGTGTCGATCCCGTACACCGCCTCGGGCGTCTCGACGTGGGCGGTGCGGACCGCGTCGTCGTACCCCTGCTCCAGCAGCCAGCGGACGCGGCGCGGGACCGTCTTCGGGCCGAGCACCATCCCCGGCTTCTCGGGGTCGTCGACGAAGTCCGTCTCCATCAGGAACGGTTCGCCCGCCTCCGCCGCGCGCCGCAGGCGGTCCTTCTCGCTCATCACGCTCGGAGTCGGTCCCGCGAGCCGCCCCTCGGCGTAGTGTTTCACGACGTTGGTCGGATCGAGTCCGGACTCCTCGGCGACGGCGGCCAGATCGGTGAGGTCCTCGCTGGCCTCGGTGTGGAGCTGGACGGCGCAGTCGAGCGCGGCGCCCAGCTCGAACGCGCGCCGCGTCACGGCGTTCGAGGCGTCCCAGACCGCGTCGCTCACGTCGTAGTGCGGGCGTCCCGACTTCAGCGCGAGCGCGTCGCCGTCGGCGACGAACTCGCCCGCGACCTCGATCCCGCCCTGCATCAGGTCGCCGGCGTCCTCGGGCGAGAACCCCCGCTCGTCGACGAGCCGACTGATAAGGCCGGGGTGGACGCCGAGGACGGGCCACGCGCGTCCCGGAAGGGCGTCGTTCGCGGCCGCGACGGCGTCGAGCGTCTCCTCGAAGACGGCTCGGAAGTCGCCCGGCTCGTCCGGCTCGACGCCGAGGTGCCACGACGGCTTGTTCACCACGAGCAGGTGGGTGCCGCCGAGCCGGACGAAGTCCTCGACGGCGTCGATCCCGCGCCCGTGACGCGGGTCGAGGTGGAGGTGGTTGTCGAGCACCGGCGTGTCGAGGTCGTCGGTCATGGACGGAGAAGGGGCCGGACGACGCTTATAAACAACGACCGCGGGTGTCGCGACGCGGTTCGCGAGCCGACGGGTTCGCGCGGAACGCAGCAAGCCCGGCGCGAGGACGGGAGGGTGGACAGCACCGAGCGTCGGTCCGCGTTGCCGCACCGCCGCGCCGAATGCGGTCACCGCCTGGTCTGGGAGATAGACACATTTTTCATGAACGATCGCGGATACCTCGCTATGGCAGTCCGTAGCAACCGAGAGGAAAGCGGGGGCGCTGCCACGTTGCCTGCCGTGGTCCCGTTCGACCTGGCTCACCTGACCCGACAGAGTTGGGAGCTGGGCAAATCCACCGTGCAAGGCGATCGGGCGACCACTCTCGGGACGTGGACACACCAGAACAGCGCGTGGCGGCTGTCGGTTCACCAGGTGACGACCGCGACCGTCATCATCTGTCTCCGGACGCCCGTCGGCCGGGAGCGATTTTACGGGGCGATGCGCTCGGAGTTCGACGCCGCGACGGAACACCTCGAAGCGAGTCCGTCTTGGCGGCGAGTTCGGTGAGCTGGCGACCTGTTCCCGCCACCGGTCGTCTCTTATAAACCGCAAGTCCGCGTTCCGTCCCGTGATCGAAGAGAGAACCCTCTTCGATGGCGAGACGGTCGCTCGTTGCGGACCCGCCGGCTACGCCGTTTCAGCGTCGCCGTCGCGACCGGTGACCTTCCGGATACACGAGGAGCCGAAGGGGCCGAGCTCGCCGGCGTCCAGTTTCACGAAGTGGCCGGTCGAGATCGTCGTCCCGCAGCGGCGACAGTCGAACTCGCCTTCGCGCTGGACCACTTGGCTCTCGTAGTTCACGTACGTGCCGCCGCGCTGGACGCGGAGCCGGGCGTTCTCGCGCTCGATGACGCCGCGCTTCTCGGCGGCGTCGAGGATCTCGCGGGTGAGCGACGGGCTCGTCGTCACCGTCTCGATCCGGTCGATCGCGGCCGGCAGCGCCAGCTCCTCGTGTTCGAGGTGGGCCAACAGCTCGACGCCGAGCTCCAGCTTCTCCTCGCGCGAGGCCGACTCGTTCACGCCCGCCGAAACGATGCGAACCGCCTTAAGTCGGGCGGGAGGCGGTCGGGGGGACGCCCGCGGCCCTGCCGTCGACAGCCTGCGATGTAGTAAGACAGTTACCACGGGGGACGCTGGGGACGGTATGGACGTACTCGAGGTCGCGGCGCGGGCCACCGGAACGGGACCGGTGTGCGACGCGTGTCTCGGCCGCCTCGTCGCCGACCGGAGCTTCGGGCTGTCGAACGCCGAGCGGGGGTCGGCGCTGCGCACCGCGCTCGCGCTCCGCGACGACGAGGACCACGAGCCGGTCGACACCGCGGACTGCTGGGTGTGTGAGGGGCGCTGTACCGAGTTCGACGAGTGGGCCGAGCGCGCCGCCGAGGCGGTCGAGGGCGTCGAGTTCGCCACCTACAACGTCGGCACCCGCCCCCCGCCGCTGATCGAGGAGAACGAGGCGCTCCTCCGCGAGGAGGCCGGGCTCGACGACGACGCCGGGGAGCCGTTCAAATCGGAGTTCAACCGCGAGGTCGGCAAGCGGGTCGGTCGGCTCACGGACGCCGAAGTCTCCTTCGACCGCCCGGACGTGCAGTTCACGATCGACCTGGCCGAGGACGCGATCGACGCCAAGGTGAACTCCACGTTCGTGTACGGGCGCTACCGGAAGCTCGAACGCGACATCCCCCAGACGGAGTGGCCCTGCCGGGAGTGTAAGGGCTCGGGACGGCAGGGCGCCGACCCCTGCGACCACTGCGGCGGCTCCGGCTACCTCTACGACGACAGCGTCGAGGAGTACACCGCGCCGATCGTCGAGGACGTGATGGACGGGACCGAGGCGACGTTCCACGGCGCGGGCCGCGAGGACGTGGACGCCCTGATGCTCGGCACCGGGCGCCCGTTCGTGATCGAGGTCGAGGAGCCCAGGCGCCGCCGGGTCGACGTGGAGCGCCTGCAGGCCGACATCAACGCCTTCGCCGACGGCGCCGTGGAGGTCGAGGGGCTCCGGCTCGCGACGTACGACATGGTCGAGCGCGTGAAGGAGCACGACGCCGCGAAGCGCTACCGCGCGCAGGTGGCGTTCGACGCCGACGTCGAGGCCGACGCGCTCGCCGCCGCGGTCGGGGAGCTGGAGGGGACGACCGTCGAGCAGTACACCCCGAACCGGGTGGACCATCGCCGGGCGAGCATGACGCGCGAGCGCGACGTGTACGAGGCGACCGCCGAGCTCGGCGACGCCCGACACGCGACCGTCGAGATCCACGGCGAGGGCGGACTCTACATCAAGGAGCTGATCTCCGGCGACGAGGGCCGGACGGAGCCGAGCCTCGCCGGCCTGCTCGGCGTCGGCGCCGAAGTCACCGCGCTCGACGTGGTGGCCGTCGAGGGCGAAGCCGAGCCGTTCGAGCGCGAGGAGTTTTTCCGCGACTGACACGTCGGCTGCGGGACCAACGGGATTTATCAGACGCACGTCTGACGATAGGGCATGAACGGGAGCGACGCCGACGGTGGGGGCGGCGGAGCGACTGGGTCGCAGATGGACGGAGACACCGGCTCAGGGAGATTGAACGCCGAGACCGCTGACACCGACGCCACGGTCGGCGATCCGATCGTCGAGTCGACCGTGGCGGAGGCGGCCGCGTCGGCGCCCGCCGCGGCCGACACGACGCTCGAAGGCCTCGACCGCGCGTCGCGTCCGGACCGCGTTTCGTCGGTCCTCGTCGCCGTCGGTCACGGTCCGCACTCGGGGGCGACCGTCGACGTGGCGCGGGCGCTCGCGGACGCGACCGACGCGTGGCTCGAGCTGTTTCACGTCGTCCCCACCGACGCTGCGCTCGCGGACGCTCAAACGGGTGCCGACGGGGGCGCAGGCGCCGACGCCCGGGAGGCGGGAGGCGGCGAGCGCGACGACTACGCCGCGACCGGGGAACGAGTCCTCGACGCCGCCCGCGACCGACTCGGGGAGTTCGACCGGGTCGACCGCTGGCTGGTCGAGGACCGGTCGGCCGCGGGCGCGATCGTCGAGCAGTCGCCGTACTACGACCTCGTGGTCGTCGGGGCTCCCACGACCGGGACGGTCGGGCGCTTCGTGTTCGGCTCCACGACCGACACCGTCGTCGACGACGCCGCGGTCCCCGTGGTCGTCGTCGAGGCGGACGGGGACGCCGCGCTCGACGGCGCGTAGAGCGGTTCCCGTCGCGACCCTTTCCGGGCGAGATGGCCGAGATACAAGCATAAAGTAGCTATGCCACGCACCCCCCGGTATGGCCGACGAAGCGATCGACGACGTGGATAGGGCGATCCTGTACGCGTTACAGGAGGACGCTCGGAACATGTCGTCCGGAGACATCGCGGAGCGAACCGGCACGTCCGACAGCACCGTCCGGAAGCGCATCCAGCGCCTCGAGTCCGACGGGATCATCAAGGGGTACAGCGCCGAGGTGGACTTCCAGGGGTCGGGGTATCCGCTCCGGATGCTGCTCTACTGCACCGCATCGATACCCGAGCGCGGCGACCGCATCCCGGAGATCCTGGCGATCGACGGCGTCGTCTCGGTCCAGGAGCTGGTCACCGGCGAACAGAACCTCCTCGTGACGGTGGTCGGCGAATCGGACGACGACATCACGCCCGTCGCGCAGGAGCTCCTCGACATGGGGCTCACGGTCGCCGACGAGGTGCTCGTTCGGAGCCACGAGACGACGCCGTTCGGCAGGTTCGACGCCGAGACCGATTCGTAGCCGGGGGCCCGCTATCCGACGACCCGGTTGACGTCGAGCGCGGTCGCGCGCCGGACGACCGCCTCCACCGGGTCGACCGAGTCGGCCAGATTGTCCGACGCGCCGTCGAGGACGAGGAGCGACGCCCGGCGGCCGGGCGCGATGACGCCGCAGTCGAGCCCCGCGATCTCGGCCCCGGCGGCGGTGGCCATCCGCAACACCTCGCGGGCGGTCACGTCGAACCGCGTCGCCGTGTACGCCATCTCGCGGAACATCGACGGCACGTTCAACATCACGTTGTCGGTGCCGAGCGCGACCGTCGTGTGTTCGAGCAGGTCCCGGATCGGCGCGTCGCCGACGCCGAGGACGGTGTTCGCGCGGGGACACACCGCGATCGGGACCGACTGGTCCGCGACGCGTTCGAGGTGCTCCCGCTCCGCGTGCACCATGTGAACGAGCAGGTCCGGGTCCAGGTCGAGCGCCGGGTGGATGTCGGTCGCGTCCGGTTCGCCCGCGTGGATGGCGAAGGGAACCCCGCGGTCGGCGCACGCGGCGCGTTGGTCCGCGAACTCGTTGTCGTTCGCCCCCGACGCGCCGTATCCGTCGGCGACGTCGAGGACGGCGGCGTCGTCGCTCCCGAAGATGAACGGGTCGACGGCGACCGATGAGGCGGCCTCGCGGAGCGCCCGCGCCCCGTACACGCCGTTCTCGCGGAAGTCGAGACACGAGACCGTTCCGGTCTGTCGCATGAACCGAAGGGTTCGCCGCATCGCCGCCACGAGGTCGGCGCGATCGGCGGCCGCCAGCCGCCGGTGTTTGCGGCTGTCCGGCGGGGCCACCGCCTCGTCGAGCGACAGCCCGACGGCGGCGTCCTTCGCCACGGAGTCGCCGAGGTGCGTGTGGGCGTTGACGAACGCCGGCAGGACGATGTCCGTCGACTCGGTGTCGGCCTCCTCGATCGCCTCGATCCGACCGTCCTCGACGACGAGGCGGCCGCGGATCGGCTCGAACGACTCCCCGGCGAGGATCGTCCCCGTGACTTCCTCCATACGGGCACACCGGGGCCGGTAACGATATGGTTTTCTGAACGCGCACATCGAACGACTCGGTAATTATCTCCCCCTTCCGGTGCCGGGTCGCCGCGGCAGACGGACCGGCCCGGAGCGGGACCGACGGTGAGACACCTCTCAGCGCGCGGTCGATCCGCGGAACGAGAAACGGAAACGGAGCGGCTGACGCTCCCGACCTCGAATCCATAATGTTTTATAATGTTCTATTACCCACCGTATTTCGAACGTTTTGTGAGTATAGATAGATTTAATAGACAATCTGTTCTTTACTGTGAGCGAAGACGACCAGTCCCGGTCCGGCGGCGCGCGTCGGCACCGCGGGACGGTCGGACGGACTGAACGATGGCAGGATCCACCTCGAAACCGACGGTCGGAGCGCTTCCGGACACGGCGGCGGAGTCGCCGTACGTGCCCGCCGCACTCACGCTGCTCATGTGGTCGCTGTTCGCCACGAGCGTTGCGGTCCTCTTCGCGCGAGTCCGATTCGGCTTCGCTCCGGAGATTCCCGGCGTGATCGCCGTCGACGGACTGACCGTCCTGATGTGGGTGGTCGTCGCCTTCTTCGGCGGGATCGTCCTCAGCTACTCCCGCCGCTACATGGCGGGGAGCGCCCACGAGACGACGTTCTTCCTCGCCGTGTTCGGGTTCGCGGCGACCGTGATGACGCTCGTCGCCGCCGACCACCTCGCCCTGTTCGGGCTGCTGTGGCTGGCGATGGGGCTGGTGATGGCGACGCTGATCGGCATCGTCAGCGAGTGGGAGCAGGCGCAGGCGGCCGCGGCGGTCGCCCGGCGGTACTTCGTCGCGAGCAGCGCGCTCCTCGGCGTCGCGCTGGCGGCGCTCTGGTGGGCGACCGGCGCGACGACGATCTCCGGGGTCGCGGCGGCCGCCGGGACGCTCGGCGGTCCGGTCTGGCTCGTCGCCGCCGCCGCGCTCGTCCTCGCGGCGATGATCCAATCGGCGCTCGTCCCGTTCCACGGCTGGCTGCTCTCGTCGATGACCGCCCCCACGCCGGCGGCGTCTTGCTGGTCCGCTTCGCCCCGGTCGTCACGGTCAGCGAGGCCCTCATGCTCGCGATCGTCGCGGTCGGTGCGACCAGCGCGCTGCTCGGAAAGCTCCTCAAATCCGTCCGCCCCGACGTGAAGAGCAAGCTCGGCTGCTCGACGGTCGGACAGATGGGGTTCATGATCATGCAGGCCGGGCTCGGGTTCTTCGGAGCGGCCCTCACCCACCTCATCCTGCACGGGTTTTACAAGGCCTACCAGTTCCTCAGCTCGGGCGCACAGGTCGAGCGGACGACCCCGGACAAAAAGGCGGGCCGCTCGGCGGACGGCTCCGCCGTCGCCGCCGTCGCCGCGACCCTGGCGACCGGACTGGCGGGCGGCGCGGTGTTCGTCCTGCTAACCGGGAAGGGGACGAGCGTCGACAGCGGCCTCCTGCTCGTCCTGTTCGTCGTGTTCACCACCCTCCACGCGGCGCGCGGCGCGGTGGGGCGGTCGTCGCTCCCGGCGACGGTTCGCTACGGGGCGGTGCCGCTGGTGTTCCTCCCGGCCATCGCGCTGTACGCGCTCGTGTACCGTGGCGTCTCGGCGGCTCTGACCGGCGTCCCGGTCGTCACGGCGCCGACGGAGCTGACCGCGCTCCACGGCCTCGTGGCCGTCGCCTTCCTCGGCACGTACGTCGCGATCGAGGCGGGCGTCCACGAGCGGAGCCGGCGGCTGTACGTCGCGCTCCTGAACGCGAGCCAACCCTCGCCCGGCACCCTGCTGACGAACGCTGAAGAGTACGACGACGGAGGCGCCCAATGAGCACCCAAACCACCATCGAAGACGGTATCGACGACGCGGCGGCGACGGTCGGGTCGGTCTGGCCGATCCACTCGTTCGTGACCGCCAACCCCCTCTCGGGGTTCGAAGACCTGCCGTTCGGCGAGGCGGTGACGCAGGCCGCCGACCTGCTTGGCGGCCGCGGCTACCCGAGCCGCGAGGCGTTCCGGGCGGCGCTCGACGACGGCCGGATCGACCCGGACGCGCTCGAATCGGAACTCGCCGACCGCGGCTACGAGGCCGATCCGGCGACCCTGCTCGAACGCATCGACACGAGCGTCGAGTCGGAGCCGACGGACGACGGCACCGACGCCGAGCGCGTCGACCGCGTGCTGTCGAAGTGGCTGTCCGCCTTCCTCGACGAGGGCCACGCCAAGTGGTCGATGCCGGACCGCGACGACGGGTTCTACGCCGCCTTCAGGGAGGTCGCCCCGCACGACGCCGAGGTCCCCGATTCGGGGGTCGTCGCGTCGCTGCCCGCGGACCCGATCGAGGCCATCGAGGCCGCCCTGGAGCCGTACCCGGAGGGGCAGTGGGTGCCCGTCTTCGAAGAGCAGCTGGCGGCGCTCCCGGGGTGGACCGGACTCATCAAGCAGCGCGCGGACGACGAGGGGGCGTGGCAGTCGGCGTGCCCGATCACGCTCACGGAGTACCTCGCGGTCCGCCTCGCGCTCCTCGACGGGGTCGGCGTCGACCTCGAGCCGTCCACGGGGCCCGACGCTCCCGGCACCGACTCGTCCGACGAGCTCGCCGAGGCGTTCCTGAGCGCGTGGGAGGCGAGCTACCGGTCCGAGGTCGTCGAGCGCGTCGCCGCCGAGAGTCGGGAGCGGGCCAACAGCGAGCCGTCGGGTCGCCCCGACGCGCAGCTGGTGTTCTGTATCGACACCCGCTCGGAGGTGATCCGCCGGCACATCGAGGCCGCGGGCGCGTACGAGACCCACGGCTACGCCGGCTTCTTCGGCGTCCCGATGGAGTATCGGGGGTACGACGCGGCGGCTCCGGTCGACGCCTGCCCGCCCATCGTCGACGCGGAACACCGCATCAGCGAGGTTCCGACCGACGATGACACGCGGGAGCGTCACGACCGGTGGTCGAGCGTCCGCGAGGTCGCGGGCGAGGTCGTCGCGAAGCTGAAGGCGAACCCCGCCAGCGCCTTCGGCTTCGTCGAGAACGCCGGGAGCGGCTACGGGCTGGCGCTCGCGGCGCGCACGCTCGTCCCCGGTCGCGTCCGCGACCTGCTGGACACCGCCGACGCGGCGGTGCCCGACGACCACGAGTTCTGCGAGCAGATCGTCCAGCACCAGCACACCCACGCCGACGGGCTTCCGGTGGGGCTGACCCGCGAGGAGAAGGTCGAGTACGCCGCGACCGCCTTCGAGCTGATGGGCTGGACCGAGTTCGGTCGGCTCGTCGTGTTCACCGGCCACGCGAGCGAGACGGCGAACAATCCGTACGACGCGAGCCTCGACTGCGGCGCGTGCGCCGGCAGCCCCGGCGGGCCGAACGCCCGCGTCCTGGCGACGATCTGCGCCGACCCCGACGTGAAGGCGGCGCTGCGTGAGCGCGGCTTCGAGATCCCCGAGGACACCGTCTTCCTCGCCGGCGAGCACAACACGACGACCGACGAGATCGAGCTCTACGGCGACGTGCCCGAGAGCCACAAGGCGGACCTCGACCGGCTGCGCGCGGACCTCGCGGTCGCCCGCGAGAACGCGACCGCGGAGCGCGCCGAGTCGATGGGGAGCGACCCGGCGGCGAGCGTCGACGAGACCGAGCGCCGCGCCGCCGACTGGGCCGAGACGCGCCCCGAGTGGGGGTTGGCGGGCAACGCCGGCTTCGTCGTCGGTCCGCGCGCGCTGACGAGCGACCTCGACCTCGACGGCCGCGCCTTCCTCCACTCGTACGACTGGTCGACCGACCCCGAGGGGGACGCGCTGGAGGCGATCCTCGCGGGGCCGATGGTCGTCACCCAGTGGATCAACGCCCAGTACTACTTCTCGACCGTCGACAACGCGGTGTACGGGAGCGGGTCGAAGGTGACACACAACCCCGTCGGCAACGTCGGCGTCTATCAGGGGAACGGCGGCGACCTGATGACCGGGCTCCCGCTCCAGTCGCTGATGGCCGACGCCGACGATCCGTACCACCAGCCGCTCCGCCTCTCGACGGTCGTCCACGCGCCGGTCGAGCGCGTCACGGACGCCCTCGCCGACAACGAGGCGGTCACCGGACTGCTGGACAACGACTGGCTCTCGCTGACGGTCGTCGACCCGACGCGGGACCACCGCGCGTTCGAGTACGAGCGCGACATGGAGTGGCAGCCGGTGTCCGACCCGTCCGCGACCGAGCCGGCCGCGGCCGAGCCCGAGGCGCCGAGCGCGCCCGAACCCGCGCCCGCGACGGCGGACGACTGACTCGGACCGGCGTCTCTCACCCCTTCCTGTCGCGTGCTATCGGTTCCCGCCCCGGCGACAGCGTTATACCGATGTACATACTTGTACATCACAACGCGGAACACTACATCGGTGTACACAATGAATATCAACGACACGGTCGAGCACGTGACGGACGGGGCGGACCTGACGGTCGACGAGGCGCGCGAGGCCGCGCGGCTCGTCTTCGAGGAGGCGACCGACGCGCAGATCGGCGCGCTGCTCGCCGCGCTCCGCGCGAAGGGGGAGACGGAGGCGGAGATCGCGGGGTTCGCGCAGGGGATGCGCAGCGCCGCGCGGACGATCGAGCCCGACCGGGAGCCGCTCGTGGACACCTGCGGGACCGGGGGCGACGACTACGACACGATCAACGTCTCGACGACGGCCGCGATCGTGGCCGCGGGCGCCGGCGTCCCGGTCGCCAAACACGGTAACTACTCGGTCTCCTCCTCCTCCGGGAGCGCCGACGTGTTGGAGGTCGCCGGGGCCGACATCGAGGCCGAGCCGCCGGCGGTCGAGGACGCCATCGAGGACGACGGGATCGGGTTCATGCTCGCGCCGGTGTTCCACCCGGCGATGAAGGCCGTCATCGCCCCCCGGAAGGAGCTCGGGATGCGGACGATCTTCAACGTGCTCGGGCCGCTCACCAACCCCGCCGGCGCCGACGCGCAGGTGCTCGGCGTGTACGACCCGGAGCTGGTCACCCTCATCGCGCGGTCGCTCGCGCACATGCCCGTCGAGCGCGCCCTCGTCGTCCACGGCGCGGGAATGGACGAGATCGGGATCCACGACGAGACGGTCGCCGCCGAGATCGACGGCGACGAGGTGCGGGAGTTCACCATCACCCCCGACGATCTGGGCCTCGACCGCGCCCCGATCGAGGACGTCTCGGGCGGGACGCCCGAGGAGAACGCGGCCGACCTCCGCGGGATCGTCGACGGCTCCGTGACGGGCCCTAAACGCGACCTCGTGCTGGCGAACGCGGGCGCGGCGATCTACGTCGCCGGCGAGGCCGACACGCTCGCGGCGGGCGTCGAGCGCGCGGCCGAGGCGATCGACGCCGGCGCGGCCGCGGAGAAGTTCGCGGCCCTCTGCGGTGACGAGGGGGCGGTGGCGGACAGCGGCGAGGCGGCCGCCGCGGACGCCGGGGCCGCATCAACGGCCGTCGGCCCGGAGGACGACGACTGATGGCGCGGGTGAAGATCTGCGGGCTCACCCGGGGCGCGGACCTCCGGGCCGCGGTCGACGCCGGCGCCGACGCGGTGGGGGTCATCGCTGAGGTCCCCGTCGACTCCCCGCGCGAGGTCGACGCGGCGACCGCCGCGGAGCTGCTCGCGGACGTGCCCCCCTTCGTCACCGCGACGCTCGTCACCATGCCCGAATCCGCCGAGCGCGCGGTCGAACTCCTCCGGACGGTCGCTCCCGACGCCGTCCAGCTCCACGGCGAGTGGACCCCCGACGAGATCCGGTACATCCGCGCGGAGACGGAGCGGAAAGTGCTGCTCGCGGTCGACGCCGACGACCCGGCGCGGGCCGAGGAGTTCGACGCGGTCGCCGACGCGCTCGTGATCGACTCGACCGACGAGTCCGGCGCGGGCGGCACCGGCGAGACGCACGACTGGGAGCGGGCCGGCGACCTCGCCGACCGGCTCACGTCGCCGGTGGTCCTCGCCGGCGGGCTCACGGCCGACAACGTCGCCGAGGCGGTTCGCGCCGCCGGCCCGTTCGCGGTCGACGTGGCCTCCGGCGTCGAACTGTCCGACGGGCGGAAAGACCACAACGCGGTGGCCCGCTTCGTGGCGAACGCGGGCCGCGAGATGGAGCTGGCATGACGGAGGCGTCGACGCCGCTCGACCGCTCGAAGGCCGACTTCGTCGACCTCGCGGCCGACGCCGAGAAGCCGGTTGTGGTCCGCGCGTCCGCGTCGCTCGACCCCGACGTCACGCCGCTCGCAGCGTACGCGACGCTGGTCGGGGAGGGCCCGTACGGGTTCCTCCTGGAGTCGGGGGAGAAGGTCGCCTCCAGCGATCCCGACGGCGCCTTCACCGCCGACGGCGACGCCGACAAACACGCCCGCTACTCGTTCGTCGGCTACGACCCCGAGGCGATCGTCTCGGTCCACCCCGACCGGACGGACGTGACCCGACTCGGCCCCGCCGCGGCGTTCCTCGGGGAGGACGCGGACCGCGGCGGTTCGGGCACCGATCTCGGCCCCGACGCCGGCGACGCGATCGACCGGATCCGGGCGGCGTTCCCGGACGTGAGCCTGCGCGGCTTCCCGGACACCGACCGGCAGATCCTCTCGGGGGGGTTCGTCGGGTTCCTCGCGTACGAAGCCGTCTACGACCTCTGGCTGGACGAGGTCGGCGTCGACCGCCCGGAGACCGAGTTTCCGGACGCCGAGTTCGCGCTGACGACCCGGACCGTCGTCTTCGACGACAAGGAGGGGACCGTCGATCTCGTGTTCACTCCCGTCGTCGGCGTCGACGACGACCCCGCGGCCGTCTACGACGACCTCGTCGCCGAGGCGGAGCGGGTCGGCGAAGCGCTCCGGGAGGCGTCCCCGCCCGCGCCCGACGGGATCCGCGTGGACGACGAGTCCGCCGACCCCCGCGAGGCGTACGAGGAGGCGGTGCGGACGGCCAAACAGCGCGTCCTCGACGGCGACATCTACCAGGGCGTGATCTCTCGGAGCCGCGAGCTTCGCGGGGAGGTCGACTCGCTGGGGCTGTACGCGGCGCTGCGCGAGGTGAACCCCTCGCCGTACATGTACGTCCTGCGCCACGACGACCGCAGCATCGTCGGCGCGAGCCCGGAGACGCTGGTGTCGGTGCGGGGCGACCGGGTCGTCTCGAACCCGATCGCCGGCACCTGTCCGCGGGGGACCAGCCCGGTCGAGGACCGCCGGCTCGCGGGCGAGATGCTCGCCGACCCGAAGGAGCGCGCCGAGCACACGATGCTCGTCGACCTCGCGCGCAACGACGTGCGGCGCGTCTCGGAGGCGGGGTCGGTCCGCGTCGAGGAGTTCATGAACGTGCTGAAGTACAGCCACGTCCAGCACATCGAATCGACCGTGACGGGGACGCTGGCGTCCGGCTCCGACGCCTTCGACGCGACGCGCGCGACGTTCCCCGCGGGCACCCTCACGGGCGCGCCGAAGGTGCGCGCGATGGAGATCATCGAAGAGCTGGAGACGACCCCGCGGGAGGCGTACGGCGGCGGCGTCGGCTACTACGCGTGGACCGGCGACGCCGACTTCGCCATCGTGATCCGGACCGCGACGCTCGACGAGTCGCCGCCGGACGCGCGCAGCCCGAACGAGACCGCGGTGACCGTTCGCGCCGGCGCCGGGCTCGTCGCCGACTCCGACCCGGCCGCCGAGTACGAGGAGACCGAACAGAAGATGGACGGCGTGTTGACCGCGATCGACCGGATCCGGGAGGACGCCGCCGCCGGCGACGGCGCCGCGGACGACCCCCTCCCCGCCGGCACGGAGGTCGACGAATGAAGGTCGTCGTCGTCGACAACTTCGACTCGTTCACCTACAACCTCGTCGAGTACGTCTCCGACCAGCCGCTCGACGGCGAGGCGATCGACGTAGCCGTGTTCAAAAACACCGCGTCGCTGTCGACGATCGCGGACGCCGACCCGGACGCGACCCTCATCAGCCCCGGCCCGGGACACCCGAAGAACGAGCGCGACGTGGGGGTGACGATGGCGGTGTTGCGCGAGCTCGCCCCCGAGGTCCCGACGCTCGGCGTCTGTCTCGGCCTCGAAGCCGCCGTCTACGAGTACGGCGGGAGCGTCGGCCACGCCCCCGAGCCGATCCACGGCAAGGCGTTCCCCGTCGACCACGACGGCGAGGGCGTGTTCGCGGGGCTCGACCAGGGGTTCCGCGCCGGGCGCTACCACTCGCTGGCCGCCACCGAGGTGCCCGACGCCTTCGAGATAACCGCCACCACGGACCACGAGGGCGCGGAGATCGTGATGGGGATCCGCCACCGCGACTACCCGATCGAGGCGGTGCAGTTCCACCCCGAAAGCGTGTTGACCGCCGCCGGCCACGACCTGATCCGGAACTTCCTCGCGTCGGTTTGACCGGGGCGGCGACCTCTTAACCGGAGCGGCAACCTTCCCGATCTCCGCCGCTACTCGGTGTCTGCAGTCTCCCCGTCGTCGCCCTCCGTATCCCCATCCTCTTCCACGCCCCGCCCGGCGAGCCCGACGAGGTGCTCGATCTCGGGGAGAATCACTTCATCGGCGCCGAGCCGGACCGCGTTCTCCGATCCGGGCAGACAGAAGACGGGGGTGGCGGAGACGACGCCGGCGATCGCCCGCGAGCCGATCGTGCGCGTCCCGACCTCCTCGTACGAAAGCCGTCGGAACAGTTCGCCGAAGCCGGGCAGCGTCTTCGCGAAGAGCCCTTTCACGGCCTCCGGGGTCACGTCGTCCGGCGTCACGCCGGTCCCGCCGGTGGTCACGACCGCGTCGGTGTCCTTCCGCCGTGCCAACCTGTCGACGGCCCCCTGCACGCTGTCGTACTCGTCTGGAACGAGCTCGCGGACGGCAATCTCGTGGCCGGCCTCCTCGAACGCGGAGACGAGGTACTCGCCGGAGGGGTCGTCGTCCAACGACCGAGAAGAAGACACCGTGACGAGCGCGATCGAGACGGTGTCGGCGTCGTGGTGGTGGTGACCGTGATCGTGCGCGTCGTCTCCCTCGCCGTGGTCGTGCGCGTCGTCCTCCTCGCCGTGGTCGTGCGCGTCGCTCATGACACCACGTATCCCGTCGACGGTGAAAACACCTCTCCGACGTGACGGCCGATCGACCCGCAGCCGGCGGACCGCCGTTCAGGGCCAGTCGTCGCGCGACGTGTCGGGGGCGGGCTCCGACTCGTCCTCCCCGCTGGCGAGGATCCAGCCCGCGGCGTCGGCCGCGTCCTCGACGTGGAGGAACTCCCAGCCGGTCGCCTCGGCGAGGGCCTCGTCCTCCTCGTCGACGCCGACGAACACGTGCCGGTCCGTGTCGAACTGCTGGGCGATGTTCTCCAGGCTCTCCTCGACGCCGCGCGGCCCCGAGAAGAAGTCCTGGCGCACGCGGTGTTTGCGGGTGAAGTTCGTGACGACGTAGGTCGGCTTCTCGCTGACCACGCCGACGTACTCCGTCCACTGCCGGGCGTTGTTGAACACGTCATTGGGGTCCGCGAGGGCCTTCAACGCCTCCAGCTCGAACGCCAGCGTCATGTCGGTAGATCCGCCACTGTCCATGGATCGGTGTTCTCGCGGCGGGCGAAAACAACTTCGCTTCCCGGGCCGTCACCGTCGGCCCCACGCGAGGCCGACAGCCGACGACTCAGCGGGCGCGGACCTCGTAGTAGTCGGTGAACTTCACCACGTCGCCGTCGTCGAGGTCGTCAACCTCCGGCGCCGTCTGTGGCCGCCCCGCGAGCTCGCGGACGGTGACCTGCGTCTCCTCGTCGAGTTCGTCGTAGTGGCGGACCCGCGCGTCGGACGGGACCATTCCGGTGCGCCGCAGGCGGATACACCTGTTCGTCTCTCGAAGTGGCATGTGGTACCATATGACACTATTTATCATAAACGTTGTGGGGCGTCCACCGGGCGAGCCCTATCGGGGCGCTCGCGGTAACGTGAGCGTGACGACGGTCCCGCGGGGGTCGGCGTCGCGGGCGGTCGCCGACCCGCCCGACCGCTGGACGACCCAGTAGACGAGCCACAGACCGAGTCCGCTCCCGTGGTACAGCGCTTCCACGGCCTGCCCGGTCTCGAGCACGTCCCGGTCCATGTCCGTCAGCCCGGGGCCGTCGTCGGCGATGCGGACCTCGACCGCCCCCGGCTTCGCTTCCACCGCGACGTCGACGACCGGTCGCTTTCGGTCGTGGTGTTCGATCGCGTTCCGGATCAGCTCGCCCAGCGCGCGGTCGATCCACGTCGTCACCGAGGCGATCGCCGGGTCGTCCGGGACCGAGATCGACACTTCGGCCGCGGGGAACTCCGTCTCGACAACCGACCCGAGCTGTTCGACGACGCGACCGACATCGACCGGCTCCCGCTCGGACGCGTCGCCGAGGATCTCGGTGATGTGGTGGGACTTCTCGCTCGTCGAGAGGAGCGCGTTGGCCCGGTTAACGATATCCGAGGCGGCACCAGAGACGTCGACGGCGGTCTCCGCACCGGAGCCCGTCTGCGGCACGTCGAGCTCCGCAACCTGCTCCGCCCGACCGCGGATCACCGTCAGCGCGTTCCGGAGGTTGTGCTGGAGGACCCGGTCGACGACGCGGAGCTGGCGCGCCCGGCTCTCGCTGTCGGTCACGTCTCGGAGGACGCCGACGACACCGGCGACTCCGTCGTCGTCCTCGGCGGGGTTCACGAGGGCGTAGTACCGAACGTCGAGCGTCCGCTTCCCGCGGTTCGGGTGGACTCGCGTCGTTCGGTACTCGACGTTCCGCCCGTCGAGGGTCCGGTCAACGTAGCGCTGCACATCGGCGTACTGCTCGTCGTCCACGATGTCCTCGAGGGCCAGTTCGGCAATCTCCTCGTCGATGCCGATGTCGTGGTAGGCGCGGTACTGCTGGTTCGCAAAGAGGAATTGCCCCTCGCGATCGACGGCCGCGATGAGATCCGTCGCCCCCTCGACCGCGCGCTCGTACTGCTCCAGCTCGGCCTCGCGCGCCTTGATCTCGGTCACGTCGCGACAGACGGCGAACGTTCCCGAGAGCTCGCCGTCGCCGTCGTAGTAGGGGTACCGCTGCGTGCTGAACGTCGGCTCTCGGTCGCTCTGCGGGAAGTCCGGAGAGACCTCGTACTCGGCGACCGACTCCGTTTCGATCACCGACTGGCGGTGCGCTTCGATCTCGGCGGCCGTCTCGTCGTCCATGAACGCGAACTCGTCGGTCCCGTAGAGCGCTTCCCGGCGCTTCCCCGCGAGCTCGCAGACCGCCTCGTTGCACAGCTCGAACCCCCCGTCGAGATCCTGTAGCAAAACCGGGTCGTCGAGCTGTTCGACGATGTCACGGTACTGCTTCAACCGCCCCATCGCCGCCTTGCGGTCGCTGATGTCGATCTGTATCGCGACGAACCGCGAGACCGTCCCCTGCTCGTCCGTCACGGGCGCGATCGTCTGGTGGGCGTGGTAGCGGCTCCCGTCCTTCCGCTGGTCGACGATCTCCTCTTCCCACACATCGCCGGCCATGAGCGTCGACCACAGCGACTCGTAGTACTCGTCCGACATCTCACCGGATTTGAGTATCGCCGGCGTCTCCCCGACCACGTCGGCGGGTTCGTAGCCGGTGTGTTCGGTGAACGCCGGGTTGACGTACTGGATCGTGCCGCTCGTATCTGTCACGTAGACGGCGTGGCCGGCGTGTTCGATGAGGTTGCGGAACGTCTTCCGCTCGCGCTCGGACGCCGACTCGACACCGTCGCGGAACACGCCGGTGTACACGGTCGATCCCGCCGACTGGTCGGCCGCGCGAGCGTGGTCGAGCCCCTCGTGTTCGTGAAACGTCGCCGAGAACGTCGTCGTTCCGCCGTCCGCGCGCGCCATCGGGACGGCGACGTGGCCGGCGCCACCGAGGCCGTCGGGAGATTCGAACCGTCCGCGGAGCCAGTGCGTCCCCTCGTCCGAGGTGTCGTCGTCGATCAGCGACGCGAGGCGGCGACCGCGGAGATCGTCGGGAGCGTATCCGATTGCTGACTCGGTCGCCGGGTTCGCGTAGACGATCCGACCCCCGTCGTCGATCGAGAGGACCGGATCAGAACACCCCTGAACGAACGACCGGAAGAATCCGTCTCCCGGCGTCGGCGGGCTATTGGTAGAGGCTCCACGGGACATCTAATAGAACGAAAGAGACACAGCCGGGAAAGGCTGCTGGACGACGGACGCCCCCCGCGGCGCCGCGACTGGGGTTACTGCTCGGTCGGCGCGGCCAGGTCGTCGACGGAGAAGCCGGGCTCCATCAGGACATCCGTCTGGTCGCTCACGTCGCGACCCTCGCGCATGAGCTGTTTGAACGCGGACTGCGGCGAGAGGTCGCCGATGAGCACGCCGCCGACGATCTTGCCGTCCTTCAGCGCGACGCGGCGCCACTCGCCCTCCGCCGTGGTCGCCTCGACGGAGTCGTCGCCGAGCGTCGGGTGGCCAAACGAGAGGAACGGGAAGTCGAAGTGGGTGATCGAGTACGAGGAGACCCACTCGAACTCCTCGCACCCGTAGTCGATCATGTTGCGGGCGGCGATCGTCCCCTGCTCCTTGGCCGACCCCCACGAGCCGTTTTTCGCCCGCTCGCCGAGGATCAGGTCGTTGAACGTGGTGATATCCCCCGCGGCGAACACGTTGTCGACGTTGGTGCGCATGAACTCGTCGACGACGATGCCGTCATCGGTCTCCAGCGGCGTGTCCTGAACGAGCTCGGTGTTGAAGTCGAGTCCGATGGCGACGCCGGCGAAGTCGCACTCGTAGCGCTCGCCGTTCGGGTCGATCGCGGCCGTGACGTGGCCGTCGTCGTCGACTTCGAAGTGGTCGACGCCGGAGCCGAAGACGGGCTCGACGCCGCACTCGCGCATCGCGTCGTGCATGATCTCCGCGCCCTCCTCGGAGAGGGCGTAGCGCCACCAGTTGTCACCGCGCATCAGGTACTTGGCCTCGACGTCCTGCGCGCCGCAGATCGCCGCGAAGTCGATGCCCAAGAGCCCGGCGCCGACGATGACCGCCTGTTCGGCGTCCTCGACGCTCTCTTTGATCCGCCGGGCGTCTTGGAACGTCCAGAAGTGGTGGATCCCGTCGGCGTCCGCGTTTTCGACCGGGAGCTGCTGGGGAGTGCCCCCGATCGCCACCAGCAGGGAGTCGTACTCGAATGTCTCGCCCTCGTGAGTGTGGACCGCGTCGTTCTCGACGTCGATGTCGACGACGACCGTGTTGAGCCGGAGGTCGACGTCGTGGTCGTCGTACCACGATTCCTGGTGGATCGAGATCGGGGCTTCGGGGAGTTTCCCCTTCGCGTACTCCTTGATCAGGATCCGGTTGTAGAGGGACTCACCCTCGTCCGTGAGAACCGTGATCTCGGCGTCGGGGGCTTCCTCGCGGAGCGTCTCGGCCGCGGACGCGCCCGCGATACCATCACCGATGATCACGTACGAATCGCTCATACGCGGGCGTTCGGATTCATGGTTAATGTGGGTTGTCATCCGCGGCTGGAACCGTGCTAAGCCCCCGCAAAGCGCTCCCGACGGGGCGATAGACGATCCCTCGGCGCGAACTCGCACGGCGCAGACCGGTCTGACTCGGGGACGTTCGGCACCGCGCCGGACCGCGTCAACGGTCGGCGCCCGCGGGCTCGGCGGGGAACGCCTTCTCGCCCGCTTCGATCGCAACGTCCAGCCAGTTCTCCGCGGGAATGAGCGGGCACTCGTACGCGTGGTTGTAGGCGCACGTCGGGTTGTACGCGACGTTGAAATCGACCACCCACTCGCCGTCGACGCGGTCCCGACCGGGTTCTAAGTCCATGTATCGACCCGCGCCGTACGTCTCCTCGCCGTTGGTCTCATCGCGGAAGGGGACCCAGAAGCGGTCGGCGCCGTCGGCCGGGCGGTACGCCTGCACGACGACGGGTTCGCCGTCAACGTCGAGGCGGAACTCCCCCCAGCGCCGGTACGTCTGCTCGCCGTCGGCGGTCGTTTCGACGGTGACCGTCTCCTTCTCGTCGTGTTCGTGAAGGGGAGCGACGAACCGGTACGCGGGGTCCGGGTCGAAGTATTCGAGCCCGGGGAAGGCGTCTCCGCGCATCGAAACCGGGAGCGGCGACCGCCCCGAGTCGCGGAACTGCTCGATCTTCGCCTGCCGCTCCGCCTCGATCTGTGCGGCCCAGTCCTCCTCGGGAGTCATTTCGTTCATACACTATATTGTGTATTTCGTGCAATAACGCTTTCGTCGGGGGCGAGCAGCGGCGCTGGGAGGCCGAGACGCGGTCGCGTCGCCACAGATTCAAGGTCGTCGCCCCCCAACGAGCGTTATGAAGATCCGGCAGAACATCCGTCACTGGGCCGCCAAGAAGGCGCTGACGACGCCGGTCGTCGGGGACGTGGCGAACGACAAGCTCGTCGATCTCCACACGAGCATCTTCCTCAACAAGGCCGACGAGGACCGCCGCGAGGAGCGGCGCGCTCACCTCGACAGCTTCTTCGACGCGACGATGGACACCTACGTCGCCGCCTTGGAGGCGGGCTTTCCGGAGGCGGAGGCCCGCGAGATCACCCACGTCCAGGCCAACTTCGACTTCTTCAACCACGGCTGGACGGAGATGATGGAGATCCCCGGCGACGAGCTGGAAGAGCACTACCGGCGCTACGAGTCCTTCTTCACCGACCACGGGATCACGATCGACGACCCGCTCGGCGAGTTCGTCCCCGAGGCGGGCGTCGTCGACGCCCCCGAAACGCCCGAGAAGCTGGAGACGCCGGAGTACGAGAACGCGCTCGCCGGCTTCGCCGACGACGTGTACGTCGAGACCGACGACGGGGAGACGGTCGTCGGCGGCGAGACCGAGGAGCCCGACGAGGTCGATCCGTCCGCCGCGCCCGGGCTCGACGAGGACGAAGCGAGCGCCTGACCGGCACCGACGGCCCCGCTGCCGACGCGACCGACCCCGCCCACGTTTATACGTTACCGGCGTGAGTGGCTGACATGAACCGCGGGCAATCGTTTCTCCTCCTCCTCATCGGATCGGTCACAGTCCTGACGATCTTCATCATCAGCCCCTTCATCGAGTACGTCATCGCCTCCGCGATCCTCGCGTACGTCCTCTACCCGTTCCACGCGCGCCTCTCGCGGCGGTTCCGAACGGTGCTCGCCGGTCGGGTTCGCGAGTCGATGTCACACCGGCTGGGGAACATGCTGTCCGCGCTGTTTCTGATTCTCTCGTCGATCGTCGCCGTCATCCTGCCGCTCGCGTACATCTCGTGGGTGTTCGTCCGCGATCTCACGGCGATCGCGCGGGGGAACACCGGCATCGACGTCGCGGCCATCGAGACGGAGCTCGCGGCGCTCACGGGCGAGCAGATCGAGGTCGGCGAGATGCTCGCGACGGCCGGACAGGTGCTCGCGAACACGCTGTTCGGCGGGGTGGGTGGGATCGTCACCACCGCGATCCGCGCGTCGGTCGGGCTCTCGCTGGCGGTGTTCCTGGTCTACTACACCCTCCTCGACGGGCCGGCGTTCATCGGGTGGCTCCGCCAGACGAGCCCGCTCCCGTCGAACGTCACGTCTGACCTCGTCGACCGCGTCGACGCGATGACCCGCGGGGTCGTGATCGGCCACATCGTCGTGGCGCTGCTGCAGGCGCTGGTCGCGGGGCTCGGGCTCTGGGCGGCCGGGATCCCGAACGTCGTCTTCTGGACCTTCGTGATGGCGGTGTTGGCGTTGGTGCCGCTGGTCGGAGCGTTCTTCGTCTGGGGGCCGGCGGCGGCGTACCTCGTCGCGATCGACGAGGTGGCCGCCGGGGCGTTGCTCGCGGTGTACGGGGTCCTCGTCATCGCGATGGTGGACAACTACGCGCGCCCGATCGTTATCGACCAGCAGGCCCACCTCAACCCGGCCGTGATACTCCTCGGCGTGTTCGGCGGGATCTACTCCGTCGGCTTCACCGGGCTGTTCGTCGGTCCCATCGTCATCGGGGTGCTCGCGGCCACGCTGGAGACGTTCCGGGAGGATTACGACGTGATTTAGCGGCGGGGCCGGTTTGTCCCCTCGCTCGCGACGCGCGTGTCGTCAATCATCGTACCCACAGCTGCAACCGTGCCCACCGCTGCCGCGGGGCGCTCAGAGCCGCGCCGCGATGAACTCCCGTTCCACCGGGTCGAGGTCGCGGTCGCCGTCGCGGAAGGCGCGCAGGCCCGCCCGGTACCGCTCATCGCCAACGTCGCTTCCCGGCGCCGGCTCGGCGGCCGGGCGCTCCAGCTCCAGCTCGGCGATCCCGGTCCGCTCGCCCGTGTACGCGAAGCCGGACTTTGAGAGCGCCGCGTAGGCGAACGGGTTGTTGACCGCGATCCGCACCCGGTCGTACCCGTCGGTCGCGAGCCGGGAGACGGTTCGGTCGATCAGTCGCGGCCCGAGCCCCTCGCCGCGGCGCGCGACGTGGACGGTGACGTACCGGAGCCGACAGCAGTCGGGGTCGGTCCGGTCCGGCGAGAAGGAGACCGCCGCGGCCACGTCCTCGTCGAACTCGTCCGCGTCGACGGTCGGCGGGAGGGGCTCCTCCGGCACCCAGTCCGGCACCGCCGGCGAGCCGTCGGCGGTCCGCAGCACCGCCTTTCCCGGGGCGCCGACGACGAACTTGCCGGCGTAGGCGAACGTCCGGTAGTCGAGCCGCAGCGTCACCCCCGCGTCCGGGCCGCCGAGGAACGCGTACTCCATGCCGACCGATACGGCTCGCTCGGATAAATGAACGCGGGGTCGGGACGACCGCCTTTTAGTTGGCTCCGCCGTCGATCACCGTCATGTACGGTCTCGGCGACGTTCGCTTCTTCGACCGGATCGCCCCGCTGTACGACCGCGTCATGCCGCCGGCCGACGGCGAGGCGCTGGCGGCGGGGCTCGCGCACGCGACGCGGCCGATCGACAGGCTGATCGACGTCGGCGGCGGCTCCGGGCGCGCCGCGGCCGCGCTGACCGGCCCCGAGATCACCGTCGTCGACGCCTCGCTCGCGATGCTGGCGCGCGCTCGCGAACACCGCGACCGCTCGGTCGTCGCCGGGGACGCGGGGCGGCTTCCGCTCCGCGACGGGTCGGTCGACGCCGCGACGGTCGTCGACGCGTTCCACCACCTGCCCGACCAGACGGCCGCGATCGACGAGGTCGCGCGCGTGCTCGCGCCCGGCGGCGCGCTCGTCATCCGGGAGTTCGACCCGACACACCCGCTGGGGCGGGTCCTCGCCGCGAGCGAGCGCGCGATCGGGATGGAGTCGCGGTTCCGGGCGCCGGACGAGCTCGCCGCGGCGCTCGTCGACGCCGGATTCGACCCGCGGATCGTCGACCGCGGGTTCGGCTACACGGTCGTCGGCGTCCGGGAGTGAGCCGGTCGGTCGGAACCGCCCGTCGCCGCGAAGCTCTCGGCCCTCGCAAGTGTGTCCGGTGACGGGGACGCCGGCCCGGTCCTCGTCGGAGCCGACGGTAACACGGGCCTTGACTAACAGGGTTATCGGGGTCACAGCGCAAGCGACGAGCGAATGGACGACAGATCCACGCGGACCTCCAGACGATCGGTGTTGGCTTCGGCAGGCGCGGCGCTCGCGGCGACGGCCGGCTGTCTCGGGTCGACTGACGGCGACGGCGACCGGCCCGCGGCGTACACGACGCCCGCCGCGGCCGAGTTCGACGGCGTCGTCGACAGTCAGTGGCTCGAGTCGAACCTCGACGACGTTCACCTGCTCGACGCCCGCGACGAGGAGGCGTTCAGCGAGAGTCGGATCCCCGGCGCGTACCACTTCCCGGACTCCGAGATGCTGGACAGCTACGCCGAGGAGACCCCCGACGGGTTCGAGGTCTCGCCGGAGGCGATCGCGTGGACGCTCTCCGAGGCGGGGATCGAGCGCGGCGACGACGTCGTGGTGTACGGCGCGGAGTCGAACCTCTGGGAGACGTACGCCATCTACACCCTCAACGCGCTCGGCCACGAGGGGCAGGTGAGTCTGCTCGACGGCGGGTTCACCGTCTGGGACGCCGCCGGCGGCGAGACCGTCTCGGACGCGCCCGAGGCGCAGGAAGCCACCTACGAACCCGACCTCGACACGAGCGTGGTGGCGACGCGGGAGTTCGTCGCTGGCAACGTCGACGAGGACGGCGCCGCGATTCCGATCCTCGACATGCGCTCGCCCGAGGAGTACTGGGGCGTCGACGAGCGGGGCGATCTCGACCGGTTCGGCCACGTCACCGGCGCGACCAACCTCAACTTCGTCCAGAGCATCGACGGCGAGGCGGGGCGGCTCCGCTCGCCAGAAGAGCTGGAGACGCTGTGGATCGACGACGCCGGTATCTCGCCCGACGAGACGGCGGTCGCCTACTGTCAGACCGCGATCCGCGCGTCGGTCGGCTGGTTCGTCCTCGATCAGCTCGGCTGGGAGGACGTGCGCAACTACGAGGGGAGCTGGGCCGACTGGGGGACGCTCTCCGAGGCCGACGGCTACTACTACACCACCGGCGAGGAGACGGGAACGGTCGTCGACACGTTCGCGTAAGGCGGCGTCCCGCGTGCGACGCGGCGTCCCGATCGGTCGCGTCTCAGTCGTGCGAGTGGCTGTGCGCGCCGTGGTCGTGGGCGGCGTCGTCGGCCCCTTCGTCGTGCGTGTGGTCCTGCCCCTCCGGGTCCGTCTCGCCGAGCACCTCCGCGCCCTCGCCGTCGATCATGTCCATGTTCTTCAGGTTGTCGCGCTCCTCGAAGTCCTCGACGGCCTCCATCACGTCCTCCTGCGTGATCGTCATCCGGTCTTCCGTGAGCGCACCGAGGACGGCCTCCCGGAGCACCATCCGGAGGTCAGACCCAGTGAGACCGCTGGTGCGGTCGGCGACCTCGTCGGGGTCGAAGTCGGCGATCTGCATCTCGCGGGTGACGACACGGAGGATGTCCGCGCGCATGTCGCGGTCGGGTTTGGGGAAGTTGACGATCTCGTCGAAGCGGCGCCACGCCGCCGCGTCGAGCTGGTCCGGGTGGTTCGTGGCGCCGATGAGGAGGACCTCGTCGCGCACGAGCGACACCTCGTCGATCGATTTGAGGAGGGTGTTGACCGCGCGCTTCAGGGCGGCGTGCTCGTCGGAGCGCCGGGTTTTCGCCACCGAGTCGAACTCGTCGATGAAGAGGATACACGGCGAGAGCCGCTTGGCGACCTCGAACGTCTTCTCGACGTTCTTCGCCGTCTCGCCGAGGTACTGACTCGTGATCATCGACATCTTCACCTCGACGAGGGGAATGCCGAGCTCGTGGGCGAGCGCCCGCGAGACGGTGGTCTTTCCGGTCCCCGGCGGACCGACGAACAGCAGTTTCCCGATCTCGCGGAGCCCGATGCTCGCGAGGTACTCGCGGTGTTCGATCGCCTTCACGATCTTCTGGATCTCGCCCTCCTGATCGCCGGTGAGCACGAGGTCGGCGAGCGTCGTCTCGATCTCCTCGGGGGCCTGCACGTTGACGAGGTCGAGCATCTCGCCGTCCTCGTCCTCGTCGAAGTACTCCTCGAGGAGGGCGTCGATCCAGACTCGGTCGGCCTGAATCGGGCGGACGTTGTCGCGCGCGGCCTCGTGGGTCACGGGGGCGTCGAGGTCCTCCGCGAGCTCGAGCGCGGCGACGATCGTCGGATTCTGGGCGATCCGATCGTCGTCGGCGTGGTCGCGGTACCACTCCAGCGCCATCGCGGGCTGGGTCAGCGAGATCTCTCCGGAGAACTCCGTCCGTTGGGTGAAGAGTAAGTCGGAGACGGCATCCCACGGGTGATCGACACCCGTCGCGGTGCGTGTTGTCTCGCTCGTCGCCTTGAGCGGCCGCTCGACGCCGCCCGGTGCGTCGTCAGCGGCGTCGTCGGACCAGAACACCTGCCGGAAGCGCGGCGGCAGGTCGTTCTCGTCGAGGTCGCGGTTCTCGGTGTAGAGGTGCGTCGTCAACACGAACTCGACGACGTCGAGCGCCGGGTCACTCATCCGCGCGACGTAGCCGCGGGAGGCGGTTAAGCGCGTCGGACCGCGGCCGCGAACGGGGCGAACGAAGGGGATACCACATCGGCGCGCGGACAGGTCAGCCGACCGACCCGCGACCAGTTCAGCGACTGGCCCACCGACCCCTGCGCCAACGGACCTCGAACGCCGTATCGAACGCTTATTAGCCCTGGTGATCGACCTACTTCGCATGAGCTCCGAGGACGCGGTCGACGCCGGCGATTCTGCCGGTCAGGTCGGCACCGACACGGACCACGAGAACGCGCTCCAAGACGTGATCGCCGTCGATCCCGAAGACGCCGAACAGGGGACGGTGAACCGCCTCGACGCGCACACGGGTGACGGGATCCGCCACCGGGCGTTCACCTGTCTCGTGTACGACACCGACGGCCGGATCCTGCTGGCCCAGCGCGCGCCGACCAAGCGGCTGTGGGACGGCCACTGGGACGGAACGGTCGCCTCCCACCCGGTCGAAGGGCAGTCGCAGGAGGATGCGACCGAACAGCGCCTCGAAGAGGAGCTGGGGATCTCTCCGGACCAGTACGGCGACCTCCGAGTGACGGACAAGTTCGAGTACAAGCGCTACTACCCCAACGAGGGCGTCGAGTGGGAGGTCTGCTCGGTGCTGAAAGTGACCCTCGACGACACCTCGCTCGACCCCGACGAGGAGGAGATCGGCGGCATGCTGTGGGCCGACTACGAACACCTCCACGAGAATCCGGCGCTGTACCGGCAGCTCCGGCTGTGCCCGTGGTTCGAGATCGCGATGCGGCGCGACTTCGCCTGAGCGTCGTCCGACCGACTCCCGTGCGGGCCGCCTCTTGTGCGAGCCGCCTCCGAATCGGGCGGTCAGTCCCCGCCACGGTCGCGACAAAGCGGCGACTTGAAGGCGCGCGGGCGATTCCGATCCGCATATGACCGTCGTCGCCGTGCTTGCGAAGCCGCCCCGCGAGGGGCTCGTCGCGACCGGAATCGCGGAGTCGACACCGCTGTCGACCGCCGAGGCCACCGACCTGTACGAGGCGCTGTTCCGCGACGCCGTCCTCGCGGTCGATCGCTCCGGCGGCGAACTCCTCGTGAACTACCCGGTCGACGAGGACCTCCCGGCCGAGCACCGTACCGACACGAGCCCCGAGGCCGAACTGCGCACCCTCGTCGCCGACACCCTCGGCGGCACCGAGGACGCCCGGTTCGAGCGGCAGGTCGGCTCGTCGTTCGGCGCGCGCGCGGGCAACACCGTCACCCACCTGCTGCGCGAGGAGAACGCCGACTCGGTCGCGATCGTCACCCCGCAGGCGCCGCTGCTCTCGCGGACCGTGATCGATTCGGCCGCGATGAAGCTCCGGACGAACGAGGTCGTGCTCGGTCCCTCCACCCGCGGGCGCACCTACTACGCCGGCTTCACCGCGCCGATCGACTTCGACGGCGCGTTCGAGGAGCCGAGCCTCCCGACGCTGGCGGCCCGCGGCGCCGACGCCGACCTCGACGTGGAGTTCCTGGAGTCGTCCCCCTCGATGACCGACGGCGACGACCTCCTCGACGCGGTTCCCCTCCTCCGCGCCCGCTTCGCCGCCGAGCGCGTCGTCCCCGACTACACCGCCGCGTTCGTTCACGAACACGGGCTGGACGTGGTCGTCGAAGGCGGAGACGCACGGATCGTCCGGGACTGACTCCCGCCCGCCTGCACTGACGCGCCGGAACAGAACCCGGATCGACGCGCCTCGAAACCCCCAGCAGCGCGCCTCGAAACCCCGAAAAGGCTCGGCCACCTACGTCCGGTAATGACCGACGAGAAGGAGAGCACGTTCCTCGTCACGCACGTCGAGAGCGACTCCGCGGTGCTCAAAGACGTTCACGACGGGCAGGTGCACACGCTGAGCTCGAACCCCGGGCTCGCGGTCGACGACGCCGTGGAGGCGACCGTCGCCCCCGATCCGCCGATGGAAGTCACGTATCAGGTCGTCGAGGTCGCCGAGCGGCGGTCCCTCTCGATCGAGGAGAGCGACGAGCCGCCGACCGTCCACGAGCGCGAACTCGCCGCCGAAACGGCGACCGGCGATCTCGCCCGCGAGGAGCGCGCGGGCGTCGGCGAGGTCCACGTGCTGACGCCCCCCGAAGCGGACACCACGGATGCCGTCGCGGACGTGATCGACGACCGGGAGGCGACGCTCTCGCGGGCGGCTCGGCTGGGCGTGAACCGCGTCGAGATCCGGTCGGAGCCGGGCGTGGTCAGCGTGCGATACATGCCGTAGCCCCCGCGGAGAATCGGATTACTCCTGCTCGGGGGCCGAACACGACGGCCCCGACGCGCTCTGGACGCGCCAGCCGCCGTCGACGTCACCGGGCCGCGTCTCGTAGTCGACCGCCGTCGCGTCGCCCACGAGCGCGGCGTCGACCGCGTCGCCGTCGGCCTCGATCCGCTCGACGCGGAACGGTACGTCGAGGCTGTCGCCGCAACAGCCGACGTCGACGAACTCCTCGCGGACGTCTCCGACGGCGACGCGGTCGAGGACTCTGGCGAAGTAGCTCCGGTATCGGTCCGCCTCGACCTGATCGCGTCCCCAGTCGCTGAGCCCCTCCGGGTACGAGAGGACGACGCGGGTGGCAGTCTGGTCCATGTTTCACAATACGGCGCCCAACGGCTAATCCGTTGCGGCGCGAGACCCCGTCTCGGAGGGCAGCGGGGCGAGCGCCGTCCGTTCTCCTCGCGGATGGGGGAGAGAACGGAGCACGTGGCGAGATACTGAACGACGAGAGGAAGCAGTGAGTAAGAAGGCTTATTCGCGCCCGCGCAGGAAGCGGGTTTATGGTAGCGATCGAGGTACCGGAGGTCAACTACACCGAGTACACGAACCGGCAACTCGTGGCGATCCCACTCGCGGTCCTCGTCCTCGCGCTCGCGATCATCGGCGGGTGGTATCTGGTCACGGGTGCGCCGGCGAATCTCGGGTTGGAGTTCACTGGCGGCGTGGAACTCCGGATCGCCGACGACGGTAGCAACGTGGAACAGCAGATCGAGACGGCGTTCGATCGTGAACCCGACTCGGTCAGGTCGATCCCCGCGGACAGCGTGTACGTGGTGACGTTCCGGGCGGCCGACGAAGATCCGGGCGGATTGGCCGAAGACCTGTCGACGCAGGCGGACGAGGCCGGGCTGACTACGACCGCGATCGATCAGGTGTCGCCCAGCTTCGCGTCCGACACGGCCCGGACCGCGATCTTCGGCGTCGCCCTCGCCTTCCTCGGGATGAGCGTGCTCGTGTTCGCGCTGTTCCGGACCTTCGTCCCGTCGCTCGCGGTCGTCGCGTCGGCGTTCTCCGACCTGGCGGTCCCCGTCGCGGTGATGAACCTCCTCGGGATCAAGATGACGCTCGGGACGATCGCGGCGCTTCTGATGATCATCGGGTACAGCGTCGACTCCGACATCCTGTTGAACAACTCGGTGCTGCGCCAGACCGGCGAGTTCTACGAGTCGGTGAGCCGCGCGATGCGGACCGGTGTCACGATGACGCTCACGTCGATGGCGGCGATGATCGTGATGGCGATCGTCGCGGCGCTGTTCGGCGTCGACCTCCTCCGGAACATCGGCATCATCCTCTCCGTCGGGCTCTGTGCCGACCTGATGAACACGTACCTGCTGAACGTCTCACTGCTTCGCTGGTACAAGTTCGAGGGGGTGAAACGCTGATGCTCGAACCCATCAAGAACAACTGGCGGATCCTGCTGTTGGTCGTCGTCGTGCTCGGCGCGACGGTGGCGCTGTTCGCGCCGCAGTTCGGTCCCCAGACCCCGCCCGGCGGGAACGTCTCCGAGGCCCAACAGGGCGTCACGAACCTCCAGTACGGGCTCGATCTGGCCGGCGGGACGCGGGTCCGCGCCCCCCTCGTCGGCTACACCGCCACCGAGGTCGACTTCGGCGGCGATCAGGCGCCGGATGTGGCGGAGGCGGTCGCGGCGGAGCTGAGCGACACGTCCACGGTGGAGGTCACCGCGGTCCCTGAAGAGAACGCCGTCGAGGTGACCGACACCTCGGTGACCGAGTCGGAGTTCCGGTCGGCGATGGACGCGTCGGGATACGCCTACGATGACGTCCGGTCCGGCGTGACCCAAGAGACCCGAGACGTCGCCGAGCGCATCATCCAGGACAAGATCGATCAGACCGGCCTCTCTGGCGGGACGGTCCAGCAGGTGCAGTCGCTCACCGGCGAGTACTTCATCCTCGTCGAGGTGCCCGGGGAGGACCGCAGCAGCGTGATCGATCTCCTCGAAGACCGGGGGACGGTCGCGATCGATATCGCGTATCCGGGCGGCAACGGGACCGAGATCCAGGAGAACGTGCTGACCCAAGACGACTTCGAGGATCTGGGGTCCGCCGCGCAGGCCGAGCGCGGAACCGGGGCGTACGTGCCGGTGACGGTTCAAAACACTGCGCCGGAGGGCGAGCAGTCGCCCGCCCACAGCTTCCAGCAGGCGGTCGCCGATCGCGGGTTCGCCTCGGCGTACAACGGTCCGGGGGACCAGTGCGACTACAGCGAGAATCCGGACGACGTGAGCAATCCGTGCCTCCTGCTCACCGTCGACGGCGAGGTCGTCAACTCCTTCGGGATGGACCCCGACCTCGCGGACAGCATGGCGAGCGGCACGTGGGCCACGGACGGCGGCTTCCGGCTCACGACCGGCGAGTTCAGCGAGGCCGAGCGGATCTCGATCAACCTGCGCGCCGGCGCGCTCCCGGCCGAACTCGACATCAGCGGGCAGGGGACCTCGCGGTCCATCTCGGCGACCCAGGGAGAGAACTACAAGACCTACTCGCTCGTGACCGGGATCCTCGCGGTGTTCGCGGTCGCCGGCATGGTGTTCCTGCGCTACCGCGAGCCCGCGGTTGCCCTGCCGATGATCGTCACGGCGCTCGCCGAGGTGTACGCGCTGCTCGGCTTCGCCGCGCTGTTAAGCTATCCGCTCGAACTGGCGGTGATCGCCGGCTTCATCGCGGTCGTCGGGACGGGCGTCGACGACCTCGTGATCATCGCCGACGAGGTGATGAGCGAGGGCGAAGTGAACTCCAAGAAGGTGTTTAACTCCCGGTTCCGCCGCGCCTTCTGGGTTATCGGCGCCGCCGCGGCGACGACGATCATCGCGATGTCGCCGCTGATGGTGCTGTCGCTCGGTGACCTCTCTGGGTTCGCGATCTTCACCATCCTCGGCGTCCTGATCGGTGTGCTGATCACCCGCCCCGCGTACGGCGACATCCTCCGTCGCCTACTGACGGTCCGGTGAGCGCCGTCTGCTGACGATCGAGAGAGTGAGGCGCGGGCGGGGCGCCGTGCCGCGTTCCGCGCCGCAAAAGTCTGGAAGTCGACAAACTATTAATTTAGACCACTCTAAATCCCCCGTGACGATCGACGACCGCCTCGGATCGACCGGCTCGCGCGCCCTCCAAGCGGGAACGCTAGCCACCGCGGGGGCGGGTGTGCGCGAACAGCTACCCGTGAGCGCCGGGGACGCGGGGGGCGAGTCCACATGACCGCCTACACGGAGATTCTGATCGTCGCGTTCGTCGCCCAGCTCGCGGTGCTCCCGGGCGAGAAGGTCCAGTTCATGATCGCCGCGCTGTCGACGCGGTACGACCCGAAGGTGGTCGTCGCCGCCGCTGGATCGGCGTTCGCCGGCTGGACCGCGGTGGAGATCGCCTTCGGCCAGGCCCTGCAGTCGGCGTTGCCGGGGATCGTGCTCGACACCGTCACCGCGACGCTGTTCTTCGTCTTCGCGTATCTGCTGTACCGGTCGATGCCGGACCGGGAGCCGAGCCGGATCGACGACACCGGCGACGCGGACGCCGCCGAGCCGGAGCCGAACGACGCGACGCTCGACGCGCTGGAGTCGGTGACGCTTCCGGGACCGCTCGACCGCTACGCCGGCTCGTTTGGAGGGTTCCTCCCGATCTTCGTGCTCATGGCGACCGGCGAGTTCGGTGACAAGACCCAGCTGGTGACGATCGGACTGGCCGTCCAGTACGGCGCGACCTCCGCCATCTGGCTCGGCGAGATGCTGGCTATCGTCCCGATCAGTCTCGCGAACGCGTACTTCTTCCACACCTTCGCACACCGGTTCAACATGCGGCGCGCCCACCTCGGATCCGCGGCGCTGTTCGCCTTCTTCGGCGCGGACACCGTGCTCTCCATCGTCGCCGGCTTCTCGGTCTGGGAGACGTTTATCGGGGCCGTGAGCGCGGCGGCGGCCGGGCTGATGTAGGCGACTGAGAGCCCGGACTAAAACTCGTCCAACCCGGACTGCTCGGCGGCCGCCAACACGTCGTCGCAGGTCGCCCACGACCGCCGCGCGCAGTCGGGGACGTCGCCGTGGTCGGCGACGTACGCGCGGAGGAACTCCCGCGTCGTCGGATCGCTCGGATAGCCGCTGCCGACCCCGTCGTACGCGGGGTAGTCGGCGTCGATCGCCGCCATTCGCTCGTCGCGGGCCACCTTCGCGACGACGCTCGCGGCGCCGACGACCGGATCCGTCTCGTCAGCTCCGTGGGCGGCGGACACGGCTACGTCGGGGGGGTCGGGGTCGCCGCCGTCGAAGTCCGAGTCGGCGATGAACGCCCCGAGCCGCCGGGCGAACCGGGCCTCGCTGGTGTCGCCCGCGTCGGCGACGACTCGGATCGGGTCGCCGAGGTCGGCCGGAAGCCCGCCGGCGAGCGCGTCTCGGACCGCCAGCGCCTGCCCGCGCACCGTGAGCGTGTTCATGTCCGTGTCCGGGCGGTCGATCTCAGCGGGCTCGACGAACGCGACGCCGACGGCGACGGCGTCGGCCGCCCGGATCGCGTCGTCCATCGACTCGCGACGCGACGGGGCGATCCGCTTCGAGTCGTCCGCGTCGACCGGGAGGTCCGCCGGGTCAGCGAGCACCGCCGCTGCGACCATCGGTCCGAGCACGGGGCCCTTACCGGCCTCGTCGACGCCGAGATACACGCGTCGCTGGTCGTCTCGAACGGGTAAATAGGTTCAGAAAGCGGTCGCCGGCGAGCGAGTCGAACGCCGTTCAGTCGAGAAGAACCGCGTTGACCTGACCGGTCTGGCCGGGACGGGAGGTGACGCGCGCGCGGCCCGCGGACGTCTCGATGATGGCGCCCTTGGTGATGATGTTCCGGCGGGCGTAGTTGACGTTCGAGGGGTTGTCGACGACGTTCTCGATCTCGGCCTCGCTGACCTCGCTGCCGTCGGCGACCTGCGCGACGTTGGTCGCGAGCGCGCGAACCTTCTTGTCGGTGCCGCGGGAGTCGATGTACTGGACCCGCGTCTCACCGAGGATCGTCTCGGCCGGTTCGCGACCGAGCTGGTGGCGCTTCTTGTTCGAGGCGTGCTTGAGTCGACCGCCCGTCCGCTTGCGCGTGGAGCGTCCCTGGTCTTTCATACAGGGACGAACACCCAGCGAATACTTGAAGCGTTCGACTCGTGTCGGCATCGACGACCCCAATACCGGCGGCGTGAGGGGGCGTCCCGCCCGCCACGCCGCCGTGGAGGCTCACGCGAACCGGCGCTCGAACTCCCGGATCCCCTCGTCGGTGCCGACGACGACGAGCTCGTCGTCGTCGCCGATCCGCGTGTCGGGACCGATCTCGGTGACGGTCTCGTCGTCGCGCTCGATCGCGAGGACGGTACAGCCGGTGGCCTCGCGGACGTTCGCCCGCGCGATCGTCTTCCCGGCCAGCCGCGGCACGCGGCTTCTGATGACCTCGATCTGCTGGTTGAGCGAGAGCACGTCGTGGTCCTCGATGACGGTCGAAGCCGACAGCCGCCCGGTGACGGTCGCCAGCGAGAGCACGTAGTCGGCGCCCGCCCGGTGCATCTTCCGGACGCTCGCGGGCTCCTCGACGCGGGCGAGCACCTGCATGTTCGGCGCCAGATCCCGGACCACGAGCGTCGTGAACTCGGTCGTCGTGTCGTCCGGCAGCGCGAGGACGACCGTTTGCGCCGTCTCGACCCCGGCGGCCCGCAGCGTCTCCGGCTCGGTGGCGTCGCCGACCACGTCGACGCCCTCGGCGTCCTCGCGGTCGACGACCGTGACGGGCAGGTCGGCGTCCGCGATCGTCTCGGAGACGGTTCGGCCGACCTGGCCGTAACCGATGACCACGGTCTCGCCCGCGCCGAACCGCCGCGTGGCGGAGTTCGTCAGCTCGACGAGTCGCTCCAACTGGTCCGAGGGGCCGGAGACGAGCAGGACCGTCCCGGCCGACAGCGTCGCGTCCGGCGGCGGGGCGGCGTCGAACTCCCCGTTGAACCACACGCCGATCACGTTGACGCCGGCGCGCTCGCGGATCCGGCTGTCGGCGAGCGTCGAACCGGCGAGCGGACTGCCGTGCGGCACCGACACCTCCGCGAGTCGGAGGGTGTCGCTGATCTCGATCGCCTCGCCGAGGTCCGTTTGGAACGCCGTCGTCACCTTCGCCGCGAGGCTCTCGCCGAGCAGCGACCGCGGCGAGAGCACCTCGTCCGCGCCCGCGAGCCGGTGGTACCGCTCGCGCTCCGGGTCCTCCACGACGCTGATGACGCGCACCGCCGGCGAGAGCTCCTTCGCGGCGAGCACGATACTCGCGTCCACCTGATCGGAGACGTCCGTCACCAGCGCCCGCGCCTCGGGCAGGTTCGCGGCCGCCAACCCCACCGTCGACTCCGGATCCGCGCCGATCACCCGTCGTCCGGCCTCGTGGAGCCGCACCGACCGGTCGGGGTCCGGCTCGACGATCACGTAGGGGATCGATCGGGAGTCGAACTCCTCGAGGAGCGCCGCAGACCGCGAGGAGTTCGAACAGACGACGACGTGGCCCGACAGGTCGTCGTCCAGCGACGAGGGAACGGTGGTCGAGAACGCCTCCTCTAACAGCGGCGTCACCACGACCGGCAGCGCGCCGATCAGGAGCACCATGCCCACGAGGTCCATCACCGCGATGAACGCGTTCAGCTGCTGGCTCTCCCAGGGCGAGTCCCCGCCGAAGCCGGTCGTCGTGAACATCTCGACCGAGAAGCGCAGCGCCTCGATCATCGTGCGCGGGTCCCCCTCGTACACCCGCATGCCGTAGCGGTAGACGACGGCGGTGAAGATCAGCACGAAGAGGACGAAGGTGAAGTATCCGCCGACGCGGCGCTTCCACGAGTCCATCGAACCACGGTACGCAACCCACCCACTAAAACGGGCCGCGTTTCGCGGCGCCGCGGACGGAAGTTCGATGCTTTAAGTCTCGGCGGTCGAAGGGAGAGGTATGGTGCGGGACCCGTCGCGCGAGAAGGATCCGCCGTCGGTAGCCGACGTGCTGGACGCGCTCGCTGACGACGACGCACGGCGGATCGTCGCTGCGCTCTCCGAGCCCAAGACGGCGAGTGACATCTCGGAGGAGTGCGACATCCCCCTGTCGACGACCTACCGGAAGCTGGAACTGCTCACCGAGGCGTCCCTGCTGGCGGAGTCGACGGACATCCGCCGCGACGGGCAACACACGACCCGCTACTCGGTCTCGTTCGAGACGGTGACCGTCTCCATCGACGAGGCGGACGACCGCGAGTTCGATGTCGAGTTCACGCGCCCGGAGCGCACGCGAGACGAACGACTGGCCGACCTGTGGTCAGAGCTACGCGAGGAAACATGAATACGTACATCAACCTGTTCATCATCGTCGCAAAGACCGCCATCCTGGTGCTCGGTGGCAGCATCACCTACTACGCGCTCCGGGCGTACGGCCGGACCGGCAATCCCTCGCTGCGCGCGCTCGCGATCGGATTCGGAATCGTCACCGTCGGCGCGCTGATCGGCGGCGTCTCCCACCAGATCATCGGATCGACGCTGGCTGTCGGGATCGCGATCAACAGCCTGCTGACGGCGGTCGGCTTCGGCGTCGTCGTCTACTCGCTGATCGTCGAGTGAGCCGGGCGGCGGCTCCGCACCCCGGTCGCTATCGACGTTCGACGAACCCCGCTTTCGGTACCCTTTTGCGGCGCTCGGTCGTCGGTTCGCGTCATGAGCGACGCACGCGAAGAACTCTCTCGCCGGATCGCGGGCGAGATCGCGCTCAGCGACGACCCCGGAGCGACCCTCCGGAAGTGGCGGACCGACTTCGACGTCTCGCAGACGGAGCTGGCCGACCAGCTCGACGTCTCCTCGTCGGTCGTCTCGGACTACGAGAGCGGGCGCCGCGAGAGTCCGGGGATCGGCGTCGTCCGGCGGACCGTCGAGGGGCTCTTGGACATCGACGAGCGGCGCGGCGGCGGACGGCTCCGTCAGTACGCGCGGGTGCTCTCCGCCGGGTTCGAGAGCGACATCGTCCACGATCTCCGGGAGTACTCGACGGCCGTCCCCTTGGCGGAGTTCTACGAGGCGATGGGGGCGACGGAGATCGTCCGCGGCGAGCAGGACCACGTCAACGGCCACACCGTCATCAACTCGATCGAGGCGATCACCCGCCTGTCGAGCGAGGAGTTCTACCGGCTGTACGGCCAGTCGACGAACCGCGCGCTCGTGTTCACCCGCGTCACGCGCGGCGAGTCGCCGCTGGTCGCGCTGCGGGTCGTGAGCCCGACGCCGAACGCCGTCGTGCTCCACGGGATCGAGGACGGCGACCTGTGGGACCACGCCGCCGATCTCGCCCGGGTCGACGGGTTCTCGCTGGCGACCTCGACCCGCGACTTAGACGACTGCCTGGCGGATCTGCAGGCGCTGTGAGGCGGTCGCACCGGGCGATCCCTTCCCGGTAGGCGTTCGCTCCCTCTCCGGTCGACGCTCGCCACCGGACCGCGACCCTGAAACCCCCGGCGTCCCTCTCCGCGGGTATGAGCGACGACTACGCCGAGCGGCTCCGCGCGAACCGCCGCGAGAAAGACGAGTTCTTCGGCGACCACCCCCAGTCGCCGATCCCGCCCGAGCACCGCGACGACTTCGAGGGACTCGACTACTTCGAGCCGAACCCCGACTACCGAGTCGAGGCGACGGTCACCGTCCACGACGACCCCGAGCCCGTCGAGATGGAGACCACCGCGAGCAACCCGGTGCGGTACCTCCGGATCGTCACCTTCGCGTTCGAAGTCAGAGGCGAGGAGCACACCCTCGCGGGGTACCGTCAGGAGGGCGACGAGGGCGCCATCTTCGTCCCCTTCCGCGACAAGACGACCGGCCAGCAGACGTACCACAACGGGCGGTACATGGAGCTGGAGCCTGAGGGCGACCTCGCCGACGGCGACACGGTGACGATCGACTTCAACCTCGCGTACAACCCCTTCTGCGCGTACAGCGAGACGTTCTCCTGCCCGCTCCCGCCGGAGGAGAACTGGCTGGAGATCGTCGTGCCCGCGGGCGAGAAGGCGCCCGACATCGAGTAGTCGAGGGCGGCGTCGCCGCGCCGCGGACCGGCAGCCGGGACGCACCGCGCGCGGAAAGCCTCAAACCCTCCCCCGCCGAACCCCGCACATGCGCGCCCGGCTCGCCGCCGCCGGCCTCGTCGCCGTCGGCGTCCTCCTGATGGCGAACCCGCTGTACCTCCCCGTGCCGATCGGCGACCCCGACCCCGCGTACACCCACACCGTCCGCCCGGTCGAGAGCGGGTCGCCCGTGGCGGGGATCGAGACGCCGGACGTGGGGAACGGGACCGCCGCCGGCGTCGTCGACTACGACGACCTCGACCCCGCGGCCCGGGCGGCGTTCGACCGCGCGCTCGACGCTGAGACCGGATTCGACGTCGAGGACCCGGACGACCGCGTCGACTCGCTGTCGTATCCCACCGATCCGACGCTCGGTGACGGCCTCCTCGTGGTCGAGTACGAGGGCGCACGCTACGAGTTCTGGACGCGGACCGTCGAGCGCGAGCCCGGCGCCGTCGTCGCCCAGCGGATCGCGGTCCAGCCGGTCGCGTTCC
Source organism: Halorubrum persicum (assembly GCF_002727125.1). GTDB lineage: Archaea > Halobacteriota > Halobacteria > Halobacteriales > Haloferacaceae > Halorubrum > Halorubrum persicum. Next base: position 154,813 of record NZ_NHOA01000084.1, read on the forward strand.
TCGCCGGCTTCGTCGCCGTGCTCGCCGCGGCCGCACTCGGGGTTCGGGGACGCTCGGAGGGGACGGGAGAACGGAGACGGCGCTAGCTACCTCCCATCGATCCGGGCGATCTACCGGGGTTAGTCTGCCGCGTTCGGCTGTCCGACCGGTTTCGGAGCGTCGCCGGTCTCGATCGCGCGACGCGTCGACTCGTCGATCTCGACGAGGTGACACAGCGGGTTCCCGGGGTAGACGACGGGGTTCTCCAGCAGTCCGATCAGCAGGCCGGTGAACGGCGCGTCGATCGCGACCGCGTCCTCCTTGAACGGGTTGGTGATCGTCGCGATCCGCTCGCCCTCGTGGACGAGCGAGCCGCTCTCGAAGTGCGTGTCCACGATCCCGCCGGAGTCGGCGCGGAGCCACGTCTTCTCGCCGGTGCCGGCGACGATCGTCCGCCAGCCGGGCCACCGCACCGTGTCGGTTTCCAGGAGGCCGTACTCGGCGAACACCGAGCGCACGCCCGCGAGCGCGTCGTCGATGAGCGGGCGCTGGAACCGGTGGGCCTCCCCCATCTCGATCGTGATCGTCGGGATCCCGGCGTCGGTCGCCTCGCCGCGGAGGGTGCCGCTCGGGCCGTCGCTGTCGATGATCACCTTCGAGCCGAAGGACAGAGCGAGCCGGTGGACGCCGTCGTCGGTCATGTCGCCGCGGACGTGGAGCATGTTCGTCCGACCGCGGGTGGAGGTGTGGAAGTCGAGCCCGAAATCGCAGGGCGCGATGAAGTTCTCGTATATCTGGTGGGCCATCCGCTTCGAGCTGGTCGATCCGGCTTTTCCGGGGAACGACCGGTTCAGGTCGCGGTCGTAGACGGGGAGGTACCGCTGCTGGGCGATGAATCCCGGCACGTTGAGCACGGGGAGACAGACGAGCGTGCCCGCGAGCTCCGACAGGTCCCAGTCGTGGGCGACCTCGCGGACGACCTCGATGCCGTTGAGCTCGTCGCCGTGGGCGGCCGCCGTGAGGAACGCGGTGGGGCCGTCGCGCTCGCCGTTGACGATGGTGACGGGGATCCGGACCGGGTCGCCGAGGTACGTCTCGCTGATGCCGTAGCGGATGTTCTGTGTCTCGCCCGGCGACACCGCGCCGCCGTTGTACGTGAACATCCGATCGTCGCTCATGCCAGAGCGGAGCACGGCGGCAGGTATATATATGGCGACCCGCGGATTCGGTCCCCCGAGCCGCCCTCGTCGACGGCGCTGCACCCCGGACTCACCGATCGGTCGAATTTTTACGGGGGACCGCGCAGATGCTCGCATGAGTTCGGATCCGGTACGGGTGGGAGTGCTGTCGCTACACAACAGCAAGGAAACGAAGGCGATCTGCAACGCCGTCGAGGACCTCGGACACGAGCCCGTCTGGCTCCGCGAGGAGAACGCCGCGATCAGCGTCGACGACGGGGACGTGTCGGTCGAGCCCGCCGTCGACGTGATCGCGAACCGGCTGCTGCTCTCGAACACCGACCAGCCCGCGGAGCTGCTCGGGCTGGCGACCACGTTCGAGCGCATCCGGCCGATGCTCAACGAGCCGAACGCCGTGCTCGCGTCGATCCACAAGTTCGCGACCGCGGCGACGCTCGCCGACTGGAACATCCGCGTGCCGGACGCCCTGCTCGCGCTGTCGAACGACCGGCTGAACGAGGGGCGCGAGCGCTTCGGCGAGGTCGGCGTGTACAAGACCGCCATCGGCACGCACGGCGGCGGGACGTGGAAGGTCGACCTGACGGAGCGCGTGAACCCGAAGGTCGGGAACCGGCAGGCGTTCCTCCAGCGGCTCATCGACCGCGACGACGAGAAGCACCGCGACCTGCGCGTGTACATCGTCGGCGACCAGATCATCGGCTCGATGTACCGCTACGCCCCCGAGGGCGACTGGCGCACCAACGTCGCGCTCGGCGGGGCGGTCGAGGACGCCACCGACGACATGCCCGAGGAGGCCGCCGAGACCGCGCTGTACGCGGCCGACGTGATGGATCTGGACTACGCCGGCGTCGACCTCGTCGAGGGGTACGACGGCTGGTACGTCCTCGAAGTGAACCCGACGGCCGGGTTCAAGGGGCTGTTCGAGGCGACCGGCACGAGCCCGGCCCCGCACATCGCGAAGCTCGCGATCGAGGCGGTCGGCGGCGAGGTCGACGACGACGAGGTCGAGCGCATCTCGGCGACGCTCGACGACTCGCGGCCCTCCTGCGCGCCGATGCCGAAGCCGACGCCCACCGAACAGCCGGTGATCGGCTACATCGAGGAGGTCGTCGTCACCGGCACCTCCGGGTCGGACCAGGCGCTCGCGAAGTCGGACACGGGAGCGACCCGGACCAGCATCGACACCCAGCTCGCCGCCGAGATCGGCGCCGGCCCGATCAAGAGCATGACCCGAGTCAAGTCGGGCAGCATGAAGGGCGGGAAGGCCCGCCCCGTCGTCGACCTCGTCATCGGGATCGGCGGCAACCAGCACACCGTCACCGCCAGCGTCGAGGACCGCGGACACATGGAGTACCCGCTCCTCTTGGGCCGTGACATCCTCACCGACTACCGGGTCGACGTCCGGAAGCGCGCCGACGTGGAGGAGACCGAGCGCGGCGAGGCGGGCGAGATCCTCGAAGAGGAGGAGTAATCGCCCGTTCGCGCCGGCAGCGGCGGGGTCAGGTGAACAGCGCGATGACGAGCGCCACGAACAGCAGTTCGCCGCCGATCAGCACCGCCGCGAACAGCCAGTAGCGGTACGTCCAGAGCCACTCCTTCGACCGCGCCCACGCCGATCTGGGGCGGAGACCGCCCCCGTCGGCGGCCCCTGCGTCGTCGACCGCGTCGGGCAGGTACGACTCGTCGAGCCGCCAGCCGTCGCCCTCGTACGTCGCCGGCACTCTGGCGCCGACGACCTCGTCGACGTCGAGCGGCGAGACGCCCGCAGCCTCGAGGAAGGCGAGGAACGCCGTCGACTCCGCCAGCGAGCCGTGGCGGGGGGCGGGGAACCGCTCGGTGTGCGTCGCGTCGCCGTGCGGGGTGCGGAACTCCACGACGACCTCCTCGTCCGCCGACCGCACCCCGGTCACGATCAGCTCGCGCTCCGCGTCATTGAGGTACGCCTCTCGGAGGCGACGCTGTACCTCGTCGTCGACCTCGTCGCCGGGCGGTTCGGGAGCGTCGTCGACCTCGGCGGCGACAGTCGTCGACGCCTGATCGTCCGGAGCCGCCACGTCTCGGCCCCCGCTGGAGGGTCGGTCGGGCATCCGGTCGCCCTTGGCGGCGCGGTGCAATAAGCGCGTGGCCGACGGGGGGTTCTCCTCCCTGCACGCGGACGACGGACGCGGGCGCAGCGCGCTGTCGGAAGCCGTTTGAACGCCCGCGATCACGGGTCACGCATGCGCGAAGTGACGCTGCGGGTCCGCCACCGCGGGGGCCCGGAGTCGGAGGTGAGTGCACGGCACCCGGAGGTGACGCTTCGCTCGGTCTCCTCGATGACGGGGACGGGCGGCGAGCGAAAGCGGATCGTGGAGCTGCGGGGGCCCACGGCCGAGATCGAGTCGTTTCTGACCGAGTTCCGCCGCGCCGATCCCGTGGTGTCGGCGGAGCCGATCTCGCCGGTCGACGGCGGCCACGCGTACGTCATACTCACCGTCAACACCGACGGCTGGGAGGGGATCGGCGAGCGGCTCGCGTCCCTCGGCGTCCACTACCGGATGGGCACGACCATCTCCGGGGGGATCGAGCGCTGGACGGTGTACCTCGACGCCGATGACGACCTCTCGGCGCTGATCCGCGGGATCGAACGCGGCGGAAACGACGTCGAGCTCGCCCGCAACATCGAGCTCTCCGCTCTCGATCGCTCACCGAAACTGCCCGACGCGGGCATCCTCGACGGGCTCACCGACAGGCAGCGCGAGGTGCTCGCGACCGCCATCGCGGTCGGGTACTACGACCACGGGGGCGGCGTCGGCGTCGAAGACGTCGCCACGGAGCTCGGCATCGGGTCGACGACCGCGTGGGAACACCTCTCGCGGGCGGAAGCGACGGTGATGAACGCCCTGTTCGACCGGTTCGAGGAGTGGGGGCTGCTCGGGGAGCGCGGGGCGGACCGCGGTTCCTGAGAGCGCGAGTCGGAACGCGACCCCGGAGCTCCCTCCGATGCGCGCCGGGAGCGCCGCGTTCCGAACAATACTTTTGTACCTCCGGGTTGGAGCGTCTCGTATGAACGAGGGGACCGTGTCGGTGCCGGACGAGCAGTACGAGCGGCTCGCGGCGCTCGCGGCCGCTCGAGGCGTAACTCCAGAGACCCAACTGGCGCGCCTCATCGACGACGCTTACGAGGGGATCGACGCCGACGCCGCCCGCGCCGAGGCCCTCCCGCTCGGGGTGTGCGACGCCGACGACGACGCGGACGACTCCGACTGATCGGCGCCGTCGGCATCGCGAAGCGCGCTCAGGCCGGCTCTTCTTTCGTCACCTCGATCTCGACGGCGTCGGAGTCGACGCCGATTCTGGCGAACTGCGTCCGGACGTGCTCTTCAGCCGCGTCGAGGGCCTGATCGCGGGTGTCGAACCCGCGGGGCATCGGCTCCTCGAAGGCGACCCGGATCTCCTCGCCGTCGACGCGCAGGGCGGACCCGCCGCTCTCGACCTCGTAGAAGGAGTCGCACACCCAGACGTACGGGGCGTCCTCGTCAGGTGCGCCCTTGTAGGCGGGGGGATCCTCACCGCGCTCGAACACCGTGCCGGTGAGATCCGTCCCGCCGCCGCTGCCGCGAACGAGTATCATGTCTCCGGTACGGCCCGGAGACTCAAAAGGGGTCCGTGCGGGCGCTCCCGAACCGGACGACAGGGGGAAACGCTTTCGGCGCGGGAGGTGGTGGGTCCGTCATGACGCTGGAGGATTTCACCGAGTTCGGCGACGACGAGGACGACGGCGGCGGGGGCGCCGACGCTGCCGACCCCGCGGCTGCCGAGCCCGGCGGCACCGAGGGCGGTGGCACCGGACGCGACGGGGTCGACGGCGGCAGCGCGACCGACGGCGCCGGTGCGAACACGGCCGGCGGCGACGCCGCGACCGACGACGCGTTCGCGGCGTACGACGTGGAGGCGACCGGCGAGGACACCGGGCTCGGCGTCGTCTCCGTCTCGCAGGGGCTCCGGGTGGCCGAGGAGGACGACGAGACCACGCTGCGGGCGTTCGTCACGACCGGGAACCGCGAGGCGGTCCGGCTCGGGAAGTACCTCCTGATCCCGTACCCGGACGGCGAGCGGCTGTTCTGTCGGATCACCGGGCTGGAGTACGCCCAGGAGTTCCGGTCGGACGACGCCACCGAGATCCACGCCCGGCGGCAGATGCGCCGCGACGACTTCGCCGAGCGCGACTACAAGTTCATGGCCGAGTTGGAGCCGATGTCGGTCGTGTACGGGACCGGCGACGACATGAAACGCCGGATGACCGATCGGGTGCCGAAGCCCGGCGCGGTCGTCGAGGAGGCCTCCGACGACGCCGAGATCAAGACCGGGCTGAAGATCCCCGAGGACGGCGTCTTCCTCGGGCACCTCTCGGTCGGCGGCGAGAAGGTCCGGACGGCGGCCGAGCCCCCGACCGTCGACTACCGGGTGAAGGACGACTACGCCGACGGCGACCCCCTCGCGTTCCGCCACACCCTCGTCGCCGGCGGGACCGGCTCCGGGAAGACCCACGCCTCGAAGAACGTCCTCCGGCAGTACCTCGACTCGGACCGCACCTACCCGACCGGCGACGGGCGGGAGTCGCGGATGGCCGTCGTTCAGTTCGACCCGCAGGACGAGTACGCGCAGATGCACGACGACAACCCCGACCTCGACGCCGACTTCGCGCGGCGGCTGGATCGGGAGGGGATCGCGCACGGCGGCCACGACGACACCGTCGCGCTGGTGCCGCGGGTCGAAACGGCGACGTATCCGGGCGAGGGGCACCGGGCGGAGCGCGTGGAGTTCACGATCCCCTTCTCGCTGGCGCGGGACATGCCGTGGCTCGTCGCCGGCTCCGGGCTCAACGAGAACCAGTATCCGGCCCTGCTAACGCTTTTGAACCGCTTTTTTGGCGATTACGGGGACGACGGGACGTACAGCCAGTTCCTCTCGTACCTCGACGACCCGGCGCTCAAAGAGGAGCTCGACGAGAGCGGCCGCGTCCACGAGGCGACGTTCGACGCCGTCAAGCGCCGCGTTCGCGGCGTTCCGGGCGGCGTCTTCGACCAGGACGCGAAGCCGATCACGGAGCTCGACCACACCCTCGTCCGGCCCGGCGGGCTCTCCGTGGTTCCCACCTATCACCTCCCGACCTCCCGGCAGAAGGAGATCGTCGTGCTCGCGGTCGCGGGGCTGCTCGTGGACGACAAGCTCTCGAACGACCCCGACAGCGACCGGATCGAGGAGACGCCGCTGCTGGTCGGCATGGACGAGGCGCACAACTTCCTCGCCGACGCCGACACGGTGCAGGCCCGGAAGGTCGTCCAGAAGTTCACGGAGGCGGCCAAGCAGGGCCGCAAGGAGCGGCTCGGCCTCTTCCTGATCACGCAGGATCCGCAAGACGTGGCCGAGTCGGTGTTCAAACAGGTGAACACCAAGATCGTCTTGAACCTCGGCGACGAGGACGCGATCTCCAGCGTGAACATCCCCGCCAACCTCGCCGGGAAGGTGCCGTACATGGAGAAGGGGCAGATGGTCGTCTACTCGCCGGACAACTCCGAGCCGGTGGAGCTGATCGGGCTCTCGGAGTGCGTGACGCGGCACGACTGACCGGATTGTCGCCGCGCCGGAGCCGCCGCCGCCCTTTTTATCCCGAGTGAGAGAAGCGAGAACATGGCCAAGCGCATCCTCGTGGCGGTCGACGGATCGACGGAGGCGACCGAGGCGCTCCAGTTCGCGGCGTCGGAGTGGCCCGACGCCGAGCTGACGGCGCTGCACGTGATCAACCCCGCCGACTCCGCCACGGGCGCGGAGGGAGGGTTCCCGGGCGCCGCCGATCAGTGGTACGAGAGCGCCAAACAGCGCGGCGAGCGGATCTTAACCGAGGTGAGCTCCGCGGTCGACCGATCCGTCGAGACGCGGCTGGAGGTCGGGCGACCGACGGGAACGATCCTCGGCGTGGCCGGCGGAGAGGAGGCCGTCGGCGAGGACGACGGCTCCGGGGAGCCGTTCGATCACATCGTGTTGGCGAGTCAGGGGCGGACCGGGCTCTCCCGGGTCCTGCTCGGGAGCGTCGCGGAAGGCGTGGTCCGCCGCGCCGAGGCCCCCGTCACCGTCGTTCGGTAGGCGGCGGCCGGCGATCACTCCGCCGCGCGCTCCGCCTCGACGACCTCGCCGACGACCGTCCATCCCTCCTCGTCGGGACCGGAGCGCCCGAGCAGTACGGACTCGTGGTCCTCCGAGGTGATCAGTCGGAAGTCGGCGTCGCCGTCCGCGTCGGTGCGGACGCCTTCGCCACGGAACTCCCGCTGGAAGAACTCCGTCGAGGAGAACTCGAAGACGCCCGTCTCGCCGTCGTCGAGGGAGAGCCGGACGGGTCGGGGTTGGACGTTGTGGATGCGCTTGGCGATCGGATTGAGGTCGGGCATATCGGAACGTCCGTGGGGTCGGGGATAAAACCGCCGTGCGCGCTGTCCGCGACCGATCGACCGGATCCACACCGCGTTTCCGGAGTGAGCCGACCGTACGAGGTTAACTCCGCTCGGAGCGTCGATACCTGGGATCACCCATGCTATCAGATTCGGTAAACTACCTCCGCGACAGCGAGGACGCCGTCGTGACGGTCGCAATCGGCAGGCTGCTGCTGCTCGTCGTCGTCGCGCTCGTCGTCTCGCTCGCCGGGACCTACGTGACGCCGGCCGCGCTGGCCGCGGTCGCCGACTCGGGGCGCGTCGGCGACGGCTTCGCGATCGGCACGCTCTGGGGCATCGCCACGAAGCGGACGTACGCCGTCGGATGGCTCACCGCCGTCGCGGTGGTGTTTGTCGGTGCGCTGGCGATCGGCGTGCTCTCGATCGTTCCGATGCTCGGCACGATCGCCGGGCTCTTCGTCCAGTTCTATGCGACCGTCGCCGCCGCTGCGATCATCGGGTGGACGTGGACCGACGTGCGGCCGGTCTCGACCGATACGGCGGAGGTCGAAACCGCGGAACGGCCCGCAGTGTAAACGAACGGTGAGAAACAAGCAGCGGACGAAAAGCCGAGACCGCCGCGTTACGCTTCGAGAACGTCGTCGTAGTCGCCGGCGTCGACGCGGTCGTCGAACGTCCGGGCGTCCTCGCCCTCGATGGTGACGCCGAGGGAGGCGCAGGTGCCGCCGACCTCCTTGGCGGCGTTTTTCACGTCGTACGCGAGCAGGTCGGTCGACTTCTGCTCGGCGACCTTCTTCACCTGTTCGATCGACATGTCGGCGACGAAGTCCTCCTGCGGCTCGCCGGAGCCGGTCTCGAAGCCGGCCTCGTCTTTGATCAGTTCGGCCGTCGGCGGGACGCCGACCTCGATCGTGAAGGAGCCGTCGTCGTCGTACTCGATGGTGACGGGCACTTCCATGCCGTCGAACGCGGCGGTCTCCTCGTTGATCTGCGACACGACGTCCTGAACGTCCACCGGCGTCGGTCCGAGCTCGGGACCGAGCGGCGGACCGGGGTTGGCCTGCCCGCCGGGGACGAGCGCTTCGATAGTTCCAGCCATATCCGTACGAACCCGATGACGACTTTTAACGGTTGTTCTTTCGGGCAGGGGGAGCCAGCGGTTCGCACACTTCCGATATCGGCGTCGGGGCGGCCGTCGCCCGTCCGCGGGCGAACCGAGGGCGGGGATCGGTTACGGCCGCTCGTTCACACGGTGGGTGAACCGAGGCGGCGGCGCGGCTGGAGGAGTGGACGACTACGGATCCGGAGTCGCCGACCCGTCTCCCGACCCCGACTCCCTCGCGGTGCGCCCGGGGAGGAACGTCCCGGTCTCGCGGCGGACGCCGACGAGGAGCACGGCGCCCGCGGCGAGCGGGAGGACGGCGCAGGCGGCGTAGATGGGTGCGAAGCCCACCGCCTCGATCAGCGGCAGCGACACCATCGGACCGAGGCCGCCCCCAACGTCGCCGAGGACGTTGTTCGTCCCCGACGCTCGGCCCATCCGCTCGTCGGGGGTCAGATCCGCGAGCAGCGCCATCATCGGGCCGCTCGTGCCGCCCTGCCCGGCACCGATGAAGACGCAGGCGAGGGCGAGCGAGGCCACCGACCCGGCGCGAGCGAGCAGCAGGAACCCGGCGAACGAGACCACGAGGAACGTCAACAGTATCGGGGTCCTGGAGTCGCGGGTGTCCGAGATCCGCCCGCCGACGAACATGAAGCACGCCGCCGAGAGGACCGTCCCGGCCATGAACAGCCCCGACGTTCCCTGCGGAGCGAGCCCCAGCAGGGAGATGTCGTTTGCGCCGAGGAACAGCACGAGCGTGGAGAACAGCGCGCCGATGTACGCGAACATCAGCCCGAAGTTGACCAGCCCGACCGTCAGCGCGGGGACCGCGGTGTCGATGTCCCACGGCCGGATCGACTCTTCCGACCGGTCGCTCGTGACGTGCGTCTCCGGGACGTAGCGGTAGGCGACGACGCTGGCCGTCAGCGCGAACGCGGCGGCGACGGCGAAGGCCGCGACGTTGCCGGCGACCGCGGAGACGACGCCGCCGAGCACGAGGCCGGCCGGGAATCCCATCGTGATGCCGCCGCGGACGACGCCCATGTTCGTCCCCCGCGAGCCGCTGTCCGAGAGGTCGGCGGCGATGGTGTACGCGGTCGCGAACACCGCGGCGGAGCCGACCCCCCAGAGGACCCGCGCGATCAAGAACCACGTCTCGGGGGCGACGACGGCCGCCACCGCAGCGAACCATCCCTCCGGGCCGACCGTCACCGGACCGGCCGCGAGCGCCGGCAGCGACGCCGCGAGCGGTCGAAGCGACTCGGCCGGCGGCATCACGAGCGCGGCGACGTAGCCGAGGGTCGCGACGCCCTCGACGAACAGGCCGAGTACGAACGGCGTTCTCGTCCCGTACCGGTCCACGAGGGCGCCGGCCGGCGCGTTGGCGACGAGCCGCACCCACCGGTTCGCGGAGAGGATCACGCCGACCATGAACGCCGAGATGCCGAGCACCGCGCCGAGGTTGGGCAGGATGGGGAAGACGACGCCGCCGCCGAAGCCGACGAAGAAGGTGCTGGCGATCACCGCGAGCAGCACGGTCGGCGGCCGATCGATCCCGAGCAGCCCCACGTCAGTCGCCTCGTTTCGGGGCGCCGGTCATTCGCTCCCGCTCTCGTCGACGGGCGCCATCGCCGCGATGCCCGCCTCGAGCGACGGCAGTTCCGCGCCCTCTGCGAGGAGCGGCTCGACGATTCGTCGGAGGGTCGCTTCCGCGACCGCTCGCGTGTAGGTCGGCTCGGGGCCGGAGCCCTCCGGGTCCCCGCCGTCCCCCTCCGACCCGTCACCGTCGACCGCGTCCGCGCCCCGACTGAGCGTGATCTGTCGCGTCCGCGCCCCGTCGAGGGTCGCGACCAGCAGCGCCGCGGTCTCCCCGACGTCGACGTCGCGGAAGACCCCTTCTTCGATCCCCGATTCGAGAATGTCGACGACGGTCCCCCGGAGCAGGTCGTCGCTCCGGGCGAGCTGGTTCCGGATCGGCTCGTTGAACGGCCCCTGCGTGCGGAGTTCGAGAAGCGCGATGTGGAACGCCTCGCGATCGACGGCTCCGGAATCGAAGACGAACCAGCCGATGAACCCCACGAGGCGCTCGGCGGGGGGGTCGTCCGCGTGAGCCGCGATGCGGTTCTCGGAGTCGGTGATGACGCGGTCGAGAAAGGCGACGAGCAGGTCCTCCTTGGTGTCGTAGTGGTAGTGGAGCAGCGACTTGCTCTTCGAGCACTCGTCGGCGATGTCCTGCATCGTCAGGCCGGCGTAGCCGTGGGCGCGGAGCGCGTGGTAAACCCCGTCCATGATCTCGTCGGCCGCGCCCGGCTGGTCGCTCATTGACTGACCAGTCAGTCAGCGATCAGTAAATCCTTATCGATCGAGGAACCCGCCGGCCGCTACGCCGGACGGAGCAGCGGCTCAGCGGTGTAGAACAGTCGAAAAGCCGATACTCCCGTGAACGTCGTCGCCGGAGTTACAGGCGGGTGACGTTCGTCGCGCGCGGACCCTTGTCCGCTTCCTCGATGTCGAACTCGACTTCCTGACCCTCTTCGAGGTCCGGGCCGCCGACGTCCTCCATGTGGAAGAACACGTCCTCGTCCGCGTCGTCAGTCTCGATAAATCCGTAGCCGCCAGTGTCGTTGAAGAAGTCAACTTCGCCTTTCGCCATTGCATCCGTACTCGAGGGCGGACCGCATAAAAGGCTTCCGCGAGCGAGACGGACATGCCACCGTGCGCCACACCTCGGAGTGTTGTGAGCCGCGTCCGGGGGACCAGGTTCCACTCGTCGGACGGGGTCGCGTGCCCACGCCGGACAGAGTCGCGTGCCACACGCCGGACAGAACGACCCCGGATGCGGGAGGGGGATCTGTCGGGGTGGATCCCGCCGTGTTAGTAACTACTATACGACCGCGGTTGAAACCGGTAGGTATGAGTCAGTCGTACAATCGAGGCCTCATCGAGGACTTCAGCCGCTGGCGGGAGTTCCAAGCGGGGATGTGGGCCTGGATCTTCCATAAGTTCACGGGGTGGGTGCTCATCGGCTATCTGTTCACTCACATCGCTGTGTTGAGTACCGCGATCCCGGCAGCCAACGGCGCGACGATGATGTTCCAGGGCTCGGAAACCGACGTGTTCACGGGGACGATCGTCAGCCTCGAAGGGTTGCTGCTGGTTCGCATCTTGGAGGTCGGCCTGCTCGCGGTCGCCGTCTTCCACATGCTCAACGGCACCCGGCTCCTCCTCGTCGACCTCGGAGTCGGGCTGGAGGCACAGGACAAGAGCTTCTACGCGTCGCTGATCCTGACCGGAGCGATCACCGTCGCGTCCGTTCCGACCTTCATCGCGGGGGCGTTCTGAGATGGCTGAGCGCTACTCCTCGTTCAACTCCGGCGGTCGGATGTGGCTGATCCAGCGCGTCACGGCGGCGTTCCTGCTGGTCGTGCTGGCGTTCCACTTCTTCCTGCTCCACTTCGTCCACCACGCCGACGAGGTCACGCTCGCGGCGAGCTCGGCGCGGATGGAGCAGCTGAGCTACTACTCGCTGATGGTGCTGTTCCTCGTGACCGCGACGTTCCACGGGGTCAACGGCGTGTACAACGCCCTCGTCAACCAGGGGCTCACCGGTACCAAGCGCACGGTCGTCAAGTGGTCGCTCGTGGCCGCGAGCGTCGTGCTACTGTTCCAGGGGATTCGGACGGCGAACGCGTGGGCGGGCGGCTTCCCACTGCTCTGAACTATGAGTACACAGACACCGACACAGACGGAGGAATCGAGCGAGACCGACGCCGAGGCGGACGTTCCCTCGAAGGGCGACGAGCGCCGCGACGAGAAGCGGCGACGCGCCGCCGAGGAGCGGGCGCGCCGACAGGCCGAAGAGGCCGAGAAGGCCGCCGCCGACGAGGAGACGATCGAGCTGAAGGTGTTCCGGTACGACCCCGAGATCGAGGGGAAACAGGAGCCCCGATTCGACACGTTCCACGTCCCGTTCACGAAGGGGATGACCGTCCTCGACGCCCTGATGTACTCGCGGGACACGTACGACTCCTCGCTCACGTTCCGACACTCCTGCCGGCAGGCGGTTTGCGGCTCCGACGCGATGTTCGTCAACGGCGGCCAGAAGCTGGCGTGTAAGACCCAGATCTCGGACCTCGAAGAGCCGATCCGAGTCGAGCCGCTCCCGCACGCGGACGTTCGGAAGGACCTCGTCGTCGACTTGGAGCACTTCTACGACCAGATGGAGGCCGTCGAGCCGTACTTCCAGACGAACGAGTACCCCGACGGCGAGCTGGAGGAGCAGCGGCAGACGCGGGAGAACCGCGAGAAGATCAAGATGTCGACCCGGTGTATCTGGTGTAGCGCGTGTATGTCCTCGTGTAACATCGCCGCCGGCGACAACGAGTACCTCGGCCCCGCCGCGATCAACAAGGCCTACCGGTTCGCGATGGACGAGCGCGAGGGCGAGGACATCAAACAGCAGCGGCTGGAGATCATCGAACAGGAGCACGGCGTCTGGCGGTGCCAGACCCAGTTCTCCTGTACCGAGGTGTGCCCGAAGGACATCCCCCTCACCGAGCACATCCAGGAGCTGAAGCGCGAAGCGGTCAAGAACAACCTGAAGTTCTGGTGAGCACGGTGGACACGCTCAAGTCACTCCGAACCTAACGAGAGATCATACAACAATGCACGAACACGACGTTATCGTTGTCGGCGCCGGGGGGGCGGGACTCCGGGCGGCGATCGCGGCACAGGAAGCGGGAGCCGACGTGGCCATCGTCTCGAAACTCCACCCGGTCCGATCGCACACCGGTGCGGCAGAGGGCGGCATCAACGCGGCGCTGCGCGACGCCGACTCCTGGGAGGACCACGCCTACGACACGATGAAGGGGTCCGACTACCTCGGGGACGCCCCGGCGGTCGAGGCCCTCTGTCAGGAGAGCCCCGAAGAAGTCATCCAGCTCGAACACTGGGGTATGCCCTTCTCCCGCGAGGAGGACGGACGCGTCTCCCAGCGACCGTTCGGCGGCCTCTCCTTCCCCCGGACGACGTACGCCGGCGCGGAGACCGGCCACCAGATGCTCCACACGATGTACGAGCAGGTGGTCAAACGGGGGATCACGGTGTACGACGAGTGGCACGTGATGGACCTCGCCGTCACCGACGAGGAGGACCCGGCGGAGCGGACCTGCCACGGCGTCGTCGCGTACGACATCCAGAGCGGCGAGATCAGCGGGTTCCGCGCCGAGAACGGCGTCATCCTCGCGACCGGCGGGATGGGACAGGTGTTCGATCACACCACGAACGCGGTCGCGAACACCGGCGACGGCGTCGCCATGGCGTACCGCGCGGGCGTCCCGATGGAGGATATGGAGTTCATCCAGTTCCACCCGACGACGCTGCCGTCGACGGGCGTCCTCATCTCTGAGGGGGTCCGCGGCGAGGGGGGTATCCTCTACAACGAGGACGGCGAGCGGTTCATGTTCGAGCACGGCTACGCGAACAACGACGGCGAGCTCGCCTCTCGGGACGTGGTCTCGCGCGCCGAGCTGACCGAGGTCAACGAGGGTCGCGGTATCGAGGACGAGTACGTCCACCTCGACATGCGCCACCTCGGCGAGGAGCGCATTCTCGACCGACTGGAGAACATTCTCCACCTCGCGGAGGACTTCGAGGGCGCCGACGGGCTCACGGAGCCGATGCCGGTCAAGCCCGGCCAACACTACGCGATGGGCGGCATCGAGACGAACGAGTTCGGGGAGACCGTCATCGGCGGCCTCTACGCCGCCGGCGAGTGCGCCTGCGCGTCGGTCCACGGCGCGAACCGCCTCGGCGGCAACGCCCTCCCCGAACTCATCGTCTTCGGCAAGCGCGCCGGGCGCCACGCCGCCGGCGAGGAGATGGGCGAGGCCGAGGTCACGACCGGCAAGCAGGGCGACTGGGAGCCGGCCGACTACGAGTTCGAGATCGAGGTCGGCGAGGTCGGCGGACAGGGTCCCGCCGCGGCCGACGGCGGCGCGGTGGCGACCGACCCCGACGGCGTCCTCGAAGCCGAGGTCGAGCGCGCCAAGTCCCGCGTCGAGGAACTGCTCTCGCGGAAGGGACGCAACCACGCCGAGATCCGCTCGAAGGTCCAGGAGACGATGACCGCGAACGTCAACGTGTTCCGCGAGGAGGGCCGGCTCGCCGAGACGCTCGGCGACCTCCGCGAGGCCCGCGAGGCGTACAAAGACGTCGCCGTCTCGGACCCGTCCCGGACGTTCAACACCGACCTCATCCACACGATGGAGACCCGGAACATCCTCGACATCGCCGAGGCGCTCACGATGGGCGCCCTCGCGCGCGAGGAGTTCCGCGGCGCCCACTGGCGGAAGGAACACCAGGAGCGGAAAGACGAGAACTGGCTGAAACACACCCTCATCTCGTGGAACGACGGCGAACCCGAACTCTGGTACAAGCCGACGATCCTCGAAGGTGAGAACAAGACCTACGAGCCGAAGAACCGGTCGTACTGAACGCCGGCACAGGGTCGTACTGAACGCCGGCACAGCCACGATCGATCCGGATCGTTCACGGTTTCCTATCCGTCGTCGGTCGAAATCCGGCCGACGATCGCGGCCGTCGATGCGTTCTGCGCCGACAGTTCCGACCGCGTTCCGACGCGCTTTGGGCGTTTTTGCTCCGTTTCAGCCGGTCTCTGTGATTTCGACGATCGTTGAATAGGGGGTTTATTATCGTCGAACCCAATGCATCGGACAAGATGTTAGAGACACAGACCGCACCCGCCGCGGCGCCGGCGCTTCCGCCGGAGCTGCAGTCTCCCCGGGCGAAGCTCGTCTACCTGTATCTGACGACGAACGGCGACGCCACCGTCTCGGAGATGGGCGAGTCGCTGGGGATGAAGAAGCTCTCGCTGTACAGTATTCTGAAGACCCTCCGGAAGGAGGATATGGTCGACTGCGACGGCGACACCTACGCGCTGAACTGACGGAAACGGTCGTTCTTCTCGGGGCTCGACGCTTCGATCCCGCCAGCGGAGCGTTTACCAGCCCGCGGGACGCAGTGGGGCCGTGGACGCGAACCAGAAAGAGCTCCGGAACCCGTTCGGGATGGACACCGACTGCGAGAACTGTCCCGAGCTGTGCGGCCCCCGCGATCGCGTCGTGCACGGCTACGGCGACGTGGGCGGGGAGTTCCTCGTCGTCGGCGCGCGACCGAACGCCCCCGCCGAGGCCAACGGTATCCCCTTCACCGGTGCGGGCGCCGGCGAGCGGATACAGTCGATCTTCGCCGACCTCGGGTTCGTCCGGTCGGCGCCGGACGCGTCGGAGCCGGACGTACAGAACGCCTTCTTCACGAACCTGACGCGGTGTCGGCACCCCGAGCGCGAGCCGACCGACAGCGAGGTCGAGACCTGCGAGCCGTTCCTCAACGCGGAGATCCGGATGATAAACCCGCAGATCATCGTCCCCGTCGGCGAGCGACCGCTCCGCGAGCTGGCGGTCGAGTACACCACGCGGCGCCCGGATTCCTTCGACATCGACACCGAGCACGCCACGACGATCCGGGGACGGGGCTTCGAACTGGTGCCGATGAAGGAGCCGGCGGCGATGACTGACGACGAGGCGGACGCGTTCCGGACGCATATGCGCGAGAACGTGCTGAGTCGGGATTACCGACAGACGAAGGGGCGGCAGAGTCGCTGAAGGCGCTCGTACGACCGAACGTCGGGCGGCCAGAGCCCCCGCGATCAGTCGTCGTCGAGCTCTTCCACGTCGTCGATCGCGTCGCCGAGGAGGTCGGTCGTCGCGTCGGCGCTGTCCGCGCCGAAGGCGCAGTCGATGAGGATGTGGCCGCCGAGCGTCGTGGGCGAGATCACCTGGTCCGCGCCGGCTCGGCGGAGCTTGTTGATGTTCTCCCGCTGGGTCACCGCCGCGACGATCCGCACGTCGGGATTGAGCTGTCTGGCGGTGAGGATCGCCAGGGCGTCGCGCGCGTCGTCCTCGGTCGCGACGACAACCGCGCGGGCGCCCTCGAGGTTGACGCGTTCGAGCGGCTCGACGTCGCTCGGGTCGCCGGTGAGCACCGGAACGTCGTGGTCCGCGAGCCGCTGGGCGGCGGTCTGGTGGGTCGTCACGACGGCGTACTCGGTGCCGTCGCGGGCGTCGAGTTCTTCGAGAATCGGTTCGGTCAGGTCCCCGTACCCGAGCACGAGGACGTGGTTGTCGAGGAGGTCGATCTGTTTGTCAGTCATTTTTCCGAGCGCCTTGGAGAGTTGCGCCTCGATGGCGGGCGTGAGGAGGACACCGAGCGCCACCGCGAACGCGGCGACGTTCATCACGAGCGAGGAGAGCACGAACAGCTGCGCGATGTCGGAGGCGGGACCGCTCGCCGGGTGAACGTCGCCGTATCCGACGGTCGAGGCGGTGACGACCGTGAAGTAGAACGCGTCGACGATCGTCTCGACCCCCTCGAACTGGTCGCTGAGCGCGTAGGTCCCGACCGTTCCGTACGAGATCGCCGTCACGAGCGCCGCGCCGGCCGCGAGTTGGGTCGGCGACGGCGAGAAGTGCCTGTCGAACCGGCGCCGGTTGTACATCAGCGCCGGCATCGAGACGACCGACAGCGCCACTAAGGGGAACGACAACACCGACGCCTGCATCAGCCCCTGAAGCGCGGTCAACGGGAGCAGAACGGCCGTGGAGTACCAGCCGACGCGGTAGCCGTTCCGCAGCGCAAACCCGCTCCCGAACATCGCGAAGCCGGTGATCGTCCCGGTGAACCCGACGGTCTGTCGGACGACCTCCGGGACGTGCGGGGAGAGCGGACCGTCGACACCGAGCCCGCCGATCTGAGCGAGGCCGGCGAGGATCGACAGCACCGCGACCGCGAACGTCAACAGAATGGACGCCCGGACGGTCACCCAATCACGGGTCAGCTCCATGGTGGCTCGTCGCCGACGCCGAACTTAAACCCCGCGAGCCGGAACGAGCCCGTTCTGCGTGGGAACGGGAGCCTCGGTCGGTCACCCCGCAAGTGGCGACACACGTTTAACCCCGCCGCCGGTTGAGGGGCGTATGTCACTTCCCGTCGAGATCGTCTTCGGGATCTACCTCGGCATCATCACGGGGATCGTCCCGGCGCTGGTCGCCGGGGTGCTCGGGTTCGTTTTTAAGTACGTCACCGACGTGACGATTCCCGGGCTCGGGGTCGTCGTGTTGTCGCTCGCGATCGCCGGCATCAACGGCGGGCTGCTGGCGCTCAACGACCAGACCATCCGATCGTCGGAGCGTGCCCCGGCGATTCTCACGGCGATCGTCGTCGTGTTGATGATCTCGCTGTACGCCCACGCACAGGGGGACCGGTTGGGCGCCAGCGTCCCCAAGCGGATCTCGCTCAAACAGCTCCGCGACCGGACGCTCTCGACCGACGTGATCGAACTCGTCGGCGGTCGAGGACGGGTCTCCGTCGAGGTGTCCGGGGAGGTCAGCGACATGGAGGGGTATCCGCCGCTGCCGGCCGAGACGCGCCAGGCGATCCTCGACGGCGACTGGACCTTCCCGGCGGACCTCCCGCTCGGTGAGCTCGAAGCCCGATTCGCGGAGCGGCTGCAGACCGAGCTCGACCTCTCCGACGTGGCGGTCCGGATCGACGAGCAGGCGCGCGCGACGGTGGCGGCCGCGCCGCCGACCGGAGCGCTCTCGAAGCGGGTGCCGGCCGGCAAGCGCGCGGTGTCGGTATCGGCGCTCGTGCCGACCGGGATCGCCCGCGGTGACGTGGTCCGCGTGATCACCCCGGACCGTGTCGTCGAAGGGGCCGTGCTCGCTGCCCGATCGAGTGGCAAGCCGGAACCGGGAGTGGCCGCCGAGCCGGCGGGCGGCGACGATCCGACGCCGGACGACGACCTCCGGACCGACGGCGGCGAGGCGGCGGTCCCCTCTCCCCCGGCGGCGACCGCGCCCACGACGACCGGCGGCGAGGGACGGGTGACGGTCGCCGTCGACCGGTCCGAAGCGACGGCGCTCCTAGGTGTGGACCGGGGGCGCGTGCTGGTGCTGTCGCGAGGGACCCGCCGGGAGTACGAACTCACGGCGCTGCTGCGCCGGACCGGCAAGCGGTTCCGGAAGGTCTCGGTCGTCGCCGGCGGACCGTTGGACGGCCACACCATCGGCGAGGCCGAGGTCCGCGAGGCGTACGACGTGGCGGTCCTCGCGGCGCGTCACGACTCGTGGACGATCGCGCCGAGCGGGTCGCAGCCGCTGTCGGCGGGCGACGAGCTGTTCGTCGTCGGGAGCCGCGACGCGATAGACCGGTTCGCAGAGGTGGCCGCGTGACGCCCGCGGTCGCCGCGGCCGTCGGCGCGGACCCCGCGAGCGTCGGCGCCATCGCCGCAACCGCCGCCGACGTCGGCTTCGCGCGGCCGCGGCAGGCGGCAGTCACCCTCGTCACGTTCGTGGTCGTCGCCGTGCTCGTCGCGGCGACCGCGGCGCTCGCCTACCGCTGGTACTTCCGTACGGAGATCCCCGAAGGGGTGACCAGTCTGCTGGGGATCTCGGTCGTGGCGCTGTACCTCAACACGACCTCGTTGGGGTCGGTCGCGGTCGGGGATAACCCGGCGCTGCTCGCGCCCGAGAGCGTGTTCTTCAACCTCGTCTCGCTCGGCGTCGCGGCGGTGATGGCGCCCGTCGGTCGGTACGTCGGCGACCGGCTCGCGGTCGACGTGTTCGCGCTCTCCGGCGCCAAACAGCTCGAAGGCGAGCTGAGCGGCGTCGTGCGCGCAGTCGGCCGGTTCACGGCGGTGACGCTCCCGGCGGCCGACGCGATCGCGGACATGGACACGTACGACCCCGTCTCGCCGGAGAAGAAGGCGGAACTCGCGGAGACGACCCTGCTCTTCCCGCGGAAGCTTTCGACCGAGGAGCTCCGCGATCGGCTCGTCGCTCGGCTCAAAGAGGAGTACGGCGTCGGCTACGTCGACATCGACCTCGACGCCGACGGGACGGTCGAGTACTTCGCGGTCGGCTCCCGCGCCGCCGGACTCGGCCCGACGCTCGCGCCGGGGTCGGTCGCGATCGCGGTGGCAGCGGACCCGCCGAACACCGCCACCGTCGGCGACACGGTCCAGCTGTGGCGGGACGAGCCGGAGCCGAAGCGCGTCGCGACCGGAGAGCTGCGGGGGGTCGCCGACGACGCCGTCACCGTCGCGCTCGACGAGTCGGACGCCGAGCGGCTGACCGACGAGGAGGGGTACCGGCTGGTGACGCTCCCGGCGGAGCCGCACGCGGACCGCGAGTTCGCCTCCCTGCTGCGGAACGCGGACGAGACGATGGCGTCCGTCACCGTCGAGGCGGGGAGCGATCTCGAGGGGAGCACCGTCGGCGAGGTGGGAGCGGTCGTCGCCGCGATCCGCCCGGAGGGAGGCTCCGTCCAGCCGATCCCGCGACGCGCGTACGCGCTCGGCGCCGGCGACCTCGTGTACCTCGTCGGCCGTCCGGACGCGATCCGTCGGATCGAGGCGGCCGCCGCGGCGGGAGCCGGGGCGGTCCCGACGGACGGGGGCACCGAACCCGGTCGTTCGGCCGACGAGGAGACGGACGACGAGGAGACGGACCGCCCTGACGATGCCGACCGGGCGCAACGCTCTTGAGCCGCCCGCGCGGGGATCCACGTATGCAGTGGAAGCTGTTCGCCGACCTCGCGGAGATCGCCGGCGGACGCGAGATCAGCGTGGCGGCGGAGCCGGGCGACACGGTCGGGGACGCGCTCGACGCGCTGTTGGAAGCGCACCCGGACCTCCGCGATCGAGTGCTCGACGACGGCGAGGTCGCCGAGCACATCAACGTGCTTCGGAACGGCCAGAACGTCCGTCACGGCGACGGGATGGACGCGCCCCTCGAAGCGGGCGACGAGCTGGCGCTGTTCCCCCCGGTGAGCGGGGGCGCGGTCGGGCGGTAGCGCGGTCGACGGATCGGTCGTTTCAAACGGTCGCGCGCCGCACCTCTCGCTATGAGCGACAGCGACGACGGACGCACATCCGACGCCGACCACGACACGGACGACGCCGGAGGC
Source organism: Halorubrum persicum (assembly GCF_002727125.1). Lineage (GTDB taxonomy): Archaea > Halobacteriota > Halobacteria > Halobacteriales > Haloferacaceae > Halorubrum > Halorubrum persicum. The sequence goes on from NZ_NHOA01000084.1 coordinate 175,572, forward strand.
GACCCACCCCGCGAGGAGTTCCACGAGGACCCGGTCGGCCACACCCGTGCGACCGCCGACATGACCGTCGGACAGTTAGTCGAGGGGTACGGCGACGCAGGGATCGGCGCGGCCTCGGTCAACGAGGCGGGCGACGTGCTCGCGGAGATGTGGGCGAACGACGACTGCACCGTGTTCCTCTCGCTGGCGGGCGCGATGGTGCCCGCCGGAATGCGCCGGATCGTCTCCGACCTCATCCGCGACGGCTACGTCGACGCCGTGGTGACGACGGGGGCGAACCTGACCCACGACGCCATCGAGGCCATCGGCGGGAAACACCACCACGGGCGGACCCACGACCCGGAGAAGAGCCTCCGCGAGCACGACGAGGGGCTCCGCGACGAGGGCGTCGACCGCATCTACAACGTCTACCTTCCACAGGAGCATTTCGCCGCCCTCGAGGGGCACCTGCGCGAGGAGGTGTTCCCGGCGCTGGAGGCTGACCCGGACGACGGCGAGCGCGGAGCGGGCACCGGCGCCGTCGGCATCGCCGACCTCACGCGCGAGCTCGGCCGCGCGAACGCCGCGGTCAACGAGCGCGACGACGTGGCCGAGGACCCCGGCGTCGCCGCCGCGGCCTACGAGTGCGACGTACCTATCTACTGCCCCGCCGTGCAGGACTCCGTGCTCGGGTTACAGGCGTGGATGTACGCCCAGACCGCCGACTTCACGCTCGACGCCCTCGACGACATGACGGCGCTGACCGACCTCGCGTTCGAGGCCGACGACGCCGGCTGTCTGCTCGTCGGCGGCGGCGTACCGAAGAACTTCACGCTCCAGACGATGCTCGTCACGCCGCGCGCCTACGACTACGCGGTCCAGATCACGATGGATCCGGAGGCGACCGGCGGGCTCTCCGGCGCGACCTTAGAGGAGGCTCGATCGTGGGGGAAGTTAGAGAAGGACGCGCGGAACGCCTCGGTGTACGGCGACGCGACCGTCATGCTGCCGATGCTCGTCGCCGCCGCCCGCGAGCGCGTGGAGTAGCGCTCTGAGAGAGTCGGCGGCCATCGCTTGTAATTACATGTAATTAGATTTTTGAGGCCGGAGCGAGTGTCGCGAAGTAATGAGCGACTACACCACGATCTCGCTGCGCAAGGAGTTCGTCGCGGACGTCGAGGAGTACATCGAGGACGAACCGTTCGGGTCGGTCAAGGAGTTCGTGAAACACGTGGTCGTACAGGAGATGGAGTCGGAGGACGAGATCAGCGAAGCGGAGGCTCGGCGGATCGGCCAAAAACTCCGTGATCTGGGGTATATGGAGTGAGATATATGGCCGAGACTCTCACCATCGGCCCGCTCGATCGACTCTCGCGTGCTGACCTGATACTCGCGTGCATGCCGCTGTTGTTCGCGGTCGGCTATGCTCTCGGGGCGGCGGCGTTCGACGCCTGGCCGGCCGCCACCGCGGTCGCCGCGCTCGCGGGGTGCGTACCGATGATCGACGGGCTGTTCCGGAACCCGCCGCATCCGGGCGATCGGAGCCGCTCGCGGTAGTCGCCGGCCCCCAACGGTCTCGTCGGGGACGAAAGGGGACCGCGGAACCGTCCGGAACGGCGCGACCGCTAAAGGAGTGAAAACGAAGCGTCGAAAGAGAGCGCGGTCGTCAGTTGTCGCCGGACTTCGACTGCCAGGCGTAGTCGCGACGGGACGGCGAGTCGCCGAAGCCGCACGAGGAGCAGCGCTCCTTTTTGACGTGGTAGGATTTCTCGCCGCAGCGGCGGCACTTCACGTGAACCGTCTTGTTCTTTTTCCCCTGAGAGGGCGTTCCGGAGCCGGTCATGCTTTGATGGTGACGACGTTATCGCCGCGTATAATCGTTGTGTCTTCGATTGCGACCGCGAACTCGCCGTCGAGGTCGCCGTCGACGCGGTCGCCCACGTCCGACTCTGGCTCGATGACCACGTTCATGTGCTGGTCGTACCCGGCGAGGATGCCGTAGTAGGTCGTCCCGTCCTTCAGGTGAACCGTCACCGGCTCCTCGAGCGACGCTTCGAGCACGTCGAGGGGTCGTCCACTCATTGTCCGTATCGCCGCCCGTCGCGGTAATAAAAATACCGGGACGCGACCCGGAACGGCCCCGAGACGAACGCGAACCGACGGCGGTCGCTCAGTCGAGCCGCTCGCGCACGAACTCGGTCGCGGCCGGCACGGCGCGGACGTACAGGTCGGCGTAGGTCAGCTCCGCCTGCGCTCGGCCGGGCGATCCGTATCCCTCTTCGATCCGATCGGCGGCGAGCGCGACCGTCTCCACGGCGGGACGAACGAACCGGATCGCCAGCGGATCCCCGCCGCCGGTCGCCTCGCGGACGGCCTCGCGGACGCGTTCCGAGGTGGACCGAATCGACGAGGCGGACGGTGCCTCGCGGTACCCGCCGTCGCGTATTCCGGAGTTGACCGCCCGGGACGCCTCGATCGCGGCCAGCGCGGTACCGGCCTCGATCACGGCCGTGGCGTACGTGCCGCGGTCGGTCGACTCCACGGTGTCCTCGACCGCCGACTCGACGCGCATGTCGGTCATGGCGATCAGCTCCTGTGCGACCGTTCCGCTCAGGTCCTCGTCGCTCGCGTCCGCTGGCCCGCGATCACCGCGCAGAACGCTCCCGCGGGTACGGTTCACGGACGCCTCGAGCCCGTCCGCGGCCGCGACGAGCGACGTCCACCGCGAGGTCGCGTCGTCCCGTCCGCCGAGGTGCGCCTCGCGGATCGCGAGGGCGTCTCCGATCGCCGCCCGTGCGCGCTCGACGGCGCCGACCGCCTCGCCGGCGCGAAACGGCTCGGCGACCGGATCGCTCGGGTACGTCTCGCGGGGGCGGACGTGGCGTTCGCACTCCGCGAGCAGCGACTCGATCGGCTCGTACGCCAGCACCGCCGTCGCCGGCGATCCGGCTCGGTACGTCAGGTCGGCGGCGAGCGCCGCGCGCTCCTCCCGCACCGCCTGCCGACGCCGGGCCACGCTCGCGCCGTCGTCGCCGCCCGTGGCGGCCCGATACGCACCCCGGACCGCTGCGGCGTCCTCCCGGCGGCGGCGCCACGCGCCAAGCGCGTCGATCGGGGAGGAGCCGGTCGGGTCGCGATCCAGGCGACCGAGGGCCCGTTCGCGGTCGCGTTCGAGTTTCGCGACGACCGCGGCGTTCGGAACCGACGGGTCGGCCGGGACGGCGTCGAGCAGCTCGCGGGCGCGGCTCTCGTGTGCGTCCGCGATCGATCCCGGGACCGTCGCGGGAAACGGGGACGGGGGCCGCTCGATCGCCGCGATGTCGTCCCTCGAGAGCGACACCGGTGCCTCGTCGCTGGGCGACTCCTCGCCGAACGGGAGGCCGGAGCAGCCGGTGAGCGTCGCCGCGCCGGCCGCGCAGACCCCCGCGAGAAACCGACGCCGGGAGGGGTCCGACCGGGTCACGCGTCCCCACCTCCGTTAGCAGGGGCCACCGATCCGTTGAACACGGTCGGGAGGTCCGACCGTCGACACGAGCCGGACATCCCGCTCCCGCTCCCGGTGGAGCGGTCGGCCGCGACGGGGAGCCGGATCGCGAACCCAGCGGTGTGGATCGCGTCCGCGCTGCACTCGACGTCCGCTGGGCGGTAGGTCTGGCAGAAGTCGGCGCGGGGGTGGAGGTCGTCGTCCGCCAGTTCGTCGCGCTCGACGGCCACCGACCGGAACCGGATCTCGTAGCAGGCTTCGACGGGCATCGCGAGCAGGTACACTGACTCGGCGTCGAACTCCGTCTCGGCGCAGAACGACCGGAGCGTCTCGCCCGGGGGCGTCTCGGCGAATGTGAGTTCGGCGAGGTTCTCTTCGGCGACCAACACGCGCCGCGCGCTGCGGCGCTGGCGCGCCCGCTCGTCGGCGGACAGTTCCGGGAGCGCGTCGCCCGTAGTGACCAGCGCGCGGCCGTCTTCGTCGCGGACCGTTTCGATCTCGTAGTCGTCGATCGGCCGCTCTCGGTTCGGACGGCTGTTCGTCGCGGTCTCGCTGCCGGAACAGCCGGCCAGCGCGGCGATGCCGGACGCGGCTGCGAGGAGGGCGCGGCGGCGGGGAACGTCTGTCATCGGCGAGCCTTCGACCGAGAGGCCCAAACGCTTTGCGGGGCGCGGACGCGAGCCGGCGCGGCCGAACCCGGGTGTTTTTAATGTGCGCGGGAGTAGCGAGGGATACCACACTCCCGCGGGACACGGTGGGTCGACGACGTCGGCTCGGCCGTAGCGGGGCCTTCAACGACGCGCGGTAGGACGTAGCGCAGACGGCTCCTTGCGGGGAACCAGTGCCGGACGCCGATCAAGGGCGTTCCAACTCGACAATCATGGAAATCGAAATTGCGACACTCGGCGGTTACGAAGAGGTCGGTCGACAGATGACGGCGGTCCGAGCGGGCGATGACATCGTCATCTTCGACATGGGCCTGAACCTCAGTAAGGTCCTCATCCACGACAACGTGGAGACCGAAAGCATGCACAGCCTCGACCTGATCGACATGGGCGCGATCCCGGACGACCGCGTCATGAGCGAGCTGGAGGGCGACGTGCAGGCGATCGTCCCCACCCACGGTCACCTCGACCACATCGCGGGCATTCCGAAGCTCGCGCACCGGTACGACGCCCCCATCGTCGGCTCCCCGTACACGATCGAGCTGGTCAAACAGCAGATCGACGACGAGGGGAAGTTCCAGGTCGACAACGACCTCGTGAAGATGAAGGCGGGCGGCACGATGGCCATCGGCGACTCCGAGCAGGTCGAGATGGAGTTCGTCAACGTCACTCACTCGATCATCGACGCGATCAACCCGGTCCTTCACACGCCCGAGGGCGCCATCGTCTACGGCCTCGACAAGCGACTGGACCACACGCCCGTCATCGGTGACCCGATCGACATGGACCGCTTCCGCGAGATCGGCCGCCAGGACGAGGGCGTCCTCGCGTACATCGAGGACTGTACGAACGCCGGCAGCAAGGGCCGGACGCCCTCGGAGGCGTACGCGAAGAAGCACGTCGAGGACACCCTCACGTCGATGGAGGACTACTCGGGCGGCATCATCGCCACCACGTTCTCCTCCCACATCGCCCGCGTGAAGACCCTCGTCGAGTACGCCCGCGAGATCGGCCGTCAGCCGGTCCTCCTGGGCCGCTCGATGGAGAAGTACTCGGGCACGGCCGAGCGGCTCGACTTCGTCGACTTCCAGGGCGACGTCGGGATGTACGGCCACCGCAAGTCCGTCGACCGCGCGTTCAAGCGCATCATGAAGGAGGGGAAGGGGAACTTCCTCCCGATCGTGACGGGGCACCAGGGCGAGCCGCGCGCGATGCTCACCCGCATGGGCCGCGGCGAGACGCCGTACGAAATCGACGACGGCGACAAGGTCGTCTTCAGCGCGAGCGTCATCCCGGAGCCGACCAACGAGGGGCAGCGCTACCAGTCCGAGCAGCTCCTCCGGATGCAGGGCGCGCGCCTCTACGACGACATCCACGTCTCCGGTCACCTCCGCGAGGAGGGCCACTACGAGATGCTGCAGGCGCTCCAGCCCCAGCACCTCATCCCCGGCCACCAGACGCTGAAGGGTCGCTCGCCGTACGTCGACCTCGCGAAGTCTCAGGGGTACAAGCTCGGACGTGACGTGCACGTCACGCAGAACGGGAGCGTTATCCAACTCGTCGAATGACGAGCGAGACGAAGGAGGCGCGGGTGCTGGAGGCCATCCGCGAGCGGCGTGACCTCGTCAACGCCGCTATCGACGAGGAGCTGCCGGTACAGCACCCGGAACGGCTCTACGAGGCGACGCGATACATCCTCGAAGCCGGCGGCAAGCGGCTCCGCCCGACGGTGACGACGCTGGCTGCGGAGGCGGTGACCGGCGCTGAGCCGATGAGCGCCGACTTCCGCGAGTTCGCGGCCCTCGACGGCAACACCGTCGACGTGATGCGCGCCGCGGTCGCCATCGAGGTGATCCAGTCGTTCACGCTGATCCACGACGACATCATGGACGAGGACGAGCTCCGGCGCGGCGTCCCGGCCGTCCACGAGAAGTACGACACCTCGACCGCCATCCTCGCCGGAGACACGCTCTACTCGAAGGCGTTCGAGTTCATGACGGAGACGGGCGCGGACCCCGCCAACGGGCTGGAGGCGATGCGGATGTTGGCGTCCACCTGCACGGAGATCTGCGAGGGGCAGTCGCTCGACGTCTCCTTCGAGTCACGCGACGACATCCTTCCGGAAGAGTATCTGGAGATGGTCGAGCTGAAGACCGCGGTCCTCTACGGCGCCTCGGCCGCGACGCCCGCCGTCCTGCTCGGCGCCGACGACGAGGTCGTCGACGCGCTCTACCAGTACGGGATCGACTCGGGGCGCGCGTTCCAGATTCAGGACGACGTGCTGGATCTCACCGTCCCCTCCGAGGATCTGGGCAAGCAGCGCGGCTCCGACCTCGTGGAGGGGAAGGAGACGCTGATCACCCTCCACGCTCGCCAACAGGGCGTCGACGTGGACGGGCTGGTCGACGCCGACACCCCCGCCGAGGTGACCGAGGAGGCCATCGACGACGCGGTGGCGGCCCTAGAGGACGTTGGGTCGATCGCGTACGCCCGCGAGACGGCCGAAGACCTCACGGAGCGGTCGAAAGAACACCTCGAGATCCTCCCCGAAAGCGGGTCCCGAGAGCTGTTGGCCGATCTCGCGGACTACCTGATCGTCCGCGGCTACTGAGTGGCCCGGCGAGTTGTCGCTGGGCGCCGTTCCGGCGGCGCCGTCCGCAACGAACACCGCTTTATCCCCGGTCGCCGTTCTCCCGTCCGTGTCCCGGTACCGAGACGTCGTCCTGTTCTTCACGCTCGCCTTCCTGTGGGGCGGCTCCTTCGTCGCCATCGAGGTCGGCTTGGACTACTACCCGCCCGTACTGTACGCCGCGTATCGGTTCGACGTGGCCGCGCTGGTGTTGGTCTCGTACGTCCTCCTCACCGAGTCGGGCCCGCTCCCGCGCACGCGCGGCGACCTGGCCGCGGTCGGCTTCAGCGGGGGGCTCTCCGTCGCCGCCAACAACTCGCTGCTGTTCGTCGGCCAGCAGTACACGACCAGCGGTATCGCCTCGATCACGTACAGCCTCGTTCCGATCGCGACCGCCGCGGTCGCGGCCGCCTGGATCGGCGGCTCCGACCTCGACGCGCGAGGCACCCTCGGCGTGGTGCTGGCGTTCGTCGGCGTCGGGCTCGTCGCCCAGCCGGACCCCGCGAACCTCGCCGGGGGCGTCACGATCGGCGTCGGGCTCATCTCGATCGGCGTGATGGCGGTCGCGGTCGGCAGCGTCGGGCTCCGCACCGTGGAGACGAGCTTCTCCAGCATCGCGCTCACGGGGTGGGCGATGCTGTTCGGCGCCCTGTTGATCCACGGGCTGAGCGTCGGACTGGGCGAAACGCAACAGCTTCCGGTCCCGGAGCCGCCGGCGGTCGGATCGCTTTTGTTCCTCGGCGTGCTGTCCTCGGCGGTCGCGTACACCATCTACTTCACGCTGCTCGACCGGCTGGGCGCGTTCGAGATTAACCTCATGTATTCTAACATGGTAGTACAATAGTACCACAGAAATCGTATATCTCGGGAGACTTTGAAGCGAAAATAAGTCAATATCGACCCAACCCCTTCACGTCTAGCGATTTGACCAATTTAGACTATTCTCTAAAATTTATGTAACGGTCCTTAACGACTAGGCTCTTAACCTACAATCGGATCCTGAATGTTGGTTAATATCGTTCGGGGGGATAGGGTAGGGTCAACACTATTCAGCATGATTCAGTCTCTTTGCTCATTCAGAGCCTAGCTGATACACTCTCTTACCTCTCACATGGATATAGTGCTATTAGATTACCCTCTCAATGGACTTTGAGGTAGACAAGTGGTTTTGTACCTTTAGCAGAGAAAACGCTAAGAGAGTCATTCAGTTTAGTCTCTAAGAGGATAGACGGATCGCTAAGAGATTGATTGATTCAAGAATAGCAAAAGACTAAG
>NZ_NHOA01000009.1 GCF_002727125.1 Halorubrum persicum
CGGCGTCGAGGTCGAAGACGAGGTCGGCGGAGCGCCACCCCTTCTGCGACATCGTCGACGCACCGGGATCGTCGTAGCGGGCGGCCGAGAAGTACGCGTGCCGGGGCGCGTTGTCCGCGAAGAACGTGTCCACGTCGCCCAGGTCGTACAGCGACTGGTGACGGAGCATCGTCGTTCCCGACCCGCGAGTCCACGGGATGTGGCCCCACTCGCGGAGGTTCGCGTCCGGCGGGAGCGCCGGCGAGGCCCGGCGGTAGTAGTCGCCGAACCGGCCCTTGAGGTACTCGCGCGTCCGGTCGTCCATCGTCTCACCTCGTACCCGCGGTCGACGTATCAACGTATCGTTCGCGGGCGACCGACGAGGCCGGGGCCTCGGACGTTCGGCGTCGACCCGTCGAACCCGCTTCCGACCGGACGGAACCGATCGGAACCGCGTCGAGATCTCACGAAGGGCTCGCCCTCGGCCACAACACTATGCCGGCAGGGAGCGTACCCGAGCCCATGCGTTCCGAAGACGAGGTTCGCGAGCAGTACGAGTTCCTCCGCGAGCAGTTGGACGACGAGGAGATGAACCACCGCGGCGTCGAGGAGCTGTTCGCCCACTACAAGCGCGCGCTCGGCTGGGTGTTAGAAGAAGAACACATGTAGCGCGCGCTCGTTAGGTTTATCAGTCGGTACCCTGTACGTTCAGGTGACGCTTCGTCTGGAGGGCCGAAGCGTCAGCGGGGACCAATCGGCAGGCCTGACGCGGCTTTTTTCCGCGTCGGGCGTGCCTCTTTCCGACGATAACACCGACGAGCCGCAGCGCCGTCGGCGACGACCGTGACCGTCTCAGAACCCGAACACATAACGGAGTAGAAACGAGTGTGTGACGGCTCAGGGGCGCAATGTCGAGATGACGGTTGCTCCGCTGACAGAACGGATCCCGTGAAATCCGTCGACTACACGGGGTGACGGAGAGATAGGCGCTCCATATAACGGTATATTTATTTATTCACGATAGGTATGTGTAGATCGTTGTATGTACGACCTCACAGGTTTCCAGCGTGACCTGCTCTACGTGATCGCCGGCTTGGACGAGCCCCACGGACTCGCCATCAAGGAAGAGCTCGAGGACTACTACGAGAAGGAGATCCACCACGGTCGGCTCTATCCCAACCTCGATACGCTCGTCGAGAAGGGGCTCGTCGAAAAGGGCCAACGCGACCGGCGCACGAACTACTACACGCTGACCCGCCGCGGCCGCCGCGAGATCGACGCGCGGACCGAGTGGGAGGCGCAGTACGTCGACCACTGATCGACCGACCCCACGGGGATCCGGCGGTCGACAACGGCTCGTCTCGCGCCTTCGCCGGCCCTCCGTGTCTCTCGTTCGTCCGCCCGTCTTCGATCTGCCGACACGTCCGGTCGCTCGGCCGCTCCCCGCTGATCTTTTGACCGGGACCGGACGCTTTCCGCCCGGAGTTGGACGTTTCTCCAACGTCGGCCGTATCGCCTTTCCTTTATTCGCTCCGAGGGCCACACGTCGGCATGGATCGCGACACCGCAGCGCCCGACGTGACCGACCTCCCGGGCGACCGCGCGCGGGAATGGGTGGAGTACCACCACGAGTCGGCCGCGCCGAGCACGTACGTCTACGAGTTCGTCTGGGACCGCACCGCGCCCGCCGAGGGCCCGTTCTGTACCGACGTCGACGGCAACGTTCTCATGGACTTCACCAGTCACGTCGCCGCCGCGCCCCTCGGCTACAACAACCCGCTGATCATGGAGCCGCTCGCCGAGTTCGACCTCGTCGACCCGCTGAAGATCGCGGGACAGGACTTCTACGTCGCCGGCGGCGAGTCGCCGGGCGACGGGGTCCCGGGCGCGTCCGGACTGATGGAGCGGCTCACGGAGGTCACCGCACACTACGATATGGACACCGTCTTCCTCTCGAACTCGGGGGCGGAGGCGGTCGAGAACGCGATCAAGATCGCGTACGACGAGTCGGGCGGCGCGAAACACGCGATCACCTTCGACGGGGCGTTCCACGGGCGGACGCTGGGCGCGCTCTCGCTCAATCGGTCCAAATCCGTGTACCGCCGCGATTTCCCGGAGATAAGCGGCGTGCACGACGTGCCGTTCTGCGACGACCGCACCTGCACCGCCGAGACCTGCTCGTGCGGCTTCTTCGCCGACGGGGTCTCGCAGCTCCGGCGGAAGCTCGACCCCGAACGTGGGCACGTCGACCCCGACGACGTGGCGTACCTGATCATGGAGCCGATACAGGGAGAGGGGGGGTACCGGTTCCCCTCGGAGGCGTTCACCGACGAGATCGCCGCGCTGGCCGACGAACACGACATCACCCTGATCGCCGACGAGATCCAGTCGGGCGTCGGTCGCACCGGCGAACGGTGGGGGTCGGACCACTACGCGCTCGAACCCGACGTGATCACCAGCGCCAAGGGGCTTCGCGTCGGCGCGACGATCTCCCGGTCGGACGTGTTCCCGGACGAGAAGAGTCGGCTCTCGTCGACGTGGGGGGCGGGAGACATCATCGCGTCGGCGCAGGGCGCGCTCACGCTCGACGCGATCCGCGAACACGACCTGATGGACAACGCCACCGTCCGGGGGCGGCAGTTCAAGGAGACGATGCGCGACGCCGACCTCCCCGGCGTCGACGACGTGCGCGGGAAGGGGCTGCTGCTCGCGCTCCAGTTCGACTCGAAGGAGCGCCGGGACGCGGTCCTGAAGCGCGCGTTCTCGCGGGGGCTGCTCACGCTGGCGTGCGGCTACGACGTGCTCCGGGTCCTTCCGCCGCTCGACGTGACCGAACGCGAGATCGCGCTCGGCTGCGACCTCCTCACCGCGGCGATCGAGGGCGCCGCGTAGCCGCGGGGCCGTCGGCCTACCGGTCCGCGTACCACTCCGCGAACTTCTCTAACGCGCGCCCGCGGTGTGACACCGCGTTCTTCCGGTCGGTGTCCATCTCGGCGAACGTCTCGCCGTCGTGTTCGAAGATCGGGTCGTAGCCGAATCCGCCCTCCCCGCGCGGCGCGACGATCCGACCGGGGACGTACCCCTCGAAGAGCTTGACCGGGAGCGGGTCGGTCGGCGCATTTCCGTCCGGCTCGGTCCCGCCTCCGCTCGGCCCCGCCGCCGCGGCCGCGTCCCGGTCGCCGCGGTCGACCGGATCCGGGGTCGCGGCGAACCCCCCGCCGTCGCAGTAGCCGAGCACGCAGCGGAACGCGGCCCGGCGGTCGTCGAGGTCGGCGGCGATGTCGTGGACGCGCTCGATCCCCAGCGTCTCCTCGACGTACGAGGAGTACGGGCCGGGGAAGCCGTCGAGCCCCTCGACGAACAGCCCCGCGTCGTCGACGAGGACCGGCTCGCCGAGGTGGCGGTACGCCTCGCGGGCGCCGCGCGCGGCGATCGGCCCCAGCTCCGCGGCCTGGATCTCCGGGTAGTCGAAGTCGAGCCGCTCCACCGAACCGTCCCGGAGGTAGCGCTCCGCCTCGCGCACCTTCCCGGGATTCGTCGTCACGTATCTGAGCACGGGTGGGGATGCGGGCGGCCGGAACGAATAGCCGTCGGTCGCGGGCGAGCGCGGACCCGCCGGCGCGGCCGTCGAACTGCGGCAGTACGTTTTTGTTGATTCACCGGGCTTTGTGCGACATGGCCCTCCCGACGTTCGAGAAGAAGCGGCTGATCGGACTCATCGCGATCCTCTCGTTCGGGGTCACGGCGCTGTTCGCCGTGCTCCTCCCCGAGATACTGGGACCGTTGATCCCCGCCACGTTCATCCTCGGGTTCTTCATCCTCATCCCGCTGGTGGTGCTTCTGGGGGACGACTTCCCGCTCGTCGGCGCCGAGGTGCCGGCCGAGCAGTCGATCTCGGCCGCCGAGGATGACCCGCTGGCGACGCTCCGCGAGCGGTACGCGACCGGCGAGATCGGCGAGGAGGAGTTCGAACGGAAACTCGACCGGCTACTGGAGACCGAAGAGTTGGCGGGGCGCGTCGAAGACGGTCCCAACCGCGAGCGAGAGCGAGAGCGCGACATCGAGTTCGAGTAGTCGGTGATCGGTGCCCGGGGACGCGCGGCCTCCGGAACCGCTCCGAACGGACACCCTCTTACGCTCCGACCGTCAGGAACGGACGGACATGCTGATCGCCGGAACCGTCATCGCCGATCCCGAGACCGTGATCCCCGACGGCGCCGTCGTCGTCGAGGGGGAGACGATCGCCGCGGTCGGCGAGGCCGAACCCCTCCGCGAGGCGTACCCCGACCACGAGCGACGCGACCTCGACATCGTGGCGCCCGGACTGATCGGCGGCCACGTGCACTCCGTGCAGTCGCTCGGCCGCGGGATCGCCGACGACGCCGCGCTGCTCGACTGGCTGTTCGACGCCGTGCTCCCGATGGAGGCCGCGATGGACGCCGACGCGACACGCGCCGCCGCCGAACTGGGCTACCTGGAGTGTCTGGAGTCGGGGACGACGACCGTCGTCGACCACCTCTCCGTCAACCACGCCGCGGAGGCGTTCGAGGCGGCGATCGAGACGGGGATCCGCGCGCGGCTCGGGAAGGTGCTGATGGACAAGGAGTCGCCGGACGGCCTGATCGAAGACACCGACGCCGCGCTCGCGGAGAGCGAGTCGCTGATCCGCAAGTACCACGACGCCGCCGACGGTCGGGTGCGCTACGCGGTCACGCCGCGGTTCGCCGTCTCCTGTACGGAGGAGTGCCTGCGCGGCTGTCGCGACCTCGCGGACCGCCACGACGGCGTGACGATCCACACGCACGCGAGCGAGAACGAGGACGAGATCGCCGCCGTCGAGAAGGAGACGGGAATGCGAAACGTCCTCTGGCTCGACGAGGTCGGGCTCACCGGCCCGGACGTGACGCTCGCGCACTGCGTCCACACCGACGAGGCCGAGCGCGAGGTCCTCGCCGACACCGACACGGTCGTCACCCACTGCCCCTCCTCGAACATGAAGCTCGCCTCGGGGATCGCCCCGGTGCAGGACTACCTCGACCGCGGGGTCACGGTCGCGATCGGCAACGACGGGCCGCCCTGCAACAACACGCTCGACCCCTTCACCGAGATGCGGCAGGCGAGCCTCCTCGGGAAGGTCGACGCCCGCGACCCGACCCGGCTTCCGGCCCCGACGGTGCTGGAGATGGCGACGGCGAGCGGCGCGCGCGCCGCCGGCTTCGACCGTCTCGGCGCGCTGCGCGAGGGACAGCGCGCGGACGTGATCGGGATCACCACCGACCGCACCCGCGCCACCCCGCTCCACGACCCGCTCTCGCACCTGGTGTACGCCGCCCACGGCGACGACGTGGTGTTCACCATGGTCGACGGGCGAGTCCGGTACGACGACGGCGAGCACGTCGGGATCGACGCCGACGCGGTTCGCGAACGCGCCACCCGCCACGCGACACGCGTCGTCGAGGAGGCCGGCATCGAGACGACCGAACTGTAACCCCGCCGACGGGGTCGGCGGGGGTGAGAGCACCGGCCTCCCCGAGACGCTCACGGAGCGCCATCTCTGCCGCCGGACCGACGCGTCGAACATATTCGGGGGAAAGAACGCGGGGACGCGGGCCGAGTCCGACGTATGGATCGACCACGGCTCACGACGCTTCTGGTCTGGTCAGTCGTGGGGACGTATCTGCTCGTCGCGCTCGGGGCGACTGCCGCCGCGGACGCCGGTGCCGCGGTCGCCGCGATCCACCAGGTCGCCGCGGTCGCCGTCGGCGCGCTCCTCGCCGTCACGGCGCTCGTCGCCCAGCGGACGGCGGCCGCTCGCGGAATCCGCGTCGGAACGATCGCCGTCCTGATCGCCTACGCGGGACAGGCGGGCGTCGGGCTCGCGGGGCAGACCGGCGTCGCCCCGTTCGACGGCGGCCTCCACCTGTTGGGCGGGGTCGCGGTGTTCGCCGTGCTCCTCGTCACGCTCGTGCTCAGGGTCGAGGCGACCGCGACCGTCTCGAGCGCCGACGGGTCTCTGGGCGGCTCGGCCGGTCGGGCGTCGTCGAACGAACCTGACGGGACCGCCGACCCCTCGGCGCCCGGCGGCGGCGGGCTCTCGTTTCGGGACCGGGGGCGGGCGTATCTCGAACTGACAAAACCCCGGCTGATGTGGCTGTTGTGCCTGCTCGCGCTGGCCGGGATGGGATTGGCCGCCGTGGGCGGCGCAACGCTCGACGGCGTAACCGTCGTCGCGACCCTGGGCGGCGGCGTCCTCGCGACCGGGGCGTCCGGGGCGTTCAACCACATCTACGAGCGCGACCGCGACCGGAAGATGCGGCGGACCGCGGACCGACCGATCGCGACCGATCGAGTCGGCGTCCGGCGCGCGGTCGGCTTCGCCGTCGCGCTGGTCCTCGCCTCGATGGCGGTCATGCTCGCCCTCGTCAACGCGCTCGCGGCCGCGCTCACCGCGGCGGCGATCGTCTACTACGCGTACGTCTACACGGTGCTGTTGAAGCCGACCACCAAGTGGAACACCGTGATCGGCGGGGGGTCGGGCGCCCTGCCCGCCCTGATCGGGTACGCCGCGGTGACCGGGACCGTCCGCCTCCCGGCCGTCCTGCTCGCGGCCGTCGTCTGCTGTTGGACGCCGGCGCACTTCTACAACCTCGCGATCGCTCACCGCGAGGACTACGCGCGGGCCGACTACCCGATGCTCCCGGTCGTCGCGGGCGTCGGGACCGCGCGGCGACGGATACTCGCGTGGCTCGGCGTCACCCTGATCGCCGCGGTCCTGCTCGGGAGCGTCACCGGGCTCGGCGTCCTCTACGCCGTCACCACCACGGCGCTCGGGGCGCTGTTCGTGCGAAGCGTGGTCCGCCAGTACGACGTCGACCAGCGGGACGCCGGGGAGGAGCGGGCCGCCGCGTATCGGAGCTTCCACGCCTCGAACGCCTATCTCGGGGCCGTCCTCGCGGCGATCCTCGTGGAGACGTTCGCGATGTGAGCCGGGCCGGCGCGGCGGACCGCCGCGGCGCTCGCCTCGTCCGAAGCGGGTCGTCGCCGATCCGGTTCAACACCGCCGGGCGAACATGTGCGTGATAACGCTCACCATGCGTATCTGTGTATCGGACCGTGTGAGCGACCGATGAGCAACCGTACGAGATCCGACGGTGACGACGTTCCAGCGATGCAACGCCTCTATAATCGCATCTGGCTGTTGGCCGCGGCGGCGATCGTGTTCTTTCTCGTGGCCTACGTCGGGTGGGGACTGCTCGATCTCCTGTCGCTCCCAGTGAGGTGACCGAGAGATGAGCAACCCACTCGACGACCCCGACGACGACTGGTGGAACACGCCGGTGCACCGCCGCGAGAGCATCTGGCTGGGGCTCGCGGGCGCGTGGTCGCTCGGCATCTTCACGTGGATGGCGGGGTTCACGCAGTTCGGCGACCAGAACCCGATCGGCACGACGTACGAGGTCGACCCCGACCAGTATCAGGAGCGCGTCGGCGAGTACAAGGAGGCCGCCGAGGAGACGGACGACGGCCTGATCCCGCCCGGCGACGACGTGTACGTCGGCGCGATGCGGTTCAACTGGGACGGGCTCCCGGCCGTCCTCGAGGCGGGACGCGAGTACGACATCCACCTCGGCGCCTACGACGTGCAGCACGGCTTCTCGGTCAGGCCGGAAGAGAACCTGAACAAGCAGATCAACCTTCAGGTGTTCCCGGGCTCCGAGTGGGTGATCCCGATGACCTTCGACGAGCCGGGCACCTACCACGTCGTCTGTAACGAGTTCTGCGGCCAGGGCCATCGGACGATGCACGGTCGCTTCACGGTGGTGGAGGGGTAGCATGTCGGCGATCGCCTCCCTCTTCCGGAACGACTACGGGTCGGACGGCTTCCGAACCTGTTCGGTGACCGGACTCGACATCCACCGATCCGTGGAGAACTACGTGAAGCTGTTCGGACTGACCGCGGTGATCGCGCTCGCGGTCGGCGGGAGCTTCGCGTTCTCCGTCGCGATGACGCGTTGGGAGTTCGTCGGCCTCCTCGACCCGAGCAGCTACTACACGCATCTGAGCATACACGCGTGGAACCTGCTCATCTTCTGGATGGTGTTCATGGAGATCGCCGTCCTCTACGTCGGCGGTCCGATGGTGCTCGGCCGGAAGCTCCCGCTCCGTCGGCTCGCGACCCTCGGTTGGGTCACGATGGTGGCCGGGGCGATCGGCGTGAACGCGTCCATCTGGCTGGCCGAAGCGCCCAACGAGGCGCCGCTGTTGACGGCGTACGTCCCGCTTCCCGTCACGCCGTGGTTCTACGGCACGGCGATCCTCTTCCTGCTGGGGGCCACGATCGCGGCGGTCCCGTTCTTCGCGACGATCTGGACGGCGACCCGCGACAGCAGCAGAACCCTCCCGCTCGTCGCCTTCGGCGCGTTCGTCACCGGGATCATCGCCGTGGAGGCGATCCTCGGCGGGATCGCCGCGTTCGCGTACGCGCTCGCCTGGCGGATCGACCTCATCGCCTCGGTGGACCCGGGGATCTATCGGCAGCTCTACTGGATCGTCGGCCACGGGACACAGCAGATCAACCTGCTCGCGATGATCACGGTGTGGTACTTCCTGACGCACGTGGTGGGCGGCGCGGTGGTGATCTCCGAGAAGGTCTCGCGGACCGCCTTCATCCTCTACCTCTTCTTCATCAACCTCGGGGCGGCCCACCACCTGCTCGTCGACCCCGGTATGTCCGCGGGGTGGCGCATCTGGAACACCTCCTACGCCTTCTACGGGGCGGCCTTCGCGAGCATGATCCACGCGTTCGCGATCCCGGCGGGCATCGAGGCCGGTCGGCGGCGGCGGGGACAGGGCGGCGGGCTCTTCGGCTGGCTCACCTCCGCGCCGTGGCGAAACCCCGTCTTCGCCTCGACGATCTTCAGCATCATCCTCTTCGGGTTCCTCGGCGGGATCACCGGCGTCGTGATGGGGCAGGTGCAGGTGAACATGACCTGGCACAACACCCTCGCGACGGTCGGTCACTTCCACGCGACCGTCGCGCTCGGGACGACGCTCGCGTTCTTCGGGCTCGTCCTCTTCGTCATCAAGACGATGTTCCGCCGTGACTACGTCTCGGACACGCTGGCGAGCGCGATCCCGTACGCCTACGGGGCCGCGATGAGCGTCGCCACGCTGATGTTGATGTACGCCGGGATCCTCTACGGCGTGCCGCGCCGGACCGCCGAGGCCGTCAGGAACATCCCCGGCTCGGAGTTCAGCTTCTCGGCCGCGATCCCGATATTCATGATCTTCGGGGTCTTCGCGCTCCTGGCCATCCTCTCCGGCGTCCTGTTCGTCGGCGTCTCGGTCGGCTCGCTGCTGTTCGGCGGTCGGCTCCCCGCCGGCGACGACGGCGGGATGTTGCCCGAGGGCGGGCTCCACGCCGACGGCGGAGAGCCGATCCACGCGGTCGAACTCCGCGGGACCTTCGCGCTCTGTCTGATCTTCCTCGGCGTCTTCGCCGCCGTCTACGTGTTGAACTGGTACCTCCTGACCCAGCTGTGGGCGATCGGCGCGTAGGCGCCGACCGTCCGGACCACCGTCTGCTCTCACGCCCGAACGACCGACCCGATCGCCGCCCGACCGACAACGAGACATCCCACGAATGACCGACGCTTCCCGACCGACGACCCGGACGCGACTCGGCGGTATCGTACGCCAGGCGTGGCGCGACTTCCTGAGCGTGTACTACGCGAACACGCCCGTCTGGCGCTGGCTCAAGAGCGGCGCGCTCGTCTTCCTCGGGTTCTTCCTGTGGATGGGCGGGAACGTCCTGACGGCGTACTGGACCGAGGCGATCGCGCTCCGGTACGCGATCGCGTACGGCTTCGTCCTGATCGGGTGGGGGCCGCTCACGCACCTGCTCGTCGTGCCGGCGGTGATCCGACTGCGCCGCACCGCGGAGAACCCCACCGTCAGGCGGATCGCCCGCAACGGGTCGACGATCAACTTCACGACGTTCCTCGTGATCGTCGCGCTCGTGGGAACCCTCGCGCCGGGCGTGATGCTGCTCGACTTCTCGTCCGGCTTCGGCGCCGACGGCGGCGACGTGACGGCGGACCTCGTCTGCGAGACGGGCGGCGACCCGATCACCTGCGAACTCGAGACCGCCGAGGGGGTCGACCACGTGGTGCTCCTCTCGGGGGGCGAGGAGATCGACCGCAGCGGCGAGCCGCCGTACGCGGTCTCGGCGCCCCGCGAGTCGCTCTCCGACGGCCCCTCCGGGGCGCAGTTCGTGGTCGAGCTCCGGGGCCTGAACGGCGAGACCCTCCGTCGGTTCGTTCGGACGGTCTGAGGGGGCGTCGGACTGCCCACCGCTCCGGTGGTGCGGGGCCGACCCCTCGCGTCTCACTCCCGGAGCACCGACCGCGTCGAGTTCGTCACGACGATCCCGCTGCTGGCGGCCATCGCCAGGGCGGCGAAGAAGGGGTTGAGCGCTCCCGCGACCGCGAGCGGGATCGCCACCGCGTTGTAACACAGCGCCCACGCCACGTTCTCTCGGATGCGCCGCCGCGTCCCCGCCGCGAGGTCGAACACGGTCTCGACCGCCCGGAGGTCCTCACCGGCGATCACGACATCCGCGGCCTCGACGGCGCGAGCCGTCCCGTCGCCCATCGCGATGCCGAGGTCGGCCGCCGCGAGCGCCGGCGCGTCGTTGGTGCCGTCGCCCACCATCACGGTGGGCCCGGCGGCGGCGAACCCGCGGATCGCCTCGAGCTTCCCGTCCGGCGGCACGCCGGCGAAGACCTCGTCCACCGCGGGGTGGTGCCGGAACCGGTCGGCCCGCGGGCCTTCGTCGCCGGTCAGGACTGCCACCTCCCGGTCGGCGAACGCTTCGAGGGCCGCCGTCCAGCCGGCTCGGTCGCGGTCCTCGACGGCGATCACGCCGCGGGCGGCGCCGTTCCATCCCACCACGACCGGCAGGGCGCCCCGATCGGCGACGGTATCGACGCGCTCCCGCAGATCCTCGGGGAGCGGATCGCACTCGCGTTCGACGAGATCGGCGGTCCCGACGACGACGCGCGAACCGGGGGGCCGGGAATCGGACTCCCCGCCGTCGCCGGCGGCGAGCGTCCCGGAGATGCCGGCGCCGGGATGGCGGGTGAACGACTCCACCCGCGTCTCTCGTGGGCGATCGTCGATCGGAGGGCGATCGTCGGTCGGTGGGCGGTCGTCTGTCACCACCTGATCGCCCGCCGCAGCCTCCCGGATCGCGTCCGCGACGGGGTGGTCGGCGCGGCGTTCGACCGCGGCGGCGCGCCGAAGCGTCCGGTCGTCGCCGTACGTGGCGCTGACGCGCATCTCCCCCGCGGTGAGCGTCCCGGTCTTGTCGAACACGACCGTCTCGGCGTCCCGAGCCACCTCGAACACCGAGGCGTCCGTGACGACAACGCCGCGATCGAGCGCGTCGCGGAGCCCGCCGGAGACGGCGAGCGGGGTCGCGAGCCCCATCGCGCACGGACAGGAGACAACGAGGACGGTCAGTCCGGCGAGCATCGCGCCGGCGATCGGTCCGCCGGTCACGAGCCGCCAGCCGGCGACGAGCAGCCCGATCGTCAACACGACCGGCACGAACACCGTGGCGAGCGCGTCGACGAACCGCTGGATACCGGGGGTCGCGGTCTGGACCTCCCAGAGGGCGGCGGCGAGGCGGTCCGCGGTGCTCTCGGCGTCCTCCCCGACCGCCATCACGATCGCGCCGGCCGACTCGTCCGCTCCGCCGTCGGCCGCCCGGACATCGCCGAGGAGCGTCGCGCCGCCGATGACGGTCTCGCCGGGCTCCTTTCGCACCGGCAGCGACTCGCCGGTGAGCACGGACTCGTCGACGTCGGCGGTCCCCTCGATCACGGTGCCGTCGATCGGCACGCGTTCGCCGGGCGTGACCCGGACTCGGTCGCCCGGCTCGAGGTCCGCGATCGGGACGGTTTCGGCGCCGGCGTCGGTCACGCGCGTCGCCGACTCGACGCGAGCGGCCGTGGCGGTTTCGAGGAGGTCGTTCGCCCGCGCGCGGACTCGGCCCTCGTAGTACCGCCCGAGCGAGACGACCATCACGACCGCGACCGTGACGTCGTAGTACAGGTGCGTGCTGCCGGTCGCGAGCGCGAGGGTGCTGTACGCGTACGCGGACAGCGCGGCCACCGCGACGAGCAGGTCCATGTTCGGCCGACGCGCCCGGACGCTCACGTACGCGCCGCGGAGGAGCGGCGCCCCCGTGTACGCCAGCAGGACGGTCGTCAGGAGGGCGATGAACGCCAGCGGCAGATACCGCCCCGCGGCGGTGGTCGTGTCGATCGCGAGGACGTTGGTCTCGACGCCGAGGTAGCTCGGGTACAGCGACAGGACGTACCACGGCATGATCAACACCGCGAGGAAGCCGCCGACCGCGAGCCGCTCGACCGTTCGGTCTGCCGGGCTCGCCTCACCCTGGCCGGCGTCTGTACCCGCATCGCGACCGCTCTCCGTCGCCGACCCGTCCCGAAACCGGAGCGTGTAGCCGTATCCGGAGAGCGCCGTCGGGAGCGCCGCGCGCGCGATCTCCTCCGGATCGTAGACGACCCGAGCGGTCTCGGTCCCGTAGTTGGCATCGACCGCGTGCACGCCCGCCCGATCGTCGCCGCGCAGGTCGAGGAACGCCTCGCAGGTGGTACAGTGCATCCCGTCGACCGCCAGATAGGCCTCGGCCGCGTCCGACGGGGGCGCCGACTCGGGCGCCGCGTGGTCGTCTCCGGCCGGCGCACGGTCTTCTCCGGCCACCGCTCCTTCGGTCCGGCTCCCCTCCGTCTCGTCGTCGTTCGCCGCGTCGCCGCCGTCCGCCTCGTCGAGTCGGCGAGCCACCTCCAGACAGCCGCGACAGCAGAACTCGCCGTCGACGCCGGGCGTCGTGACGGGCGGGTCCGGGGTCGGGAGATCACAGAGCCGACAGTCGGCCATCAGTCGTGATCGGTCGGCCACCCACGAGACCCTATTCGCGAACGTGTTCGGGCCTTCGCCGACGATCGGCGACGCGGCCGGGTGGGGATCGGTCGGCGCCGCGACCCGTCGGGCCCGGAAGCGGCGGGCCCCGTTCCGTGCTGAGACGGGTATAAGCCCGCCTCCCGAATAGTTCGGCTGGTCGCGTCAGCGGGCGGGAACGTCCGGTGTCACCTTCCAATCTCGGACCCCACGTGAGATCGTCCGACGATGGTTGAACACGCCCTCGACCGACGACGCGTCACGCTCACGACCCGGCGGTCGGGGAGGGGACGCCCGCTCCCGCGACCGCGGTCCGAACCAGCGCCGGCTGCCGGCGGAGGAGACCGATGACACAGGCACGCCTCGTCGTCGAGCTTCCGGACGGCCCGTGGGCGGCCGACGTGTCCCGCGAGTTCCCGGAGGCGACGTTTCGGGTGATCGCGGGGCTCCCCGGGGACGGCCCGGGGTTCGCGCTCGTGTGGATAACCGCCCCGGAGGTCGAAGCGGTGCTCGAGGCGATGGAGTCGCACCCGTCCGTCACCGAGACCTCGGTCGTGGGGCGGGCCGACCGTGAGGTTACGGTGCAGTTCGAAACCTCGGCGCCGCTGCTGCTCCTCGCGGCGAAGCGATCCGGCGTCCCCTTCGAGATGCCCGTCGAGATCAGCGACGGCGACGCGATCATCGACGTCACCGGCGCCCACGACCGGATCTCGGAGCTGGGCCGGCAGTTCGACGACCTCGGCCTGGAGTTCCGCGTCAAGCACGTCCAGGAGCGGCTGCAGGCGAGCCAGCTCCTGACCGAGACCGAACAGGAGCTGCTCCTCAGCGCGATCGAGGAGGGGTACTACGACACGCCGCGAACCTGCTCGCTCACCGACCTGGCCGACTGCGCCGGATTCGCGAAGTCCACCTGCAGCGAGGCGCTCCACCGCGCGGAAGAGGTCGCCGTCAAGCGGTTCGCCGAGGACCTTCCGCCGCAGGCCGACGCCGACGAAGCGACCGAGTGACGCCCGCCCCCGCGCCGAACCCGCGATCGCACCGGGACTCCCCGGGGAGCGAGCGGGTTCGGCCGCCGTCCGCTCGCCCCCGAACATCCTTTAAGTAAAATCGGGCGATGATGTTCAGGAATTCGCCCACAAAATGAGAATAATTGTGCAATTATACAGAGTATAACTGTCTATCCACAACCGGAGGCAGAGACAATGACGCTACTCCCCAACATCGAACGGCGCTCGTTCCTGAAAGCCGCGGGCCTCGGCGGGGTCGCCGCGCTCGCCGGCTGTGCCGAGGACAGTACGGACGCCGCGGCGTCGACCACGTCGGCCCAAACGTCGGACTCGTCCGGCGCCGCGTCGGTCGACGTGGACAGGATCGCCGCGGATCCGACTGACGTGCCGGACCCGGTCGACTGGAGCCAGCCGCGCACGCACGACGTGACCCTCGAGACGCAGGAGCTGACCGCCGAGATCGAGCCCGGCGTCACCTTCGACTACATGACCTTCGAGGGTCGGGTTCCGGGGCCGATGGTCCGCGTCCGCCGGGGCGACACGGTGAACCTCACGCTGCGGAACCCCGAGAGCAGCAAGATGCCGCACAACATCGACTTCCACGCCGTCTACGGGCCCGGCGGCGGGGCCGACGCGACGACGATCGCGCCGGGCGAGGAGGCCACGATCGAGTTCAAGGCCACCTACCCCGGCGTCCACATCTACCACTGTGCGGTCCCGAACATGGACCACCACATCAGCGCGGGCATGTTCGGTGCCATCCTCGTCGAGCCGAAAGGAGGGCTTCCGGAGGTCGACCGCGAGCTCTACCTCGGCCAGCACGAGATCTACACGGACAAGGCGGCGGGCAAGGAGGGCCACCACAAGTTCAGCCTCGAGGCCGCCAAATCCGAGGACCCGACCTACGTGACCTACAACGGCGAGGCGTACGCCTTCACCGAGTCGGGGTACGGTCGGATCCAGGTCGAGCAGGACGAGCGGATCCGGGTCTTCATGTCCAACGGCGGCCCGAACCTCAGCAGCTCGTGGCACGCGATCGGCAACGTCTGGGACAAGCTCTACCGGGACGGCGACCTCGTCTCGGACCCCGCCCGGTTCGTGGAGACGACGCCGGTCAGGCCCGGCACCGTCACCGCCGCCGAGATCAAGACGCCGGTGCCCGGTCCGATCAAGCTCGTCGATCACTCGCTGACTCGGGTCGTCCGCAAGGGGGTTCTCGGTGTCCTCGACGTGCAGGGCGAGCAGAGACCGGACATCTACGACCCCAATCCCAACGGCGATTCCGGCGGCGAGTGATCGCCGCTGGACGGCTCACCGCCCACGATAAGAACCCCCCCCACGGCCCGACCGAGGTCACCGACCGCTCGTGAGCCGCGTGGTCCACACGAGACTGTTCGGCGTGCACGAAACATTCGAAAGTACAACATTTCACCGTTTCCTCGCGGGAAAAGCGTTCAACGGTGCCGAAAAAAGGGATGTGCGTGGTGAAACCGAGTTGATCGGCGCTGATTCGGACGGAGTATCTTCCCATTATACCCCGTCGGGACGCGTTCGATGAATCAGTATGACGGACCAATCGCGGACGACAGACGGGGATCACTCTCAGGGCGATCGCAGCGACGGCGTCGGTCGACGAAAGTTCGTGGCGCTCGGCGCGGGCGCGAGCGCGGCGATGCTCGCCGGCTGTGCCGGGGACGGGGGACTGGCGCCGTCTGATGGCTCGGACGGAACCGACGACTCGGACGGCTCGGATGGGGCCGAAACGCTCACCGGTAACTTCCGGCTCCTCATCAGCGACGCGCCGGCCGACATCGGCGACTTCGACCGGTTGGACGTCACCCTCGGCGAAGCTCGGATCTTCGAGGCGACCGAGGGAGGGGACGGCGAAGACGACGAGCGCGAACAGACCGGCAACGAGACCGAAGGCGACGACCCCGCGAACGGGACCGCGGAGGTTGAAGACGGAGGTGACGCGGACGATGAAGGAGACGAAGAGGGCGGCGAGGAACCGGACGACGACGAGGACGACGACGGGTCCGACCGCGGCTTCACCGTCGTCGACCTCGACGGCGCGACCGTCGATCTGACGCAGGTGATCGAGGAGGACGCGATGGCCGTGTTCGACGGCGAGATCCCGGCTGGGGAATACGAGAAGATCGAACACTCGGTTACGGCGATCGAGGGGATCGTCGGCGGCGAGGAAGTCGACGTGAAGCTCCCGAGCGAGAAGCTCCAGATCACGAGCGGCTTCGCGGTCGCGCCCGACGAGTCCGTCAGCTTCGTCTTTGACATCAACGTCGTCAAACGAGGGCGGAACAACGGGTACATCCTCAAACCCGTGATCTCGGGGAGCGGTGTGGCGGGGCGCGACGTGGAAGTGAACGAGGTCGGTAAGGACGACGAGGACGACGGCGGTGAGAACGGAGAGACCGAGACGGACGGCAGCGAAGACGGCGAGGACGACGGATCGACGAGCGACGGAACCGAGACCGACGACGAGCCGAGCGACGCCGAGGACGGAACGACCGCGAACGGGACCGACAACTGAACGGGACTCGCTCCGGACGACCCGGAGCCGGAACCGAACGCGCGACGGACGCCGATCATGCGGGCGCTTTTTGCCGAGGCGGCCCCGACGGCGAGTATGACCATCGACCCGGCGGACATCGCCGAGCTCATCGAGGAGGGAATCCCGGACGCCGTCGCCCGCGTGACGACCCCCCGCGTCCACGACGACGAGGACGAGGACGCTCACTTCGCGGCGTGGGTCGTCTCGCCCGCCTTCGACGGGGAGTCGCTCGTCGACCAGCACCAGCGCGTGTACGACGCCGTCGGCGACCACA
This sequence comes from Halorubrum persicum, assembly GCF_002727125.1. Taxonomy (GTDB): domain Archaea; phylum Halobacteriota; class Halobacteria; order Halobacteriales; family Haloferacaceae; genus Halorubrum; species Halorubrum persicum. Next base: position 16,820 of record NZ_NHOA01000009.1, read on the forward strand.
TGACCCGGTCGGTTCACGCCTTGGAGATCAAGACGTACACCCCCGAAGCGTACGCGGAACACGGGGACGGGAGCCTCGACGAGGCGCTCCGAGAGGCCGGGCTGTTTCCGGTCGACAAGACGTAGGGGCCTGCGATCGTTTCCCGCCGACCACCCCGTCGACCCGTGTGATACGCCCCCGTCGTGCCCTCGGAGGAATCCGTTCGGGGGCCGCCGCGCTGGCGGTCTCGTTCGAGTTGGGGCCGGCGCGGGACCCGGCTTCCCGCGCGGCGAGAACGCCGGCCGCTTCCAGTAGCTTTTACCCGGTCTCCCGGGAACGCGCACGCATGGGTGAGGATTACCGCACGGAGGAGGACAGCCTTGGAGAGATGCAGGTGCCGGCGGACGCCTACTGGGGCGCACAGACCCAGCGCGCCGTCGAGAACTTCCCCATCTCGGGGATCCCGATGAGCCGCCGGTTCATCCGCGCGCTCGGCGTCGTGAAGAAGGCCGCCGCGCAGGCCAACCGCGATCTGGACCTCATCGACGACGACACCGCCGACGCGATCGTCGCCGCCGCCGACGAGGTCATCGCCGGCGAGCACGACGACCAGTTCCCGGTCGACGTGTTCCAGACCGGCTCCGGCACCTCCTCGAACATGAACGCCAACGAGGTCATCGCCAACCGCGCCGCCGAGATCGCCGGCGCGGAGATCGGCGACCGCGTCGTCCACCCGAACGACCACGTCAACTACGGGCAGTCGAGCAACGACGTGATCCCGACGGCGATGCACGTCGCCTCCCTCGAAGCGGTCGAGAAGGACCTCGTGCCCGCGCTCGAAACGCTCCACGCCGAGCTCGAGGCCAAGGAGACCGAGTTCGACGGCGTCGTCAAGACCGGTCGGACGCACCTGCAGGACGCCACCCCGATCCGGCTCGGGCAGGAGTTCGGCGGCTATCGGACGCAGGTCGCGAAGGGTATCGAGCGCGCCGAGAGCGTCCAGTCGAACCTCCGCGAACTCGCGCTGGGCGGCACCGCGGTCGGCACCGGGCTCAACACCCACCCCGACTTCCCCGAACTCGCCGCCGAGTACATCTCCGACGAGACCGGGACGGAGTTCCGCGAGGCCGACAACCACTTCGAGGCGCAGGCCGCCCACGACGCGATGGCCGAGGCTCACGGCGCGCTCCGCACGATCGCGGGCAGCATGAACAAGATGGCCAACGACCTCCGCCTGCTCGCGTCGGGGCCGCGCAACGGGCTCGGCGAGGTCGAGCAGCCCGAGAACCAGCCCGGGTCGTCGATCATGCCGGGGAAGATCAACCCGGTCGTCGCCGAGTCGGTCAATCAGGTCCACAAGCAGGTCGTCGGCAACGACGCCGCGATCTCGGCCGGCGCCGCGCGCGGCGAGATCGACCTGAACCTCTACAAGCCCGTCCTCGCGCACAACTTCCTCGAGTCCGCGGAGCTGCTCTCGAACGCCGCGGCGACGTTCGGCGAGCGCTTCGTCGCGAAGCTGGAGGCCAACGAGGAGTACTGCGAGACGCGCGTCGAGCAGTCGATGGCGCTCGCGACCGCGCTCAACCCCGCGATCGGCTACGACAAGGCGTCGAAAGTGGCCAAGAAGGCGCTCGCGGACGGAAAGAGCGTCCGCGAGGTCGCCGTGAGCGAGGGGTACCTCACCGAGGCGGAGGCCGACGACGTGCTCGACCCCGAAGCCATGACCCACCGCGTCATCCTCGGCGACGACGACTGACCGTCGGCGACTGACTGTGGGTGACTGATCGCCGGTAACGATCGAGACCGCCGGGTCCTCCGGCGTCGCTTGCCGGCGCCGGGAGGAGTCATTCGCGCCGGATCGGCACAATTTAAGCCGGAGTCTCCCGCCCTTCGAAATGGATGAAACTACACGAACATCAAGCGAAGAGTATCTTCGCCGACGCCGGGATTCCCGTACCGGACTCCCGGCTCGCGACGACCGTCGACGAAGCGCTCGACGCGGTCGACGAGATCGGCTACCCGGCCGCGATCAAGGCGCAGGTCCACGTGGGGGGCCGCGGCAAGGCCGGCGGGATCAAGATCGCGACCGACCGCGACGAGGCCGAGCAGTACGCCGAGGAGATCCTCGGGATGGACCTCAAGGGGTACACCGTCGATCAGGTCCTCGTCGAGGCCGGCGTCGACTTCGTCGACGAGCTGTACGTCGGCGTCACCATGGACCGCGGCGAGGGGAAGCCGGTCCTGATGGTCTCGACCGAGGGCGGCGTCGACATCGAGGAGGTCGCCGAGGAGAACCCCGACGCGATCGCCCGCGAGCACGTCGACCCCGCGTTCGGGCTCCACCCGTATCAGGCCCGTAAGGTCGTCTACGAGGCGGGCGTCGACGCCGACGTGGCGCTCGACGTGGCCTCGATCCTCTCGACGCTGTACGACCTCTACGAGGAGAACGACGCCTCCGAGATCGAGGTCAACCCCGTCATGATCACGGACGACCGCGACGTGGTCGCCGCGGACGCCGTGATGAACATCGACGAGGACGCGCTGTTCCGCCAGCCCGACCTCGCCGAGATGGCCGAGGAGTCCTACGAGGACGACCTCGAACGGAAGGCCGGCGAGTACGGCTTCGACTACGTCCGCCTCTCGGGGAACGTCGGCATCATCGGCAACGGCGCCGGTCTCGTGATGACGACGCTCGACCTGGTCGACTACTACGGCGGCGCGCCCGCCAACTTCCTCGACATCGGCGGCGGCGCGAAGGCCGAACGCGTCACGCAGGCGCTCGACATGGTGTTCTCCGACGAGAACGTCGACGCCGTCGTGTTCAACATCTTCGGCGGGATCACCCGCGGCGACGAGGTCGCGAAGGGGATCAACGAGGCCTTAGAGCAGTTCGACGAGATCCCCAAGAAGGTGGTCGTCCGGCTCGCCGGCACGAACGCCGAGGAGGGGATGGAGATCCTGAACACGGACCTCGTGGAGGTCGAGAAGACGCTGGAGGACGCGGTCCAGCGTGCGGTGCAGAACGCCGAGGAGGTGACCCAATGAGCATTTTCGTCGACGACGACACGCGCGTCGTGGTACAGGGTATCACTGGCGGGGAAGGGAAGTTCCACGCCGGCCAGATGATCGAGTACGGCACCAACGTCGTCGCCGGCGCGGTGCCCGGCAAGGGCGGCCAGGAGGTCGACGGCGTCCCCGTCTACGACACCGTCGACGAGGCCGTCGAAGCGGAGAACGCGGACGCCTCCGTCATCTTCGTGCCGCCGGCGTTCGCCGCCGACGCGATCTTCGAGTCGCTCGACACGGACCTCGATCTGGCGGTCGCGATCACCGAGGGGATCCCGACCCAGGACATGGCGAAGGTGAACAAGCGCCTGAGCGAGACCGACACGCGGCTCCTCGGCCCCAACTGCCCGGGAATCATCACGCCCGGCGAGTCGAAACTCGGCATCCTCCCCGGCAACATCTTCTCCGAGGGGAACGTCGGGCTCGTCTCCCGCTCCGGCACGCTCACCTACCAGGTGGTCGACAACCTCACCGAGCGCGGGCTCGGCCAGTCGACCGCCATCGGCATCGGCGGGGACCCGATCATCGGGACCTCCTTCATCGACGCCCTCGAGGCGTTCGAGGCCGACCCCGACACCGACGCGGTCGTGATGTGCGGCGAGATCGGCGGCGAGGACGAGGAGCAGGCCGCCCGCTTCATCGGCGAACACATGGACACGCCGGTCGCCGGCTTCATCGCCGGTCGCACCGCGCCGCCGGGCAAGCGCATGGGCCACGCGGGCGCCATCGTCTCCGGCTCCGGCACGGGCACGGCGCAGTCGAAGATCGACGCGCTCAACGAGGCCGGCGTTCCCGTCGGCGACACCCCTGAGGAAGTCGCCGACCACGTCGAAGAGTTCCTGTAGCGCCGTTCCGCGCGCCGCACGGAGCAGCCGCTCCGTCACACCCGTTTTCGCGCCGTTCTCAGCTTCGGTCGCCGGAACGAAAGGTAAAATTACTCGTAGCGTGAGGTGTGGGTATGGATACCGATCCCACGGTCAACCGGGGCGGGCCGGAGGTCGACGCCTTCCGGGGATCGGAGCCGGCCGGGGGCGGGCCCCGGCGGGTGCTTCTCGTCGACGACGAGCCGGGCGCGGCCGACCTCGCCGCCACGCACGTCGAGCGCCTCCTCGACGGGGTGGAGACGGTGACGCGGACCTCGCCGACCGAGGCGCTCGACGTCGTCCGCGAGGAGCGGGTCGACTGCGTCGTCAGCGACTACAACATGCCCGGGACTCACGGGCTCGAACTGCTTGAACAGGCCCGGGCGATCGACCCCGGACTCCCGTTCGTGCTGTTCACCGGACGGGGGAGCGAGGAGATCGCGAGCGAGGCGATTTCGGCGGGCGTCACCGACTACCTCCAGAAAGGGGTGAGCCGCGACCGGTACGAGATGCTCGCGAACAGCGTCGAAAACGCCCTCAGCCGCCGCCGGGCCGAGCGCGACCTCCGGGAGGTGAACGCGAAGGTCACCGCGATCCACGAGTTCGCGACCGACGTGTCGGCGGCCGAGAACGCCGCCGAGGTGTTCGAGCGCGTCGTCGACGCCGCCGAGGGGATCTTGGATTTCAACCGCTGCGTCACGCTGCACCGCCGCGGCGACCAACTCGTCCCCGCGGCGCGCTCGGCGAGCGTCGGCGAGGACGAAGTCAGGACGTTCGCCGTCGGCGAGGGGGTCGTCGGAGCCACCGCCGCCGACGAGCGGACGATCGTCGTCGACAGTCTCAGCGTCGACCCCGCGGATCCGGACGCCCTCGAAGATCCGGAGAGTCCGGGACGGAGCGGCGGCAGGGCGGAGTCCGACTCGGCGACCGGCGATCCGGACGCCCGCGCCGGTGCGGAGGAACTGGCCGAACCGGTGGCGGACGACATCCGCTCCGCGATCAGCGTTCCGATCGGAGCGTACGGGGTGTTTCAGGCCGTCTCGGACGGGTACGCCGCGTTCGACGGCGGCGACGTGGAGTTCGCCGAGCTGCTGGCCGCCCACGCCGCCGACGCGCTCGAACAGCTCGAGACGGAGCACGCACTCAGGGCGGAGCGCGACAGGCTCTCCGCGCTGTTCGAGGACCTGCCGCTGCCGGTCGCCAGGACGGCGGGCGGGGACGGAAGCGAGCGCCGGCTCGATGCCACCAACAGGGCGTTCGAGGAGACGTTCGGCTTCTCCGAGGCGGGGAACGACTACGAGACGATCCGCGAGGAGGTCGTTCCGGACGACGAACCGAACATCGACCCCGCGGCGGTGATCGCCGCCGACGAGCCGCTTCGCCGGGAGGTGCGCCGGAAGACGGCCGACGGGCTCCGCGATTTCATCCTCAACGTCATTCCCGTCGAGCGGCCGGACGAGACGATCATCTACAACGTCTACGCCGACATCGGCGAGCAGAAGCGGATCGAGCGCACCCTCCGGCGGCTCCACGAGACGACCCGCGAGATGTTCCGCGGCGGGGACCGCGAGGAGATCGCGGCGCTGGCGGCGCGGGCCGCGGTCGACATCTTGGGGTTCCCGAGCAGCGGCGTCCGACTGTACGACCCCGACGCGGAGGCGCTGCTGCCGACCGCGCTCAGCGAGGAAGCGACCGAGGCGCTCGGCGAGCGACCCGCGTTCGGTCCCGGCGACGGACGGCTGTGGGACGCGTTCGAGACCGGGGAGTCGATCGTCGTCGACGACCTGAACGCGGTCGACACCGCCATCGGCTACGGCGAACACCGAAGCCTGCTCGTCGTTCCGCTCGGGGACCATGGCGTGATGCCGCTCGGCTCCCGGGAGCCGGGGTTCTTCGACGACACCGCGATACAGCTGGCCCGGGTGCTCGGCGCGAACGTCACCGTCGCGCTCGACGACGCCCGTCGCACGGCCCAGCTCCGCGACCGCGACGCGGAGCTGCAGCGGGAGATAGATCGGTTGGAGAAGTTCGCGGGACTCGTCTCCCACGACCTCCGGAATCCCCTCAACGTCGCCGCCGGGCGGCTGGATATCGCCCGGACGAAAATCGACGACGACGACGCGCTCGACGAACTCGCACGGATCGCGGCCGCGCACGACCGGATGGAGGAGCTCATCGACGACCTGCTCGCGCTGGCGCGACAGGGGCGGACCGTCGACGAACTGGAGTCCGTCTCGCTCGCCGACGCGGCCGCGCGGGCGTGGCGGAGCGTCGACACCGCGGACGCGACGCTGGAGCTGCCCGAGCGGACGCTCGCCGTCGAGGCCGACCCGGAGCGCCTGCGGACCCTGCTGGAGAACCTGTTCACGAACAGCGTGGAACACGGGGTCACCGAGTCGGCGGCCGACGCAGGGAGCGTCGCGGTCAGCGTCGGGGCGCTCGCGGACGGCTTCTACGTCGCCGACGACGGGGGCGGCTTCGAGATCGATCCCGAGGAAGCGATCGAGTACGGAACGTCGAACGACCCGCGCGGGACGGGGTTCGGGCTCGCGATCGTTCGCGAGATCGCGGCCGCCCACGGGTGGTCGATGGACGTGATCGACGAAGACGGCGCGCGGTTCGAGTTCCGGACCGACCGCTGACAGTGGGACGCGCTGCGACCGACGGTGTATATAAAACGGTCGTGGACGTGCGAGATCTGCGCACACCCGGGTCACGGTTATGCCCGACTCGACCGTGCGTATTGGGTATGGACGAAGGCACCCGCGAGCTGCTCGAGCCGCTCCCGCCGAGCGCCAAACTGGTCTACTACGTCCTCGACGAGGAGGGCCGGTTCGACCAGACCGGGCTCGCCGAGGAGACGCGTCTCTCGACTCGGACCGTTCGGTTCGCCGTCGAGAAGCTCACCGAGGTCGGGCTCGTCGAGGAGGGGCTCTGTCCCAAAGACGCCCGGCGGTCCGTCTACGCCACCGTCCCCGAGTCGGAGCGGTCGACCGGCTCGGATCCCGAGGCGGCCTCCGACCCCGACGCGGAAGCGCCGACGGCGACCGCGGTCGCCGAGGACTGACGCCGACCGCGTTTCGCTTCCCGGTCCGTTTTCGCCCGATCCCCTTCCCTCGATCTCCCGTTCCCCCGATCCGTCGCGTTTTTGCCCGCGCGACCGGTAGTGAGCCCACTCGATGGCGACGTATCACATCGAAACGTACGGCTGTAGTTCCAACCGGGGCGAGAGCCGGGAGATAGAGCGGGCGCTGCGCGACGGCGGCCACCGCCCGGCAGACGGTCCCGAAGACGCGGATGTCGCCATCCTCAACACCTGTACGGTCGTCGAGAAGACGGAGCGGAACATGCTCCGGCGCGCCGAGGAGCTGGAAGAGGTAACCGCGGAGCTCGTCGTCACCGGCTGTATGGCGCTCGCGCAGGGCGAGGCGTTCGAGGAGGCCGACGTCGACGCCGAGATCCTCCACTGGGACGAGGTCCCCTCGTACGTGCTCAACGGCGAGTGCCCGACGGTCACGCCCGACGCCGAGCCCGTCGTCGACGGCGTCGTCGGCATCCTCCCCATCGCGCGGGGCTGCATGAGCAACTGCTCGTACTGCATCACGAAGTTCGCGACCGGGCGGGTGGACTCCCCGTCGGTCGAGGAGAACGTCGAGAAAGCCCGCGCGCTGGTCCACGCGGGCGCCAAGGAGATCCGAGTGACCGGCCAGGACACCGGCGTGTACGGCTGGGACGACGGCGACCGGAAGCTCCCGGAGCTGCTCGACCGGATCTGCGACATCGACGGCGACTTTCGCGTCCGGCTCGGGATGGCCAACCCCGGCGGGATCCACGGCATCCACGACGAGCTGGCCGACGTGTTCGCCGACAACGAGGAGCTGTACGACTTCATCCACGCGCCGGTCCAGTCGGGCTCCGACGAGGTGCTCGAGGAGATGCGCCGTCAACACCGCGTCGAGAAGTTCCGGGAGATCGTCGAGACGTTCGACGACCGGCTCGACCACTGGACGCTCTCGACCGACTTCATCGTCGGCTTCCCGACCGAGACCGAGGCCGACCACGAGCGGTCGATGGACCTCCTCGCCGAGGTCCGCCCGGAGAAGATCAACGTCACTCGCTTCTCGAAGCGCCCCGGCACCGACGCCGCCGACATGAAGGGGCTCGGCGGGACCGTGAAGAAAGAGCGCTCGAAGGCGATGTCGGAGCTGAAGATGGAGGTCGTCGGCGAGGCGTACGAGTCGATGGTCGGCGAGCGCTTCGAGGTGCTCGTCGTCGAGGAGGGGACCGGCGACTCCGTGAAGTGCCGCGACGGCGCCTACCGCCAGATCATCGTCCAGAACGCGACCGAACGCGGCGTCGCGGTGGGCGACTTCGTGGAGGTGGAGGTGACCGGTCACAACACGGTGTACGCGTTCGGCGACCCGGTCGACGAAACGGCCTCGGACGCCGCGGGCGCCGACGACGCCGGTCGGGTCCCGGGCGACGACTGACGGGACGCGCCGTGAGGTCTCCTCGTACGCGCAGACCTCCTCGTACGCTCAGGCCTCCTCGTAGATCATCTCGACCTCGTCGGCGAAGCGGTCCAAGATGTTGCGCCGCTTCTTCTTCATCGTCGGCGTGAGGAGGTCGTTCTCCTCGGTGAACTCCTCGTCGACGAGACGGAACTGCTTGATCCGCTCGTACCGCTCGAACTCCTCGTTGACGCGGTCGATCTCCTCCTGGATCCGATCGCGCACGCGGTCGTCGCTGCAGATTCCCCTGTGGTCGTCGGGGAGATCGACGCCGCGCGTGTCCGCCCACGCGGCCACCTTCTCGAAGTTCGGGACGATCAGCGCGGAGACGAACTTCCGACCGTCCCCGAGCACGACGCACTGCTCGACGAACTCGTTCGCCGCGAACCGGTCTTCGATCGGGCCGGGGGCGACGTTCTTCCCGGTGGAGAGCACGAGCAGCCGCTTCGCGCGCTCGCGGAAGGCGACGTAGCCGTCGGGGCGGAGCTGGACGATGTCGCCCGTGCGGAACCACGGCTCGTCGGGGTCGCCCTCGCGCTCGGCGGGGGGCGTCCCGGCGAGAACGGCGTCCTCCGGGAGCCGATCCGGCTCGGTGAAGGCCTCCGCGGTCGCGTCCGGGCGGTTCCAGTAGCCGTCGGTCACCTGCGGACCCCGGACGAGCAGCTCGCCCACGTCGCCCGCGAGGTCCGCGACCTCCTCGCCGACGACCGTGTCGTCGATCGCGATCTCGGTGTCGACCACCGGCGGGCCGATGGTGCCGACCTTCGGCTCCTCTGGCGGGTTGACGCTGATGACGGGAGAAGTCTCAGTCAGTCCGTACCCCTCCAGAATGGGCAGGTCCATCGCGTGGTACAGCGCGCACAGCTCCGCCGACAGCGACCCGCCGCCGGAGATGAAGAAGTCGATGTTGCCGCCGATCGCCTCGCGGACCGACGAGAAGACGAGCCGGTCGGCGATCGCGCGCTTCGCGTCGAGCAGGGCGCCCGGGTCGTCGGCCTCGTGGTGAGCCTGTCCCACGCCGACCGCCCACTCGAAGATGCGCTCTTTCACCGGCGACTCGCCCGCCTGCTCGCGGATCGCGTCGTACAGCTTCTCGTAGACGCGCGGAACGCTCGTGGTCGTCGTCGGCCGGACGAGCCCGAAGTCCTCGCGCAGGGTGTCCGGGCTCTCGGCGTAGCCGACGGTCGCGCCCGCCGCGAACATCATGTAGTGGCCGGCGAGCCGCTCGAAGACGTGCGCGAGCGGGAGGAACGAGAGCGTCGTCGACGCGGCGCTGATCCCCGGTACGTCGGGGTCGCGGTCCGGGCGGTTCGCGAACCGCCGGTAACACTGGTTGACGTTCTCCCGGAAGTTGGCGTGGGTGAGCCGGACGCCCTTCGGCTTGCCCGTCGTGCCGGAGGTGTAGATGAGGCTCGCGAGGTCGTCGGCGTCGACCGCGTCGATCCACGACTGGTAGTCGTCCTCGTCGAACGCGTCGTCGCCGAGGGCGTGGACCTCGCCGAGGCTGTACACGTCGTCGGCGGAGAGGCCGGCGTCGGCGTCGGCACCCGCGCCGCCGAGCTCCGCGTCGAGATCGGTCGCGTCCACGTCGTCGAACGAGACGATCGCGTCGAGATCGTGTTCGAGGTCGGCGGCGACCGCGAGCACCTCGTCGAGCAGCTCGCGGTCCTCCACCACGACGACGGTCGCCTCCGGGTCCTCGATCAGGTAGCGGACCTGAGCCGGCGAGGAGGAAGCGTACACGGTCGTGACGGTCGCGCCAGCGGCGAGCGCCGCGAAGTCGGTCTGGGCCCACTCCATCCGGGTCTGCGCGTACAGCGCCACGCGGGTGTCGCCGTCGACGCCGAGCTCGCGGAAGCCGGCCGCGAGCCGCCGGACGATCGCGCGCATCTCGGCGTAGGTCACGTCGGCGTACTCGCCCGCGGAGGCTGGCGGAAGCACCCCGGCGGAGACCAACGACCGGTCGTAGATCCCGCCCTTGTACCGCTGGGCGAGCCGGTCCGCGTTGCGCTCTGCGGCGCGTTCGAACATGCGCGGGAGCGTCTCTCGGGCGACCACGTCGTCCGCGAACTCCCGCTCCGCCTCTCGCCAGTTCATACCACGAACTCCCGCCCAAACAGTATAAACGATTGGGTAGTTTCGAGTTCATTCGGGGGGCGGAACGCGAGGGTTTAATCCCGAGAGAGGGCGAGGGACCTCTGTGGACCCCGATCGGATCCCCGCCGAGTTCCCCGCCCCGAGCTTTCGGGGGGCACAGGAGCGGGCGCTCGCGGACATCCGCGACGCGTTCGCGGCCGGCAACGATGTCGTCCTGGTGCGCGCGCCGACCGGCAGCGGCAAGTCCCTCCTCGCGCGGGCGATCATGGGCGCGTCGGCGACCGTCGAGGAGACGGCCCCGAGCGAGGCGACCGGCGCCTACTACACCACTCCGCAGGTGTCGCAGATCGACGACGTGGAGGCGGACGGCCTGCTCGACGATCTGGCGGTCATCCGGGGGAAATCGAACTACGACTGCATCCTCCCCGGCGAACACGACACGCCGGTCAACCGCGCCCCCTGCGTCCGCCAGCAGGGGTTCGACTGCTCCGTGAAACACCGGTGTCCGTACTTCTCCGACCGCGCCATCGCCTCCGGGAACCGCTACGCCGCAATGACGTTGGCGTACTTCATGCGGACCGCCGGCTCGGAGGTGTTCCGCAAGCGCGACACCGTCGTGATCGACGAGGCCCACGGGCTCGCGGAGTGGGCGGAGATGTACGCGACGATCGAGCTCTCGCCCGACCGCGTCCCGGTGTGGGACGAGGTCGGAGTCCCCGACGTGGCGGCCGACGCCGGCCCCGAGGAGGACGCGCTCGACCGCACCGCGCGGTTCGCCGCGTCGCTCCGGGACACCGCCAAGCGGGCGAAAGACGAGCTGACCGGTCGCCCCGAGCTCGACCGCGAGGAGGTCGCGCGTCGGGACCGCCTGCAGGAGCTGATCAGCGAGCTCGGCTGGTTCCTGGAGGACTACCGCGACCCGGAGTCGCCGACGACGTGGGTCGTCGACCAGCCCGACGGCGAGGGGTCGGCGCTCGCGATCAAACCCCTCGATCCGGCCCGCTACCTCCGGCACACCGTGTGGGACCGCGGGAACACGTTCGCGCTGCTGTCCGCGACCATCCTCTCGAAGGAGGCGTTCTGCCGGGGGGTCGGCCTCGACCCCGCGAACGTCGCCCTCGTCGACGTCGAGCACACGTTCCCGCTCGCGCACCGCCCCCTGTACGACGTGACGCAGGGGCAGATGACCTACGAGCACCGCGACGAGACGGTGCCGAAGATCGCCCGGCTCATCGTCCGACTGATGGCGGAACACCCCGACGAGAAGGGGTTGATCCACGCGCACTCGTACGATATCGCCGGTCGACTCACGGAGCTGCTCGGGGAGTTCGGCGTCGCCGCGCGGGTCCGCCGACACGACCGCGCGAACCGCGACGCGGAGTTGGCGGCGTGGAAGGCGAGCGACGACCCGGAGGTGTTCGTCTCGGTGAAGATGGAGGAGGCGCTCGACCTGAAAGGCGACCTCTGTCGCTGGCAGGTGGTGTGTAAGGCGCCGTACCGCAACACCAACGACTCTCGGGTCGCCCGCCGGCTCGCCGACGACCAGTGGGCGTGGTATCACCGGACCGCGCTCCGGACCGTCATTCAGGCGTGCGGACGCGTCGTGCGCGCACCCGACGACCACGGGGCGACGTACCTCGCCGACGACTCGCTGTTGGACCTCTTCGACCGCGCGGAGGCCGACACGCCGCCGTGGTTCCGCGACCAGATCGACGCGATGACGACGCCGACGCTGCCCGACTTCGATCCCGACGCGGCGCTGGCCGGCATCGACGCCGCGCCGTCCGGGCCGTCCCGGGCGGCCCGCGAGCGCGGGAGGACCCTCGGGAACGAATCGGGTGGGCGCGGGAGCCACGGCGGCGGCTCCCGTACGAACGGTTCGAGCGCGTCCGGCGGGACGGAGTCGGAGTCGACCGCCGGGAGCGGCGAGGGGGACGGAGCGACGCGAACGCGCTCGGAAGCGGACGCTGAGCGCCGGAAGGACCACCCGCTCTCAGACGTCTGGGGCGACGGCTAGGAGACACCGGTGAGGGAGGGTGTCGCGGACACCGATCAGCGACGGGGATCGGGGGATGCCGGACCGGTTCCGTTCGGCGCTTACAGGAGCGTGACGCCCCACGCGGCCATGGAGCTGACCATGAGGAACGCGAAGAACAGCGCGAACAGCTGTTGTCTGTCCATACACCGGATACGACCGCAGAGCGTGATAACTCCTGCGGGCGCGGGTCAGCGGCCGAAGCGGCGCCGGTCTCCCCTCGCCAACTGAATGAGGGGCCGTTCAGTATGCATTATACACCCACGGATTGATCAACCGTCAATATATATCGTATAAGGTGTATCAGGAACCTCAATCGATTAGTAACCTTCATAAACCATCACGCCGGTATGGTAGATATGGCAACAAAGGGTCTGTCGACCGCGCTGACGCTGTACGGTGCACGTACACTGACACTGTCTCAGGCGGCCGCACAGGCCGGTCTCAGCGAGGCAGAGTTCATCGACCAGCTGGAGCGTCGCGGGATCGAAGTGACCGAGTCGGAGCGCGCCGCCGCGCTCGGTAACGAGCAGCCGGCCCACGCCGACTGACCGACGGCGACACGCGGGACGACGGATTTCTTCTCTTTCGCAGCGACGACGGGCAGCGGCGCCCAGACGGGGCTCTTCCGCCCGCGCCGTCTACGCCTCGGGGACGAGGTGAACCTCGCCGCCGTGTTCGAACGCGAGCACGGAGTCCTCGTCGCCGTCGACGAAGGCGGGGTTCGGGACCGTCTTCGCCTCGTACGTGACCGGGTCGAGCACCTGGATCGCGTTCTCGTCTTCCACCGTCACCACCGTCGTCTCCGTCGCGTCGTCTCGGCGGCCGAGTCGGGTCGCGTCCGGGGCCGCCGCGTCCTCGAACTCCGAGGTGTACTCCTCGCCCGTAGCGAGGCGGACGCCGCGGAGCCGACCGGCGACGCTGGTGACGAGCACGGGGCCGTCGCCGTCCTCCGGGTCGAGTATTTCGCCCTCGGCGTAGCGCGGGAGGCGGACCGCGAACGTCACCCGGTACACCTCGTTGCCGTCGCCGTCCTCGGTGACGAGCGTCGGGTACGACTCGAAGCTCCCGCCGAGCGACTCCGTGATCCGCGTCGCGACGTTCTGCGCGAGCCGGTTCGACGAGAGCTTGATGTCCGGCCCGTCGTCGGTCTCGTTGACCTCCGTGATGAACGCCTCGCGGTCGCCGTCGGCCTCCTGATCGGCGACGTACGACTCGGCGATGTCGAGCGCCTCGGCGCGCTCGGCCGACATCAGATCGCGCTCGTCCGCGCGCACCTGCACGACCCCGGCGTAGTAGCCGCCGGCGATGCGGCCACACCGGTCGCAGGTCCCCCGCGAGATCTTCACGGGGACCGTCACTTCCGCCGAACGGAGCGTCCCGCGGACGACCCCCGAGAAGCGGCAGTGCATCCGGACGTTGTTCTCATCGACCTGCTCGGGTTCGACGCCCCACTCGACGTCTTCGGCGGCGACGTGGACCCCGAGGGCCTCCGCGACTTCGTCGACGGCAACGTCGGTGTAGTCGCGCGCGCCCACGTCGCGCCACGACTCGCCGCGACGGACGGCCCCGCAGCCCGAACAGACCAACACCTCGATCCGGTCGGGCGCGTCGACCAGCTCGAAGTCCTCGAAGTAACAGTCGTCACACAGCAGCGCGTCCCGCCCTCGGGGGTCGCCGGGAAGCGGCTCGCGCCGCTCCGGGACGGCGTCGCCACACCGGGGACAGAACTCCCGCGACTCGCTCATTACCGGCGGCTACGCCGAGGAGGCGTTTAAGCGGCGCGGACCGCCCCGCTCGGGGGCGCCGGAGCCACCGCGAGACCCGATCCCTCCGAAATCGTTTTTCGCACGGACCGAGAACGGGTGCGTATGAGCGGAAACCCCGACGACGAACGGCTCGAAGAGCTGCGAGAGAAGAAGATGCAGGAGCTCCGCGAGCGCGAGCAGGGCGGCGGCGCCGACGCGGAGGCCCAACAGCAGGCACAGGAGCGCGCCGAGGCCCAACAGGAGGCCGTGCTCAAACAGTACCTCACGGACGGCGCGCGGCAGCGGCTCAACGCGGTCGCGATGTCCAAGCCGGAGTTCGGCGACAAGGTGAAACAGCAGGTCGCGGCGCTCGCGCAGAGCGGCCGGGTTCAGGGACAGATCGACGAGGACCAGATGCGCGACCTCCTGAAAGAACTCCAGCCCGACCAGCAGAGCTTCGACATCCAGCGGCGATAGATGGAGCTCGCGCTGCTGTACAGCGGGGGGAAAGACTCCTCGCTCGCCGCTCACCTGCTCGACCGGTTCTACGACGTGCGCTGCGTCACCGGGAGCTTCGGGCTCACGGAGGACTGGAAGCACGCCGAGCGCGCGGCCACGGAGCTGGGGTTCCCCTTCGAGCGCGTCGACCTCGACCGAGCGGTCGCCGAGGAGGCGGCCCGGACGATGATCGACGACGGCTACCCGCGGAACGGGATCCAGCGCGTTCACGAGCACGCCTTGGAGGCGATCGCGAGCCGCGACGTCGACGCGATCGCCGACGGCACGCGCCGTGACGACCGAGTCCCCACGGTGTCGCGGGCCCAGGCGCAGAGCCTGGAGGACCGCCACGGGATCGACTACATCTCCCCGCTCTCCGGGTTCGGCCGCCACGCGGTCGACCGGCTCGTCGAGGAGACGTTCGACGTCCAACAGGGGCCGAGCGAAGAGGTCCCGAAGGCGGATTACGAGGACGAGCTGCGAACGCTCATCGCCGGCGAACACGGCGAGGAGACCGTCGCCGAAGTGTTCCCGGACCACGACCAGACGTACGTGCACGGCCGGAACGACTGACCGGCGTGTGCGCCCGGCGCGCGTCGCTCCGGGCGGGACCGCCGAGTTCTCGCCGAGCCGGGATCGCCGGAACGACTTTTGACCCCGCGCTCGTTGCTTCGCGTATGTCATCCGAACGAGTCGTCGAGCTTCTTCGAGAGGCCTACGCCGACGAGATCGAGACCGTGATGAACTATCAGACGAACGCCATCGTCCTCGACGGCGTCCGCGCCGAGGAGATCAAAGAGAGCCTCCAGCAGGACATCCAGGAGGAGCTCGGCCACGCCGAGCAGCTCGGGCAGCGGCTCAAACAGCTCGACGCGCGCCCACCGGGGTCGGCGGAGTTCACGGCCAAGCAGGACTCCTTACAGCCGCCCGCGGACTCGACCGACGTGTTGTCGGTGATCAACGGTGTCCTCGACGCCGAGGAGGGCGCGATCGCGACCTACCGCAGCCTGATCGACGCCGCGGAGGACGCGGACGATCCGGTCACCGAGGATCTCGCCGTGACGCTCCTCTCCGACGAGGAGGCCCACCGGACCGAGTTCCGCGGGTTCCAGAAGGAGTACCAGCGCGACTAGGCGGGACGGGCGGCGCTCGGGAGCCGGCCGGTGCGATCCCGCACCGAAAGGATGCTTTCAAGCGGACGCTCGTCGAACCGACGTGCATGTACGACGGCCTCAAGGGATTCCGCGACTTCTACCCCGGCGAGCAGTCGGCTCGTCGCGAGGTGACGGACGCGATCGAGGACGCCGCGAGCCGGTACGGCTTCCGCGAGATCGCCACGCCCGCGTTGGAGCGGACGGAGATGTACGTCGACAAGTCGGGCGAGGAGATCGTCGAGGAGCTGTACGCCTTCGACGACAAGGGCGGGCGCGGCGTCTCGATGACGCCGGAGCTCACCCCCACGGTCGCCCGGATGGTCGTCGCGAAGGGCCAGGAGCTCTCGAAGCCGATCAAGTGGGTCTCCACCCGCCCGTTCTGGCGCTACGAGCAGGTCCAGCAGGGGCGCTTCCGTGAGTTCTACCAGACGAACATCGACGTGTTCGGCTCCTCGGCGCCCGAGGCCGACGCCGAGGTGCTCGCGGTCGCCGCCGACGCGCTCACGAGTCTGGGGCTCACCGGCGACGACTTCGAGTTCCGGGTCTCGCACCGCGACATCCTCGGCGGGCTCGTCCGGGCGCTCGCCGACGACCCCGACGCGGTCGACACCGCGGCCGCCATCCGCGCGGTCGACAAGCGCGCGAAGGTCGGCGACGGGGAGTACCTCGGACTCCTCTCTGACGCCGGGCTCGACCGCGCGACCGCCCGCGAGTTCGACGCCCTCATCGCGGACGTGGAAACCGCCGACGACCTCGACGCCGTGGCCGAGGCCGGCGGCGACGAGGTCGAGGCGGCGGTCGAGAACCTCCGGAACGTGCTCGCCGCCGCCGACGACTTCGGCGCCGGGGAGTTCTGCGAGGTGTCGCTGACGACCGCCCGCGGGTTGGACTACTACACCGGCGTCGTCTTCGAGTGTTTCGACTCGACCGGCGAGGTGTCCCGCTCCGTCTTCGGCGGCGGTCGTTACGACGACCTCATCGAGAGCTTCGGGGGCCAGCCCACGCCCGCGGTCGGCGTCGCGCCCGGTCACGCCACCCTCAAACTCCTCTGTCAGCGCGCCGGCGTCTGGCCCGACGAGGAGCTTTCGACCGACTACTACGTGCTGAGCGTGGGCGACACGCGCGGCGAGGCCGCCGCGCTCGCCCGCGACCTCCGCGCGCTCGGCGACGACGTGGTCGTCGAACAGGACGTCTCCGACCGCTCGTTCGGCGCCCAGCTCGGCTACGCCGACTCGATCAACGCCGAGACGGTCGTGGTCGTCGGCGAGCGCGACCTAGAGAACGGCGAGTACACGGTGAAGGATATGGACAGCGGCGACGAGACGACCGTGCCGGTCGAGGAGTTCCCGCCTGAAGAGGGGCTGCCGACGTACGAGGACTACGAGTAACCCCCCGGCGCGTCCCGCCGCGTCGCCGACCGCCGTCAGCCGACTCCCCCCTCAACGCTTTTCAAGCGCGCGCCGGGACCTGAAGACGATGACCCCGCTGTCGACGGCGATGCCTCCGGGCGAGGTCGGCCTCCGCGTGGCGGCAGGCGTCGCCCTCATCCTGATCAACGCGTACTTCGTGGCGATCGAGTTCGGCCTGACGCGCCTCAGACAGTACCCCGAGTCGGAGATGGACACCCCCGGACTGCAGCGCGCGTGGGAGATGACGGACGATCTGGAGTTCTACCTGACGACCTGTCAGGTGTGGATCTCCGGGACGAGCATCGCGCTCGGTATCGTCGCGGAGCCGGGGCTCGCCGCGCTGTTCGCGCCGCTGTTCGAGAACACGGCGTTCGCGTCCGCCGGCGCGGGGTCGCTGCTCGGCTTTTTCATCATCAACATGGTCCACCTCACCCACGGCGAACAGACCCCGACGTACCTCGGCGTCGAGCGCTCGAAGCAGGTCGCGGAGTACGGCGCGCGGCCGCTGTACTGGTTCGCGTGGCTCATCTCCCCGGTGATCAAGGTCGGCGACTGGGTCGCGAAAGCCACCCTCAGGCTGTTCGGCGTCGAGATGACGGGGTCGTGGACGGAGGCCGAAAGCGAGGTGTTGGAGACGCGCGCGGAGCTCCGCAAGCGCCTCGGGTCGATGATGGAGGAGGTCGAACTCCCCGAGGAGCGGCGCCAGGAAGTGCTCAACGCCCTCGCCGTCGACGAGGTCGACGTGACCGAGATCATGACGCCAGTCGGCGAGATCGTCTCGCTGTCGACGGCCGCGTCGCCGGCCGAGAACTTCGACCGGATCCGGGACACGCCGCACAGCCGCTTCCCGCTCGTGGGCGAGTCGCCGGAGGAGTTCGAGGGGATCGTGTACGCCCCCTCGATCGTCTCCAACTTCGAGGCCCTCCAGCGGGGGGACGTGACGTTCGCCGAGATCGCGGCGCCGCCGATGACGGTTTCGGCCGACGCCAACGCGAGCGACGCGTACGACCGGTTCCAAGCGGAGAACCAGGAGATCGCGCTCGTGCTCGGGGACGGCGAGACCGTCGGGCTCCTCACCGCGACCGACGCGCTGGAAGCGGTGATGGGACAGCTCGAGGACCCGCTCGACGCCGACGAGCTGTAGCGGCCCGCGCTCTGCGGGCCTCAGTTGAACGCCTCGCGCAGGAACACCAGCGCCCCGCCGAGCATCGCGAGGTTGCCGAAGAAGGCGAGCCGCTCGCCGCTCTTGTCGTCCTCGTCGGCGTTCCAGAAGTCGTGCATCGTCGCCGTCACCACCGTCAGGAAGGCGACGGCCGCGCCGGTCGCGATCCGCGGGAGCCGCCAGAGCGCGATCCCGACGCCCGCGGCCACCATCATCCCGGACGCGAACGGGGCGGCGAGATCGGGCGCCGGCACTCCCGCCGACTCGGCGTACTCGATCGTGTCGTCCATGTCGCGGAAGTCCTCGGAGGCCTGCGCGGCGAGGCCGACCCCGAGCAGGACGCGGCCGAGCCGCGAGGGCGCGTCTCCGGCGTCGGCTGGCGGTTCCGTCGGCTGTGTCGGGTCGTCGTCGGTCATACGTATACACACGGTAGCATGACACATAAATCGACGTGCGAAGCCGGCGTGTGAAACCGGCGTGCGAAACCGGCGTGCAGAACCGGCGCGCGCGACGGCGTCGGGGGAGGGAGAAGCGAGACCGGCTATCCCCAGTTCCACCGGGCGTGGAGCCGGCGGACGGAGAGGTCGAGCCAGAAGCCGATGAAGCCGATCACCAGCATGATCGCCGGGATCTCCGCGTAAGAGAACCGGTCGCGGGCGTCGAGGATGAGGTAGCCCAACCCGGTGTTGACCCCGAGCATCTCCGCGGGGACGAGGATGATCCAGAGGATCCCGATCGAGAGGCGGATCCCGGTGAGCATGTCCGGGATCACCGCGGGGACGACGACCCGGCGGAGCAGCGCGCGCGTGTCACCGCCGAGCGACTCGCCGACCGTGATCCAGTCGTCGTCGATGGTCCCGATCCCGTGAGCGGTGTTCAACACGATCGGCCAGAGGCCGGCCATGAACATGACGAACACCGCCGACCGGGTCCCCACGCCGAAGACGATGATGGCGATGGGGAACCACGCCAGCGGCGAGATCATCCGCATGAACTGGAACAGCACGGTCGTGGCGCGCTCGGCCGCCGCGAAGTAGCCGACGACGACCCCCACCGGGAGCCCGACCGCCAGACAGAGGCCGAGCGCGACCGCGAACCGGTAGAGGCTGACGAACACGTGGTCGTAGAACTCGGGCGACACCACCAGCTCCGCGAGGACGGCGAACGTCGCCGCCGGCGCGAAGTTGGTGATGATGCCGCTGCCGAGCGCCGTCACCGTCCACCAGACGGCGAGGCCGACGAGGAGGCCGACCGCCGGCAGCAGGCGGTCGGTCTCCCCGAGCAGCTCAGAACCGTATCGTCTCTTGTCTCTCGTAGCCATCTTCTTCAGGTACGTCGAACGCCGGCGGTCCGCCGGTGCCTTCCAGCGCTGTGCGAACGGGGTCGTACGCGACGAGGTCGTCGGCGACGGTCGCGGGGTCGAGCTCGTCGAGGAAGGCGTCCTCGCCCTCCACGCGCGTCTCGCTCATGCGGCGGATCAGCTCCTCCGTGTACGACGGGTACGGGTACGGGTAGAAGCCGATGCGGTCGATGTCCCAGTCGGCGTTCCGGATCGCGCCCGACTCGAGGTACGGCTCGTGCTCGTCGTAGTGCGTGAGCGCGCGGTCGATCGGCTCCGGCCCCTGCGGGAGCAGGCCGCTCCCCTCAGAGGAGAGCAGCCGCGCCGCCGCCGACCGGTTCTCGCGGAGGTACTGTTGGGCGTCGACGAGCCCGCCCATCACGTCGGTCGTCCACTCGGGCTGCGACTGCACCAGCTCCTCGCGCATCACGACGACGCAGCAGGCGTGCTCGCGCCAGACGTCGCCGGTGAACCGCAGTATCTTGCCGCCGGCGTCGAGCTCGCCGATCGCGTTGAACGGCTCGGCGACGATGTACCCCTCGATGGAGCCGTTTTCGAGCGCCGCGGGCATGTCCGGCGGGGGCGTCACGACGAGGTTCACCTCGTCGTCCGCCACGGCGTCCGCCGAGGAGTCGGTCCGGGGCGTGAGCCCGTGCTCGCGGAGACCCATCTGGAGGATCACGTTGTGGATCGAGTACCAGAACGGGACGGCGACGGTGCCGCCGCCGAGGTCCGACCACTCGTCGATCTCCTGCTGGACGGTGAGCGCGGAGCCGTCCGTGTGGTCCCACGCGACGACCTGCACGTTCGCGTCCAGCTCGTCGCCGTAGCGCATCCACACCGTCATCGGCATGAGGAAGTGCGCGACGTTCACCTCGCCGGAGAGGAACGCCTCCGCGAGGTCCGACCAGCCGCGGAACAGGGTTGGCTCCGCGGCGTCGACGCCGTGGTCGGCGAAGTGGTCGTTGGCGTACCCCGTCAGGAGGGGCGCCGCGTCCGTGATCGGGAGGTAGCCGATCTCCGCGGTCGGCGGGCCGTCGCCGCCGCCGCTCCCGCCGCCGAGACAGCCGGCGGTCGAGCCGACGCCGGCCGCCGCGAGCGACGCCAGCCCGGAGTCCTTCATGAACTCGCGCCGCGAGAGCCCGCTCGTGCGGGCCTTCTCCGACGGGTTCCGCCAGCCGGCGCCGCCGACGAGTTCGCGCGCGCTCGCCGCGACGTCGGGGTCGACGCTGTCGTCGCGGTTTGCGGAGTGTTCGTGCGTCATTCGAGCCCCACCGCCTCCAGGCGTTCGAAGGTCGCCGCGCGCTCCGCGAGGAACGCCTCGTCGTCGCGCGAGCGCGTCTCGCTGTCGATCCGCTCGACGTGTTCGATGCCGGCGGGGACCGGCCCCATGATCGCGACGCGGTCGCCGAGGTACACCGCCTCGTCGATGTCGTGGGTGACGAAGACGGCGGTGACGCCGAGCTCGTCGACGATCCGGAGCAGCTCGTCCTGCAGCTCCATCTTCGTCAGCTGGTCGAGCGCGGAGAACGGCTCGTCCAGCAGCAGCACGTCGGGGTCGTTCGCGAGGGTCCGCGCGAGCGACGCGCGCTGCGCCATCCCGCCGGACAGGTCGGACGTGTCGGCGTCGGCGACGCCGTCGAGTCCGACCAGTTCGAGCAGCTCGTCGACGTGGTCGGCGTCGGGCGTCTCGCCGCGGAGGCGCGGGCCGATCTCGACGTTCTCGCGCACCGAGAGCCACGGGTAGAGGAGCGGGTCCTGAAAGACGACGCCCCACCGGTAGTCGGGGCCCGTCACCGCCTCGCCGTCGATCTCGACGCGGCCGTCGGTCGGCTCTTCGAGTCCCGCGAGCAGGTGCAGCAGCGTCGTCTTGCCGCAGCCGGACGGGCCGAGCAGACAGCAGACCTCGCCGGGCGCGACCCGGAGGTCGAGCCCGTCGAAGACGAGGGTGTCGTCGTACCGCTTCGTGAGGTCGCCGGCGACGATCGGCGCCGCGTCGGCGGCGTGACGACCGACCGTCTCGGCACCGTCGGCGGCGGCGCCGACCGGGGACGCGGCGTCGGACCGGCCACCGGACCCGTCAGCGTCATCGTCGGCCGCCGCCGGACGGGACTCGAGGGACATCGGTTAGTCCGCCGTCGCCTCGGGCTCGTCTTCCTCGGACTCGGCCTCGTCGTCCGGGATGACGCCCTCGTTATCGAGCTCCTCTGCGGTGCCGATGTCGGCGTCGTCCGGGACGAATCCCTTCTCGCGCATCCACTCCGTCGTCGCGCCGATCCGGTCCTCGTCGGGGGCGCGCACGGGGAGGAACTCGCGGAGCTCGAACTCCTCGCGGAGCCGCTCGAAGTTCACGTCGTCGAAGGCCGCCTTGTCGGCCGCCTCGTCCTCGAGGAGCGCGACGTAGCGGTCGGTGTACCCGTCGAGGTCGTCGTTGATGTCGGCGACCGCGCGGTTCAGCGCCGCGAGGAACCCCTCCAGCTTCTCCGGGTCGGGCTGCTCGCGCGTCGTGATGGCGGCGCGGCACGGGCCGTCGAACACCTCCTTCAGCTCCTCGTCGTAGCGGCCGAGGGTGACGAACGGCTCCAGCACCGCGATGGAGTCGACCTCGCCGTCCTTCACCGCGTCGAAGCGGTCCTCGGCCTCGCCAACGTGTTCGAGGACGATCTCGTCGTCCTCGAACCCCTCGTTCTCCAGCATCTCCCGCATCGAGTAGAACGAGGTGGCGTACTTGTTGATCCCGACGGAGCGGCCGCGCAGGTCGTCGATCGTCTCCGCGTCGTCGGCGGCGTCGACGAAGACGACGCGGTCCCACTCGCTGTAGGAGCCGACGATGTCGCGGTCGGTCTCGGAGACCTCCTGCACCGCGTTCCACTCGCAGACGCCGTGG
Source organism: Halorubrum persicum (assembly GCF_002727125.1). GTDB lineage: Archaea > Halobacteriota > Halobacteria > Halobacteriales > Haloferacaceae > Halorubrum > Halorubrum persicum. The sequence goes on from NZ_NHOA01000009.1 coordinate 39,568, forward strand.
GTGCCGCCGTCCTCGTCCATGTCGTCCCACCAGTCGGCGTCGAAGGCGTTCTCGCCCTCGAACTCCTGCGTCCCCGGCGCGAAGTACGAGAGGTCGGCGTCGACGCCCTCGTCCTCGAAGTACCCGTTCTCCTCCGCCACGTCCTGCACGAGTCTCCACGTGAAGTATTCGTGGGAGACATTGAGATCTGACATCGAATGTCTCTTGGTTTTATTGTAAGGTATAGCTCCGGAAACCGACAAGCATGAGCGGTGAAACCGTCTTCGCGCAAATGTTGCGACGGCCGACGAGCCTCGTTCATTGACGCTTCGACAGAATCACCGTAACGTCCCGCTACGTCCCGAGACACGCCCGTTCTGCGGCAGCGACCGTGAGCCGTTCGCACTCGGGAAATCGGCAACATTTATCTCATCCTGCGTCGCTGGAGAGAAGTCGGCCACTCAGCCCTTCTCAATGCGATTCAGCAGGGTTTCGGTCGCGTCGGCGTCGAACGACATGGGTCGTCGCCACCACGGCCCCTTCCCGGAGTCGCTGGAGAGCGCCGTGACGAGGCGGTTCGCGTCCGCGCCAGCCTCGGGCGTGCTCAGCGGGACGACGCGCTCGAAGAGCCCGGAGGCCGTCGGGTCGCCGGCGACGACGACCCGCGCGTCGAACGGGTCGCGCTTCAGGTGGGCGTTGGTCGGCGCGAGCGCGGCCGCCGCGTCGCGGTCGACGGCGCGGTCGCCGTCACCGACCGCGAGCACCCGCTCGACGCGGATCCCGGCGAAGAGGTACGCGCCCCAGTCGGGCGCGATGTCGTCGTCGGGATCGAGGCCGCCGGCGTCCGCGTCGCGACCGCCGGTCTCGCCCGGTCCGACCCACCCGTGGGGGCGCAGCGACAGCGTCGCGTAGAAGAACAGCCAGTCGCCCGGTTCGAGGCCGGCGATCCGACCGGCCTTCACGCCGTGGGGGTCGCCGTAGGTCGCGCGGTCGCGGCCGTGGACGCCGGGGAATTCCGGATCCATGTGGACCGGGGTCTCGCGCAGGTCGGCGGGCACCGCGAAGGGGAGATCGAGGTCGCCGTAGGTCGGGAGGGGTTCGTCCACCGGGAACCGCTCGCGCGGGAGCGTCGCCGCCGACTCCGGGATCGGCACGTACGCGAACGACCCGTCGGGGTAGACGGGGCCGCGGAAGCCGGGTTGGTTCGTGTTGGCGGCGACGTTGACGGCGACGGCGCGGGGGTCGGTCACGAAAAGCGGGGATCCGGGCGCGTCAGTCCACCGCGGGGGCGGGCGTGCCGTGTTCGATCTCGGTGCCGAGCAGGTCGAGGAACTGCGCGATCCACTCGGGGTGGTCGGGCCACGCCTGCCCCGTGACGAGGTTCCCGTCGGTCGTCACGCCGTCGACCCACGAGCAGCCGGCGGCCTCGACCTCGGGCCTGACCGCGGGGTAGGCGGTGAGCTCGTAGCCGTCGAGCACGCCCGCGGCCGCGAGGATCTGCGGACCGTGACAGATCGACGCGACCGGCTTGTCGGCCTCGAAGAAGTGCCGCACCGCGTCGAGCACCTCCTCGTACCCCCGCAGGTACTCGGGCGCGCGCCCGCCGGGGACCACCAGCGCGTCGTACTCCGTCGGGTCGATCTCGTCGAATCCGTGGGTGAGTTCGAAGTCGTGACCGCGGGTCTCCAAGTACGTCTGGTCGCCCCGGAAGTCGTGGATCGCGGTCTTGACCGTCTCTCCGTCCGCCTTCTCCGGACAGACGGCGTGGATCTCGTGGCCGACCGCCTGCAGCGCCTGGAACGGAACCATGATCTCGTAGTCTTCGCCGAAGTCCCCGACGATCATCAGTATCTGTTGTCCCGTCATATGTACAACACCACCGCCACCTACGTCCCGATCGGTCATAACGGTACTGGCAGGTGGTGGCACGGCTCGAGGCAAACGATATCACGACGCAGCCGCTCGATCGACGCGCGTCCGAGGAGGTGCGGACGCTTTCGCGCCGTCGTTCAGACGCCGCGGCCCTGCAGCTGCTCCTCTTCGCTCATGTCCTCGTTCGACTGACCCTTCATCCCCTTGCCGATGCCGGAGGCGATGTCGGCGAGTTCGTCGGGGTCGTCCCAGTTGTTGACGGCCTCGACGATCGCGTTCCCCATCTCGACCGGGTCCTCCGCGCCGAAGATACCGGAGCCGACGAAGATGCCGTCACACCCGTGGTGCATCATCAGGGCGGCGTCGGCGGGCGTCGCGATGCCGCCGGCCGCGAAGTTGACGACCGGGAGTCGACCGGCCTCGGCGGTCTCGTGGACCAGATCGCGGGGGGCGCCGTGTTCGCGGGCCCACTTCTCTCGCTCCTCGTGGTTGAGCCCGGTGAGCGTCCGGATCTGGTTTTTGATCGTGCGCTGGTGTTGGACGGCCTGATTCACGTCGCCGGTGCCGGCCTCGCCCTTCGTTCGGATCATCGCCGCGCCCTCGCGGATGCGGCGGAGCGCCTCGGGGAGGTTCCGGGCGCCGCAGACGAACGGCGACGCGAACTCCCGCTTGTCGATGTGGTACTCGTCGTCGGCGGGCGTGAGCACCTCCGACTCGTCGATCATGTCGACGCCGAGCGACTCGAGAATATCCGCCTCCTTGCGGTGGCCGATCCGGGATTTCCCCATCACCGGGATCGACACCTCCTCGATGATCTCGGTGACGTTCTGCGGGTCGGGCATCCGCGCGACGCCGCCGCGCTTGCGGATGTCGGCCGGGACCGCTTCGAGCGCCATCACCGCGACAGCGCCGGCGTCCTCCGCGATCCGCGCCTGCTCGCGGGTGACGACGTCCATGATCACGCCGCCCTTCTGCATCCGCGCGAAGCCGCGCTTGACTAGGTCGGTCCCCCGCTTCAGCTCCTCCAGATCCGTGGCCTCTGCCATGTCCGATCGGTGGGCCGCCGGCCACTTAACGGGTCGCTTTACCCGGAGTTGGAGGGGTATCGTCGGGTCGGTCCCGGAGCGTCGGCGCCGACCGGATTCCCGAGCGATCGCAACCGCGAAGGCCCTCGGGGGCGAGACGCGAGCCGTGACGACCGGAGCCATCCTCGCCGGGGGGCGCTCGACGCGCTTCGGCGACCGCGATAAGGCGACCACCCCGCTCGCGGGCGTCCCCATGGTCCGCCGCGTCGCGGACCGGCTCGCCGGCGACGCCGACCCGGTTCCGCCGGGTGCCGACCGCGCCGCCGGCGGCGACCCGATCGTCGACGAGCTCGTGATCAGCTGTCGCCCCGATCAGCGGGAGGCGATCGCCAGCGCGCTCGGGGGGCTCTCGCTCCCGCTCCGCTGGGCGATCGACGACGAGGCGGGTCTGGGGCCGGTCGCGGGGATCCAGAACGCCTGCCGGACCGCCGCCGCCGAGTACGTCGCCGTCGTCGCCTGCGACATGCCGTTCGTCGACCCGTCGTTTCTCGCGGGGCTCACCGACGACGCCGCGGGACGCGACGCCGCGATCCCCCGGCTCGACGACGGCTGGCTCCAGACGACGCAGGCGGTGTACCGCGCGGAGCCGATGGCGGCCGCCTGCGAGCGCGCCCTGGCCCGGGGCGACCGAAAAGTGCTGGCGCCGATCGACGGGCTCGACCGCGTCGTGGTTGGCGACGCCGCGATCCGCGAGCGCACCGCGGAGCGGACGTTCACCAACGTCAACACGCGGACGGAGCTCGCGGAGGCGGAGGCCGTGGTCTCGGAGGCCCTCACCGACACCGACGCCCGGTGATCGAACGGGGGTGTCGAACGCCCGCCGTCACTCCCGTAACAGCTCGTACGCCTCGTTCAGCTCCTTGAACGCCGCCTCGTCGCCCGCCTCCCCGTCCGGGTGGAGCCGCTTCGCCCGCTCCCGGTAGGCGGACCGAATCGTCTCGCTGTCGGCGGTCCGGTCGACCCCGAGCGTCGCGTACGCCTCGCGCTCGGACATCCCGCTCGCCGACGGAGCGCGGTCGCGGGGGTCGCGACCGTCGGCGCCGCCGGCTCCGGATCGAGCTCCGCGACCGCCGGTGCCGCCCGCCGCTCCGCGACCGAACCCGCCGTCCGTCGCGCCGGCCGAGCGGTACGCGGATCGACGGTGTTCGGCGGCCCGTGCGCGCTGTCGGGCCCGTGCGCGCTCTCCGGGCCCCACCTGCGCGGCCTCGCGTTGGACGCGGTCGCGGAGCCGGCCGCTGGCGTGGTACCAGAGGAAGTACGAGACGACGGCGAACGGAACGGCGACCGCCAACAGGACGGGGGAGACGACGACTCCGGCGACGAGCAGGAGGGCCGTCAGGCCGATGAACGTCGCTGCCATGCCGACGACGATCGCGCGGTTCGTCACGGTCTCCCTCAGGGCTCCATCGTTGTAAGCGCTCGGGCGGAAGGCGAGCGCTCCGGGCGGATATCGGGCAACGGCGTGTTCGATCGCACGGGGGCGATCGCTCAGGCGAGGGTGTCGCTCCCGCCGAGGCCGTCCACGGAGTGGCGGACGTACTGGACCGCGATCCCGGCGACGAACAGCGCCGCGAACGCGGGGTTCGAGAGCGTCGCCTGCTCGACGAACGCCACGGGCTCGCCGGCGGCGACGGCTCGCCAGACGGGGACGGTCGTCGCCACGAGCCCGGCGCCCAACGCGACGAGCGACAGCGTGATGATTGAGTCGTAGTACCGTAGCGCGAGGAGTCCGGCGACCGCACCGACGACCACCGCGATCAGGAGGAACCGCTGAAACGCGGGCTGTGAGAGCAGCGACGACTCGATCGCCGCGTCCACCGCGACCGCGTCGGCCCCGGACGCTCCGGGGCGGTAGAACTGCCGGAGGAGCGATTCGCCGGCGGTCAACACCAGCACGGCGAGGGTCGCGAAGACGAACGCCGCGATCGACACCGCAAACCGCGCCGCCAGCGGGATCAGCACTCGACCGAGCACGGTGCCGATCAGCACGGCCGCCCCGGCGAGGAGCAGCCGTTCCCCGCCGGCCGGCGGGGCCGCCGTGAGCTCGGGGACCACCACCCAGCCGACGAACCCGCCGACGATCGCGCCGCCGAGCCAGCTGATCCATCCGAGCACGTGGTCCTTGAGGCCGTACGCGCTGACGACCAACACGGCTCCGACGAGGGTGTTCACCGCGAGCACCGCCAGCGCGAACGGCTCCGACGAAAGTGACATGCGTTGACACTATTCAGCGATCGACTTAGTTGTCCGGGCGACACCGCCGCCCGGCTCCGCACCGCTTATGCCCGCGGGCGACCGGACTCGTGGTATGCCGACTGCGGACCGCGAGACGGTGACCGGGCTCCCGCCGGGGATCGCCGACGCCCGCGAGGAGCTGACGCCGATGCTCTCGCAGTACGCCGACCTGTGTGCGGCCCACGAGGACGCCCTCGTGCTGTTCCAGGTCGGCGACTTCTACGAGGCGTTCTGCGAGGCTGCCGAGGCGGTCGCCCGCGTCTGCGAGGTGACGCTGACGGAGCGCTCCGACTCGACGGGCGACTACCCGATGGCGGGCGTGCCCATCGACAACGCCGCCCCCTATCTCGAATCGCTGCTCGACGCGGGGTACCGCGTCGCCCTCGGCGACCAGGTCGAGGACGCCGAGCAGGCGTCGGGGCTCGTCGACCGGGCCGTCACCGAGGTGATCACGCCCGGCACCGTCGTCGAGGACGAGCTGCTGGACGCCGGGACGACGAACTACGTGGCGGCGGTGGCGGCCGGGGAGGGTGACGGCGGGACCGGCGCCGAGCCGGACGCCGTCGGCCTCGCCGCCGTCGACGTCTCCACCGGCGAGTGCCTCGTCACGTCGGGCGACCGCGACGCGGTCGCGGAGGAGCTCGACCGGGTCGCCCCCGCGGAGCTGATCGCCGGGCCGGACGCCCCCGCCTTCGAGCCGGCCGACGCCGAGCGGGGGTGGACGACCCACGCGTACGACGACGCCGTCTTCGAGCGGCGGGCCGCGATCGAGCGGCTGGAGCCGTACCTCCCCGCCCCCGACCGCCGGTTCGAGGGGAACGCCGAGCTCCGCGCCGCCGGCGCCGTCCTCGCGTACGCCGAGTACACGCAGGGCGACGACGGCCCGCTCTCGTACGTCACCCGGATCCGGCGGTACGACCCGCGCGACCGCCTCCGGCTCGACGCGGCCGCCCAGCGCAGCCTCGAACTGTTCGAGAACCGGGGGTTGGGCGCCAGCGACACCCTCTTCGACGCGCTCGACGAGACCAGCTGCGCGCTCGGCCGCCGGTGCCTCGAACGGTGGCTCCGGCGCCCGCTCGTGGACGCCGACGCGATCCGGAGCCGCCACGACGCCGTCGGCGAGCTGGCCGACCGCACGCTCGTTCGCGAGGGACTCGCCGACGCGCTCGGGGCGGCCTACGACCTCGAACGCCTCGTCGGGCGGATCTCCCGAGGGCGCGCCGACGCGCGCGACCTGCGCTCGCTGCACGCGACGCTGGCGGTCGTGCCGGCGCTGAAGGCGACGCTGGCGGGGGCGGATGGCGACGCCGACGCGGACGCCGACCGCCCCCGCACCGACCACCTCCGCGACCTCCGCGACCGGCTCGACGAACTGACTGAGGTCCGCGAGCTGATAGACGAGGCGATCGCCGCGAACCCCCCGCCGGAGATCACCGAGGGCGGCGTCGTCCGCGAGGGGTTCGACGACGACCTCGACGACCTCCGGGCCACCGAGCGCGAGGGGCGCGAGTGGGTCGCGGAGCTCGAGGCGAGCGAGCGCGAGCGCACCGGCATCGACTCGCTGTCGGTCGGCCACAATCAGGTCCACGGCTACTACATCGAGGTGACCGACGCCAACCTCGATCGCGTCCCCGACGACTACCGCCGCCGGCAGACGCTGAAGAACAGCGAGCGCTACTACACCCCCGAGCTGAAGGAGCGCGAGGAGGAGATCGTCGGCGCCGCGGAGCGCGCGGACGCCCTCGAGTACGAGCTGTTCGTCGACGTGCGCGAGCGCGTCGCGAGCGAGACGGAGCGGATACAGGGGCTCGCGGACGCCATCGCCGAGATCGACGCGCTCCGCTCGCTGGCGAGCGTCGCCGTCGAGCACGACTACGTCCGCCCGACGATCGTCGGCGACCCCGACGCGGGGGTCGAGATCGAGGGGGGGCGCCACCCGGTCGTCGAGCGCGCCGAGGAGTCGTTCGTCCCGAACGACGCGGACCTCCCGCGCGGGTCGATCGGGGTGATCACGGGGCCGAACATGAGCGGGAAGTCGACGTACATGCGGTCGGTGGCGCTCGCGGTCGTGCTCGCGCAGACCGGCTCGTTCGTCCCCGCGCAGGCGGCCTCGCTCCCCGTCTTCGACCGACTGTTCACCCGCGTCGGCGCCTCCGACGACATCGCCGGCGGCCAGTCGACGTTCATGCGCGAGATGAGCGAGCTGACGGAGATCCTCCACGACGCCGGCCCGGACTCGCTCGTCCTCCTCGACGAGGTTGGCCGCGGCACCGCCACGACCGACGGGCGGGCCATCGCCCGCGCCGCCGCCGAGTTCATCCACGACGAACTCGGCGCGACCGCCCTGTTCGCCACCCACTACCACGACCTGACCGACCTCGCGGCGGAGCGGGAGCGCGCCTTCAATCTCCACTTCACGGCGACCCGCGAGGGCGGCGACGTGACGTTCCTCCACCGGGTCGTCCCCGGCGCCTCCTCCTCCTCGTACGGCGTGGAGGTCGCCGAGCTCGCCGGCGTTCCGACTCCGGTCGTGAATCGCTCCCGCGATCTCGTGAGCGCGGAGACCGGGGAGGCAGCCGACGCCGAGGGGTCGACCGACCCCGGTGGGTCGACCGACACCGAGGACTCGGCCGACATCGGAAACTGGGACGACACCGAGGACTCGTCCGACGACGAGGAGGGCGACGCCTCGCTCCGGGAGTTCCTCGCGGAGGACGAGGGCGACGACGCCGCGGACGGGGGCGGCGACACCGGAACCGCCGCCGGCGACGCGGACCCCGGACGGAAGGGCGGTTCGGAACCGTCGTCAGCCGAGTCCGACCCCGATCTGGCCGCCGCTCTCCGCGACCTCGACCTCGCCCGGATGACGCCGATCGAGGCGCTGAACGCCCTCCACGACCTCCAGTCGCGAGTCGACGATGACGGGTGAGGACCGCGTCCGTCGGCTCGACCCCGCCACCGTCGACCGGATCGCCGCCGGGGAGGTAGTTACCCGCCCCGCTCGGGTCGTCGGCGAACTGATCGACAACGCGCTCGACGCCGGCGCGTCGCGGGTCGAGATCGCGGTGGAGAGCGACGGCACCGACCGCGTCCGGGTGGCCGACGACGGCCGGGGAATGAGCCGCGAGGACGCCCGGCTCGCGGTCGATCGCCACGCGACGAGCAAGCTCGCGCCCGGCGGCGACCCGGTCGGCGTCGGCTCGCTCGGCTTCCGCGGCGAGGCGCTGGCCGCGATCGCCGAGGCGGCGCGGCTCGAACTCGTCACGAGCGACGGCGACGCGGTCGGAACGCGGGTGGTCGTCGACGGAACGGAGAGCGACGACGGTGCCGCGGATCCGACCGTCGCCGACGCCGGGCGCGCTCGCGGCACGACCGTCGTGGTCGAGGACCTGTTCGCGACCCGGCCCGCGCGCCGGGAGTCGCTCGCGGGACCGGCGGCCGAGTTCGCGCGGGTCTCATCGCTGGTCGCCGACTACGCGCTGGCGAACCCTACGGTGGCGTTCACGCTCGACCACGGTGGGTCGCGGACCCTCTCGACCCCCGGATCCGGCATCACGGAGGCGTTGCTCGGCGTGTACGACCGCGAGACCGCGAGCCGCTCGACGGAGATCGCGGCGAGCGTCGAGGACGCGGCGGGGGGAGACGAATCCGGCTCGATCGAGGTCGGCGGCGCCCTCGCGTACCCCTCGGTGACCCGTTCCTCGCGCGATCACGTCCGGATCTCGGTGAACGGGCGCCCCGTCCGGAACGACCGGCTCGCGGCCGCGGTCCGGGCCGGGTACGGCCGGCTGATCCCGGACGGCCGCGAGCCGGTGGCCGCCGTGGACGTCTCGCTGTCGCCGGCCCGCGTGGACCCGAACGTTCACCCGGCGAAGCGGGAGGTCGGGCTCCGAGACGCCGACGCGGTCGCGGACGCCGTCAAGTCGGTCGTCGCCGACGCGCTCACGGGCGCCGACCTCCGGCGGAAGGCAGAGGTGGACACCGGACTCGACGGGGCGCTGGAGCCCGGCGGCGGCGACGAGGGGGAGCGCCCGGCGGCCTTCGCGGACGCGACGCCGATCGGGACGTTCCGCGACCTGTACCTCCTCGCCGAGGCCGGCGACGAGCTGCTCGTCATCGACGGCCACGCCGCCCACGAGCGCGTGAACTACGAGCGGCTCGCCCGGGCGTTCGACGGCGAGGCGGTGCCGACCGCCGCCCTCGACCCGGCGGCGACCGTGTCGCTGTCGGCCGACGAGGCGGCGGCCGCGGAGGCGCACGCCGACGCCCTCTCCGCGCTCGGGTTCGAGACGGAGCCGTTCGGCGGCGGGACCGTCCGGCTCCGGACCGTCCCGGCGCCGTTCGGGAGAGCGGCCGACGCGGCCGCGTTCCGGGACGCGCTCGCGACGCTCTCGGACGGGGAGCCGCCGCGAGACGCGCGGGACGCGCTGCTCGCCGACCTCGCGTGTCACCCGTCGCTGAAGCGGGGAGAGATCGGCGCGCTCGACGCGGGGGAACTGCGGTCGCTGCTCGACCGGCTCGGCGAGTGCGACCGCCCGTACGCGTGTCCGCACGGGCGGCCGACCGTCCTCTCGGTGACCGAGTCGACGTTCGCGGCGGGGTTCGGTCGGGACCGGTGAGGGGTCGCTGTCCCCGTCCGCGCTAGGTGGGGCGGTCGCTCGGGTGCCCGTCGTTGCGGCGAGCCGCGCGCTCGACGGTCTCGCCCGTCTCCGGCGTTCCCGGCGGGTACGACACGGTCCGCTGCGGGTACGGGATGGAGATCCCGGCGTCCGCGAAGCGGTCCTGTATCAGCCCGACGGCCGTCGCCTTCGAGCGCCAGCGCGCCTGCGGCGTCGGCGGCTCGATCCAGAACCGGAGGTCGAGGAGGATCGCGGAGTCGCCGAACCCGGAGGGGATCACGTACGGTTTCGGGTTGTTGGCGATGGTCTCGATCTCGGTCAGCACCTCCTCGGCGATCTCGCTGGCTTCGTCGGGGTCGTCGTCGTAGCCGATCCCGACCTCCATGTGGATCCGGAGGCGCCCCTCGCGGCTCCGGTTCGTGATCGCCTGGTTGGTGACGAGGTCGTTGGGCACGACGACGTACTCGCCGTCGAAGTTCCCCATGTGCGTGTTCATGATCGTGATCTCGGTGACGAACCCCTCCTCGTCGCCGATCTCCACCCAGTCGCCGATCTCGAAGGGGCGCGCGAACATCAGCACGAAGCCCGCGATCAGCGACCCGAGGGTCTGGCGGGCCGCCATCCCGAGCACGATCCCGAGGAACCCGGCGCCGACGAGGAGGCCGCCGAGGTTCACGCCCCAGATGCCGAGGACGGTTACCCCGGCGATCACCAGCACGCCGACCTGCATGATCCGGCTGAGCAGCTGCTCCTGGTGAGCGGTGATGCGGTCGCTGTCGGCCGAGAGGTCCTCGACGTACTCGTCTAACACGTCGCTCGCGACGTAGGCGGTGCCGAGGAGCATCGCGGAGAGGAACGCCCGCGCGCCGATCGTCAAGGCGTTCTCCGCGACCGGGAGCACCGCGACGACGACCGCGAACTGGCCCCACAGCGCCAGAATCGCGACGGCCGCGAGCGCGAACAGCGCGAGCTGGAAGAGGCCGACGAGCAGGCGCAGCGCGAACGACGTCGGGAGCGCCTCCCGCATCGTCTCGAGCGAACTCTCGCCGCGCCCGTCGAGGAACCGCTCCAGCCAGCGCGTCGTCACTCGTTCGCCGGTCCGAACGGCCCGAGGGAGGAGCAGCCAGCCGACGGCGAGCGTCGCAAGCAGAATCCCGGCGGTCACGGCGACGCGAGCCTCCGTGCTCGCGACGCTCCCCAACAGCGCGTCGAGTCGCGTCAGTTGTGCGGTCACTGTCCGACGGTTTCCCTTCGCGGTTAAAAATTGTCTCCGACAGCTATCGATCGAGAGAACTGGGCGCAGGCGCCGGCGTCAGCGTCAGCGACCGCGGCGGAGCTCCTCGATGAGCTGTTCGATGAGCGCGGACTGCCTGTCGAGGCGCTCGGACTGCTGTTCGACGGTGTGACGCAGCTCGGCCACCTCCGTCGCGAGGTCCTCACCCTCGACGCCGGCGCTCTCGAACGGTGAGCCGTCGAAGGCGTCTGCCTCGGTCGTCTCGGCCGTCTCGGGCGTGTCCCCCGTTTCGACGGTGTCGGTCGCCGCGATCTCCTCCGCGGTGGCCTCCCCCGCGGCGTCGCTCGCGAAGCCGGCCTCTGACCGCGCCGCCGGGTCGGCGTCGACGACCGGCTCCGGCTCGGAATCCGCGATCGGGTCGTCGGCGAGCGGATCGTCGCCGAGCGGGTCCGAGTCGACGGCGTGGCCGGCGACCGGCTCCTCGACCGACTCCGCGCTCGGCGCATCCGCGGGGTCCTCGACGGGCGAGGACGAACGCTCACTGCGCCTCGACGCCTCGCCCCGCGCCGGCTCCCCGTCGCGCGTCCGGGCCTCGCCGGCCGCCGTCTCGCTTCCGGCGACGGGCTCCGGCTCGGAGCGTGTCGTCGCGTCGGGCTCGGCCTCCGAAACGGGGCTCGGATCCGACGGGGCCTCGGTCCCCGGTTCCGCTTCCGCCTCCGCGTCGGCGACCGGCGACGCCGACAGCGGATCGGGGCCCTCGCCGAAGTCGGTGGTGCTGCCGCTGTCTCCCGCGGCGTCCGCGGCCGCGCCGTCGTCGTCCTCGTCGGCGACGGTCACGCGGAACTCCTCCAGGCTGTCGACGCCGTAGTACGAGCAGAGGGCGTCGACGAGCGTCTCGCGGACCGCGCGAGCCGACTCGTTGGGCGCTTTGAACCGCTCGGAACGCCCGCCGTGCGTCAACACGACCGCGGTGGCGACCGTTCCCTCCTCGAAGTCGAGGTCGGTGATGTCGTCGTAGGCGAACTCCTCGAACTCCTCGTCCCAGACGGCGGAGCCGACGTGTTTGACCAGCCGGTTGCTGGTGACGACGAGGGTAAGCTCGGAGAAGCGGAAGGTGCGGACGACGGACTCGCCGGGGTCGGTGACGCCCGTGGCGGAGAGGACGCCGGCGAGGATCGGGTGGAGCACGTCGTCGGCGCGCTTGGCCGGCACCGAGATGGTCTCGTCGCCGTCGAGGCCGTAGCCGAGGGTGAGTTTCGCCTTGCGGCGACCCGTCGAGACCGCGATTCGCTCGACGTCGTGGGAGTACTCCGAGACCGACTCGTCCGACAGCAGCCCGTCGCCGCGATAGACGAGCGTCCGCGTCGGCGTGACCGCGAGCCGGTCGGCTCCCCCGAGCGGGACCTCGGCCACGACCTCCTCGTCGCCGACGGTCCCCGCGAGCAGTTCGGGAAGGCTCATATCCCGGAGATACGACCCGCCGGCCATAAATCCGCGGGGTCCGCGTCGGCAACGGTTACGGGGGTGGTTGCGGATGGGATGGACGGGACCGTCGCGGTCGGGTTTCGCCGCCGACCTCGCAGACTCTGTCACCGGTTCGCAACCTTCCGACGGATGGGAAGGTTAAAGGGTTTCATCGCGGTACGGAGAGGTGAGGCCGGGTGGCTTAGCTGGACATAGCGCCGCACTCATAGGGTTCGGAGATTCGGTGCGGTGACGCCTTGGAAGCGTCCGCGTCCTTCCCGTGGCTCCGCCGAGCCTCGGACCTGGGACATGCGGAGATCGTGGGTTCGGAGCCCACCCCGGCCACTCAGTTTTCTGTCTCGTCGTCCCGCCGAGCCGCGCCGTTCGTCGAGGACTGTCGAGTTCGTCGTCCGACTTCGTCTCCGAACGGCGCGGGCGTGGTCGAAACGCCTACCCATGAGCGACGCGACGGCGACCGTATGCAAGCGCGTGACCTGATGGAGACAGATGTCAAGACGGTCGCCCCGGACGACGACGTGGCGGACGTGTTCAAGAAGTTCGCTCGGTTCGACTTCAGCGGGTTCCCGGTCGTCGACGACGAGGGGGGGCTGGTCGGCGTCGTCACCGAATCCGACCTCGTCGACCTCTTCGAGCCGGACGACGAGACGCTGTGGATCCCGATCGGCCTCCCGCCGTTCGTCGACACGCTCACGTATCAGGTGAAGGCGCCGTGGGGCGATCTCGATCTCGGCGTCGACATGGTCCGGAACGCCGACCGCCCGATCTCGGACGTGATGAGCATCGACGTGGCGACCGTCTCGCCCGACACCGACGTGAACGAGGTGCTCGACCTGCTCGCCGGCGACGACCCGAACATCAACCGCGTGCCGGTCGTCGACGATGACGGAGCGATCGTCGGCATCATCGCCCGACAGGACGTGATCCGGGCGTTCCGCGACAAGCGCCTGACGTAACGCCGCCGCCCGTTCAGGGATCGACCCGGGACAGCCACGCCGCGGGGTCGTCGAGCTCGTCGCCGGTCGGGAGGTTCTCCGGGCGCTCCCAGACCGCGCTCGCCGCCTCGATCCCGCGGACGTCGGCGACCGCGCGGAAGAAGGCGGCGCCCCGCTCGTACTGCCGGTGCTTCAGGCCCAGCCCGAGGAGCCGGCGCGCGAGTCGCTGAACCGGGCCGCCCCCGCCCCGGCGCTCGTCGAGCTTCCGACGGAGGTCGGCGTACTCGCCGTCGAACGCGCGGTCCATCAACACCTCGGCGTACCCCTCGACCGCCGTCATCGCCGCCTGTAGCTCCGCGAACGGCCCGGTGTCGAGCGCGTCGACCGGCAGGCCGCCCGCGGTCAGCCCGTCACTGCCGGCGACTCCCTCCTCACCGCCGGCGAACCCCTCGATCCCGCGCTCGACCCGCGATTCGAGGTACTCGGGGAGCCACGGCGCCGCGCCGAACTCCGCCGCGTGCGTCACCTCGTGGAAGGCGATCCAGCGCCGGAACCGCGGGAAATCGACGTCGAGCGACGCCGCGACCGCGACGATGTTCGGGTGGACGAAGTAGAGCCCGTGGTCGGCGTCGGGCTCGTCGGCCAACAGGAGCGGGTCGTACTGGCCGAGCACGTTCCGCGCTAAGAACCCGAGCGTGAACGCCATGGACCCGGTGTTGGCGATCCGCGAGAGGTCCCGGGCGAACCCGCGCGTGAGGTCGCCGCCCGGCACCCCTGCGGGTCCTCCGGTCGGCTCGACGATCCCGCCGGTCGACTCGGAGATACCACCGGTCGGCGAAGTCGGTGAGCCGACCGACGCGTCGTCGCGCCCGGTCGCGGCCGCCTCGATCGGCGCCATCACGTTCCGAAACGTGTCGACGCTGGCGTCGATCCAGTGGTGCCGGTGCTGCACCTCGATCATGTCGGGCACGTCGAACTCGATCCCGGCGACCTCGCGAAGCCGGGAGCGCGCGTCGCATACGTCGGTCGCGTACCCCGCGCGATCCGCGTCGGTGAGCGCGAGCGAGCCCGGATCGGTGCTCGCCTTCGCGGCCGCCGCGGCCCGCTCCCAGTCGACGACGCCCGGCCCGCTGGCCTCGGAGACGGTCCGGAGGCTTCGGAGGATGTCCATACGGACCGGAGGGGGGCGCGCCTCAAGTCCCTTGTGTCGGTTGCGAGGGGAGAGCGAGCCCGTCGCGCTGCCCGGTATCGGCGGTTTCTTGCGACTCCCCGGATCAGCGAGCGTATGCGCGACGCACACAGAGCGTTCCTCGACGATCTGCTCGCGACCGCCAGCCCGTCCGGCTTCGAGACGCCGAGCCAGCGAGTCTGGACCGACTACGTCCGCGGGTTCGCCGACGAGGTCTCCGTCGACGCCTACGGCAACGCCGTCGCCGTCCACGAGGGCGATCCCGACGCGCCCACCATCGCGCTGACGGGTCACGCCGACGAGATCGGCTTCATCGTCCGCGACGTGCTCGACGACGGCTTCCTCCGGATCGCCCGGATCGGCGGCTCCGACCGCACCGTCTCGAAGGGCCAGCACGTCACCGTCCACGCCGACGAGCCCGTCCAGGGCGTGATCGGGCAGACCGCGATCCACCTGCGCGACCGCTCGGAGGACGAATACGAGGAGATCGCCGAGCAGTTCGTCGACATCGGCGCGGCCGACGCCGAGGCGGCCCGCGAACACGTCGAGATCGGGGACCCCGTCACCTTCTCGACCGAGGTTCAAGAGCTCGTCGGCGACCGGATCGCCGCCCGCGGGATCGACAACCGAACCGGCACGTGGGCGGCCGCGGAGGGGCTCCGGCGGGCGGCGGAGCGCGACGCCGAGGCGACCGTCTACGCCGTCTCCACGGTGCAAGAAGAGGTCGGACTGAGAGGGGCCCAGATGGTCGGCGTCGACCTCGACGCGGTGGACGCGTTCGTCGCCGTCGACGTCACCCACGCCACCGACAATCCAGACGTCGACAGCGAACACCGGGGGCCGGTCGAACTCGGCGCCGGCCCCGTGATCGGTCGCGGGAGCGCGAATCACCCGGTCCTCGTCGATCTCGCGCGCGACGCCGCCGGCGCCGACGGCATCGACGTTCAGCTACAGGCGGCCGGGTCGCGGACCGGCACCGACGCCGACGCCTTCTACACCGCCCGCGGGGGGGTCCCGTCGCTCAACATCTCGATCCCGAACCGGTACATGCACACGCCGGTGGAGGTGATCGACACGAGCGACCTCGACGCCGTGGCCGATCTCCTCGCCGCGATCGCCGACGGTGCCGTCGACGCCGCCCCCTTCGCAGTGGACGTGTGAGCGACGCGTCACGCCGGCGGCAGCGAGACAACTGGGCACGGTAAACCGGGGCACGGCGGGGTTGAAACGGAACTGTTTTACAATATCCTGCCATACCGGTAATTGCGTCGAACGGACGCGCGCTCTGGTGGTGTAGTCCGGCCAATCATATCACCCTCTCACGGTGATGACCTGGGTTCGAATCCCAGCCGGAGCATCCTTTTGCCGTCGTCGTTCTGTGCGTGTGAACTGATACCGCGATCACCGACGCCGCTTGCCGGAGGTCGATGCGAGTTGGAGCGTCGGTAACCCGCGTGATCCGAGGGACCGCACGGCGGCCGCCCGTCTCTGTTGTCGATCCGAGCGGTATATACCCACAATAGGTTTCAAATATACCGGAGGGTGAGACGCCCGGTGTCCCGAGCGGCAAAGGGGATCTCAAGCGCCTCTCGACGGCGGCCTTCGGAGCGGAGGTGACGGGAACAACGACGACTTCCCGGAGGTCGGGATCCCCGACACCCAAGCGAAACAGCGCCGGGTTCGGTCCAAGGCCGGCGACTACGAGACCCTCGTTCGGGGGCGCGAGCCGATCGACGGCGGCGAGGAGCTGCTCGGCGTCGCGCAGACCCCGGACGGCACCGACATCAACCAGGACGACTTCGCGGGGACGCAGTACGGCGCCGCGGCGACGAACCCCGACTGTAACCGGTTCGTCGCGACGGACGAGGAGGGAACCGAGGAGTACCTGTTCACCAACTGGGTGAACAGTCCCGGCTGCATCTCGCGGGTCTTCATCAGCCAGGACGCGGACGACGGGAGCGCCTTCACCCCCGCCACGCAGCCGGGCACGGTGACGGTCGCCGAAAGCGGCGCCGGAAGCGACGCCGACCAGTCGACCGGTGGCTCCGCGGCGGACGGGGCCGGCGCCGAGTCCACGGCGAACGACGTGCCGCGCTCGCCGGTCCTGCCCCTGATCGCCACCGGAATCGTAGCAGCCGCCGGCGCCCAGCGACGAGACTGACGGGAACAGACGCAGGTCGCGACCGGCGGTTCGCCGTGGCGGAGCGGCGATCCGTCGGGACGCGGCTCCGACGACCCGTCCGACGCGTCACCGGCCCACCATCACCGTTCCACTCCATGAGTTGGACAGTTCGACTCCCGAGAGCAATTCGGATACGGAAGATGGATCGCGATGCGCGGCGTGACCCGACGCGGTCGATCTCGAACGACGGTTCACCTGGCGGGGCAGGGGGAGTCGACGGCTGCGGTGCGCGGTTCGATGCCACCTTCTGTGGCGATACCTATAAGATTTATATACTATATGTGAAGATGATAGCTTGACGCAGTCAGCGCCGAACTCCCGATCCGGCGAACCGATCGCCGACTCACTCGTCGCCGTCGCCCTCGGACGCAGCCGTACAGCCGCAGCCGCCCCGTCGGATCAGCTCCCCGACCGGGGCGTCGGCCCCGCAGTTCGGGCAGACGGCGCGCACGTCGACGAGCACGTCGTAACCGTCCCGGTCCAGCTCGCCCGCGTTCGCGAGCGACGAGACGGCGGATTCGGCGACCGCCGAGACCCGGCCCTGGAGCTTCTCGATGGTCTCGACCTTCCGATCCGCCATATTTTCATCTGCCGCCGGGAGGCTCGCCTCGCGCTCCTGCGTGAGGTACGTGTGGATCGCTTGGTGGGTGACGAAGTCTCCGGTGAGCTCGTCGACGTCAACCCCCTCGCGCTCGAGACGGCGACGCGCCCGCGTCGACGACGATCCGGATTCCCCGCGGAGAGCGTCGTAGGTGGCCGACACGTCGACGCTGAGCGACGAGACGCCGACCTCGCGGAGAGCCGCCTCCAACACCGCCTGGTTGAACTCGTCGGCGAGGTCTCGCAGGCTCGTCCGCTCGCCCGCCTCGCCGGTCCACGCGGCCTCCAAGTTCGCGCCCATGTCGTCGAGACCGTACTCGCGGATCACCCGCGCGACCTTCGTGTTCGCGCCACTCGCTTCGGTGGTCATACCCGGGTTTCGGCCCCGAGCGTGACAAAATCATCGGTGTCCGGGCTCTCGACGGGACGAGAGATCTCCGATCGTGGTTGGATTATATTACATATTTCGTATGTTTTTGCGCATTAGACACTCTACGTAAGTGAGCGCCCGGGAGTTCACACGTCCTCTGACCCCACCCGACGGCACCGTTCGAGCGGCGGGAGTCGGAGAGTGTTCTCCCGTTCAGTACCCTTATTATACTCTCGCTCGCAATGCTGTACATGGCCTCTCATAAACCAGTCCCGGAGCCCACACAGTATCCGGATCCGGCGACGACAGACCACATCACGTACAACCCCTCGTTCGCGGAGCTGCGCGAGCTATCGGCGGACGAGGAGGTGACGACGGAGCACGGGTCGCCGTCGTACGTGAGCGACTACCGGTCGCGGAGCGCCGATGCGACGGCGAACACCGTCGACGACGACTTCGACGACGCCGATTTCGACGTGTTCGCGCGCGGGGTCGAGTGGGTCAACGATCCGGACAACGACGTGGTGTGCGTCGATCGGGTCGTCGGTCGACACGAAGAGGCCTCGTACGTGTGCCGGCTGTTCCTTCCCGCGGAGTACAGCCGGATCGCGCTCTCGTGGGCGAAGCTCCTCGAACCGGCACAGGGCCGACCGGCGGAGTTCGTCACGGTGCAGTTACCCGACGCGACGGACGATCCGAAGATCCGCGTCGATCCCGAAGCGGGCGTCACGACGGTCCTGGGAAGCGATTACACGGGCGAGGCCAAGAAGTCGTTCCTCCGGCTGTTCATGCGCCGTGCCAAACAGCAGGGCGGACTGGGCCTCCACGCGGGGAGCAAGCGCGTCACGCTCGCCGACGGCGACGACACCCGGACGGTCGGGCAGGTGTTCCTCGGACTCTCCGGCACGGGGAAGTCGACGCTGACCAGCCACGGGCTCTGGCTCGACGAGCCGGAGGGCGTCGAGATGATCCAAGACGACGTCTGCGCGCTCCTGCCGTCGGGGACGGTCGCCGGGAGCGAGGGCGGCGGCCTCTACGTGAAGACGATCGGGCTCGACGCGTCGGAACAGCCGGAGCTGCACAGCGCCGCGACCGACGAGAGCGCGGTCTTGGAGAACGTCGCGGTCGACGACGACGGCACGGTTCACTTCGACGAACCGCGGTACGGCCGCAACGCGCGGGCGACCATCCGCCGAGACCGGCTGGAGAGCTCGGCCGACGACATCGACTTGAATCGCGTCGATCAGGTGTTCTTCATCACCCGGAACCCCCTCATGCCACCGATCGCGCGCCTGGACCACGAACAGGCCGCGGTCGCGTTCATGCTCGGTGAGTCGGTCGAGACGAGCGCTGGCGACCCCTCGCGAGTGGGCGAGCCGATCCGGGTCGTCGGGACCAACCCGTTCATCGTCGGCTCCGAGGGCGGGGAGGGGAACCGATTCCGCGACCTCATCGCCGACCTCGACATCGAGAGCTACGTCATCAACACGGGCGCGGTGGGGACCGACGATCCGATCGACGTCGGCGTCGAGGAGACCGTCGCCGTCCTGGAGGGAGCCGCCCGGAACCGCATCGAGTGGGAGCGCGACGAGGACCTCGGGCTGACCGTCCCGAGCAGCGTTCCGGGGATCGACATCGGCCGGTTCGCCGTCGCCGATCGCGTCGACGACTTCGAGGCCGCTCGGGACGCGCTCCGCGAGGACCGCCGGGAGTACCTCGCCGGGTTCGAGGACCTCGACGACGAGATCCGCGACGCGCTGTACTAGCGGGCGCACCGGAACGCCCGAATCGGACGACTGCGGCGGGAGCGGTGAGCCGGGGGCTATGAGGGTTCATCATTACGCCCTTAGTTTTGTAATGTATCGACGCCGATGCGGCGGAGTCGTGAGAAGCGAACGGCGAGTCGCTCCGCGCGAGACGGAGGGTCAGTCGATGCTCTCGACGTAGGTGTACTCCTCGGAGAGGGCGGCGGCGTCCTCGGGCAGGAGCGCGGCGAGGAGGTAGTCGGCGTGCGTCCGGAAGTAGTCGACGACGCGCGCGATTCGGTCCGAGTCGATCGCCTCGAGCGAGTCGAGCAGGACGAACGGAACCGTCTCGTGGACGTCGTGGACGAGGTACCCCGCGAGCGCGAACACGAGCCCCGTCACCTCCCGCTCGCTCTCCGAGAGGTGGTCGACCGTGTCCTCGTAGGCGGTCCCGTCAGGCGACGAGCGGACGATGTGGAGGTCGAACCGAGTCCGGGTGACCTTCCGGCGCCCCTTGCGGACCTCCGTCTCCCGGCGCTCGATCCAGATCCGGTCGAGATTCTCGTACTCCAAGATGTCGAGGACCGTCGCCATATGCTTGTTGAACTCCTCGACGGCGTTCTCCTCGATCCGATCGACGCGCGTCCGCAGCTCCGTCAGTCGGTCGGCGAGCGCCTCGCGCTCCGCCTTCAGCTCCTCGCGCCGCTCGATCGCGGCCTCGCGCTCGTCGATCTCGTCGTCGATCTCCTCGATCTCGTCCTCGAGCCGCTCGATCCGGAGCTCGATCCCGTTCGCCTCGCGGTGGAGCTCCAGCGCCTCGTCGTAGCCGTCGACGTCGATCGACTCGGCCGCCGCCTCCAGCTCCTCGATCTCCGCCTGTTTCGACTCGATCTGCGCTTCTAACTCCTCGATTCGCGACTCGGTCGACTCGATCTCCGTCTCGACGGTGTCGAGCCGCTCCTCGGCGCGCTCGATCTCGCGTTGCGCCTCGCGGATCGACGACTGCTTGTCGGTGAGCTCCTGGATCTCCGCTCGGATCTCGTTACGCTCGTCGAGCTTGTCGGAGCGGAGCTCCCGAAGCCGGTCGAGGGTCGCTTCGATCTGGTCGGTTTCGACCTCGGACCCGCAGGTCCAACAGACCGTCTGGTCGCCCGCGGTCAGCGCGTCGGTCGGGTCGTCGCCGGGCGTCCCGTCGTCGATGTCGATCCCCGAGCCGTCCACCATGTCCTCGTTGAAGCCGATGACGCTCCCGAGCTCGTTGATGTCGTCGTCGAGCGAGCGCTTCCGGCGGCGCAGCTCGTCGATCCGGCCCGCGAGACGGTCCGGGTTCTCCTCGGGGGCGTCCGCCTCCTCGACCGTCTCTTGAAGCGTCTCGCGCTCCGATTGCAGCTCTGTAAGCGTCGAGCGCTCCGTTTCCAAGTCGAACTCGAGGTCGTCGAGGGCCGACCGAGCGTCGCGGACTCGCTGGAACGCCTCCTCCATCTCCTCCTTGCGCGTCCGGCTCTCCTCGACGCCGGCGTCGAGGTCGTCGAGCTCCTCGCGGACCGATTCGAGCTCGGCTCGTGCCGCCTCCAACTCCTCGATCTTCTCGCGGCGGTCCGCTTCGAGGTCGGGCAGGTCGCGTTCGAGGCTGTCGAGCGTCTCGATCTCGGACACCAGGTCGTCGCGTTCCCGCTTGCACTCGCGGATCTCCGCGTCGATCGCGTCGGTGTCGATCGGACGCATGATGATCTCGCGGAGGTCGTCGCCCCGCGCCACCGCCCGGCGCGCCTCGTTGTTCTCGAGCAGGAACGCGAACAGGTCGGCCAGTTCCGGGTCGTCGAGGTACGGGTCGCCGCCGAACGCGATGGAGTCACCGCGGCGCTGCAGCGTTCGGGTGTACGTCTCGTCGCCGAGTTCCAGGGTCACTTCGCCCTCCTCGGCGTCACCCTTCAGGGAGCTCTGCCGGCTTCCGAGTCCGGCCATCAGCGCCTGCAGGAAGGAGGTCCGGTTCGTCGCGTTTCGTCCGGTCAAGATCGACACGCCGTCCGGGAGCGTCACCGACGCCTCGTCGATGCCACCGATGTTCCGAACATCGACGCGGACGGCGGATTTCGAAATCTGAGACATCGATATGCGTTCAGAACGACGGTCGCGATGTTAAATCTATGCTTCGCGTGACGACCCGCGCGGCTTCGTGCAGCGACCCACGGCGCCTCGGCGACCGGGAGCCTCTCGTCGCTCCAGCGGTGGTTGCGGCCCGCCGAGACTGCCGGGGAGACGTTTCTGTGATCGAATAGTTCTAGGATATGTTAAGAGCCGAGAAACGTCGGCGACCCGCGGCCGGCGACATCGATCCGAACGGCGGAGCGAGTCGATCCGCGCCGAACGCCGCCGCGATCGTCTGTCTCGTCGGTGAAAAGGGCCGAAATCATAGGGATAATCGCACAGCCTACCATAATTAACTAACATGTGGAAAATACAACCGCAATTAAATTGCAAAGAAATAACGTGGCGTCACGGAGCAACGACAGATCGGCTTCCTCAGAGAATCGCCCGAAATGGGCGATCTGGCGAACAGCCATCGGGAGGGGTCCGGCTTTTGAGGAAAAAGTGTCAGAAGTAAAAATAATAACCTGAATTTATCATTCCGGAGTCAGACCGTCGCTCGGGCGATCGGATACTCCGACGGACCCTCCGATTTTCCCGCGAACCGCGTGGAGCCGACGGAGGGCCCCCGGCCCGAGCACGGAACGCCGCGGCGGTGCGGGGTTCGGGTCGGGTCGGGACGCCGGCCATCGTGTTCGCAAGGTTTAGTATGAGAGCCTGTCACGCATGTGGTAATGACGATTCTGCCGGTGGATACGGACGTCCTCGAGGACGTCTGTCGAGATATCGCCCAAGACAACTACGGGTTCGTGTACGTCGCGGACCAGAAGTCGGAGATCAAGGCCGGCTACGAGAACGCGGACGTCGGAACCCTCAACGCCGGATCGCTCGCCGCAAGCGACATGCGAAAGGCGCTCTCGGAGATGTCGGGTGACGAGTTCGTCGACCTCGAACAGCTCCGAGACGGGGTGTACTACGTCGACCCCTTCGGCGTGAAGGGGAACATGAACATCACTCGGGAGCTGACGAACCTGTTCGGCCAACGGCTGGTCGTCACCGGGGAGACGCTCCGCTCGCGGTTCTCGCTGGCGATCGACGACCTCGACTTCTTCGTCGACGAGCTCACCAACCGCGACTACCTCCGCCGCATCACGGCGGGCAAGCGCGACTACTACACGATCGGTCCGAAGCTCAAGGAGCACGCCGACGACGTGGGGCTGGACGCGCGGCTGGAACGCGAGGCGTCGAACGGGAAGATCGCCCACAGCGACCTCGAGAGCGTCATCGACGTGAACGCCACTTCCGACGTGATCAGGTACCTCGACCGGGAGGGGTACATCGTCGACCTCGACGGCGAGTACCTCGTCGAGGAGGCGATAGACGAGTACGCGGAGTTCCTCGCGGACGAGATCGAGGAGACGGTCGGCGAGGAGTTCGAGGGGTCGCACCACGCGCTGCGCGTCGGAGAGTTCGAACAGGTGGTCGAGAACGCGATCGACTCCCGGTTCGACGTGCTGTCGGCGGCGCGGAGCGTCCGGCCGGAGATACTCAGGGAGACGCGGTCGACGCTCGTCGACCGGCTGGGGCTCGCCGAGGGCCCGGAGATCGTCACGGTGGAGGAGCCCTTCGACCGGCTCGTCGACGAGCGGGCCCGCCGGATTCTCGGTGAGGTGAAGGGGAAGTACGACGTGTTCGCCTCTCCGTCGGAGTTCACCGAGCGCGCCGAAGAGCAGTTCGACGAACTCCGGGTCGCCCGCGACGACCGCGTCAATGAGCACGTCCGCGAGGCGGTGATCGACCGGTACGAGACCGTCGTCGCCGACGAAGAGTTCTGAAAGCCGATGGAATAATGTGGATTGACTGATTTATACAGACTCAACGACTACCGAATGACTCGCAAATATTCCTTCGAAACCAAGACGATCAACGGTCAGCAGTTTGTCATCGCGGACGGACGTGGTCAGTCCTCCGAACCGATCCGCGTCCGAGCCGACTGGATCGAGAGCGACGACATGGAGGGGAAGTGGGAGGATCTGATCAAACAGATCGTCCAGCCGGAGAACATCGACCAGATCGACATCGACGAGGGGCACGGCGGGATCAACCGTCGGGAAGCCGTCGAGGCGCTCGCCGGGGCGACCGCCGACGGAGAGACGATCGTGTCGAGCGAGCAGCAGGCCGACGTGCTCGTCGAGTACCTCGCGGAGGAGGACATCGTCGAGATCGAGGGCGAAGAGCTCGTGCTGTTCCGGGACCCCGACGAGGAGAGCCTCAACAGCGCGGCGCTGATGAACTGGGCGGCGCTGATGTCGGCGGTGATCGAGAGCATCGACGAACACCTCGAACGGGTCGAAGACGCGAAAGAGCGGTTCCAAGAGACCGTCGACACGCTCGAAGTCGAACAGCAAGACTCCGAAGAGCGCCTCTCGAAGACCGCACAGCGGATCCAGAACCTCGGTCCCGGACAGGGCGTCCCCGACCCGGACACGCTGAGCGACGAGGAACGCCAGGAGTACACCCAGCTCAAGGAGCACTACCTGTACCTCCAAGACATCGAGAAGGCGAAGTCGGAGAACTTCGTCGAGAACGTGAGCGCCGGCGTCGATCAGATCGGGATGGCCATCGAACGGCTCGAGGCCGCCCGCGAGGCGTACGACATGTTCCACAACAACACCCGGAAGGCGGCGCTGAAGAGCTCCGTGTTCCCGGAGGAAGCGCTGGAGTTCGTCGACAACGCCGGGAGCCTGATCAACGAGCTCGCCGGGCAGGAGGAGAGTCAGGCGGACGACGTCGCTGACGAGGACTTCGCCGAGATGATCGAGGAGAACCACGGCGAAGCCGTCCAAGAGCAGGCCGCGGAGACGGCGAACCTGGCCGAGACCGCAGAGGAGGCAGCGGGGTTCAAACGGTAGGATGTACGCCTCATCGTTTATCGAGGCGTTCGAGACCGTCGAGAGCGCCGTCGAGCGCGCGCTCTCGCTCGACACCTACCGGCGAGCGGGCCGGGTTCGCCGGATCCGGTCCGAGGCGGTGGCGGCGGTGGACGATATCGCCGAGCTGGCGACGGTCGCCGTGGCCGGGGTAGAGCTGTCGGGGTACGGAGAGTGGGAGACCGACGACACCGTCGAATCGGTTATCGCGGCCCGGATCGCGGGCCGCGACGACCCCGACCTCGCCGTCGAGGACATCGACCGCGCCGTGAGCGCCGATCGCCTCGTCGAGGAGGCGGGAACGGTTCTCGTCCCGTTGACCGAGGGCTCGGGAGCGATCCGAAACTGGTGGCTCCTGGCGGACGCGCTGCGCGACTGGCTCGCGGATCTGATCGACGACGCGAGGCGGCTTCACCGCCGCGCGTCCGTGGACGGATCTGACCTCGTGGAGACCGCGTTCTGGACGCTCCTGGACCGGCTGGTCGCGCTCCGTGAGCTGCTGGACGAGGCGCTGACGATGGGCGAGTTCGTGTACCGGTCGACCCGGCGGGAAACGTTCGAACTGCTCACCGACGTCGGTCGGATCGCGGGAACGATCACGGAGCGGACCCATGCTTAACATCAAGCCGATCGCGCTGTCGCAACAGCCGACCTCGCACGTCAAGATCGGCGATTCGAAGATCAGCGCGTCGACCGAGGTGGTGCAGCTGAAACACAAGGGGATCGGCGCGTACTTCTACGTCAACACCGTCGACGACCTGTTCAACGACATCGGGAACGAGGTCCGCGTCCACGAGAACGTCGAGCGGCTGTTCGGGGGGTTCGACCGGAGTCGGGACTTCCTCGTCGACACCGATGTCTCGATCGGGGAGGTGCCAGACTGCACGTCCGTCTCGATCCACGCGGAGACCGACGAGAGCGAACTGGAGGCGTTCCTCCGAGAGAGCAACTACCTCCTCCACCCGATCGAGGAGGCGGTCGAGCGCGGCGACCGCCTCGAGACGTTCGACCCGGTCGAGCTCGAGCCGTCCGGCTACAACACCCTTCGGGTGACCGACGAGACCGAGATCGAGTTCGTCGACACCGGGGAGTACCGGGAGCGGAAAGCGATGTCGGACTCCCGGTCGAGGGGGCCGGGAACGGGCGGACAGGGCCGCGGCGGGCAGGAAGAGGATGACGAGGCGGTCCAGGTGTCGCTCGAGCCGAAGAAGCCGACGGTCAGCTTCGAGGAGGACGTGGCCGGGCTGCCGGAGGTGAAACGCACGGCGGAGAATCTGCTGGCGCTGTTCGATCCCGACGTGCGCGACGAGGTCGTCGACCGCTACGGCGACGAGTTCGCCTCGCGCGGCAACAGCATGCTGCTGTACGGGCCCCCCGGCTGCGGGAAGACGCTCGTCTCTGAGGCGATCGCCTACGAGGCGAAGTACAACTCGAACATCGAGGAGAGCTACGGCGAGGTGAAGTTCCTCGAGATAAAGGGCAGCGACGTGCTCTCGAAGTACTCCGGGGAGTCGGAGAAGCGCGTGGAGGCGATCTTCGAGAAGGCGCACGGGATCGCTCAGGACGGGTTCGCCGTCCTCTTCTTCGACGAGGTCGACACGCTGATCCCTGACCGCGGCGACGACTCGCTCCAGCGCCACGAGCGCTCGCTGACGAACGCGTTCCTCCAGGAGATGAACGAGATCGAGGATAACCTGCTGGTGATCGGGGCGACGAACATGCCATTCACGATCGACCCGGCCGCGACCCGCCGGTTCCCGATCCAGCAGTTCATCCCGCAGCCGGAGACGGAGGTGATGGCGCAGGTGTGGCGAAAACACCTCGCGTCGATGCACGGGACCGACGAGATCGACTACGACCGGCTGGGCGAGCTGTCGACCGGATACACGCCGGCGGAGATCGCCGACCGGGTGCTCGGAAGCGAGCTCCAGCGCGAGTTCGTCGAGAGCGTCCACCTTCCGGACCGAGAGCCGATCGAGCCGACGACCGACTACTTCGCGGACCGGCTCGGCGAGACCGAGCCCAAGACGATCCGCCAGTACGTCGCCAGCGTCCGGACCCAGATCGACGACCTCGAAGGGTATCCGGAGCTGCGGCGGTACGTCGAGGAACAGGCGGAGCGACTGGACATGCGGCTAGGCAACGAGCCCTCGTCGCTCGAACAGCTGTTCGGCGGGGAGGAAGGC
>NZ_NHOA01000036.1 GCF_002727125.1 Halorubrum persicum
CCTCACGCCTCCCCAGCCTCGCAGCTCACGGCTCGCGGCTTCGCCGCTCGCGTTCGCCGCGTCCCTCGCACCGTCGGTTCGCGCCCCTCCGGACCGCTCACCGGGGCGCGCCACCGCATACAGATCCTGGAAAGTCGTTTAAAAACGGCGAGTGCGCGCTACTCGCCGACTTCGTTCGTGTTCTCGTCCCCGTCGCTCCCGGTACCGTTCCGCACCTTGACGGCGACGCCGCTCGCGAAGCTCTCGGCCTCGGCGCCGGAGAGTTCAGCCCGCCCGACCGCGAACAGCGCGTCGTCCTCGTCGACGACGAGCACCTCGTCGCCGGGGCGGATCCCGTCGTCGGCCGCGGTCACGAACTTCGCGAACGCGTTGCGCCCCTCGCGGACGAACGGCTCGCTCTCCTCGCCCACGACCATCCGGTGACGCGGGGGTGCGAACGCCTCTCGGAGCCGGCTCCCGCCGGCAACGCCGAGGGTGAATCGCCCGTCCGTGCCGTACGAGACGAGTCGGTCGCCCTCCGGGCTCCCGGGGTCGTCGTCCACGTCGCCGACGATCACCTGTCGGGGGCGGCCGCCGCTCGACCGCCGGAGGGTCAGCGTCTCGTCCGGGGGGAACAGCGCGTCGCCCGCGCCGGCACCGAACTGGTAGTCGGCGCCGGTCCGCAGGTCAGCGAGGGCCGCTGCGTCGCTCATACCTCGGCTACCGCGGCCACCCGCAAAGCGGTTGCGACACGGGACGAGCGCTACAGCTCGATCCGGTCGACGATCGACCCGTTGCCGTCGCTGTCGCGGTGGGTGTTGATCGCGACCGTTCGGATCTGGTCTTCCAGCAGGGACCCCTCGATCTTCGCTTTGAGCAGCGAGTCGACCTGGTAGACGCCCGCCGCGTTGTTCATCCGGATCACGACCTGCGCGGGGGTCTCGTCCCCCTCGCGCAGGGAGACGCGCTCGATCGCCTGCGAGGAGACGGTGTTGATCCCGCGGCCGCCCTCCTCGTAGGGGACCCGCGAGCGCCCGCGTTCCATGTCGAGGCCGTCGGCGATCCGGACGACGCCGGCCTCGCGGGTCAGCGGCTGTTCCTCGGTGTGGTGACAGAGGATGGCGTGGAGCACCTCGGCTTTGATCCGGACCCGATCCGGCACGCCGTAGAAGGACGGGAGGAAGTCGTCGAGGAAGTCCGCGGCGAGCGGGATCGAGTAGTACGGGTGGTCGTGGCGGTGGACGACGTGGCCGATGTCGTGGAGCGTGGCCGCGAGCGCGATGATCACCGGCTCGTCGGCCTCGTCGAGCCCCTGCTGGCGGGCGCCGTTGAACTCGACGCCGCCGGCCTTCAGCAGGTCGTACAGCCGGAGTGCGCGGTCTCGAACGATCTCGACGTGTTTCGTGCCGTGGTCGTTGTACCCCTTCCGGTCGACGGGGTTGACGTTCTGCGCCTCCAGGTACGCCGTGATCTCCGGGTCCGACTCGATCCGGTCGAGCATCTCGTTGAGCCGATCGTCGGGGAAGCCGTGCTCTCCGTCGGGGTGGTACTCGTGGCGGTCGGCGTCGCGGTCGGGATCGGTGTCGCCGTCGGACTCAGCGTCGGCGGCGTCGACAGGGTCGGCCTCGGCGTCGACGCCGTCGGGTTCGGCGGGATCGGATCCGGCGTCCGGAGAGTCGGTCATGAGAGTGAAACAAACACGACGGACGGATAAAAGAATGTTCGTGGACGCTCCCGATCCGGGTGGAACCGCCCGGAGCGGCAGTTTCAGCCCGAGGCGCAATCTATAAGCGAGCCAAAGGCGCATACTCTGGTGTGACCCGACCCGCGTCCGAACGCGGCTCGCCAACGCCGACAGCGACGCGGCTCTTCTCGAAAAAACGCGCGTGAACCGTCCGCCGGCGGGAGTGGCGACCCCGTCCCGGACGACCCCCGACCCGCGCGTATCGTTCTCCGACCGACCGCCGACACCGAGCGGACACAGACGCGAACGACACACTCATGACGGACACCACGACCACGACACCCTACACGACGCAGGACGAGACGGATCGAGAGACGACTGACGAGCCCTTCGAGGGCGTCTACCCGGCGATGACGACCCCGTTCACCGACGACGACGAGGTCGATCACGAGCAGCTCGCCGCCAACGCCCGGTACCTCGAACGCGCCGGCGTCGACGGGGTCGTCCCTGTCGGCTCCACCGGCGAGTCGGCGACGATGAGCCACGACGAACACATCGACGTGATCGAGACGGTCCGCGACGCCGTCGAGGACGTGCCGGTGATCGCCGGCACCGGCTCGAACAACACGGCCGAGGCGCTCTCGCTGTCCCGGCGCGCGGCCGACGCGGGCGCCGACGGGCTCCTCCTCATCTCCCCGTACTACAACATGCCCGAACCGCAGGGGTTCCTGGAGCATTTCCGGACGATCGCCGACGAGGTCGACCTCCCGCAGATCGTGTACAACGTCCCGGGCCGGACGGGCCAGTCGGTCCCCGTCGACGTGACCGTCGAGCTCGCCGAGCACCCGAACATCCAGGGGTACAAGGCGGCGTCCGGCGACCTGAACCTAGTCAGCGAGGTGATAGAGCGCACCCGAGACGAGGAGTTCTCCGTGCTCTCCGGGGACGACGGGCTCACGCTTCCGGTCCTCTCCGTCGGCGGCACCGGCACCATCAGCGTCGTCGCCAACGTCGAACCGGAGCGCTCCTGCGCGATGGTCGGCGCCGCGCTCTCGGGCGATTACGAGCGGGCTCGGGCCCTCCACCACGAGCTGTCGCCGCTCGTCCGCGAGCTGTTCGCCGAGACGAACCCGATTCCGGTGAAGGAGGCGATGCATATCCGCGGGCGAGGCGGTCCGCGCGTTCGCCCGCCGCTCTCACGGCTCTCCGAGGAACGACGCGAGATCCTGCGCGCGCTGCTCGCCGAGTACGACGAGGGGGCGCCCGGCACCGTCGATCCGGCGGGCGTCGAGCCCGCGGCGGGTGGGGCCGAATGAGCGGCGGCCCCCTGACGGTCGCCGTCACCGGCGCCGGCGGTCGGATGGGCCGGGAAGTGATCTCGGCCGCGGTCGACCGCGAGGGCGTCGCGGTCGAGGTCGCCGTCAACCGCACCCCGACCGACCCGGTGGCGGGGGTCGCGGTCGAGGACGCCGACCGCCTCGACGAACTGCTGGCGGCCGCGGAGCCGGACGCGCTCGTCGACTTCACCGGCCCCGAATCGGCGGTCGCGTACGCCGAGGCCTGCGCGGACGCGGGGGTACCGATGGTCACCGGGACGACCGGGTTCGCGGACGCCCAGCTCGACAGCCTCCGGGCCGCGAGCGAGTCGGTGCCGGTCCTCAAGGCGTCGAACTTCGCGCGCGGCGTCGCCGCGCTCAGGCGCGCGGTCCGCGAGGCCGCCGCCGCGCTCCCGGGCTACGACGTAGAGCTGACGGAGACGCACCACAACGCCAAGCGAGACGCGCCGTCGGGGACCGCGAAGTCGATCCTCGACGACGTGGAGTCGGTCCGCGACGACCTCGATCGGCGCGTCCACGGCCGCGAGGGCGACGCGCCCCGAGAGGAGGGCGAGATCGGCGTCCACGCCCGGCGCGCGGGCGACGTGACCGGCGCACACGAGGTGCTGTTGGCGGGGAACCGGGAGACGCTCGAACTCACCCACCGCGCCGGCGACCGCGGCGTGTTCGCCGAGGGCGCGCTCGACGCCGCCGACTGGCTCGCCGGCCGCGACCCCGGCTGGTACGGGTTCGGCGACGTGCTGGACGCCGGCGACGCAGGGGTATAACCGTGGGGCATCCTCACATCGACGAATAAATACCGACACTCATCCATACACCAATCAATGACGCTGGAAGCCGACGTATCCGATCTGTGGGACCGCTATCAGGACGGGCTGACCGCCGCCGACGCGACCGACGAGGACGCTGCCGTCGTCGACGAGTTCCTCGCCGCCCTCGAGGCCGGCGAGGTCCGCGCCGCCGAGAAGACCGGCGACGAGGTGACCTCGTGGGAGGCCAACGAGTGGGTCAAGCGGGGTATCCTGCTCAACTTCGGCCTGCGCGAGACCGAGGCGCGAGAGTACGGCGGGGTGACCTACCACGACGTGCTCCCGCTGCGCGACACCGACGACCTCGGCGAGCGCGGCACGCGAAACACGCCGGACGGGACGGCGATCCGCCGGGGGGCGTACCTCGGCAGCGACTGCATCATGATGAGTCCGTCGTTCGTCAACATGGGCGCGTACGTCGGCGACGGGACGCTCGTCGACTCGTGTGATACGGTCGGCTCCTGCGCCCAGCTCGGCGAGAACGTCAAGCTCGGCGCCAACACGCTGATCGGCGGCGTCCTCGAACCCGTCGAGGACGCGCCGGTGATCGTCGAGGACGGCGTCTCGCTCGGCGCCGGCTGTCGGGTCACGAGCGGGTTCCGCGTCGGCGAGAACAGCATCGTCGGCGAGAACACCCTGCTGACCCCGCGCATCCCCGTCTACGACCTCGTCGAGGAGGAGGTCATCTACGGCCACCTCCCGGCCGAGCGCCGCGCGTTCACCCGGATGGTGGAGTCGTCCGTCGGCGACCACGACCTGTTCGAGGGCGGCGCGTACAAGCCCGCGGTCGTCGCGACCCACGTCGAGGAGGAGACACTCGAGGCGACGCAGCGGGAGGACGCGCTCCGCGAATAAGCGACGACGCGGCCGCGGGACCGACCGCCGAACCCGACGCCAACCCCTCGGTCCGGCGCGTGAGCGACTGGGACGCCGACCGCCTCGCCGCGCTCGCGAGCGAACACGGCACCCCGCTCTACGTGCAGGACCTCGACCGCGTCCGCGAGAACTGCGAGCGCCTGCGCGGGGCGTTCCCGGACGCCGACGTGCGGTACGCGGTGAAGGCCCACACCGGCCGGTCCGTGTTGGAGGCCGTTCGCGAGGCGGGCCTCGACGCCGAGTGCGCCTCCGCTGGCGAGGTCGACCGCGCACTTGCGGCCGGCTTCGGCGGGGACCGCCTCCACTACACCGCGGTCAACCCGCCCGCCCGCGACCTCGACTACGTCGTCGGCGTCGCGGAGGCCGAGTCGGACCTCACGGTCACCGTCGGTGCGGTCGACACCCTCGACCGGCTGGCGGAGCGCGGCTACGACGGGCGGGTCTGCGTCCGAGTGAACCCCGGCGTCGGCGCGGGCCACCACGAGAAGGTCAAGACCGGCGGCGCGGCGAAGTTCGGGATCCCGTACGACCGGGCCGCGGCCGCGACGCGTGACGCGGCCGAGCGCTTCGACGTGGTCGGCGTCCACGCGCACGCGGGCTCCGGCATCGACCCGGACCAGCTCGACAGCCACCGCGAGCTGGTGGCGCGAATGGGCGAGTTGGCGCGGGAGCTGGCGGAGCCACAGGGCGCCGAACCCCCCGTCGACATCGAGTACGTCGACGTCGGCGGCGGCTTCGGCGTCCCCTACCGGGAGGACGCGCCGCCGCTCGACCTCCCGGCGGTCGCCGAGGCGACTCGGGAGGCGGTCGCACCCCTGCCCGCGGGCGTGGACCTCGCGATCGAACCCGGACGGTACGTCGTCGCCGACGCTGGGGTGCTCCTGACGCGCGTGAACACCGTGAAGCCGACGCCGGACGAGCGCGTCGTCGGCGTCGACGCCGGCATGACGGACCTGCTTCGCCCGGCGATGTACGACGCCTACCACCCGATCCGGAACCTCGGGGGCGGACGCGGAGCCGACGGGACCGACGCCCCGACCCCCGACGACCGGTCGGCAACCCCTGTCACGGTCGCCGGACCTATCTGTGAGACCGGCGATACACTCTGTAGGAACCGAGCGCTCGCCGATCCGGCCCGCGGGGACCTCCTCGCGGTCGGAATCGCGGGTGCGTACGGATACGAAATGGCGAACCAATACAACTCACGACCGCGACCGGCTGAGGTCGCACTCGACGACGAGACCGCGGCTGTCGTCCGCCGCCGCGAGACGCTCGCCGATCTGACGACGGTCGAGCGGGACGCGACTTCGAACCGAACGGACCGACCGAACCGGTCCGACCGAACGGGGGCGGGCCGATGAGCGCCCACGCCGTCCCGTTCGAGAAGTACCACGGCACGGGCAACGACTTCTTCGTCGTCGACGCCGACGCCGAGGTCGTCGGCGACCGCGCGGCGTTCGCGCGCGCCCACTGCGACCGCGAGACGGGCGCCGCCGGGGCCGATTTCGGAGCCGAGAGCGACGGAGGACGCGGCGCCGACGGCGTCCTCTTTCTCAGCGTCGAGGAGCGCTTCAACCCCACTCGCGTCGTGATGACGCTCGTCCAGCCCGACGGCTCCACGGCGACGATGTGCGGCAACGGCGCCCGCGTCGTCGCCCGGTGGGCCCACGACCGGACCGGCGACCGCGAGTTCATGATCGACACGCAGGCCGGCACTCGGCGCGCCTCCGTGAACGCGGACGCGACCGCGGCCACCATCGAGATGGGCGAGCCGACGTTCGCCCCCGCGCGGGTCCCCGTCGCCCGCGACGAACCGCTGGTCGACGAGCCGGTCGAAGGGTTGACCGTCACCGCCGTCAACACCGGCGTCCCGCACGCCGTGGCGTTCGTCGACGGCGGCCGCGACGACCCCGACGGGATCGACACGGTCGACCTCGACGCGGTCGCTCCGGCGGTCCGTCACGCCGACGCGTTCCCCGAGGGCGCGAACGTCAACCTCGCGAGCGTCGTCGACGACGGGTCCGGCGACGGCCCCGCCGTCATCGACCAGCGCACCTTCGAGCGCGGCGTCGAGGGCGAGACGCGCTCCTGTGGCACCGGCGCGGTCGCGATCGTCGCGGTCGCGCAACGGCTCGGCCTGATCGACGGCGAGTCGGCGGTCAGCCGTCCCCCGGGCGGCGAACTCGAGATCACGGTGCCCGCCCACGGCCACGCGACGCTGACCGGTCCCGTCGCCCACGAGTACGAGGGGACCCTCCCCGCCGACCCGCAATGAGCGAGGCGGCGTTCAACCCGGTCTCGTTCCTCGAGACGGCGGTACGGACCCCCTCTCACGAGTCGGTCGACGAGATGCGCGCGCTCGTCGTCGAGACGCTCGACCGGTTCGGCGTCGACTGTGAGGTCGTCGCGGGCGGCTGCGTGCTCGCCGAGAAGCGGTCGGCTGCCCCCGCCGCCGGGCCGCACCTCGTGTTGAACACGCACCTCGACACTGTGACGCCGCACGTCCCGTTCGAACGTGGGGAAGCGGCCGCGGACGAGCGAGGCGGCCCCGCCGCGGGCGACGCCCCCGAAGATGTGATCCGCGGCCGCGGCGCCTGCGACGCGAAGGGGCCGCTCGCGGCGCTGCTCGCCGGGTTCCTCGCCGCTGACCCGGAGCGCGGGCGGCTCACCCTCGCGCTCACTCCGGACGAGGAGTCGCTGTCGCTCGGCGCGGCGGCGCTGACCGGGCGTTCGCCCGGCACCGCGGACCGGCTCGACGGCGATCTGTTCCTGGTCGGCGAACCGACCGGCCTCGACGCCTGTACCGCCGCGAAGGGGCGGTTTCAGGGGACCGTCGAGCTGTCGGGGACCGCCGCCCACGCCGCGGAGTTCGCGGGGGCGAACGCGGTCGCGGCCGCCGAGGGCGCGCTCGCGGCCATCCGAACGTTCGACGACAGGAGCGACGAACACCCCCAGCTCGGGCCGCCGAAGCTCACGCCGACCGTCATCGAGGGCGGCGGCGCGACGAATCAGGTGCCCGCGGACTGTGCGATCACGGTCGACCGCCGGAGCGTCCCGCCGGAGACCGCCGAGGGGTTCCGGTCGTCGCTCGCGGACGCGGTCCGGGAGTCGACGCCGGACGACGTTGGAGTCGGCGTCGCGCTGACGGACCGCGAGTCGCCGTTCTTCGAGGCGTTCTCGACGGATCCGGACCACGAACTGGTGGAGACGGTCGCGACCGCGGCCCGGAGCGCCGCCGACTCCGTCGGACTCTCGGCGTCCCGCGGCGGCGCGGTCCGCCCCTTCGGCGCGGCGACGGAGGCGTCGTACTTCGCCCCGGCGCCGACGGTCGTGTTCGGTCCCGGCGACCTCGCGGACGACGCCGGCGCGGTGGCGCACGCCGAGCGGGAGTACGTCCGCGTCCGCGAGGTGGCGGCGGCCGCGGCGGCGGTCAAGCGCGCGGTGTCGGGGCTGCTTGCGGACGGGTAGCGGCGCCAGGAGGCCGGCGGGGCTCGTCGACTTCGGTCTCCTACAGCAGGAACGTCTCTTCCTTCTCCGCGAGGTCGATGAAGTCGTCGGCGGCCTCGATCAGCTCGTCGGCGGCGGAGTTGCCGAACCCCATCGCCTCGACGCGGACCCCCTCGTGGCGGAGGTGCGAGCAGAGCCGAGCGAAGTCGCCGTCGCCGGTACAGAGCACGACGGTGTCGACGTGGCTCGCCAGCGAGACGGCGTCGAGGCTCATCCCGAGGTCCCAGTCGGCCTTCTTCGACCCGTCGGCGAACGTCTTGATCTCCTTGATCTTCGTCTCGAAGCCGATGTCGCGCAACGCCTCGAAGAAGCTCTCCTCCTCCGGCGAGTCGGCGCGGATCACGTACGCGATGGCCCGAACGAGCGACCGGTCGTTCACCGCCTCCTCCAGCAGTCCCGAGTAGTCGATGTTCTGCGAGTACACGCTCTGTGCGGAGTGGTACAGGTTCTGCGAGTCGGCGAGCACCGCGACGCGCTGGTCGGGGTGGATTTCGGTCATACGCCCCGTTCGACCCGCTGGGTTAGGGGTTTTGGGATCCGTTCCCGGCAACCAACCGATCGGGCCCCGGAGTCAGCGGTCCCCGAGCGCGGGAAGCGTCGCTCGCCGCGGCTCCGGCGGTCCCTCCCCGTTGTCGACGGTCACCGCGAGATCGCCGCGGGACTCGCTCTCCTGGCCCTCCGTCAACACGACCGTTCCGCCGACCGACAGCGGCGCGACCACGCCGGCGGCCAGCGCCCGCGGGTCCGACAGATCGCTCCGGAGGACGACGCGGGTGTCGGCGTCGATCCCGTCGCTCTCGACGACCGAGGCGGCCGCCGCGAGGAGGTCGCGGTGGGTGACCTCGCGGTCGACGGTACGCACGACCGGATCGTCCGGACCGACCGGGCTCGGGGGCATTCCCGGGTTCTCGCTCCACAGCTCCTGCTCCCAGTGCGTGGTTTCGGGGCGGTCCGGCGGGCCGCCGAAGGCGACGAGGTTGGTTCCGGGGGCCGGCTCGGTCGCCGCCTCGTCCGCGACGGGGACGAGGACCACGCGATCGCCCCGTTCGATCCCCGCGGCGGGGTCGAACCGGACCGGAGCGCCCAGCCCCGCGGCGCCGAGGAAGGCGAGGGTCGTGTGGAGCCTCGGCGTCGGCTCGACGGCGACGGTCGCCCCCTCGCGGACGCCGAGATAGCGCAACACGTTGGCGGCCTTGTACGCGTTCGTGATCAGGTCGTGATACGTGCGCTCGCGCCCGTCGGCCGTGACGAGCGCGGTGTCGCGGCTCCGTCGGTCGCGGTCGAGTAAGTCGCCGACGACATCCATACGCGGTGCTCGGGGCGGGTGAGACTTAAAAACGCGGAGGCGTTCCCGAGCCGCGCGATTCGGGGGTCGACCGAGGGGCGCTCAGGGCGCGCCGGCGATGACCATCTTCGACCCGTCCGCGGAGAACGTCAGGTCGCGGGTGGAGTCGGCGTCCACTCGGACCGCGTCGCCGGGACCGAGCTCGACGGGGTCGCCGTCGACGGTGAGCGTCGCCTCGCCGTGGAGCAGCACGTACACCTCCTCCTGACCGGCGTCGGCGTGGTCGTGTTCCATCCCCTCCCAGCCGTCGTCGGCCTCGACGACCGTGACTCCCAGCTCCTCGCAGTCGAGCGCGTCGCGGAGGAAGTACATGCCGGGGGCGCGCGGTTCCACGTCGTCGTAGGTGGTCGCGTCGTAGCCCATACCTGACCATGGGTCCGAACCGCGGAAAAGGTACGGGTCGGCGAAGGCGCGTCGCTAGAAGGAGCTCTTCAGCTTCTCGAAGAAGCCGCCGCCGACGTCGACGTCCTCGCCGCCGGCCTCGGCGAACGCCTCCAGCGCCTCGCGCTGTTCCTCGTTGAGCGACTCCGGAATCACGACGCCGACCTGCACGTAGAGGTCGCCGCGCCCGCGCCGGCGGAGCCGGGGCATCCCCTTCCCCTTGAGGCGGAACGTCTCGCCGCTCTGGGTGCCGGCCGGCACGTCCATCTCGACGCTGCCGTCGACCGTCTCGACCTCGATGGTGTCGCCGAAGACGGCCTGCGGGAAGGAGACCGCCTCGTTCACCCGGAGGTCGTCGCCGTCGCGCTCGAACCGGTCGCCGATGTCGACGTCGACCTCGATCAGCAGGTCGCCGTTGGGGCCGCCGTTCTCGCCGGGCGCGCCCTCGCGCTCCATCCGGAGGCTCTGCCCCGAGCGGATCCCCGCCGGGATCTCGACCGAGAGCGTCGCCTCCTCTCGGGCGACGCCGTCGCCGCCGCAGTCGGCGCAGTCCTCGCTGTACAGTTCGCCCTCGCCATCACAGCGGGGACACGTCGAGGTCTGCTGGACGCGGCCGAGCGGCGTCTGCTGGACCTGTTGAACCTGCCCGCGGCCGTTACACTGCGGACAGGTCTCCACGTCGGCGTCGGGCGGGTGGCCCGCGCCGTCGCAGGTGTCACAGGCGGTCGGTCGCGTGAGCGTGAGCTCCTTGGTCGCGCCCTCGAACGCCTCCTCCAAGTCGATCGTGAGCCCGGTCCGGAGGTCCTGCCCCTGACGGGGACGGTTGCCGCCGCCACCGCCGCCGCCGCGGCCGCCGCCACCGCCGAAGAACTGGTTGAAGATGTCCTCGAAGCCGCCGGCACCGCCGGCGCCCCCCGCGCCGCCGAAGGGGCCGCCCGCACCGCCGGGGCCGCCGCCGGTCGCGCCGCGCTTGTCGGCCTCCGTGAATCGGTCGTGGCCCATCTGGTCGTACTGTTGGCGCTTCTGCTCGTCGGTAAGCACCTCCTTGGCCTTCTGGATCTTCTTGAACCGCTCCTCGGCGTCGTCGTCGTCGCTGACGTCCGGGTGGTGTTCGGCGGCCTGCTTGCGGTACGCCTTCTTGATCTCTTCCTCGCTGGCGTCCCGCGATACGCCGAGGATGTCGTAGAAATCTTCGCTCATGCGTTACGTTCGTTGTTCGGTGATGTGTCGTTCGTATCTGATCGTGCTACGCGGCGCGTCCGAAGGGAGGGTGTCCGGTGGCTACTCTTCGTCGTCGTCCACGTCCTCGAAGTCGGCGTCGACGTACTCCTCGTCGTCGCCGTCGGCGCCGGGACCGGCACCGCCGGGGCCCGCACCGCCCGGACCGGCGCCGCCCATGCCACCCATGCCGCCGGGTCCGGCGCCGGCGGCACCGCCCGCGCCGCCCGGACCGGCCTGCGCGGCCTGTCCCTCGTACATCTGCTTGCCGATCTCCTGTAGCTCCTCGGTGAGCGCCTCGGTGGCGGACTCGATCTCGTCGGTCTCGGCGTCCTCGTCTTCGAGGACCTCCTCGACGTCCTCGATGGCCGCCTCGATGTCGGCGACGAGCTCGTCGTCGTCGAGCTCCTCCTCGTTCTCCTCGAGGAGGGTCTCGGCGCGCTGGATCGTCGTCTCGGCCTCGTTGCGGGCCTCGATCCGCTCGCGGCGGGCCTCGTCCTCCTCCTTGTGCTT
Source organism: Halorubrum persicum (assembly GCF_002727125.1). GTDB lineage: Archaea > Halobacteriota > Halobacteria > Halobacteriales > Haloferacaceae > Halorubrum > Halorubrum persicum. The sequence goes on from NZ_NHOA01000036.1 coordinate 11,650, forward strand.
CTCGGCTTCCTCCTGCATCTCCTCGATCTCCTCGTCGGAGAGGCCGACGCCGCCCTCGATGGTGATCGACTCGGCGTTGCCCGAACCCTGGTCCTCGGCCTCGACGTTGACGATGCCGTTCTCGTCGATGTTGAAGGAGACCTCGATCTGGGGGGTTCCGGCGGGCGCCGGCGGGATGCCGGAGAGCTGGAACGCGCCGAGCAGCTCGTTCTCCTCGGCGATCTCGCGTTCGCCCTGGAAGACGCGGACGTTGACGGAGGTCTGGTTGTCCGCGGCCGTGGTGAACACCTTCGACTCCTCGGTCGGGATCGTGGTGTTCTTCTCGATGAGCCGCTCGAAGAGGCCGCCCTTCACTTCGATACCGAGCGAGAGCGGGGTCACGTCGAGCAGCACGATGTCGTCGACGTCGCCGGAGAGCACGCCGCCCTGGACCGCCGCGCCGAGCGCGACCGCCTCGTCCGGGTTGACGTTCTTCTTCGGCTCCTGGCCGACGAGCTCCTCGACCTTCTCCTGGACCTGCGGCATCCGGGTGGAGCCGCCGACGAGGATGACCTCGTCGATGTCCGACTTCGAGTAGTCGGCGTCGGCGAGCGCCTGCTCGGTCGGGTTCACCGTGCGCTCGATGAGGTCGGAGGTGAGGTTCTCGAACGTGGCGCGGGTGACGGACTGCTCGAGGTGGACCGGGCCGCTGTCGGTCGCGGTGATGAAGGGGAGGTTGACGGTGGTCTCCTTCTTGTTCGACAGCTCGATCTTCGCCTCCTCGGCGGCGTCTTTCAGCCGCTGGAGCGCCTGCCGGTCCTCGCGGAGGTCGATCCCGTGGTTGTTCTGGAACTCGTCGGCGAGGTGGTCGATGAGCGCCTCGTCCCAGTCGTCGCCGCCGAGGTCGTTGTCCCCGTTCGTGGCGACGACCTCGTAGACGCCGCCGCCCAGATCGAGGACCGACACGTCGAACGTCCCGCCCCCGAGGTCGTAGACGAGGACAGTCTGGTCGGACTCGTCGTCGAGACCGTACGCCATGGAGGCCGCGGTCGGCTCGTTGACGATGCGCTCGACCTCGAAGCCGGCGATCTCGCCGGCGTCTTTGGTCGCCTGCCGCTGCTTGTCGTTGAAGTACGCGGGGACGGTGATGACCGCCTTCTCGACGTCGTCGCCGAGGTACTCCTCGGCGTCGCGCTTGATCTTCTGGAGGATCATCGCCGACACCTGCTCGGGCGTGTACTCCTCGTCGCCGATCTCGACGGTGTAGCCGTCCTCGCCCATGTGCCGCTTGATCGACTGGATCGTGCGGTCGGGGTTCTGGACGGCCTGGTTCTTCGCCGGCTTCCCGACGAGTCGCTCGCCGTCGTCGGCGAAGGCGACGACCGACGGGGTGGTTCGGTCGCCTTCCGCGTTGGCGATGATCTCGGGCTCGTCGCCTTCCATCACCGCGAACGCGGAGTTGGTGGTACCGAGGTCGATACCGAGGATCTTGTTGCTCGCCATCTTACCCAAATGTACCGGCTTGTGTCGGTTAAAGGTTACTAGACGGCACGATTCGAGCGCACAGCCGATCCCGGTGCTGTCGTGCGATTTCCGCGATCGTGTGAACGCGTCACATCGGTGTTTTTATATCGATCCGCAAGCGCAGCAACTCGCGCCCCGTCGCCGGCGTCGCGAGTTCGGGCGCCGCCAGCGGGTGAGGCGTTCGCAGAAATAGATCCCCGTCTCGCGGAGCCCGCCGCGCGCCCTTCAGATCCCGCCGACCAGGTCTTCGAGCACGGCTTCCGGGTCGTCGGCCTTCGCCACGCCGGAGGCAAGCAGGACGCCGGCGGCGCCGAGGTCACCGGCGGCGGCCACGTCGTCGCCCGTCGAGACGCCGGCGCCGCAGAACACGTCGACCGTAGGATCGACGGCCTCGGCGGCCGAAACCGCGTCCTCGACGATTCCGGGGTCGGCCGTCGAGACGGAGATGTCGCCGCCGATGAGCTCCGGCGGCTCGACGGCGACCGCGTCGGGGCCGAGCGCGGCGGCGGCGCCGACCTGCGCGGGGTTGTTCGCACAGACGATCGTCTCCAGGTCGGCGCGGTCGGCCGCGCGGACGGAGCCGTCGATGTCGGCGAGCTTCAGGCGGTTCTCGGAGTGGTTGATCAGCGTCCCCTCGGCGCCGTTGTCGGCGACCGCCTCGGCGAGGGTCGACCCGGTGTGGGAGCCGTGCGCGTTCGGCGAGACGTGCTGCGCCCACGTTTCGACGCCAGTGTCGGCGACGCGGGCGATGTCGGCGGCCTGCGGGGAGACCGCGATCCGCGCGCCGGACGCCTCCGCCACGTCGCGGGCGGCGGTCGCGACTTCGATCGGATCACACGGGTACGCCTTGAGGTTCACCAAGATGAACATACCCTCATTCGGGGGGCGCGGCGCAAATAGCTTCATACTCCGGCGACGCTCCTCCGCCTGTGCCCGACGCCCTCGGCGCCCGCGTTCGGGGCGGGTCACCACCCCGAAAGCAGAAACGACCTTATACCCCGCTACTGTGGGTCCGGCAAGGGATGTCCCTCATCGAGCTCATCGCCGGCGTGGAAGCTCACGAGGCCACGCTGACAGTCTTCAACGCCGACCCGGAGATCACGGACGAACTCCGGGCGCACTTCGCCGACCGCAACATACGGGTCGCCGAGGACCAGACCGCCGCGGGTCCGGAGGGATTCGCCGTGCTCGCGCGCGACGGCGAGTTCGTCACGGCCGTGCCCGTCGGCGAGCTACTGCCGGGGTCTGACGAAGCCGGGACCGCGGAAGGCGGCGAGACGGAGGCCGGAGCGCGGGGCGACGGAGAGACCGCCGACCGGGGTGACGGGGAGACAGTCGGCCAGCGCGTCGGGGGTCCGGTGTTAGACCACCTCGACGAGACGATGTTCACCTCCTACTCGCGCGCGGACATGGTGGCCGCCTCCCGCGAGATCGAGGACCGCGCGTGGCGGGTCGGAGACGGGGAGCTTCACGCCGGCTTTCAGACGCTCGACGTGCTCACCGGCGAGATGGACACCTACGATATCCTCGGCGGGAAAGACCGTCTCGACGTGCACGCGTACGCCGCCGACGAGGGCGAGGCCCCGGACGTGGAACACTACACCGTCCACGTCGGCGAGACCGCCGAGATCCGCGAGACGTGGTTCGTCGCGTACGACGGCGGCGGGTACGACGACGCGAAGTGCGCGCTGCTCGCCGAGGAGCGCGCCCCGGGAGAGTTCTACGGGTTCTGGAGCTACGATCCCGAGACGGTCGACTACATCATCGACTACCTGACCGATCGCTACGGCGGCTCGGAACAGACCGACGACGGCGGAGCGACGGTGTGAATCGGGCGTCGGAGACGACCGCCTGGCTGTCGGTCGCCACGCTCGTCGCGACGATCGCGACGGGCGGGAGCCTCTGGTTCAGCCTCGGACTCGGGCTCACGCCCTGCGATCTGTGCTGGTACCAGCGGATCCTCATGTACCCGCTCGTCGTGGTGCTCGGCGTCGCGGCCGGCGAGCGACGACCGGCGGTCGTCAGGACCGCCCTGCCGCTCGCGGCTCTCGGTACGGCTCTCGCCGCCTATCACTCGTTCCTCCAGGCGACGCAGACGGAGTGCACGCTCGGCGGCCCGTGCGCGACCGTGCAGTGGCAGAGCCCCGCGATCGGGTTCACGATCCCGAACCTCTCGCTCGTCGCGTTCGGACTGATCGCGGTCCTGCTCGCGGGAGTGTGGGCACGGATCGGTCGGCGGTAATCGTCGGAGCTCAGAGCGACGCCCGGGAGAAGCCGCGGTCAGTCCTTCCGCTTGACCACGTCGCCGAGCGTCATCGTCCCGGCGTCGCCGCCGTCCCAGTCGGCGTCGTCGACCGACTCGCCCTCGACCAGAGAGATGTCGAGCGCGCTCTCCAGCTTCCGCTGGATGTCGTCGGTGGGGAGCGTGTCGCCGCGCTCCAGCTTCCGGATGAGGCTCGCCTTCTCGTTGAGCTGGTCGGCCAGCTCTTCCTGGCTGAGGCCGCGGGACTCGCGGGCGTTCCGGATCTGGTCGTCGTAGTCGGTGGCGATCTCGTCCATGTCGTCGAACATGTCGCGCGGACGCGTCGAGCCGCCCGACGACCGGGACGACCCGCCCGAGGAGCCGGAGGAGGATCCGGACGACTTCCCGGTGCTCGAACTCGTGGAGTACTTGCTGCCGCCGGAGCCGGTGGACTCGTCGCGGACCTCGGTACCGAAGTCCGTACACGAGCTACACAGCTCCAGCTCGGCGCCTTCGACCTTCGTCGTCGTCAGCGAGGCCTGGTCGGCGCCACACATCTCACACTGGGGCATACGCGACGGTAGCGCTCCCGGTGGTATAAAGGGTGCGCCGGGCGCCGCCGACGGGCCGGTCGCTCCGCGCTGTTTCCCCTCACCCGGTGCCGGTCGGACCGCAGAATCGTGCCGCGGCCGGTACCCACTTGTCGCCGCGGGCGGCAGAGGGAGTATGGACGTTCACGTAACCAGTTCGACCGTTCGGGGGACCACCCGTGCGCCGCCCTCGAAGAGCTACACGCACCGCGCGCTGCTGGCGGCGGGGTACAGCGACGGCGCGACCGTGCGCTCCCCGCTCGTCTCGGCCGACACGAAGGCGACCGCCCGAGCCGTGACCGCCTTCGGCGGCGGGGTCGAGCCGGAGTCGGCGACCGACATCGACGACGCCGACGCGCTCGTCGTCGACGGGTTCGGCGGTCGACCCGCCGTCCCGGGCGACGTGATCGACTGCGCGAACTCCGGGACGACGATGCGACTCGTCACCGCCGCGGCCGCGCTCGCGGACGGGACCACGGTGTTGACGGGCGACGGATCGCTTCGGTCGCGCCCGCAGGGGCCGCTCCTCGAGGCGCTCGGCGACCTCGGCGTGCGCGCGGAGTCGACCCGCGCGAACGGGCAGGCGCCCCTCGTCGTCTCCGGACCGCTCGCGGGCGGCGAGGTCGCGCTCCCCGGCGACGTCTCCTCGCAGTACGTCACCGCCCTGCTGATGGCCGGCGCGGTCACCGAGGCGGGCGTCGAGATCGATCTGACGACACCCCTCAAATCCGCCCCGTACGTCGACATCACGCTCGAACTGCTCGATGACTTCGGCGTCGAGGCCACGCCGGTCGACGACGGCGGGTCGGCGCTCGACGGCGCGGCCGGCGCCGCGGGCTTCGTCGTCGACGGCGGGCAGTCGTACGCGCCCGCGGACGGGAGCTACACCGTCCCCGGCGACTTCTCCTCGATCTCGTATCTGGTCGCCGCCGGCGCCGTCGCCGCCGAGCCCGGCGAGGCCGTCCGGATCGAGGGCGCCGTGCCGAGCGCGCAGGGCGACTCCGCGATCGTCGAGATCGCCGAGCGCATGGGCGCGGACATCGAGTGGGACCGCGAGGCTGGCGTCATCGCCGTTCGACGCGCCGACCTCTCCGGCGTCGAGGTCGACGTGGGCGACACGCCGGATCTGCTTCCCACCATCGCCGCGCTGGGCGCGGTCGCCGAGGGCGAAACCCGGATCACGAACTGCGAACACGTCCGGTACAAGGAGACCGACCGCGTCGCCGCGATGGCCGAGGAGCTGGAGAAGCTGGGCGCCGAGACGACCGAGGAGCAAGACACGCTGACGGTCCACGGCTCCGAGAGCGACCTCCGGGGCGCGAGCGTCGACGGGCGCGCGGACCACCGGATCGTGATGTCGCTCGCGGTGGCCGCCTTGGTCGCCGAGGGCACCACGACGATCCGCGGCGGCGAGCATGTCGACGTCTCCTTCCCGAACTTCTTCGACGCGATGGCCGACCTCGGCATGGCCGTCGAGCGCGACGGCGAGAGCGAGTAGCGCGCGCCTGCGACCTACAGGAACCCGGCGAGGCCGACCGCCTCGATCAGCGGCACGCCGGCGACGACGGACCCGATCAGGTAGCCGCCGATCGCCCCGCCGTTGAGCAGGGGGAGCCCGGCGTGCGGCCGTCCCTTGATCACCCAGCTCATCAGCACCAACAGCCCCGCGAGGCTCCCGACCATCGCGAGCAGCGCGGGGGCGTTGACCCCGATCAGGGGCACGGAGAGGGTCTCGGCCGGCGAGAACGTCGCCGCGCTCGCGACGAGCACCGTCGGGATCACGGCGTCGCCGAGGCCGATGAAGAACGCGTCGCGGTCCTCGATGTCGGTCGGCTCCGAGACGTCGGCGTCCGCGCCCTCGGCGTCGTCGGTGTCGGCATCAGTATCACCGTCAGCGTCGTCGGTGTCGGGATCGGGATCGCCGTCGGCGTCGTCGCCGTCGGCGGTCACGGAGTCGTCCTCGCCCTCCGGCTCCGACTCCTCCCCCAGAAGCGAGTACGAAAGCGACAGCGGGATCACGAGCACCACCGGGATGTTCAGGTCCATCACGCCTTCCGCGAGCGACAGCATGTGCTCGGTGCCGTACACCGAGATCGCGTCGTAGATCGCCAGGAACGCCAACAGCAGCAGCGCGGGCAACAGCCCGAACGAGATGCCGAACAACCCCGCCGCGCCCGCTCCCATCAACACGCCGGCGGCGTCGATCACGTACCACTCGGGGTACGCGAGCAGGGCGACGCCGACCGCGACCGCGGGCACGGCGGCCGCGAGGGGGGAGAGCACCGCCGAGAAGACGTACCACGAGAGCCACGCGGAGACGCCGACGATCAGCAGCCGGATCCCCTGATCGAGGTCGTAGCGGAACGCGGCGAGCATCACCCCGGTCATGGCGATGATCGCGGCGATGTACACGAGGCTGTTCGTCGGGTTCTCCGGGTTTTCGACCGCTTGGTAGCCGCTCTCGGCGAACTCCGGCACCAGCGCTAACGCGCCCAACTGGACGACGAGGAACAGGCCCACGACGAAGGCGACGCCGCGGTACTCGCGGGGGAACATTCGACCGTCTGTTCGGGATCGGAGGGTTTCGTCCTTGCGTTTCGCTCCGGGTCGGACCCGTCCGGCCGCTACGGGAGGCCAGTGCGCGTAGAGAAACGGGATCGGGTACGGTGTGGGAGCGGGTGAACCCGAACCCGAAAGCCGACGGACGACGGACGGTGGAAGCGAGTCTTCGGCCGGCCCGCCCGGAAACGGGGTGGGGCCGACCAGATTCGTCCGCGGCGTTTACCTGCTGCCGCGAGCGAGGTAAGTAGCTATCGCCCCAGTTATCGATGTTGATTCCGAGAGTCGCGCCGGCCCCCGCCGTCGGGAGTGACCGGCGGGCGAGACGTGGGGCCACGAAACGCGAGTCAACGACTGCGTGGCGTTCGAAAAACGGGAGCGGAGGCGAAGGCGGCGAGAGGCGAAGGTGAGGTGGCAAACGGTGAACCGCGGAGCGAACGGTTGAACGACGGGAGGCGGGCGGGCGGCGGCCGAACAGCGGACCCCCGGGCTGTTACCGGCGTCGCCGCCCGAGTGGTCGGGACGGGCGCGTGGTTTTGTCGCCGAACTCCAACGAGAAAAGCGTCGGACTTCGGCAACCGAGACTAATCGCTTCTCCCGTATAAATGAGACGGTCCGTGGTCACCGACGGTCGCGCAGTGCGGGGAACTCCTCGCGCACCGCGGCAACGCGGTCCGGGTCGACTTCGGCGGTCACGGTCGTCGGCTCCTCGCCCGCCGACGCCAGCGTCGTTCCCCACGGATCGTAGACGGTCGTCCGACCGCAGAGCGTGTCGCCGTCGAACGCGCCGCTCCCGTTGACCGCCGCGACGTAGGCCAGATTCTCGATCGCTCGCGCCCGGCCGAGCGTCCGCCAGTGCTCAACCCGCGGATACGGCCACGCGCTCGGCACCAGGACGCAGTCGACGCCCGCCTCGACCATCCGTCGGAACTGCTCGGGGAACCGGAGGTCGTAACAGGTGGTCACCCCGACGCGCACGCCCTCCAACTCGGTCACGGGTGCCCGCTCGCCGGGGACCATCCGCGAGGTCTCCTCGGACCCGTACCCGAAGAGGTGGCGCTTCCGGTAGACGAGCCGCCGCTCTCCGCTCCGATCGAACAGCACCGCCGCGTTCGCGAGCCCCTCGTCGGCCGGGACGTCGATCCCGTCGCTCGCGGACGCGGCGAGGTCCTCGACGACGGTCCCCGCCAGCACGTTCACGTCGGCCTCGGCGGCGACCGCGGCGAACCGACCCAGCCGGTCGCCCGCGAGGCTCTCGGCCGCGCGGGCGTAGGAGTCGAACGCGAAGTACCCCACGTCGAACAGCTCCGGGAGCACGACCAGGTCGGCCCCGTCCGCCGCGGCCTCGCGGACCGCCTCGATCGCGGCCGCGACGTTGTCCTCGACGGCGCCGCCCTCGACGCCGAGCTGGACGCAGGCGAGTCTCATGCCGTCGTTCCGAGCGACGCCCGCAGGGCGTCTTCCAAGTTGTCGAGCTCCTCGTCGAAGTTGCGCTCGAAGAAGGACTCGACGCCCGGCAGCCGGCCGTCGACCACGAACTCGTTGGCCAGCCGGCAGCCGCCGTCGGTCTCGGTGATCGTGTGCTCGCCGGTGACGCGGAACCCCCGCGACTTGCCGACGAACTTCACCCGCGTCGGCGGGTCGCGCTCGACCTCCTCCGTCTCGACGGAGATGGTCGACCGGATCATCGGGATCGGGAGCGCGACGTGCCACGTCGCTCGCCCGTCGCCGTGTACCTCGAAGGTGTCGACGACGCTTATCGCCCCTGCGCGCTGCTCGGCATCCGAGATGAACGCCCACACGTCCTCGGCGGGGGCGTCGAACTCGAACGTCCGGGAAACTCGGACGGTCATACGCTTCCGTTTGGGACTACGGGAGTTAAAAGCACGCGAGTCGGCACCGCGGTCGCAACCGCGCGGGGCGAGTGGGGGCGAACGCAGGCGAACGGGTCGCCGTCTCAGCCCTGCGGCGTCACGCGCCACGTCGTCGACCGCGCGCGACCCCACTTTTCGATGTCCACGTCGTCGGACTTCTCGGCGAGCCGGGGGAGTCGCGAGCCGACCTGCTTGGCGGTGAGGCCGATAGCGTCGGCGATCGTCTTCGAGCGGACGTACCGCTCGCCACGGGTGACGCTGTCCGTGAGGTACGCGAGGATGCGCTGCTCCTCCTCGGTGTACTCGCTCATGTCTGTAGGTAGGCGTCAAACGTTATTAACGGTTTCTCGTCGGGACCGCGCTCAGTCGAAAATCTGGACGGCGACGACCGAGCAGAGGGCGAAGACGAACGCCGCCCCGAACCCCCACGCCTTCCCGAGCTGCGACGGGTGGCCGAACATCACGATGGCGCCGACGACCGCGATTGCGCCCAACGCGAGCGCCACGCCGATCTCCTTGTCAGACTCGATGGATGCCTCGCTCATACTCGTCGCTTTGCGGGCGACTACTTAGTTCATGCGAACGCGGGGAGTTAGAGCCGAAGCGGAGGGCGCGGCCCGGTCCCTGATCGGCTGTTCTCGACGCGCTCCGACTAGATGATCTCGACGTGCTCCGACTCCTCGTTGAGCGCGAGGTTGGCGGCGATCTCGGCGTTCCGCATCGCGTACTCCGCGGTGTGCTGCAGGCTGACGAGCACCTCGCGGGTCATCAACAGCGTGTCGTTGTCGAGGTCGCTCGGGAGCTCGCCGAGGATCTCCTGTTCGCGGTCTTCGAGCCGGACGAACAGCTCCCGGCACTCGACCGTGAGATCGTAGTCCCGCTCGACGACCGCCCGCACCGCCAGCGCGGTCAGGTCGTCCACCTGATCGGTGAACTCTCGGATCTGCCGCATCGTCGCGCTGTCGACGTCGAGCGTGTGGCCCTCGGCCTCCATCACGATGTCGGCGATGTCCTCCGCGTTGTCGGCGGTGAGTTCGAGGTTCTTCGCCACCGACCGGTAGCCGATGAGCGGGAACCCCTCCTCTAACCCGACCGCGCGGGCGAGGTTCGGGTTCTGGTACGCCGTGAAGATGAGCCGGAGCAGGAGCACGAAGATCTTGTTCGCCTGCCGCTCGCGGTTGAGCGCGCGCTGAGCCAGGTCGGGATTGCCGTGCGCGAGCGCCTTCACGGCCTCGCCGCGCATCGTGGACCCCGTGTTCTCCAGTCGCTCGAGCAGGTTGTCGAGGGTGAAGTCCTCGGGGTCGACGGAACACCGGATCGAGATGTCCGCGGGCGTCTCCTCGATGACGCCGAGTCCCATCAGCTGCGTTTCCGCCTTGTAGACGGCGTTGATGTGCTCGCTGTCGAGCGTCCCCTCGCTACGGACGTGGATCACGCGCCGCCCCAGAACGTACTGCGCGACGATGGCGCGTTCGAGCGAGCGCGCGTCCAGCGCGTCCGCGTTGATAACGGCCTCTGACTCCTCCGTGCTCACGGACTCCGGAAGGACCGTGAGCGTGCCCTTGCCGCCCATCCGCAGCGAGACCTCGTCGCCCTTGTTGACACCGTGTTCCTTCGCCCACTCAGCCGGGAGAGTCATCGCCAGCGTCGACGGTCCCAACCGCTGGACTTTCCGCGTTTCCATACGGGTTGATACCGCCGGATACACCTTAACCTTGTTCCTATGTCCATTATACGCTTTGTCGAATATACAAGGGATATTCTCGATTTGCCGGCGAAAGGGAGTGAGGTGCTCACCGGCTGCGCGAAGGGCGAGTGTTCACCGACTACGAGGCGATCCGCGCGTTTATGCCGTTCTGCCGCCGACGGTGGGGCATGACCGAGCGGGTACTCGTCGTCGACGACTCCTCGTTCCAGCGGACCGTCGTTCGGGACGCGCTGGAGGGCCCCTTCGAGGTGGTCGGCGAGGCCGAGAACGGTGCGGAGGCGGTGGAGCTGTTCGAAGCGTACGAACCGGACGCGGTGTCGATGGACGTCGTGATGCCCGAGATGACCGGGATCGAGGCGACCGCCGCGATCAAAGAACGCTGGCCGGACGCGGTGATCGTGATGTGCACGAGCGTCGACCAGCAGGAGAAGATGATGGAGGCGGTGAAAGCCGGCGCCGACGGCTACGTGACGAAACCGGTCGACGCCGACAAGCTGGTTCCCGAGATGCAGAGCCACTTCGCGTGAAACCTCGCGGTCGGCGCCGCTCTCGAGTCGGATCGAACGACCGCAGGTCTCCTTAGGCCGGATCGAACGACCGCAGGATCGACGCGAGCGCGCTCGCGAGCTCCTCGAAGCGGTCGATGTCCATCGAATCGGTCGTCACCCACACCCCGTGGCCGTTGTTGATAACGCGGGTGAGGTAGCCGTTCTCGAAGACGCGAACCGTGAACCGGTAGTCGCCGAGCTGGGTGTCGGCGTACAGCGACTGCGCGTGGAACCCGTGTCGCTCGCTCTCCGCGAAGCCGACGAGGTCGGCGGTCCGGCTCAGATCGCTGCGGAGGTAGAGCTGTTCGACGTCGCCCTCGGTGAAGTACGTGAGGCTCCGCAGCTCGTCTCCGATGGCGGTCCGCGCGGCGCTGAGCAGCTCCTCGACGCTCTCGTCCGGTGGGTGTGGCATGCTACCACGATCGATCGTCTGGTACATGAGCGTATGGGTGTCCGCAGCGGATCCGACGCGGAGGGACAGAGTTTAGCGACTCCCCTGATATCACCCCCGTAATGAGTGAGTACGACGACGTCTGCGTCTTGCTGCCGACGATGGACGAAGTCGAGACGGTCGCGCGCGTCGTCGAGGCGTTCCGCGACGCCGGGCTCGACGAGGTTCTCGTCATCGACGGCGGATCGGCGGACGGCACGCAGGAGGCGGCCCGAGAGGCGGGCGCGCGCGTCGTCGAGCAGTCCGGGCGAGGAAAGGGACAGGCGGTCAGAGAGGCGGTCCGAGACCACATCGAGGCGCGGTACGTCGTGATGGCCGACGCGGACGCGACGTACGACGCGGGCGACGCCGAGGCGATGCTCGATCCCCTGCTGTCGGGCGAGGCGGACCACGTCATCGGAAACCGCTTCGCCGACATGCGACCGGGCGCGATGACGCGGCTGAACCGGATCGGGAACCGGATCATCAACGCCTCGTTCCGCGTCATCCACGGCGAGTCCTACCGAGACATCCTCTCCGGGTACCGCGCGTTCACCCGGGAGTCGTTCCGCAGACTCCACCTCACCGCCGACGGGTTCGGGATCGAGACCGAGATGGCGGTCGAGTGCGTGAAGGACCAACAGTCGGTCGCGGTCGTCCCGATCACCTACCGCGAGCGCCCCGGCGGCTCTGCGACCAATCTGCACCCCGTCCGCGACGGCGGCGTGATCTTCCTCGAACTGTACCGGAAGGCGAAGACGAACAACCCCCTGTTCTACTTCGGGAGCCTCGGCGCGGTGTTGACGGGCGCCGGGGCGCTCATGACCGGATACGTGCTCTACGACTGGGTCGTCAACCGGATCACCCACGAGATAATCTCGATCGGCGCCGTCGGCGCCGCAGTCTTGGGGATCCAGCTTCTGATCTTCGGATTCCTCGCCGACATGATCCTCTCGCTCCACCGCGAGCAGGTGGCTCGCTACGAGCGCGCGGTCGACGACGGATCGGAGCGGTAAGCGTCGATCGCCGCTCCCGCACCGCTCCTCCTCGCCTCGTCCGTCTCCGGCCGCGTTCCCTCCGTCGCGCTCCCGAACGAGCCCCCATAGTTTATGTTCGACCACAGAGAGGAACCGCCATGGACGAAAAGCGGTTCGTCATCGCCCTCTTCGGTCTCGTCGTCGCGCTGCTCGTCGGGTTCATCGCCTATCGGTTCGTCGCCCCGCTCACGGTCGCCGTCTTCCTCTACTACTCCACCCGGCGACTCTACCACCGCCTCGAGCGCTTCCGGCTCCCCGCGCGGGTCAGGGCGGTGGCCTCGCTGTCGCTGATCGGTATCCCGCTTATCGGGCTCCTGAGCTACACCGTGCTCCTCCTGCTGGTCGAAGCGCGCCGGTTCATCGAGCGGTATCCGGTCGCCGAGACGGTCGGGGCCGAGAACTCGTGGGTCGGCGACCTCGCCGCGCTCTCGAACCCGACGTTCGAGGGGATCATGCAGGCGTACCAGTCCGGCCAGCTCGACCCGCTCATCGAGTTCGTCTCCGAGCAGGCGGGGCTGCTGGCGGGCGTGCTCTCCGGGCTCACGCTGAACCTCCTCATCACGATCGTCGTCACCTACTACCTGCTGCTCGACGGCTCGAAGTTCCACGACTGGCTGCTCACGTTCGACGACGACGCCGTCGTCCGCGAGTACCTCGAAGCGGTCGACGCAGAGCTGGAGGCGGTGTTGTACGGGAACCTGCTCAACGTCATCGCCATCTCGATCATCGCCGTCGTGACGTACACCGGCTACAACGTGGTCGCGCCCGAAATCGTCGAGGTCCCCTACCCCGCGCTCGCGGGGGCGCTCACGGGCATCGCGAGCCTGATCCCCGTGATCGGGATGAAGATCGTGTACGTCCCGCTCGCGGCGGTGACCGCGGTCCCGTCGGTCCTCGCCGACGAGGTCGCCGCGCTCGTGTACGTCGCCGGGTTCCTCGTCGTTTCCGCGATCGTCGTCGACACGATCCCCGACATCGTGCTCCGGCCCTACTTCAGCGGGAAGACGACGCACGTCGGGCTGCTCATGCTGGCGTACATCTTCGGCCCGGTCGTGTTCGGGTTCCACGGGCTGTTCCTCGCCCCGATCGTGCTCGTGTTGGCGCTCACGTTCGCCGACACCGCCCTGATACGGCTCCTCGGGGGCGACACCGAGGAGACCGGTCCGTCGATGCCGCGCGGGCAGCGCCGGCTCGACGAGTTCTGACCGGCGGGCGGCGCCGGCTCGGCGTGCCCTGGCTGACGCGGCTCGACCGGCGCGCTCTGGGCCGCCGCCCGGCCTCGTGCCGAAGAGATAAACCCCCGCTCGACGACCGGAGTGACGTATGCGAGTACACGTCATCGGTCTCGGGGGCGCGGGCGGTCGGATCGCCGACCGGCTCGTCGCCGACGGCGACGGGGACCGGTTCCTGCAGGGCGTCAACGCGTTCGACACCGACGCGAGCGCGCTCGACGCCCTCCGGTCGATCGACGAGTCCCGCCGGTACCGCTTCGGCGACGCGGCCGGCGGTGGCGGGCTCGACGGCGACCTCCACGCGGCCCGGCGGCTCGGCGACGCCCACGCCAGCGAGCTCGGCCGAGCGATGGACGACCAGCAGCCGTCGCTCGCGGAGGCGTTCGTCCTCGTCGTGGGGCTCGGCGGCGGCGCGGGTGCGGGCGTCGCGCCGGCGCTGGCCGAGGAGCTGACGCGGCTCTACGACGTACCCGTCTACGCCGTCGGACTGCTCCCGACGCCCGCGGAGTCCGAGCGCGGCGAGCCCGAGCCTCCCCACACGAGTGGGTCCGGGGACGACGCCGAGGAGCGACCTCCGGAGCGCCCCCTCGCGGAGAAGAACGCGGCGCGGACCCTCGACGCGCTGTCGGAGCGGTGCGCGGCGGTCTTCCCGTTCGACAACGACGCGTGGCTCCGTCCGGGCGAGACGATCGCCGACGCCCGCGACCGACTGAACGCCGTCGTCGCCGATCGGATGGCGGCGCTGTTCGGCGCCGGGGAAGCCGACGACGCGGAGTCGACGCCCCAGCAGGTGCTCGACGCGAGCGACGTGGCGCGCGCGGTCGGAGACGACGGGGAGATCGCCGCCATCGGCCACGCGACGCAGGCGGTCGAGCCGCCCGAGTCGGGGTCGCGGTTCGGGCTCGGGCTGTTCGGCGCCTCGGAGCCGGCGGACGTGGACACGAGCGAAGCGGTGTCGGCGATCGAGACGACGATCCGCAAGGCGGCTCGCGGGAAAAACACCGTCGAGGTACCGGACGGGCGGGCGGACCGGACCCTGCTCGTGGTCGGCGGGCCGCCGGCGTGGCTCAACCGCGAGGCGATCGCCGACGGGCGGCGGTGGCTCGCCGACGAGACCGGCTCCGGCGCGATTCTGAGCGGCGACGCCCCGGTCCCGGGCGGCGACGAGGTGTTCGCGCTGGTCGTGCGTTCGGGGGTCGACGAACCGCCTCGCGTCCGGGAGATCCGGGAGTCGATCGCGTGATGGGGCCCGGCTCCGCCCGACCCGAACTCGTTAACCGCGTGAGGCGCCCAGTACGCCCGTGACAACCCACGCCGACCTCGGGCTCGACCTCGACGTGCGCGACACGGACGCGGTCGCCGACCGGCGCGACGAGCTCGTCGCCGCCGTGCGGGACCACGCGGGAACGATCGCCTATCAGCTCGCGCGGCTGCAGGGCGGCGACTACGGGCGACAGGAGCTGTCGACGCCGGGCGGGACGTGGACCGTCAAACACGAGGCCGGCGAGCTGGAGTT
Organism: Halorubrum persicum; assembly: GCF_002727125.1. Classification (GTDB taxonomy): domain Archaea; phylum Halobacteriota; class Halobacteria; order Halobacteriales; family Haloferacaceae; genus Halorubrum; species Halorubrum persicum. The sequence continues at coordinate 26,889 of NZ_NHOA01000036.1, forward strand.
CCTGCTGTTCTCGCCGAAGTCGGGGTCGGACGTGTACGTGATATCGACGAAACAGCCGCCCGAACCGGCCGATCTGGCGACCGCGCTCGACGACTACGCGAACTTCGTCGCGGCGTGGAACGAGTGGGTAGATTCGCTCTCGGGCGTCCTCGACGGCGTGAGCGCCGAGTTCCCCGAACCGGCCTCGACCGACGGAATCGTCGCCGAGCGCGACCGCGTACTGGACCGCGTGCGCGACACCTGCTCGGTCATGGCCGGCGAGATCTACCGCTACGAGGGCGACGACTACGGGACGTTCACCGCTCGCGTCGACGGCGATCGGTGGGAGCTGAAGTGGGACGAGGGGACCGTCTCGTACCTCCGCGTCGGCGGATCGGGCGGTCTCTACCTGCTCTCGCAGTACGAGGCGCCGTCGGCGGCCGACGTGCGCGAGTACGCCGACTCGTTCCGCGGGTTCGTCGACGCGTACAACGAGTTCGTCGCCGAACTGGAGAGCGACTTGGCGAGCGTCGAACGCTGAGAGCGTCGCCCGGACGTAGCGGCCCGCCGTCTCGGTCATCCCCGCGGAGGGTGGCTCCGATCATATGCATGTGCGTGCGTATTTATTGCTTCGATGTGGGAATATTTATGCAGTAACGTCGGGTATCGCCGCGTATGTCGATCACGTTACCGGGGCCGACGCTCGGTGTCGTCGGCGGCGGACAGCTCGGTCGGATGATGGGCGAGGCGGTCGCGCCGCTCGGCGTCGAGGTCGTCGTGCTCGATCCGACGCCCGACTGTCCGGCCACCCCCGTCGTCAGCGACCAGATCGTCGGCGGCTTCGACGACGCCGACGCGATCCACGAGCTGGCGAGCCGCGCCGACGCCCTGACGTTCGAGATCGAGCTGGCCGATCCGGACCTGATGGCGGAGGCGGCCGCCGAACACGACGTGCCCGTCCATCCCGACCCGGACACACTCCGTACTATTCAGGATAAACTGGTGCAGAAGGAGGCGCTGGTCGACGCCGGGATCCCGGTTCCGGAGTTCGCCGCGGTCGCCACCGCCGGGGGGCTCGAACGCGTCGTCGAGGAGTTCGGCGGCGCCATGCTGAAGGCCCGCGAGGGGGGGTACGACGGGCGCGGGAACGTCCCGGTCGAGACGCCCGACGAGGCCGCCGCCGCGCTCGACGCGATCGGCGGGGCCGCGATGGCGGAGGAGCTCCTCGACTTCGAGCGCGAGATCGCCGTGATGGGCCTGAAGGGAGCCGACGGCGAGACCCGAACGTACCCCGTCACGGAGACGATCCACCGCGAGGAGATCCTCCGCGAGAGCGTCGCCCCGGCCCGGACCGACGACGCGATCGTCGCCGAGGCCGAGTCGGTCGCGCGCGACGTGCTCGACGTGCTCGACGGTCGGGGGGTGTTCGGGATCGAACTGTTCGAGAGTCGGGACGGCGAGGTGCTCGTCAACGAGATCGCGCCGCGACCGCACAACTCGGGCCACTGGACCATCGAGGGCGCGCGGACCTCGCAGTTCGAGAACCACGTCCGGGCCGTCCTCGGCTGGCCCCTCGGCCCGACCGACCTCGTCGCGCCGGCGGTCACGGCGAACGTGCTCGGGGATACCGAGGAGACGCGCCCCGCGACGCTGTCGGGCGTCGACGATGTCCTCAGAGCGCCCGAGGCCGACTTCCACTGGTACGGGAAAGCCGACGTGCGCCCGCTCCGGAAGATGGGCCACCTGACCGCGACACTCGAAGCCGGCGGAGACGACGGCGCCGCCGACCGCGACGACCTCCTCTCGCGGGCGCGAGCCCTCCGCGACGGACTGACGTTCCGGGACGCGTAGTCGCGGGCCGGCGACCCTGTCCGCGCGTACCTCTCAGGAGAGGACCACCAATCGCCCGCCTCCGGTCCCCGTCGCTACCGACGCGAACAGCCTCCCGTCGGCGGCGGTGACGTAGCTCGCGCCGCCGTCGACATCGTGCTCGAACCGCGTCTCTCCGAGGCGAACGGACCGGAAACCGACCCCGCCGTCGACGCCGATCCCGTGGAGTCGCTCTCCGCCGACGTAGATCGTGTCACCGACGAGCGCCGGCGGCGTCGGTCGAACGGCGTTGCCGATCTCCGTCTGCCACGCGCGGGTCCCGTTCTCGGCGCTCAGCGCGTACAGCCGCCCGCCCGAGGCCGCGAACACTCCCTCGTGGCCGACCGCTATTCCCCCTTCGACGAACCCGCGAAGGTCGGCACGCCACTGCGGGGTCCCGTTCGGGTCGAAACAGCGGACCGAGCCGTCTCCGCCGCCGACCACCACGTCGCCCGATCCCCGTATCGACTCGTCGTCCGGCCCGCGAGACGCGACGACGGTCGGTGCGGTACGAATCCCGGCGTCGACGGTCCGGTTCCAGCGCACTCGCCCCTCGTCGTCGACCGCGTACAGCTCCCCGCCAGCGGTCGCGGCGTAGACGGCCCCGTACACCGACGCCTGCGCGCGGGCGACGGCACGTCGGACGATCCCGTCGAGCCGGCGTTCCCACTGTCGTTCGCCCGTCGCGCCGTCGAACGCCCGGAGGGACTCGCCGGCGCCGATCACGACCCGATGGCCGTCTCCACGCTCGACGAGAAGGGGCGTCGTCTCGCCGAAGACGTACTCGAACGCTCGGCTCCACAGCCGCTCACCGGTGTCGAGGTCGCGCGCGACCAGCGTGTCGCTCTCCGGGACGTACGCAACGCCGTCCGCGACCGCCGGCGCCCCGGTGTAGCGAAACGCGTCGTTGCCGTCGGGAGCGACGCTCCAGCGCGGGGTCAGGTCCTCGCGATCGAGCGCAACCACGTCCACGCCGGTGTTTAGGAGCACTGTCCCGGCGGTCACGACCGGGTCGCCGGCCGGGGTCCCGTCGAACTCGTGCGTCCGGTCGACGGTCGGGTCGTCGCGCGGCGCGACGCCGTTCGGCACCGCCCGCGAGTTCCAGTCGTTGCCGCCGCCGGCCGGCCAGTCGTACGTCTCGTCGGTGCCGGGGTCGCCGTCGAACCCGCCGAGACACCCGGCGGTAGCCGTCACTCCGGTCGCGCCGAGCCCGGCGAGCAACGCGCGTCTGGAGGGCATGTTCGTCCGACGGTTCGGCGACCGATCCCTTCGGATTTGCGGTCGCTGAGAGCCAGTCGGCGACGCGCAGGTCGGTCCGCAGACCGGCACGATTTACAACCCAGCTCGTGTCACCCACGCCCATGACGACTGTCGAAGACCTGATCGACCGGCTCGAAGCGGAGGCGGCGGCCGACGCCCCCCCCGAGACCACCCCGGACGTGGGGATCATCATGGGATCCGATTCCGACCTCCCCGTCATGGAGGGCGCCTACGACGCGCTCGACGAGCTCGGGTTCGCGGAACAGACGGAGTTCCACGACGCTCCCGACGCGCGGTTCACCTACGAGAGCTACGTCGTGTCGGCGCATCGGACGCCGGAGCTCATGTACGCCTACGGGGAGACTGCGGCGGCTCGCGGGCTCGACGTCATCGTCGCGGGCGCGGGCGGGAAGTCCGCCGACCTCCCGAACATGACCGCCTCCGTCGCCTACCCGATCCCCGTGATCGGCGTCCCGGTCCAGGAGAAGTCGGTCGACTCCGTCATCGGGATGCCGACCGGGGCGCCGATCGTCGCGGTCGACGCCGGCAAGTCGTACAACGCCGCCCTGTCGGCCGCGCAGGTGCTCGCGCGCGAGCACGACGCCGTCGAGGAGCGGCTGATCGGTCTCCACGACGAGCAGAAGGCGGGCGTCGCGGACGTGTCGGCCGGTCTCCACGACCTCGGCATCGACGGCTTCCGGGAGCGCGACGCGTCGGAGTAGCGGCGAGAAACCCAGCGGGCATCGGATCCCGATCGCCGCTCCGGACCGCTCGCCGGCGTTTTCGGAGACGTGGGGGCGTTGCGGTGAAGACTCAACGCTTATGAGGGGGCGGTCCAAATCCTCGCACGTTACGGAGACCTATATGAGTGATTGGATAGCGATCGGCGCCTTGGCGGCCGTCGGCCTGCTCATCCCGCTGGGGATGATGTCGGTGTCGGCGTTGCTCCGTCCGAGTGTGCCTGAGACCGGTAAAAGTACCACCTACGAGTCCGGCGAGACCCCGACGGGCGGGACGCGGATCCGGTTCAACATCCAGTACTACATGGTCGCGCTGTTGTTCGTCGTGTTCGACATCGAGACCGTGTTACTGTTCCCGTGGGCCGTCATCTACCGTCCGGCGATCAGCGCTGGCGTGCCGATGATCGACCTGCTGTGGCCGATGTTGGCCTTTGTCGGAGTCCTCGCGATCGGGCTCGTCTGGGCGTGGCGCTCTGGGGCGATCAGCTGGGCCCGGAGTCCCCGCGCGACCAGCCGAAAGACGGAGCGTGACCTCAACCAATGAGCAGCGATCAACCATTCATCACCGACGAATCGCAAGTCGTAACCGAGACCCGCGACGCCCGGATGACCGGGCAGGGGGACCGGTTTAACTCCCGGCTCCGGGAGGCGTTCGGCTCCTCGCCGTTCATCCTCACCAAGTTCGACAAGTTCCTGAACTGGTGTCGCGGCTCCTCGATGTTCATGCTGCAGTTCGGCATCGCCTGCTGCAGCATCGAAATGATGCACACCTACGCGGTGAAACACGACCTCGACCGCTTCGGGTCGGGCGTCCCCCGCGCGTCGCCGCGACAGGCCGACGTGATGATCGTCCCCGGGACGATCGTCTCGAAGTTCGCGCCGCGGATGAAGCGCGTCTACGACCAGATGCCCGAGCCGAAGTTCGTGGTCGGCATGGGCTCGTGTACCATCTCCGGCGGTCCGTTCCAGGAGGGGTACAACGTGATCAAAGGCGCCGAGGAGGTCATCCCGATCGACATCCACGTCCCCGGCTGCCCGCCTCGCCCCGAGGCGCTCGTCTACGGCGTCGTGAAGCTGCAGGAGCGCGTCGCCAACGGCGAGGCCGCGCCCGTCACCGTCAAGCCGTACGAGCTGGAGGAGTTCTCCGACCTCGAACGCGACGAGCTCGTCGACAAGCTCGCCGACCAGATTGACGACGACGAACTCGTCATGCGGTACAACTTCGCTGATTCGCCATGAGCCTCGAACGACCAGATTCCGTCGACGACGGCGCCGTCGAGCGCACTCCGGACGAGCTGGAGGCGCTCCTGGGCGACCTCGTCGTCGACCGCGACGACCACCTGAACGCGCCCGGGTTCGTGATCCGGCCCGACACCGTTCAGGAGACGCTCTCGATCCTGAAAGAGCAGGCGGGGTACGACCACCTCTCGGTGGTCTCCGCTCAGGAGTACGAGAACCGCTACGAATCGATCTACCACCTGAAGAAGTTCGACGACCCGACCCAGGAGGTCAGCGTCGTCGTCCCCGCGGACAAGGACAACCCCGTCTCGGAGTCGGCCGAGCCGGTGTTCCGCACGGCGGACTGGCACGAGCGGGAGGCGTACGACCTGATCGGCATCGAGTACGACGATCACCCCGACCTGCGCCGGATCCTCCTGCCCGAGACGTGGCAGGGCCACCCGCTCTCGATGGACTACGACAAGGACCGGCCGCAGATCGCCACGTTGCCGGAGCACGCGAACCCGCTCCAGGAGCACCACAAGGACGCCGAGTCCGACACGATGTTCCTCAACATCGGGCCGCACCACCCGGCGACGCACGGCGTGCTCCACCTGAAGACGACGCTCGACGGCGAGCAGGTCATCGACGTCGAGCCCGACATCGGCTACCTCCACCGGAGCGAGGAGCAGATGGCGCAGAACGGGACGTACCGGCACCAGATCATGCCGTACCCCGACCGCTGGGACTACATCTCGGCGGGCCTGCTCAACGAGTGGGCGTACGCCCGCGCGGCCGAGGACCTCGCCGACATCGAGGTGCCCGAGTACGCGCAGGTGATCCGCACGATGGGCGCGGAGATGTGCCGGATCGCCGCGCACATGCTCGCGCTCGCCACCTTCGCGCTCGACATCAACGGCGACTTCACGGCGACGTTCATGTACGCCATCAACGACCGCGAGCGCGTCCAGAACCTCTTGGAGGATCTGACGGGGCAGCGGCTGATGTTCAACTACTTCCGTCTCGGCGGGGTCGTCTGGGACCTCCCCGAGCCCCGCGAGGAGTTCTTCTCGAAGACCCGCGACTTCCTCGACCAGCTCCCGGAGTCCATCGAGGAGTACCACAACCTCATCACCTCCAACGAGATCTTCCAGATGCGGACGATCGATACCGGGGTTCTCCCCCCGGAGGTGGCGAAGAACTACGGCGCGACCGGTCCCGTCGCCCGCGGGTCGGGCGTCGACTACGACCTGCGCCGCGACGACCCGTACGGCTACTACGACGAGCTCGACTGGGACGTGATCACCGAGGACGGCTGCGACAACTTCAGCCGCCTCCTCGTCCGGATGCGCGAGGTCGAGGAGTCCGCGAAGATCATCGAGCAGTGCGTCGACCTGCTCGAGGACTGGCCCGAAGACGAGCGGAACATCCAGGCGAACGTGCCGCGCACGCTGCGCCCGGACGACGACACGGAGATCTACCGCGCCGTCGAGGGGGCGAAGGGCGAACTCGGCATCTACATCCGCGCGGACGGCACCGACAAACCCGCCCGCTTCAAGATCCGCTCACCGTGCTTCTCGAACCTCCAGACGCTCCCGGAGATGGCAAACGGGGAGTACATCCCCGACGTGGTCGCCGCGCTCGGTAGCCTGGACATCGTGCTCGGGGAGGTGGACCGCTGATGGGGACGGCGCCCGCACAGCTGTTCCCCGAGTTCCTCGTCGACACGTTCGGGATCGACAGCATCCTCGGCGATGTCGTGGCCTCCCTGATCGGGGCGGCGCTCGTCGCCAACATCATCCTCGCGTTCTCCGGCGTCGCCGGGCCGTGGGCGAAGCGGAAGATCACCGCCGCGTTCACCGACCGTATCGCGGTCGACCGGATCGGGCCCTACGGGCTGCTCATCATTCCGGCGGCGGCGGTCCAGCTGCTCGCGAAGGAGCTCATCATCCCCGAAGGCGTCGACCGCCCGACGTGGGACATCGCCCCGATCATCCTGCCGGCGTCGGCGATGCTCGGGTTCTCCGTCATTCCGATGGGGCATATCGGGCCGCTGAACATCCATCTCGCCGATCCCGAAGTCGGACTGGCGCTGGTGTTCGCGTTCGCGTCCATCGCCTCGGTCTCCCTGGTGATGGCCGGCTACGCGTCGAACAACAAGTACTCGCTGCTCGGCGGCCTCCGCGCCGTCGCGCAGAACCTCGCGTACGAGATTCCGCTCATCGTCACCGCGATGTCCGTCGTGATCTTCGCGGGGACGCTTCAGATAAGCGGGGTCGTCGGGGCGCAGACGGAGACGCTCGTGACGATCGCCGGGGTCTCGATCCCGGCGTGGTTCGCGTTCGTGAACCCGTTCGCGTTCGTGCTGTTCCTCACGGCGAACATGGCGGAGATCGGCCGGAACCCGTTCGACATCCCCGAAGCGCCGACCGAGATCGTCGCCGGGTACCAGACGGAGTACTCCTCCGCGTACTTCGTCCTGTTCTACCTCGGCGAGTTCGTCCACATCTTCCTCGGCGGTGCGATCCTCTCCGTGGTCTTCCTCGGCGGCGCGTCCGGTCCGGGCCCGGAGAGCATCAGCTTCATCTGGTTCGTGGTGAAGGTCTGGGGCTTCTTCCTGTTCACGCAGTGGGCCCGTGCGGCGATACCTCGTGTCCGGATCGATCAGCTGATCGAGATCGGCTGGAAGGGAATGCTCGTGCTGTCGTTCGCGAACCTGGTGCTCACGGCCGTAATCGTGGGGGTGATCGCGTAATATGATTGGACTCATGAAATCCATGGCGACGACGATGAAGCACGCGCTGGACGGGAAGACGTTCACGGTGGAATACCCGGAGGAAGCGCCCGAGGTCAGCCCGCGCTTCCGCGGCGTCCACAAGTTCAGTCAGGAGCGGTGCATCTGGTGCCGCCAGTGCGAGAACGTCTGCCCGAACGACACGATTCAGATCGTGCAGGACGAGCAGCGCAACGGCGAGCAGTACAACCTCCACATCGGCCAGTGCATCTACTGCCGGCTCTGTGAGGAGGTCTGCCCGGTCGACGCGATCCTCCTGACACAGAACTTCGAGTTCACCGCGGACACGAAGGACGACTTCGTGTTCAACAAAGAACAGCTCAAGAACGTCCCGTGGTACAAGGGAATCGACCCGCTGGAGTCCCGGAACCCCGATCGCGGCGCGTGGATCGGGGAGGGAGACGGCGAGGTCGACTACCAGTAGCGGGCGCGTCTCGAAATCTTCAAAGGGACTCTCATAGGAGACACACACAATGGTTTATGCTACCATCGCGTTCGGGCTGTTCGCCGCGGTCACGCTGGCGTTCGGCCTCGGGGTCGTCCTGGCGCGCGACGTGTTCCACGCCGCGTTGCTTCTGGGCGGTGCCCTGACGAGCGTTGCGGTGCACTACGTGATGCTGCAGGCGGAGTTTATCGCCGCCATGCAGATCCTCGTCTACGTGGGCGGGGTCTTGATTCTCGTCACGTTCGCCGTGATGCTCACGCGATCGGACACGGAAACGGAGGTGAATAGCGCATGAGTAACGATGGCTCCCGGAGCCGCGGGCGTCTCGTGCCCGCAATTGCGGTCGGACTCCTGTTCGTCATCATGGCCCTGACCGCGCTGTCGGCCGAATTCGGCGCGGTCGGGGGCTTCCCGGCGGACGCGTCGATCGTCCACAACATCGGGTACGCCCTCTTCAACCTCGGCGAGTACGAGCTCGGCTCGGTGCCGTCCGAGGGCTTCCTGGCGGCGTTCCTGATCGCGGCTGTCGCACTCGACGTGGCCGTCGACGGCGCCGTCTACCTGGCGAAACGCGAGGAGGACGGTTCCATCGTCGCCGCGGTGGGCAAGGCGCTTACTGACGGCGGGCAAGAGGGGGGTGAGCGGAAATGACCGCTGTCGCCGCTTCGATACCGCCCCAGTGGTACCTGCTGCTCGCCACCGCCGTGTTCTGTATCGGCCTGTTCGGCGTGCTCACGCGGAACGACGCGCTGTACTTCCTGATGAGCGTCGAGCTCATGATGAACGCCGCGAACATCAACTTCGTCGCGTTCGCGCTGTACTACGGTGACCTCACGGGACAGGTGTTCGCGCTGTTCGTCATCGCGCTCGCGGCCGCAGAGGTCGCGATCGGGATCGGCATCATCCTCGTGTTGTACCGCAACTTCGGCGTCACCGACGTGACCGTTCCAACGGAGATGAGGTGGTAACATGATAGACGTGTTCTCATACGTTCCGGCGATCGTTCTCCTCCCGTTCTTCTCGTTCCTGGTCGCCCTCGGTGTCGGCAAACACCTTCCGAAGGGCGGCGCCTTCGGCGGCATCGCGGCGACGGCGGGATCGTTCCTGCTCTCGCTGTGGGTGCTCGCGACGGTCGCGGGCGGGGAGGCGGCGAACCGTACGCTCTACACGTGGGCCGACGCAGGCGGGATCGGTCCGACGGACATCGAACTGTCCTTCGGGATCCTGATCGACCCGCTGTCGGCGCTCATGCTCGTCATCGTGACGCTCGTGGCGCTTCTGGTCCACGTGTTCTCGCTCGGCTACATGAACGACGAGGGCGAGACGGGGCTCCCCCGGTACTACGCCGGGCTCGGGCTGTTCTCGGCCTCGATGCTCGGATTCGTCGTCGCCGACAACCTCCTGATGGCGTTCATGTTCTTCGAGCTGGTCGGGCTCTGCTCGTACCTGCTCATCGGGTTCCACTTCCGAGAGCCCGGGCCGCCGTCGGCGGCGAAGAAGGCGTTCCTCGTCACCCGGTTCGGTGACTACTTCTTCCTGATCGGCGTCGTCGCCGTGCTCGCGACGTTCGGCACGGCGCAGTTCGCCGGTGAGGGGTCGTTCCCGGCGCTCGCCGAGGCGGCGCTCAACGGCTCCGGATCGGTCGCATGGACGCCCGGCGGAGTCGAACTGCAGACGTGGCTCACGGTCGTCGGCCTGCTCGTGTTAGGCGGCGTCGTCGGGAAGTCCGCGCAGTTCCCGCTCCACACGTGGCTCCCCGACGCGATGGAGGGCCCGACGCCCGTCTCCGCGCTGATCCACGCCGCGACGATGGTGGCGGCCGGCGTCTACCTCGTCGCGCGCATGTACGGGTTCTACGCGCTGTCGCCGACGGCGCTCGCGATCATCGCCTTCATCGGCGGCTTCACCGCGCTGTTCGCGGCGACGATGGGGCTCGTGAAAGACGAGCTGAAGCAGGTGCTCGCGTACTCCACCATCTCGCAGTACGGCTACATGATGCTCGCGCTCGGCGCGGGCGGGTACGTGGCCGCGGTCTTCCACCTGACCACCCACGCCTTCTTCAAGGCCCTGCTGTTCCTCGGCGCCGGTGCGGTCATCATCGCGATGCATCACAACGAGGACATGTGGGACATGGGGGGGCTCAAATCGAAGATGCCGGTGACGTACTACACGTTCCTCGCCGGGTCGCTCGCGCTCGCGGGCATCTTCCCGTTCGCCGGCTTCTGGTCGAAAGACGAGATCCTCTACGAGGCGCTCGTGCACGGCCTCAACGACCCGCTGCTGCTCGGCGGCTACCTGATGGGACTGCTCGCGGTGCCGGTCACCGCCTTCTACACCTTCCGAATGGTGTTCCTGACGTTCCACGGCGAGCCCCGGAGCGCGACCGCTCGCGACCCCGAACCCGTTCGCTGGAACGTGAAGGGGCCACTGACGGTGCTGGGCGTGCTCGCGGTGGTCACCGGATTCATCAACATGGTGCCGGTCCAGAAGGTGCTCGGAGTGGAGGGGATCGACCTGCTCCACCTGTGGCTCGACAACCATTGGGGCGGCATCGACGGCCTCTCCTCGCACCACTACGCGGACATCGGTCCGTACAGTAGCGGGTATCTCGTCGGCGGCGAGGTCGGTACGGTGCTCGTCGGCGCGGCCGTCTCGCTCGGCCTGGCGCTGGGCGGGCTCCTCGTTGCCTGGCGGCTCTACAACGTTCCGTCGCCGACGGAGCACACGGCGAAGCTCGGCGGGATCAAAGACGTGCTGTACAACAACTACTACTTGGACGAACTGCAGGTATGGCTCGCGTATCGCACCGAAGACGTCGCCGGCGGCGCTAACACCTTCGATCAGGGGATCATCGACGGCGTCGTCAACGGCGTCTCGTCGGTGAGCCTCTTCGGCGGGAGCCGGGTTCGCCGGCTCCAGAGCGGCGTGGTGTCGCAGTACGCCACGCTGCTCACGCTGGGGCTCGTCGCGCTGCTGCTCGCGCTCGGCGTGAGCGGGGGGTGGTTCCTATGATGATCGAAGCCCTCATCGGGTTCACGTTCGTGGCCGCGCTCCTCGTGCTGCTCGCTCCGGACGAGTGGGCGGGGCGACTCGCGTTCGCGTTCAGCCTGCTCCCGTTCGCCGGGGCGCTGTACCTCTGGTCCGGCTTCGACGGTGCCGGCAACGCCCTCACGGGCGGCGACATCGCGTACGCGACGCAGATCGAGTGGCTGGAGGTCGGCGGTCGGACCGTGTCGTGGTTCGTCGGCGTCGACGGGATCAGCCTCCCGCTCGTCGTGCTCACGACGTTCCTCGTCCCGCTCGCGATCGTGAGCGCGTGGACGCCGATCGACGCCCGCCAGAGTCAGTTCTACGGGCTCATGCTGTTCATGGAGGCGAACCTCCTCGGCGTGTTCACCGCGCTTGACTTCTTCCTCTGGTTCGTCTTCTGGGAGGCCGTCCTCGTGCCGATGTACTTCCTCATCGGCGTCTGGGGCGGTCCCCGCCGGAAGTACGCCGCGATCAAGTTCTTCGTGTACACGAACGCGGCGTCGCTGTTGATGTTCATCGGCTTCATGTCGCTGACGTTCGCGCTCGGCGACACGCAGTCGTTCGCGCTGCCGGAGATCACGCAGGCGATCGCCAGCGGCGGCTTGGAGACGTGGTTCGGCATCTCGCCGGACCGGATCGCGATGATCGCGTTCGTCGCGATGTTCGCCGGCTTCGCGGTGAAGGTCCCGATCGTGCCGGTGCACACGTGGCTCCCGGACGCTCACGTCGAGGCGCCGACGCCGGTGTCGGTGCTGCTGGCGGGCGTCCTCCTGAAGATGGGAACGTACGCGCTGCTCCGGTTCAACTTCACGATGCTCCCGGACCAGGCGTCCGCGCTCGCGGTCCCGATCGCCGCTATCGCCGTCATCAGCGTCATCTACGGCGCGATGCTGGCGCTGGCGCAGAAGGATCTCAAGCGGATCGTCGCGTACTCCTCGGTCTCGTCGATGGGGTACGTCATCCTCGGGCTGGTCGTGTTCACCGAGTACGGCGTCGGCGGCGCGACGTTCCAGATGGTCGCGCACGGCCTCATCTCGGGGCTGATGTTCATGGCCGTCGGCGTCATCTACAACGCGACGCACACGCGGATGGTCGGCGACATGTCCGGCATGGCCGACCGGATGCCCGTCGCGGTCGGCATCCTCGTCGCCGGCGCGTTCGGGTACATGGGGCTCCCGCTGATGGCCGGCTTCGCCGGTGAGTTCTTCATCTTCGTGGGCTCGTTCTCCGCTCCGGCGCTGCCGTACGCGCCGCTCTTCACGGCGCTCGCGATGTTCGGTATCGTCATCGTCGCCGGCTACCTGCTGTCGGCGATGCAGAGCACGCTGTTCGGGCCGTTCGAGCTCGAAACCGACTACGAGGTCGGTCCCGCGCCGTTCCACGACGTCGCCCCGCTCGCGGTGCTGCTGGTGGCGATCATCGTGCTCGGCGTGGCGCCCGACATCTTCTTCGAGATGATCCGTGACGCTGCCCTTCCCGTGGTCGAGGGGGTGACTATCAATGGTTAACACGCTACCACAAGTGGCGGCGCTGTTGCCCGTCTTCCTGCTCGCGTTCACCGGGCTCGCGCTGCTGCTCGTCGACACGATCAGCCCCGACGCGCGGTCGAACACCTCGATGGCGGTCGTCGGCGCGCTCGGGTCGCTCGCCGCGCTCGCGGCGAGCGTCTGGCTGGTCGTCTCCGGTACCGGCAGCGCCGACACCGGCGGCGCGATCACCCTGTTCGCCGAGGCGATCAAGGTGGACACGATGGCGCTGTTCTTCACCGCCATCTTCGCGTCCGTGACGGCGCTGGTCGTCGTCGCGGCCCACGACTACTTCCACGACCACGCGAGTCCGGCGGCGTTCTACTCGCTCGTCGTGTTCGCGGCGACCGGGATGGCGCTGCTCGCGGCGGCGAACTCGCTCGCGGTCGTCTTCGTCGCCCTCGAGATGGTGTCGCTGCCGTCGTACGTGCTCGTCGCGTATCTCAAGCAGGACCGCGGGAGCGTCGAGGCGGGGATGAAGTACTTCCTCGTCGGCGCGCTCTCCTCCGCGATCTTCCTGTTCGGGATCTCGCTCGTGTACGCGGCGACCGGCTCGCTGCTGTTCGCCGGCGTCGCCGAGGGGATCGGCTCGCTCGCCGGCCTCGCCGGCGTCGCCGGCCTCGGGATCGTGATGATCGTCGGCGGCGTCGCGTACAAGACCGCCTCCGTCCCGTTCCACTTCTGGGCGCCGGAGGCGTACGAGGGCGCGCCCGCACCGGTGAGCGCGTTCCTCTCGTCCGCCTCGAAGGCGGCCGGCTTCGTGGTCGCGTTCCGCCTGTTCACCGAGGCGTTCCCGGTCGGGGCGTCGCTCACCGCCGGCATCGACTGGGTGCTGGCGTTCGGCGTGCTCGCCGCGGTGACGATGACGCTCGGGAACTTCGCGGCGGCCGTCCAGGAGGAGGTCAAGCGGATGCTCGCGTACTCCTCCATCGGGCACGCGGGCTACGTGCTCATCGGCGTCGCGGCGCTGTCACAGAGCGGAAGCGCGAACGACGCCGTGATGGGCGCGGCGATGGCGCACCTGCTCGTCTACGGGTTCATGAACACCGGCGCGTTCCTCTTCGTCGCGATGGCGGAGCGGTGGGGCGTCGGTCGGACCTTCGAGGACTACGCCGGGCTCTCACGGCGCGCGCCGGTCGCGTCCGTCGCGATGGCCGTGTTCATGTTCTCGCTCGCCGGGCTGCCGCCCTTCGCCGGGTTCTTCTCGAAGTACTTCCTGTTCATGGGAGCCATCGATAACGGCTTCCTGTGGCTGGCGGCGTTCGGCGCCGTCAACAGCGTCATCTCGCTGTACTACTACAGCCGAGTCGTGAAGGCGCTGTTCATCGACGACCCCGCCTCGTCGAGTTCGCTGGACGCGATCGACGTGCGGCCGACCGGGCTGTACGCCGCGGTCGTGTTCGCGGCGGTCGCGACGGTGCTCCTCTTGCCCGGCTTCGGCCCGGTCATCGAGACCGCCGAGGCCGCGGCGTCGGCGCTGTTCTAGCGGCCCGGCGCCGCCTCGCGGCGCTTCGGGCACCGCTTTCCGCACCGGTACCCGCAGGTATTAGCGCGTTCGGTCCCGTGGTTCGTCTATGAGTCGCACTCGAACGTACCGCTGTTTGAACTGCCTCGAACACACGGTGAGCCGCGAGTTCGACACCTCGCACCTCTCGGTGACGTGTCCGAACTGCGACTCGTTCGAGCGGTTCGTCAACGAGGCGGTGTACCAGCAGTTCCAGGCGTTCGAAGAGTCGCCGCCGACGGAGATCGACTGGGACCGGCTCGATCGGATGGAGAAACTGGTCGTCGCCGAGCGGCTCGTGCGCTCGACGAAGACGATCGACGACTTTTCGATCGTGAGCGACGACGACGGCGAGGAACGAGGCGACGAGGGTCAGAGTGACGAGGACGAGACGGAGGCTGTCGGCGGCACCGCGGAATCGCCGACCCCTGAGTGAGGGGACGGAGTGCGCTGCCGGGCCGTCAGCGCGCGTACAGCTTCCCGCCGACGAGCGACGCGAGGTCGTCGTCGCTCGGCGTCACCGCCACGTAGGGTCGACCGACGGGCCCGAACACGTCGACGACGCGGCCGACCGTCGCGAGCGACTCGTCGACCACCGACGAGCCGATCCGCGGCGGCTCCGCGCCCGCCTCCGTGCGGGCGATAGCGAGGCCCCCTGCCGTGCGAACGACGGTGCCGACGCGTCGCATCGTCACTCGCGGATGATCCCGAGGTAGGCCGCGATCGCCTGTACGAGGTCGTTTTTCGCGGTGTCTTCGGTGCCTTTGACGACGACCGAGCCTCGCGGTTCGAACTCGCGGGAGTACGTTTTCTCGCGCTCGATCACCGCGTCGTAGCCGACCTGTTGGACCGCCTTCGCGATCTCGTCGACGGTGGGCTCCTCGATCGCGAGGTCCATCGGGACGCGACGCCCTTCGGACCGCGATCGGTCGGCGTCGAAGTACGCGGGATAAACGACGTTCTCGACCATATATCGGAGAGGCGAGCGCGCGGCGTAAGGTCGTTTCGGACCGTCACGAGGTCCTGAACTCGAACCGCGCGCCGCCGGAATCACCGGTGAGCGCGCGCACGTCCCAGCCGTGCGCGTCGGCGATCCGCTCCGTGATCGCGAGTCCGAGTCCCGTCCCGTTCTCTTCGGTCGTGAACCCGCTCTCGAACACGCGGTCGCACTCGTCCGTGGGGAGTCCGCAGCCGTCGTCTTCGACGAAGAACCCGCTTTCCGAACCGCCGTCGGCACCGCGGAACGACACCGCCCCGACGTGGACGGTGAGCGCGTCACCGCCGCTCCCGTCGGGTGACTGTCGCCCGTGCTCCGCGCTGTTTCGGAACACGTTCTCCAGCAGCTCGCGCGTCCGGGTCGGGTTCGCGTCGATCGTCACGTCGCCGTCGAAGACGAGCTCGGCGTCGTCCGTGTCGACGCTCTCCCACGCGTCTCTCGCGAGCGCGCTGATCGAGACGGATTGGGTTTCGCCGACCGACTCTCCCTGTCGGGCCAGCGAGAGCAGGTCGCCGACGAGCTCGTCCATGCGTCCCAACGCCTCGGTCGCCTTCTCGAGATACTCCGTCTCGCCGGTCTCGCGGGCGAGGTCGACGTACCCTTCCGCGACGGAAAGGGGGTTCCGGAGATCGTGGGAGACGATGCTCGCGAACTCGTCGAGCCGCTCGTTCTGTCGCTCCAGCGCCGCCTCGTGCTCGCGCCGCTCCGTCACGTCGGTGTAAATGGCGTACCCGGAGACGTTCTCCGCGTCGAGCCGGATCGGGACGACGTGGAGGATGAAGTGTCTGGGCCCCTCCGCGGTCTCGCGGGTCACCTCTCGCCTGACGCTCTCGCCGCGCTGGAGACGCTCGTTGAGATCCGCGGCCTCGGACGCCGCCTCGTCGGTGGTCGGGACGATGTAGTCGTCGACGGACTCGCCGACCACGCGATCCGCGTCGTAGCCGAACGTCTCCTCGAACGCGTCGTTGACCCGGTGAACGATCGGATCGCCGTCGACGTAGTCGTACGCGATCGCCGGATCGGGAACGTTCGAGAACAGCGCCAGCAGCCGATCGCGTTCTGCCCGTAGCCGCTCGTTGGCATGGTCGAGCGTCGACTCTTCCCTGCGTACGAGCCAGCGGAGCGTCGCGTCGAGGTCAGCCGGCGTGGTCGCGATTGCGTCGACGAGCGGGTCGGTCGCCGGCGGTGCGACGGGGTCGTCGACGAAGGCGACCACGCGGAACGAGCCGCCGCGGTCGCGGACCGCGTCGAGCCCCTCGGCATCGAGGACGACGGCGATGTCCGCGGTCGCGATGTCATCGTCGCCGGGTGCAGACGGAGCGGCGTCGCCGATGGACGCCGCGGAGGCGTCGAACGCGTGCAGTGTGTCGGCCACGTCGGCCGCGTCGCCCGGGTTGCCGGAGAGGACGAGAACAGATCGCCGCCTCCTCGGCTCGGTGTTCACGATGCCGATAAACACCATCTGTGCTCGGATAAAATTTTCTCCAGTCGTCCAGTTTCCCCGGAGAACGGGACTGCGTACCGTCACGGCTGCGGCGCGTGTCTCAGCACCCGTGGGCGGAGCGCGTCGGAAGGCACCCCGGAACCCTTTTGACGGAACACGGGTCACGTTCGTGTAATGAGCGACCTCGAAGCGGAGTACCGTCTCGACTACTTCGAAGAGGAGGGGTTCGAGCGGAAGGAGTGCCCCTCCTGTGGCGCGCACTTTTGGACCCGCGACGCCGACCGCGAACTGTGCGGTGAGCCGCCCTGTGAGGACTACAGCTTCATCGACGACCCGGGATTTCCGGAGGCCCATTCGCTGTCGGAGATGCGGGAGGCGTTTCTCTCCTTCTTCGAAGAGCACGACCACGAGCGGATCGACCCGTACCCGGTCGCGGCGAACCGCTGGCGCGACGACGTGCTCCTGACCCAGGCGTCGATCTACGACTTCCAGCCGCTGGTCACGTCCGGCCAGACGCCGCCGCCCGCGAACCCCCTCACCATCTCTCAGCCCTGCATCCGGATGCAGGACATCGACAACGTCGGCAAGACGGGCCGACACACGATGGCCTTCGAGATGATGGCCCATCACGCGTTCAACACGCGCGAGGAGGTCGACGAGGACGAGTACGCCTACCACGGCGAGGTGTACTGGAAAGACGAGACCGTCGAGTACTGTGACGAGCTGTTCGAGAGCCTCGGTGCGGACCTCGACGAGATCACCTACATCGAGGACCCGTGGGTCGGCGGCGGGAACGCCGGGCCCGCCATCGAGGTCATCTACAAGGGCGCCGAACTGGCGACGCTCGTCTTCATGTGCATGGAGCGCGACCCCGACGGCGACTACGAGATGAAGGACGGGCACACGTACTCGTTCATGGACACGTACATCGTCGACACCGGGTACGGGCTCGAACGGTGGACGTGGATGAGCCAGGGGACGGCGACGGTGTACGAGGCGGTGTACCCCGACGCGATCGACTTCCTCAAGGAGAACGCGGGGATCGACTACGACGACGAGGAGCAGGCGATCGTCCACCGCGCCGCGAAGCTCTCCGGCCGGCTCGACATCGACGATGTCGACGACGTGGAGGCCGCCCGCGGCGAGATCGCCGATCGGCTCGACGTCGAGGTCGACCGGCTCCGCGAGCTGGTCGAGCCGCTCGAGTCGATCTACGCGATCGCCGACCACTCGCGGACGCTCGCGTACATGTTCGGCGACGGGATCGTCCCCTCGAACGTCGGGACGGGATACCTCGCTCGGATGGTGCTTCGGCGCACGAAGCGGCTCGTCGACGAGGTCGGCGTCGACGCCCCGCTCGACGAGCTGGTCGACATGCAGGCCGATCGGCTCGGCTACGAGAACCGCGACACGATCCGCGAGATCGTCCGCACCGAGGAACGGAAGTACCGCAAGACGCTCGAACGCGGCTCTCGGAAGGTGGAGTCGCTCGCGGACGAGTACGCCGGCACGGGCGAGCCGATCCCGACGGAGGCGCTGTTGGAGCTGTACGACTCCCACGGGATCCAGCCCGACATGGTCGCCGACATCGCCGCCGAGCGCGGCGCGACCGTCGACGTGCCGGACGACTTCTACGCGCTCGTCGCCGACCGCCACGAGGAGGAGGACGGCGACGAGTCGGACGGGGACCGCGACAGCCGGCTCGACGACCTCCCCGAGACGGAGAAGCTGTTCTACGACGACCAGGGGCGCACCGAGTTCGAGGCCGTCGTCCTCGACGTGTTCGACCGCGAAGAGGGGTACGACGTGGTGTTGGACCAGACGATGTTCTACCCGGAGGGCGGCGGCCAGCCCGCCGACCGCGGGCAGCTCACCGCCGGCGAGACGACCGTCGACGTGGTCGACGTACAGGAGCGCGACGGCGTCGTGCTTCACCGCACCGACGCCGATCCGGGCAAGGGGGAGTTCGTCAAGGGACAGATCGACGGCGACCGCCGTGACCGGCTCCGCGCCCACCACACGGCGACTCACCTGATCGGCCACGCGGCCCGCGAGGTGCTCGGCGAACACGTCCGGCAGGCGGGCGCTCAGAAGGGGATCGACTCCTCCCGGCTCGACGTCCGCCACTTCGAGCGGATCACCCGCGATCAGGTCAAAGCGATCGAGCGCGTCGCCAACGATCTCGTCCGCGACGACGTGCCGGTGCGTCAGGAGTGGCCCGACCGCAACGAGGCGGAGGCGGAACACGGCTTCGACCTCTATCAGGGCGGGGTTCCCCCGGGAACGAACGTCCGCCTGATCCACGTCGGCGACGCCGACGTGCAGGCCTGCGCCGGCACTCACGTCGAACGGACCGGCGAGATCGGCGCGGTGAAGGTGTTGAAAACGGAGCCCGTGCAGGACGGCGTCGAGCGGATCGTGTTCGCCGCGGGCGGCGCGGCGGTCGAGGCGACACAGCGCACCGAGGACGCGCTGTACGACGCCGCCGACGCGCTCGACGTCGACCCGCTCGACGTGCCCGAGACGGCGGAGCGGTTCTTCGACGAGTGGAAGGCGCGCGGGAAGGAGATCGAGTCGCTCAAAGAGGAGCTCGCGGCGGCGCGCGCCTCCGGCGGCGCCGACGCCGAGGAGGTCGATGTCGGCGGCGTGACCGCGGTGATCCAGCGCCTCGACGGCGACGCCGACGAGCTGCGCGCGACCGCGAACGCCCACGTCGACGACGGGAAGGTCGCGGTCGTCGGCAGCGGGGCGGACGGCTCCGCGAGCTTCGTGGTCGGCGTTCCCGACGGCGTCGACGTGAACGCCGGACAGGTGGTCTCCGAACTCGCGGCGCGCGTCGGCGGCGGCGGCGGCGGCCCGCCGGACTTCGCTCAGGGCGGCGGCCCGGACGCCGGCGCGCTCGACGATGCGCTGGAGGCGGCGCCGGACGTCCTTCGCAACCTGCAGGAGGCCTAGCGAACCACCGCTCTCCATGCCCCACGCCAACAACGCCGGCGTCGAGATCCGGTACGAGGTAGACGCCCCCGACGCGGGCGACCCCGACGAGGCGGTCGTGTTCTGTGGCGACGTGGGGCTCGGCGCGTGGCAGTTCGGCTGGCAACACGCCGCGCTCGCCGGACCGCACACGGTGATCACGCCCGAAACGCGGGGCGTCGGCCGGTCGGACGCGCCGCCGGGGCCGTACGCGGTCGAGGACCTCGCGAGCGACGTTGACGCGGTGTGTGCCGCGGAAGGCGTCCGGAACGCCCACCTCGTCGGGTACGGGCTCGGCGGCATGGTCGCGCTCGCGTACGCGCTCGCCTCGTCGCGCCCGGCGAGCCTCTCGGTGATCGGGACCCCGCCCGCGGGCGACGCCTACAACCCCGACGGCGTGTGGGCCGACCCGTCGACGCCGTCGTCGGTGAAGGGGTCGCTGAACGGGCTCCTCTCGGAGCCGTTCCGAGAGCGGCATCCCGACGTGCTCTCGCGGATCGTCGAGTGGCGGCTCGGCGAAGACGCCGGTCGCGAGACGTTCGAGGCTCACCGCGCCGCGGTCGAGGGGTTCGACGTTTCGGACCGGCTGTACGAGCTCACGACGCCGACCCTCGTCGTCCACGGGACCGAGGACGCGGTCTGTCCGAAGCCGGCAGCGGAAGGGCTCGCCGAGGGGCTCCCGCGCGGGGAGCTCCATGCAGTCCCGGGCGCGCGCCACCTCGTCGGCGTGGAGGCGTCCGCCGCGGTCAACGACGCCCTCGTCGGTTGGCTCGCGGAGCACGCCGCGGACCCCTTCTCGGGGTGAGCGCGGTCGCCGCCCGCCCGAACCCGCCGCTCGCCGACGCCGGTAGCGCTTCCCGCCGCCGCAACCGTTTTTGCTCCGTCGCGTCTCGGGGCGTCCAATGACACGCCTCCGGTTCGCCCTGCTGAACGCCGCCCACGAGGGCGCGAACACCCGTCGGAACTTCCGGCGGGAGCTCGACGCCGACCTCGTCGAGTTCTCCGTCAGCGACGGGCACCTGCCCGACCACACCGAGTTCGACGGGGTCGTGGTCACCGGGTCGCGCTCCTCCGTCTACTGGGACGAGGCGTGGATCCCGCCCCTCATCGATTACGTCGCCGAAGCCGCGGAGGCCGGCCGTCCGGTGCTCGGCGTCTGTTACGGCCACCAGGTGGTCGCCGAGGCGCTCGGCGGGCGCGTCGCCGGCATGGACGAGTTCGAGATCGGATACAACGAGGTGCGCCACCGCGGCGACGACGAGCTGTTCGCGGGGGTCGACGAGGCGTTCACCGTCTTCACGACCCACGGCGACACGGTTACAGAGCTTCCGCCGAACGCGACCCTGCTCGCCGAGAACGACCACGGCGTCCACGCGTTCCGTGACGGCCACTGCTGGGGCGTCCAGTTCCACCCCGAGTACGACCTCGACACGGCGCGAGAGGTCACGGAAGGGAAACGCGAGCGCCTCGGCGACGCCCGCGTCGACGCGGTGTTGGCCGAGATCACGCCCGAGGCCTACGACGCCGCCTGCGAGGCGAAGCCGCTGTTCGACAACTTCGTCGCGTACGCCCGGCGGCTGCGGGCCGATCGCGGGTCGGTCGCGGCGGCGGACGACTGATTCACCGGGGGAATTCGCCGCCGACGTGGACGCCGTCCGGTCGAACACGCTTATACGGTTCCCGCCCGGACTCACGGTATGAACGTAGTACCGGACACCAGTGCGGTCGTGGACGGCCGCGTGTCCGAACGCGTCGAGGACGGGACCTACGCGGCGGCGACGGTGCTCGTCCCGGAGGCCGTCGTCGGCGAGCTGGAGTCGCAGGCCAACGACGGGCTGGAGTCGGGGTGGGACGGGCTGAGCGAGCTCAAGCGGCTCGCCGACTTCGCCGACGACGGGACGATCGAACTGGAGTACGTCGGCGAGCGCGCCGACGGTGACGCCCGATCGCACGCCTACGAGGGCGACGTGGACGCGCTGATCCGCGATACTGCGGCCGACCGCGACGCCACGCTCCTCTCCAGCGATGTCGTGCAGGCCGAGGTCGCCCGCGCGAAGGGGATCGACGTCGAGTACGTCGAGCCGGTGGCCCGCGGCGTCGTCGACGAGCTGCCGATACAGGAGTTTTTCACCGAGGAGACGATGTCGGTCCACCTCAAGACGGGGACCGTTCCGAAGGCGAAGCGCGGGGCGCTCGGCGAGATGCGCTACGTCGAAATCGCGGACGACCCCACCGACGAGGCGCAGATGCGCGAGTGGGCCAACTCGATCGTCGACTTGGCGCGCCAGTCGAACGAGGGGTTCATCGAGCTCTCCGACGACGGGATGGACATCGTCCAGTTCCGGAACTACCGGATCGCGGTGGCGCGACCCCCGTTCGCCGACGGCTTCGAGATCACCGCCGTCCGACCTATCGCGAAGACGGACCTCGACGACTACGAGTTCGCCGACGAACTGCGCGACCGGTTCGCGGAGCGGAAGCGCGGTGTGCTCATCTCCGGGTCGCCTGGCGCCGGGAAGTCGACGTTCGCGCAGGCGGTCGCGGAGTTCCTGAACGACAGCGACTACGCGGTGAAGACGATGGAGAAGCCGCGCGACCTCCAGGTCGGCCCGGAGATCACGCAGTACGGCGCGCTCGGCGGCGAGATGGAGAACACCGCGGACTCGCTGCTCCTCGTTCGGCCCGACTACACGATCTACGACGAGGTCCGGAAGACGAACGACTTCGAGGTGTTCTCGGACATGCGGATGGCCGGCGTCGGGATGGTCGGCGTCGTCCACGCCTCGCGCGCCATCGACGCGCTCCAGCGGCTCGTCGGCCGCGTCGAGCTCGGGATGATCCCGCAGATCGTCGACACCGTCGTCTACATCGAGGCCGGCGAGGTCCACACCGTCTACGACGTGGCGACGGAGGTGAAGGTGCCGGCGGGACTCACCGCTGAGGACCTCGCACGACCGGTCATTCAGGTGTCGAACTTCGAGACGGGGCGCCCCGAGTACGAGATCTACACGTTCAACCGGCAGGTCGTCACGGTTCCGCTGAACGAAGACGGCGGCGAGGCCGAGTCCGAAACGGGCGTCGGTCGGATCGCGAAACAGGAGATCGAACGCGAGATCAAGTCGGTCGCACACGGCCACGTCGACGTCGAACTCAAGGGGAACGACGAGGCGGTGGTGTACGTCTCCGAAGGCGACATCGGCACCGTCATCGGCAAGGGCGGCGGCCGCATCAGCGACATCGAGAACCGGCTGGGGATCGAGGTCGACGTCCGCACGCACGACGAGAAACCCGGCGGCCGCGGGGGCGGGTCGGGCGGCGACGGGCGCGGCGCGAACGGGCAGGGCGGACAGGTCGGCGAGGAGCGCGGCACCGTCGTGACCCCCGAGATAACCTCCCGGCACGTCGTCATCGACGTCGACGCCGGCGTCGGCGAGACGGTCGAGGTGCGCGCGGACGGCGAGTACCTCTTCACCGCCACCGTCGGCCGCGGCGGCGAGGTCCAGGTATCTCGCGGCTCCGCGATCGCCGAGGAGCTCGAGGACGCGATCGACCGGAAACGCACGGTGACGGTCGTTCCGGCTCGCTGAGCTTCGCGCCGGCTCGCTGGCCGTCCGGGTTCCGTGCCCGCCTCGGTTGAGACTGCCGGGGGCCGTCACCGGGGCACCCGCAAACCGAAGCGGCTGAATGCCGTCGCGCGACGCGGATCGATTCGACGATCGTCGTACAAGTTCCTCCTGAAAGATAACGCTTTTTTGGTGGTGGTCGGAAGGTCACAGCATGTCAGACGAGTTAAAGCGCGGGCTCGAAGGCGTCCTCGTCGCGGAGTCGGATCTGAGCTACGTCGACGGTGAGGTCGGCAAGCTCGTGTACCGTGGCTACGACATCGAGGACCTCGCGCGCGGCGCGAGCTACGAAGAGGTGCTGTACCTCCTCTGGCACGGGTCGCTTCCGACACGCGACGAACTCGACGCCTTCACCGCGGACCTGGCCGCCGAACGCGCCGTCGACGACGGCGTGCTCGAGACCGTTCGGACGCTCGCCGACGCGGGCGAACGCCCGATGGCCGCCCTGCGGACCGCGGTCTCCATGCTGTCGGCGTACGAGCCCGAGGAGGACGCGGACCCCGCGGACCTCGACGCGACGCTCCGGAAGGGTCGCCGGATCACGGCGAAGATCCCGACGATCCTCGCCGCCTTCGAGCGCGCCCGGCAGGGCGAAGACCCGGTCGCGCCCGACCCGGAACTGTCGCACGCCGCGAACTTCCTCTACATGCTCACCGGAACCGAGCCCGACGAGGTGAGCGCCGAGACGTTCGATATGGCGCTGACGCTCCACGCCGACCACGGGTTCAACGCCTCGACGTTCACGGCGATCGTGATCGGCTCGACGATGGCGGACGTGTACTCCGGCGTCACCGGCGGGATCGGCGCGCTCTCGGGTCCCCTCCACGGCGGTGCGAATCAGGACGTGATGGAGGTGCTTCAGGAGGTCGACTCCTCCGACAAGGACCCGGTGCAGTGGGTGAAAGACGCCCGCGAGGACGGGCGCCGTATCCCCGGCTTCGGCCACCGCGTCTACAAGGTGAAGGACCCCCGCGCGAACATCCTCGAGGAGAAGCTCCGCGACCTCTCGGAGTCGTCCGGCGACACGAAGTGGCTCGACTACACCACCGCGATCGAGGAGTACCTCACCGACCAGGGGCTGCTCGACAAGGGGATCGCCCCGAACGTCGACTTCTACTCCGGCTCCGTCTACGACTCGCTCGGCATCCCGGTCGACATGTACACCCCCATCTTCGCGATGAGCCGCGTCGGCGGCTGGATCGCCCACGTCGTCCAGTACCAGGAGGACAACCGCCTCATCCGCCCGCGGGCGCGGTACACGGGCCCCACGGAGTCCGAGTTCGTCCCGATCGACGATCGGTGAGGCGTCTCAGTCGGCCGCCTGTCCCCCGTCGACGGGGATCGTGTGGCCGGTGATGTAGGAGGCGTCCGACGAGCAGAGGAACGCCACGGGCCCCGCCATCTCCTCCGGATCGGCGATGCGGTCCATCGGCACGTCGCGCATCGTCGACGTGTCGAAGTCGGCCCGGAGCGTCCGGATCGCGGTTTTGACCAGCGCGATAGCGGACCTGAGCCGGTCGCGGAACGACGCGGGGCCGGCGCTGCCCGACCCCCCGAGAAGCCCCGACTGAATGTTCGTCTTCGTCGGTCCCGGCGCGATTGCGTTCACGCGGATTCCCCGGCTCGCGTTCTCCAGCGCGACCGACTTCGTGAGTCCGACGACGCCGTGCTTGCTGGCCGCGTAGCTCGAGAGGCCGCCCATCCCGACGAGCCCGGCCATCGAGGCGGTGTTCACGATCGCACCGTGGCCCTGGCGTTTCATCACGGGAAGCTCCGCCTTCAGACAGTTCCAGACGCCCTTCAGGTTCACGTCCATCAGTTGGTCCCACTTCTCTGCCGTCACCTCGGTCGTTTCCACGAAGTCGGTGAGGATCCCGGCGTTGTTGTGTGCGATGTCGAGGCTCCCGTAGGTTTCGACCGCGGCGTCGACCATCTCCTCAACGGAGGACGGGTCGGCCACGTCGACCGTAACGAACGTCGCGTCCCCGCCCGCGTCGGCGATCTGGTCGACGGTCTCGCGCCCGGCGTCGGGGGCGATGTCGGCGACGACGACGTTCGCTCCCTCCTCGGCGAAGCGGAGCGCCGTGGCCCGCCCGATCCCGGAGCTGGCGCCCGTCACGATCGCGGTTTTCCCGGCGAATCGGTTCATAGCGTGTAGTCGTGCTCGCCGGTCTCTGACTCTAAGAACGCCGTCAGTAGGTCGATCGTCGCGGTCACGTCGCCGCCGTCGGCCGTCTCGGTGACGGTGTGGAGGTACCGGGTCGGGACCGAGATGGCCCCGACGGGTTTGGCACCCGCGGTGTTCTGGAAGCCGGCGGTGTCGGTGCCGCCCGCGGGCAACACCTCGTGCTGGTGGTCGATCCCCTCCTCCTCGGCGACCGCGGTGAGTCGCCTGTGGACCTTCGGGCTGGTGATCACCGAGGAGTCCTTCAGCTTGACCGCGGTGCCCTCGCCAAGTTCGGTCACCGCGTCCGCCGCGTCGCCGATCTGCGGCACGTCGTTCGCGACGGTCACGTCGAGGGCGAGCGCGAGGTCGGGGTCGATGTCGACGCCGAGCGCGGTCGCGCCGCGGAGCCCGACCTCCTCCTGGACCGTCGCCGCGAAGTGGATCGTCACGTCGGGCGATTCGATCCGCGCCGCGGCCTCGAGCGTCGCGAACAGGCAGATCCGGTCGTCGAGCGACTTCCCCGTGATCCGGTCGCCCATGCGGGTCGTCGTCTGGTCGAGGGTGACGAGGTCGCCGACGCCGACGAGCTCCTCGACCGCCTCGGCGTCGCGCCCCACGTCGATGAACACGTCCGAAACCTCGTCCTCCTGTTCCGCCTGCTCGTCCGTGAGCGTGTGCGGCGGGACGGAGCCGATGACGCCGGTGAGATCCTCCTCCCCGTGGACGGTGACGCGCTGGGCGCGGAGCACCCGGGCGTCGAACCCGCCGAGCGGGTCCACCTGCACGAACCCCTCGTCGGTGACGTGTCGGACCATGAACCCGATCTCGTCCATGTGGGCCGCGACGGCGACCGAGTAGTCGGAGTCGCCCTCGATCGTGGCGACGACGTTCCCCATCGCGTCGGTGCGGACGCGGTCGGCGCGGTCGGCGAACTCGCGGCGGACGATCTCGCGGACCTCGTCTTCGTATCCCGGAACGCCTCGGGCCTCGGTCAACTCGCACAGCAGGTCGTAATCGAAGTTGAACGACATGTCGCCCTCTCGGTCGCCCATCGACAAAGTTCCGCAGGATCCGGGGTACCCCCTCGTCTCGGTCGTTCTGCTGAGAACCCTCAACCGGTTTAGGGTTGTTCCGCAACGCTTTTGCGGTCGCTCCCGGGACGTGGGTGTATGACAGACGTGAAAGCGGAACTCCGCGAACAGTTCTTGGAGGCCTTCGGCGGCGCCGACTTCCCGGTCGAGAACCAGATGGATCTGGTCCCCGCGCTTCCGGACGGACCGGGCACGAAGTTCGAGGCCGGCGACGTGAGCTTCACCGCGATGGAGATGGCCGCGAAGCTCGGCAGCGAGCAGGAGTTCCCCTACGACACCCCCGAAGCGCTCGTCGACGACATCATCGACGGACTCGAGGCGAAGGGGATGCTCTGACGCGTCGGCGAACGCTGCCCCTTCCTCAGTCGCGTAGTCCACCGCCAGCCGCTGCCGAACCGACCGGCTGACCCCGCCGAGGGGTTGATACGCTCGGAGCCGTAACTGCGAGCGTGGTCGTCGAGCTCATCGGTCTCCTGCCGCCGTGGGTCGCGTTGGGCCTCGCGCTCGGTGCCGTCGCGTCCGCGCTCGTCGCGCTCGCCTTCTACCTCGGGGACCGGTACGTGGGCCCCGCCCCGAGCGACGGCGCCGGCGGTGCCGGCCCGGGAGGCGCCGGGCGCGCCCCCGGCGAGCGACGGCGGCGGGAGATCCGCGAGTACCTGCGAGCGATCGGCGAGCGGTTCGACGAGAACCACGCGTTCGACGGCGTGGCGGTTCCCTTCTACCTCCCCGAACGCGGCGTCGCCATCACCTTCGACGCGCACGACTACTTCAGACTGGAGGGGGAGGGGATCTACACCGTCCTCTGTGAACACGAGATGCCCGGCCGCGGGCTCGGTCGACGGCTCCCCTTCGACGTGACCGAACCCGAGTGGGCAACGGGCGGGGGTGCCGGGAGGGGCGGGCAGCGCGTCGGCGCAGCCGGCCGCGCCGCCGATCGGATCGGCCGAGCGAGCAGCGCGGGCGGGCAAGACCCCGTCGCGGCCGCCTTCGCCGAACTCGACGTGGCGACCGACGCCGACGCCGCCGAGGTGAAGCGNNTTCGGGGACGCCGCCGAGGTGAAGCGCGCCTACCGCGAGCGCGTCAAGGAGACGCACCCGGATCAGGGCGGCGACGAGGAGTCGTTCCGGCGCGTCCGCGAGGCGTACGCGACCGCGCGCAACCACGCAGACGGCGGCGTCCCCGAAAGCGCCTCGCGGTAAACGTTTTCCTCCACCCGTGCCATGTGATGGCACATGGAAGCAGCCAGACTCCACGAGTACACGGACGACATGAGCGAGGGGCTCTCGATCGACGAGGTGGACCGGCCGCACGCGACCGGCGCGAGCGACGTGATCGTCGAGGTCGAGGGCGCGGGGTGGTGCCAGACTGACAACCACATCATCGAGGGGATGTGGACGGAGTACGTGCCACAGGAGCTCCCGTTGACCTTGGGCCACGAGAACGCGGGCACCGTCGTCGAGACCG
This sequence comes from Halorubrum persicum, assembly GCF_002727125.1. Taxonomy (GTDB): domain Archaea; phylum Halobacteriota; class Halobacteria; order Halobacteriales; family Haloferacaceae; genus Halorubrum; species Halorubrum persicum. The sequence continues at coordinate 55,014 of NZ_NHOA01000036.1, forward strand.
GCGACGACGTGAGTATCGTCTCTGAGGGTGACCCGGTGATCTGTCACCCGGTCCAGACCTGCGGGACCTGTCGTCCCTGCCGGCTCGGCGAGACGATGTACTGCGAGAACGACGCGTTCAACGGGCTCACCACCGACGGCGGCTTCGCGGAGTACCTCCACACCAGCGAGCGCTCGGTGATCTCCCTCCCGGGCGGCGTCGAACCGATCGACATCGCGCCCCACGCGGACGCGGGGATCACGGCGTATCACGCGGCGAAGAAGGCGGTCGCCGACCTCAACCCCGGCGACCACGCCGTCGTCATCGGCGTCGGCGGCCTCGGCCACATCGGCCTCCAGTGCCTGAACGCGATGAGCGCGGCCCGGATCACCGCGGTCGACCTCAAGGAGTCCGCGCTCGATCTCGCGGAGGGGTACGGCGCCGACCACCTCGTCAATCCGGGTGAAGAGGATGTCGCGGCCCAGATCGGGGGGATCACCGACGGAACGGGTGCCGCGCAGGTGCTCGACTTCGTCGGCGAGGACGTGACCACGGCGTACGCGTCGGAGATCACCGCCGCCGGCGGCGACCACCACATCATCGGCTACGGCGGGCACATCCACGAACCGGCGCAGGCGCTGGTGAACGGCGAGTTCTCCTTCGTCGGCAACATCGTCGGTCGGTACACCGAGCTCCAAGAGCTGGTCTCGCTCGTCGAACAGGGCGACGTCGACCTCCACACCAGCCGCTACGACCTCGACGAGGTGAACACGGTGGCCGAGAAGCTCGAACACCGTGAGATCGACGGGCGGGCCGTGATCACGCCCTGAGCGCGAAGTCGGTCGACCCCTCCCCGCTCGTTCGCCCCCATCTATTAGTCTCGTTGACGTGATACTGGCAGGTATGAACGCTCGCCGTTGGACGCCGTTCACGTTCATCGCGCCCGATCGCTACGTGGACCGCGACGATCGGTGGCGCTCCTTCGACTTCGAAGCGTGGTCGGAGTCGGAGTACGACTGGACGCAGGACCGGTGGAACGGGATCCGCGATTTCGCCAAACGACCTCGTGAGTGCGTCGACGCCGGACGGGGCGACTGCGAGGATTACGCCCTGGTCGCGCTCGCTTGGGCGTTCGCCAACGACCGCGACGGGATCGGCATCGGGTTCTGCTGGGACCTCCCCTACCCCTGGCCGCGACACGTGATCGCGTTCGACGACGAGCGCGTGTACTCGTCGGGCGAGATCACCGAGGAGAGCGTCGACGAGTGGAAGGCCGACTCGAGGTACGCCTTCGTTCTCAAACGCTCCGTGACGGATCCGGCGTGACAGGCGCGGCGCGCCCGGCGAACGGGGTTGACCACCCCGCGCCGACGGGGAGAGGCGATCAGAAGTGGCGCTCGACGATCCGCTCGCCCGTCCGAGCCGCGAGCGCCTGGCCCGTGTTCGTCGGGTTCGCGCCGCCGACGCCGTTCGCCAGCACGGAGTGGTCGGCGACGAAGAGCCGGTCAACGTCGTACGCCTCGCACGCCTCGTCGACGACTTTCCCCATTCGCATCGTGCTGTGGACGTGGAGCGCGGTCGGCGGCGAGTCGGAGCGGTGGACGTGCGACGCGCCGGCTTCGCGCAGGATGTCGGCGGCGATCCGCGCGAGCTCGTCGCGCCGTTGCCGGTCGCCCTCGCTGGGCTCGTAGTTGACGATGGGGATCGGTCCGTGTTCGTCGGCGACCCCCGGCGCGACCGTGACGCCGTTCCGCTGATGGGGACGGTCGTCGCTCACGACGAGGATCTGCAGCATTCGGCGGTAGTCTGAGAGCAGCCGCTTGAGCTCGGTGCCGGCCAGCCGGCCTATCGTGTCCCACGGTTCGCCCGGGGTGTCGTTCTGGAACGCGAACCCCGACGCGCTGGCACCGAACCCCAGGATCGCGCCGATCCCCGGCGCGGTGCCGACCGTCTGGAGCATCCCCACGCCCGGGTAGTCGAACCGGGCGGCGATGTCCTGCCCCTCGTGTTGGTCGATCACGTCGCTGCCGATCGCCTCGTCCAGGTCGTCGGGGTCCCACAGTCCCATCACGTTGTCGCCGAAGTGGATCGTCAGCCCGCGACCGACCCACTCGTTCGCCGGGAGATCGGCGTTGAGCCAGAGCCGCGGCGTCTCGATGGCGCCCGCGGCGAGGACGACGACCTCGGAATCGACCTGCTGTACCGACCCCGACCACGTGTCCCGAAACTGCACTCCGGCCACCGTCGGCGTATCGCCGCGGGGCGTCACGGTTACCACGTCCGTGACGAAGGCGTTGGGCCGGATCGTGACGTTGCCGGTGCGCAGCGCGGGCGGGACGAAGCTGACGTTGCTCGCCTTTTTCGCCTTCTCCTCGTACGGGGCGCCGCGCGGATGGGGGTTCCCGGCGATGTTACCGAGCGCGAGGGTGTCGCCCTCGACGTCCGGGTAGGTGAAGTCGCCGTCGTACCCTGCGTCGACGTGGAGCCGCTCGTCCGGCTGTGTGATCGCGTTCGGCTGCGGGCGATATCCCGGCTCCGTCACGTTCAGGTCCTCGATCAGCTCCCAGCCGGCGTCCGCCGCGCCGCGGAAGAACAGCTCCTCCTTGGCGGTGACGGGCGCCGGGGCCACGTCGCACATCTCCTCGACCTCCTGGTAGTAGGGGATCAGGTCGGCGTACTCGATCGGCCAGTGTCCCTGCTCGTCGATCGCCGCCGGGTAGGCGCGCGGATGGCACCCGGTGTAATGCAGCGTGGTTCCGCCGACGCCGGCACACTGTAAGATCGCGCCGTCGCCCGGGAACTTCCGGAACCAGAACCCGCGTTCGTGGTCGGCCGGCCCGAAGACGAGTTTGGTGATCATCTCGAACTCGCGGGTGGTGAACTGCTCGTCGAGCAGGTCGCCGCTCAGGTCCTCCGCGCTCGACGACGCCTCGCCGCCCGGATCCTCGTTCGGACGCGGCCACTGCTCGTTCCCGTAGAACGGGCCGGCCTCGAGCACGAGCACGGAGAGGCCCGCCTCCGCGAGCTTCCACGCCGCGACCGGCCCGTCGCCGCCCGCCCCGACCACGATCGCGTCGTAGCTGTCTTCGACCATCTTCGATCACCCCGACTCCACGGGGAACGGCTCCCGGTAGTCGCTCGTCTCGTAGTCGTTTTCGCGGAACCCCCCCGACTCCCGAACGATTCGGACGTCCGCCGCCTCGTCGACGGTCGCCCACGTGTCGCCGCCGCCCAACGGGCTGTCGGTCGTTCCGACGTAGCCGCGGAGCGCGGCGTATCCGTCCGCGAACCCCGGAAATCCGGTCTGTCGCCAGCTCTGGACTGCGGACCGGTCGTTCGGGTGGCTGCGTCGGCTCGGCGGCTGGGTGAACTCGTCGTACCCCTGCCACTCGCTGTAGTAGATCATCTCCATGAAGCCGATGACCAGCTGCCCCACGAGACCGGCGTCCAGCTCGAACAGGTCGTCGTCCGTCGGCGTGAACTCGACGTCGAACTCGTCGACGATGGCGATGGCCCGCAGCCGGTCGCGCCGGGAGAGCTTCGCGAACGGCCCGACGACGTCCTCGACGGCCCTCGGCGACGGGTCGTCCGGACCGAGAAGCGACAGCGCCCGGTCCACGTCCGGATCCCGCTCGTTGTCTCCCCGCTCGACGAGGGTCAGCGCCGCCGAGTCGAGGAGGTGCGCGATCGGGTCCGCGATCGGGATGTTCCCCTGCGGCCCGAGATGGGGGAGGCCGAGCTGGAAGCCGTCGTCGACGTACGTCACGGTGAACGCGTCGAGGTCGACCGCCAGGCCGCCGGAGACGTGCTCGGGGCCGAGCTCCCCCGCGAGTCCCGGCGTCTCGGGCATGACTGCGTCCCCGATCGCCCGAAATGTGACTTTCGTGTGCGGGTCGACGTCGGGCCCGACCCCGACGAGTTCGAGGAGCAACCCCCCGGTGGATGTCAGGCTTTGCCACATGACGGACAGCCAGTCGTCTATGCGATTAGTTACCATGGGAGTTAGTCGAACGAGCAGCTAAAAAAGATTATCCCAGTGACATGCGCGATTCGCGGCCGCGCGGTGCTCGGTTTGGCGGCGGTGGGGAACGACGATGGCGCGGTGACACGGTGGACCTACCATCTGTGATTAAATATCTCGGCCACATGTCGTCACGCATGTGCAAGACAATAACTGTCACGATCGGGGGCGCCAGTAACGACCGTCGGCGACGGACGCGCCGGCGCGTGATCGCGCTCGAACCGGGCGCGACCCAGACACAGTCCCGCGCGTCCCGCGCACCCTAACCGACCATGACATCGATCAACGTCTGGGACGTCGTTCGGGTCCCGTTCGACGTCATCCGCAACGGCTACCGGCAGCTGCGAAAGGCGCTGTTTACCGAATCACGGCCGTCCGGTGAGTACTTCGTGGTAGACGGCTCCGTCGACGAGATCGAAGCGGCGCTCGGCGAGTACAGCTTCGCGCCGAACTGGGAGTTCTCCTACCACAAGCGCGGCGAGGTCATGAACCTCGCCCGCGTGGTACACGAGCGCCACACGATCGACGGAACGACGTACCGCTGGTGGCAGACGCATCTGCGCGGCTGGCGCAACGACGACGGCCAGATAGAACTCCACGCGCACTGGGAGCTCGAGCCGACCGAGAACGGGAATCCCCACATCGACGGCGTCGGCTTCGATTTCGACCGCGGGATGGCCACGCTGCGGTCGTTTCTCGACGAGGCCGGGATGGAGTACGAGTCGACGACGGTCGAACCGGAGCGGTCCGACGGCTGACGGCCACCTCGCCGGTGACTACCGGCGAAGCCGCTTCCGGAGCGCGTATCCGGCGGCGATCGCCACCCCGATACCCGCCAATCCCGTGAACACAGCGGTCCGACGAGGCGGGCGGTTCGCCTCCGGCGGCGCCTCGCGCCACGCCGCCTGCCCCGACTCGACGTACTCCTCGACGGAGTCGTGCGGGACCACGTCGAACTCGACCGTCCCCGCGTGGTCGACGGGGTCGATCAGCGATCGCAACGCGTCGACGAACCGACGAGCGTCCGCCTCGCTCCCCCACTCGTACAGCTCGAGAAACTCGCCCGGCTGCTCACCCGCCAGCCAGAGCTTGCGCCGGAATCCGGGGAGCCCCGCGAAAAACGGCGTCGCGACGTTCGCGAGCGGATCGAACAGGGCGGTCCGGAACGGCCCGCGAGCCGCCGGATCGGTCACCCGCATCCGGAAGACGAGGACCGCACCCCCCTCGGCCTCGTCCGATCCGGCCGACCGCCGCACCGTCTCTCGATAGACGACGAAGGTGGTCCCGTCCGCCGTCTCGACCGTGTCCTGAAGCCGTCCCTCCGGAAACTCGATGTCGCCGCGGAGCAGGTAGCTGACGGAGCGCAGTGCGGCCCGGCCGAGCGTCGCGCCGTCGCGAAGGTTCATACGCGGAATGTATCAACCACTCATAATGAATGTTTCCGCGGCTGCGGACGCCGTCGCGGAGGAGACCCAAACCGGCGTTTCACCCACGGAAGACATTTAATTTCCCGCTCACGACTCTTCGGGTATGGACGACGCTCCCCGGTCCGAGTTCGAACTCTCGTCTCCGCGGCGGTGGACGCTGATCGCGGGCGTCTACGCGTTCGGCTGTGCCACCGTCACGGCGCTCCTGCTCTCCGACATGCTCGGACTGTTCGCCGAGGTGATCGGCCTTCCGGCCGCGCTGTCGATGCCGCTCCTCGCCTCGCCCGCGCTCGTCGCCGGTGCGGGTCTCTGGTGGGCCCTCGTCGAGCGGTTGGGGACCGTCACGTACCCTCGCGGAGCCGCGTTCGGACTGCTCACCGCCCTCCTCACCGGCGCCGTGTGGACGGGCCGGTTCGTGCTCGTCTGGGGGCCGGAGATGCTCACGGCCGGTCCCGTGCCGCTGCTCGTCGGGTTCGTGCTCGGCGCGGTCGCCGTCGCGGGCGTCCTCGTCGGCCTCCCGATCACCTTCGTCCGCCGGCGGAATCGGACGCGGTCGGACGCCGCCGGGACCGCTAACTCCTTGTGACCGGCGCGCACACCCTTCCCCATGGACGAGAACGGCGCCGCCGACGCCGGTTCCCCCGGCCCCGCGGCCGACCCGCTCGCGGACGAGGACGTGTTCCGGGTGCTCGACGCCGACGGGCGACCGCTGCCGGACGCGACGATCCCCGACCTCTCGGACGAGCGCTTCCGCGCCATCTACCGCGATCTGGTGGTCACTCGCCGGTTCGACGAGCGCGCGGTGAGCCTCCAGCGACAGGGACGGATCGGCACGTACGCACCCTGTGCGGGCCAGGAGGGGTCGGCGGTCGGATCGACGCACGCGCTCGCCGACCGCGACCTGATCAGCTACCAGTACCGCGAGCACGGCGCGGTCGTCGTGCGCGACCTCCTCACGGAGTACCTCCCCTACTGGATGGGCCACGAGTCGGGGACCGAAGCGATCGCCGGGGGGAACGTCTTCCCGCTGAACATCGGCATCGCGGCGCACCTCCCGCACGCGGTGGGGGCCGCGTGGGCGTTCGACTATCGGGACGACGATCGGGTCGTGGCCGTACACTTCGGCGACGGCGCGACCAGCGAGGGAGACTTCCACGAGGCGATGAACTTCGCGGGCGTCTTCGACACGCCGACCCTCTTCTGCTGTCACAACAACGGCTGGGCGATCTCGATCCCCGAAGCGCGCCAGACCGCGAGCGACACCTTCGCCGCGAAGGCGACCGCCTACGGCTTCGACGGCGTCCGCGTCGACGGGATGGACCCCCTCGCGAGCTACGCGGTCACGCTGGAGGCGGCGGAGCAGGCGCGGGAAGGCGGCTCGGCGGACGAGCCGGCGGGCGACGGCGCCACCCGCCCGGCCCTGATCGAGTTCGTCGAGTACCGGTTCGGCGCCCACACCACCGCTGACGACCCGACCGCCTACCGCGACGCCGACGACGTGGACCCGTGGCGGGTGCTCGACCCCGTCGACCGGATGGAGGGGTTCCTGCGCGAGACCGGGCGGATCGACGACGAGGGCGTCGCGTCGATCCGCGAGGAGGCGGACGCGATCGTCGCCGACGCGATCGACTTCGCCGAGTCGATCGCTCCCGATCCGGCCGACATGTTCGACGACGCGTACGCCGATCTCCCGCCGGAGGTCCGCCGTCAGCGCGACGAACTGCTCGCGGCTGTCGACGAGCACGGCGCGGAGTCGTTCCGGCGCGAGGAGTGACGCCGGCGAGTCGTCGCCGCGCGCGTTACAGGTACCGCCTCGTCGTCTCGGCGGCCGTTCGCCCGCTCTCGAGGGCGCCCTGAATCGACGACCACTCCGTATAGTCGCCCGCGAGCACGACCGGCCCCTCGGGGTCGTCCGGGTCCGGGAGGTCGGCGTGGACGCCCGGCGGCTGCGCGAACTGCGCGAACCGGATCCGGTGGATGTCGACGGTCTCCAAGCCGTCGACGTCGCGGTCGGGGAACCACGCGTTCAGGGCGTCGCACACGTCGTCGCGCAGGGCGTTTGCGGGGCGGTCCAGCGACTCCTCGCCGAGGAACGTTGCGGCGAGCAGCGCGCGGTCGTCGGGGGCGTACTCGGGCGCGACCTCCGACATCGGGACCACGGCGTTCGGCGAGTCGCCGGCGGCGTTGAGCAGGATCCGCTTGCCCGTCTCGAAGGATTCGCCCGCGGGGAGCGTGTACCACCCGGTCACGTTCGGGACGCCCTCCGTCGGAATCGACTCGACGCCCGTGAGCCGCCGGGCCTCCGGGGGCGTGGTCGCGACGACGACCGCGTCGGTCTCGCGCGTCGACCCGTCCGCCAGTTCGACGGTCGCGCCCTCGGCGTCGTCGCTGCCGGTCCGGAACGGGACCCGCCCCTGTCCGGCGGTCCGGACCGCCTCGACGTCTTCGCCGGTCTCGACCGTCACGCCCGCCTCGCGGGCGCGGGCGGCGAGCGCTTCGGGGAGCGCGGCCATCCCCCCCGCGGGGACGCCGATGGCGCCGCGGCCCATCGCGCGGAACGTGTACTCGAAGACGTGCTTCGAGGTCGACAGCGTTCGGTCGAGGGTGATCCCGCCGTAGAACGGCTCGACGAAGTGTTCGACGTACTCGTCCGCGAACCCCCAGTCGCGGAGGTACTCGCGGATCGAGGCGTCCCGCCCGGCGAAGAACTCGTCCTCGTCGCGCTTCGTGAGGTCGTACCGGAGCGCGAGCGTCCGGAGCTTGTCGGAGAAGGAGACCTCGTCGTTCAGCAGCGAGGGAATCGCTCCGCGGGGGTCGCGGAGCGGGTCCGAGAGCACCGAGCGGGACCCCGGTCGACAGATCGTCGCGCCGGGCGCGAACCGGCGGACGTCGAGGGCGTCGGTGTCGACCTCGCTCGCGACCGCCGGGTAGCTCGTGAACAACACCTGAAAGCCGCGGTCGAGGGTGAACCCGTCGACGGTCTCCGTCCGCACGCGCCCGCCGACTTCGGGCCGTCGCTCGTACAGCGTCACGTCCGCGCCCGCCTCGGCGAGCCGGGTCGCCGCGACGAGCCCCGCGAGCCCGCCGCCGACGACGGTGGCGTCTCCGTGCATACGTGACTCATCGGGTCGCGGGTTTATAAGCGACCGTAGGATGTCCACGGTCGGGCGCCGCGCCCGACGCCGCCGAGAGGGAAGCGATTAGTCGCCGCCGCCGCAAGGGTTCGTATGGAGTCGACGGAGACGACGACGGCGTTCCGCGGGCTGGAGAGTCGCGCGTCGGGTCGCGTCCACGAGACCGCGGACCCGACGACGGTGTCGGCCGAGGAACAGGCGCGCGGGCTCGACCCCGCCTACGACTACGACGCGGTCGATCCCGAGACGCTGCTGGGGTCGCCGCAGGACGGTCCGGCCGGGGCGGGGCGCGGTCACTGGCGCTTCGACGCCCTGCTACCGTTCCCGGCCGACGCCGCGATCTCGGCGGGCGAGGGCGCCACCCCCCTCGTCCCGACGGAGCGGCTCGCGGACGAGCTCGACGTGGAGTCGGTGTACGTGAAAGACGAGGGGCGGAACCCGACCGGAACCGTGCTCGACCGCGGCCTCTCGGTCGCGCTCACCGGGGTCGCGGCGCGGGCCGCGGAGGGGGCGGACGTGGAGCCGCTCGCGTGCGCGAGCCCGGGCAACGCCGGGCAGTCGATGGCGGCGTACGCGGGGCGGGCCGACCTGCGCTCGTACGCGTTCGTCCCCTCGCGGTGCGCCTTCTCGAACAAGGCGATGACGAACGTCCACGGCGGCGACATGCGCGTCGTCGGCGGGCGGTTCCCGGACGCGGCCGACGCCGTCGACGAACAGCTGGAGACCGACTACACCGACCTCGGGGAGTTCGCGACGCCGTACCGCCACGACGGGGTGAAGACGCTCGCGTTCGAGCTGGTCGCCGACCTCGGCGCGGCGCCCGACGTGGTGGTCGTCCCGACCGGCTCCGGCGAGGTCGTCGCCGGGGTGTACAAGGGGTTCTCCGAGCTGGAACGCGTCGGCGCGATCGACGCCGTCCCGAGGGTCGTCGCGGCGCAGGCCGCGGGCTGTGCGCCGATCGCGGCCGCGTTCGAGCGCGACCTCGACGAGCCGGAGCCGTGGTCGACGCCCGACACGATCTGCGGCGAGCTGGAGATCGCCGACCCGGCGGGCGGTGCGGCCGCGCTCGAGGCGGTCCGGGAGAGCGGCGGTACGGCGGTGGGCGTCGAGGACGAGGACATCCTCGCGAGCGCGGTCGCCGTCGCGCAGAACGAGGTGATGGAGATGGGCGCCACCGGCGGGGCCGCGCCCGCCGGCGCGTGGGCGCTCAAGGAGGACGGGTTCTTCGACGGCGACGAGACGGTGGTCCTCGTCAACAGCGACGCCGGGCTCAAGACGCCGGACGTGCTGCGAAGCCACCTGATGGGACAGGGGAAATAGACTCCTCGCCGTCGTCGGGACGGTCGGGGAACCGTTTTTACGTCGCCCGGCGTACGTGTACCCATGTACGTCCGCGACGCCAAGAACCGTGACGAGGCGTGGTTACTGGACGCGATCGAGCAGCTGGGGCTCGACGACGTCGCCTTTCGGTCGCGGGACTACGTGATCGCGGTCGACGAGGAGTCCGGCGACCGGGCGGGGTTCGGCCGGCTCCGGCTACACCGCGGCGGCGAGGACGCGGAGAACCGGATCGAGGTCACCGGGATCGGCGTGCTCCCCGAGTGGCGCGGTCGCGGCGTCGGCGCGCACGTGGTCGAGCGCCTCGTCGACACCGCGGCCACCGACCGGTTCGAGACGGTGTACGTGCTCACCGACCAGCCCGAGTACCTGACCCAGTTCGGCTTCGAGGAGGTCGCCACCGACGACCTCCCCGAGGCGCTCTCGGACCGGATCGCGGAGAAGCGCGAGTTCCTCGGCGGCGGCGTGGTCGGCCTGCGGCTGGCCGTCGACGAGTTCGAGATGCCCGACCGATTCCGGGAGGCGTTCAAGAAGGCCGAACCGGCCGAGGCCGCGGCCGACACGACCGAATCGCCGGAGGACTTCGGGATCGACCCCGACGAGGCGACGTACAAGTACGACACCGGCCGCTAGCGACCGGCTCTCCGGTCGTCCCCTTCTCGGTCGCCTCCGGCTCACAGTGGCTCCCGCCTCGACCGCGATCCGACCGCTTATCGGCTCGCCGGTCGACGCCACCGTATGGACCTGATCGAGGCCGCGCGCGACGCGCTCGACGACGCGCACGTCCCGTACTCCGAGTACCGCGTCGGCGCCGCGCTCCGAACCGCCGACGGCACCGTCTACACCGGCTGTAACATCGAGAACGCCAACTACTCCAACAGCCTCCACGCCGAGGAGGTCGCGCTCGCGGAGGCGGTGAAGAACGGCCACCGCGAGTTCGACCGAATCGCCGTCACGTCGGGCGTCCGAGACGGCGTCACTCCCTGCGGGATGTGCCGGCAGTCGCTCGCGGAGTTCGCCGCCGACGACCTCGTCGTCGTCTGCGACGAGGGCGACGGCGAGACCAGCGAGTACTCGCTCGGCGAGCTGCTCCCGAACACCATCTCGGAGGGGACGCTCGACGACGCCCGCGGCGTTTGAAACGCGCCGAGACCCCGCGGAGCCGAGACACCGAGCAGCCGAGACGGAACTCCTTTTAAACGGCTCGCCGAAGGGCGGAGACATGACCGACAAGAGCGACCGGAGCGAGGACCCGAACGACGAGGTTGCGTACCACGTCGAGGTCGGCCCCGGCGACGTTGCGGACGCCGTGCTCCTCCCCGGCAACCCCGAGCGCGTGGACAAGGTCACGGCGCTGTGGGACGACCACGAGGAGGTCGCCTCCCACCGCGAGTACCGCACCGCGACCGGCGCCTACGAGGACGCGCCGATCTCCGTCACTTCGACTGGGATCGGTTCGCCGTCGGCCGCCATCGCGGTCGAGGAGTTGGCGCGCGTCGGCGTCGACACGTTCATCCGGGTCGGCTCCTGCGGCGCGATCCAGCCCGGGATGGACGTGGGCGACCTGGTGATCACGACCGGCGCGGTCCGGCAGGAGGGGACCAGCGACGAGTACGTCCGGGAGGATTACCCGGCGGCCGCCGACGGCGAGGTCGTCTCGGCGCTCGTCGCCGCCGCCGAACGACTCGAGTACGACTACCACACCGGCGTGACGATGAGCGCCGACTCCTTCTACGCCGGGCAGGGTCGCCCCGGGTTCGAGGGGTTCGAGGCGGCCGGCTCCGACGAGCTGGTCGCGGAGTTGCAGGACGCGAACGTGAAGAACATCGAGATGGAGGCGTCGGCGATCCTCACGATCGCGAACGTGTACGGGCTCCGAGCGGGCGCGGTCTGCTCCGTCTACGCGAACCGGGTCACCGGCGAGTTCCGGACCGAGGGCGAGTCGCGGGCGGCCGAGACCGCGAGCCTCGCGGTGAAACTCCTCGCCCGGATGGACGAGGTCAAGCGGGAGGCGGGCGCCGACCGCTGGCACGCCGGGCTCTCCCTCTGACCGGCGGCGCCGGCCCGATCGTCGGATCGGCCCGATCGGTCAACTGACGACGGCGTCAGCGACGTTCCAAAGCGACTTTACCCGCGGACCGCGGAGCGACAGGCATGACAACACAGGTCGTCGTCGTCGGCTCCGGCTACGCCGGCGCAGGGGCGGTGAAGGCGTTCGAGGACGAGGTCGGCGATGGCGAGGCCGAGCTCACGTGGATCTCGGAGCACGACTACCACCTCGTTCTCCACGAGGTCCACCGCGCGATCCGCAACCCCGCGGTCGCCGAGAAGATCACCATCCCCGTCGACGAGATCAAATCCCCCGACTCGGAGTTCGTGCAGGGTCGCGTCGTCGACGTCGACACCGACGACCGCGTCGTCGAGACCGACGACGGGACGACCGTCGACTACGACTACCTCCTGCTCGGCGTCGGCTCCACGACCGCCTTCTTCGGCATCGAGGGGCTGAAGGAGAACGCCCACCAGCTCAAGAGCCTCGACGACGCGAAGGCGATCCACGAGGACGTTCGGTCGGCCGCCGCGGAGGCGACCCGCTCCGACCCCGTCGAGGTCATCGTCGGCGGCGCCGGGCTTTCGGGCATCCAGACCGCGGGCGAGATCGCGGAGTACCGCGACAAACACCGCGCCCCCATCGACATCAAACTCGTCGAGGGCCTCGACGAGGTTTTCCCCGGCAACGACCCCCAGGTACAGGGCGCGCTCCGCCAGCGGCTCGAAGACGCCGACATCGACATCCTCACGGGCGACTTCATCTCGAAGGCCGACGAGGACGCGGTCTACCTCGGCGGCGGCGAGGACGAGGACCCCGAGGAGCTCACCTACGACGTGCTGATCTGGACCGGCGGCATCACGGGCCAGCCCGAACTGGAGAGCGTCGAGGTCGAGAAGGACGATCGCTCGAACCGCGTCCACGCCGCCTCGGACTTCACCACCAGCGACGACCGCGTGTTCGCCATCGGCGACACCGCGCTCATCGAGCAGGGCGACGACGACGTGGCCCCGCCGACCGCGCAGGCCGCCTGGCAGGCCGCGGAGGTCGCCGGCGAGAACCTCGCGCGCGCCGCCCGCGGCGCGCCGCTCCAGTCGTGGCAGCACAGCGACAAGGGGACCGTCATCTCGGTCGGCGAGGACGCGGTCGCCCACGACGTGGTGGGGATGCCGATCAAGACGTTCGGCGGCACCCCCGCGAAGCTGCTGAAGAAGTCGATCGCGGTGCGGTGGATCGCGAAGGTCTCCTCGGCCGGACGCGGCGTGAGCGCGTTCGGCGACATGTAACGCCCGGCGACGAGAACCAAGCGCGGCGCGGCGTTTTTTGACTCCGGTGGACGGCTCCGACAGTCGTCGATCCCCGTCCACGTCTCGACACCGGCTTCAGCGACGGCGACGGCGCGAGCGCAGAACGGAAGCGGCTACGTTCGGGTTGCGAAGAGCGGAACGCAGAACGAGAGTGTCGGTGAGACGATCAGTGCTCGGCGGGCTCGTCGGGCGCGCGCATATCATCGATGCGGAGGATGAGGATGTTCGCCGTGTCGTCTTTGCCGTCGACGGTCCCGTCGATGACGAGCTTCGAGAGGGGGGTCGGACCGACGGTGACGGAGTCGCCCTCGTGGAAGTCGCGGACCGAGCCCTGCACGTGGATCTCGGCGCGGCAGAGTTCCGGGTGGTGGACGCTGGAGAGGTCGATCCCGTCGACGTTGACCCCGGTCACCTCCTCGCTCTCGTGGTAGATCGGGACGTCCGCGGGCTCGTCCATGCGCTGGATGTCGAGCGCCTCGTACGCGTTCGAGGTGGGCTTGTAGCCGCCTTTCGGCCCGGGTACGCCCTCGACTAACTGGAGCGCCTTCAGGCTCTGCATCTGGTTGCGGATCGTCCCCGGGTTGCGGTCGACCTCCTCGGCGATCGCCTCGCCTTTGACGGCGTCCTCCTGTTCCCCGTACAGGTTGATGAGGGCCGTGAGGATGCTTTTCTGACTCGATGTGAGCTCGATCGATGACATAGACCCGAATAGACGGCGGCACCGCTTAAATGCGATGGAAGGTAGTTATAAACGATCGTGGGGTTTCTCAGGATCGCCGAAGCCGACGGAGCCGAATATACGCGATCGGACTGGAGAGCGCGACCACGGCGCCGACGCCGATCAGCGCGAGACCGAGGTCGCCGACGAAGAAGGCGAGTCCGGCACCGACGAGCCCGATCACGGCGCCGGTGAACGCGACGGCGATCATGGCGCCGATCGGTTCGAGATCCGTGGGAGCGAAGTTACCGCTGGAGCCGCTCATGCTCTCCGTTGGTGTCCGGACGTGAAAACCGTGTGCGATCGCGGTGCGGTCGCGGCGGAGACCCTACCATTCAAGCGCCGCCGGGGCGCTCTCTCGGACATGACCACCGTCAGAATCATCGGCGCGCCGACCGACTACGGAGCGAACCGACGCGGCGTGGATATGGGGCCGTCAGCGATCCGCTACGCGGGGCTGGCCGACCACCTCGCGGACGCGGGCGTCGACACGGTCGACGCGGGCGACCTCGCGGTCCCTCGCGCCGAGGAGCGCGACCCGGACGCGGAGGCGCCCCGGGACGGTGAGGCGAAGTTCCTGCGCGAGACGGCCGACGTCTGTCGCCGGCTCGCGGACGAGGTCGGCGGGACGCTGGCCGCGGGAGAGGTGCCGCTCGCGCTCGGCGGGGACCACTCGATCGCCATCGGATCGCTCGCCGGATCCGCGCGCGACGCGGAGATCGGCGCGGTGTGGTTCGACGCCCACGCCGACCTCAACACGCCCGCGACGACGCCCTCCGGGAACGTCCACGGGATGCCGCTCGCCGCCGCGCTCGGGCTCGGCGAGTTCGCCGAGTCGGACTGGGCGAACGCGACCGGGCTCAGCCCGGAGAACGTCGCGCTCGTCGGCCTGCGCTCCGTCGACGACGCGGAGGTCGAGGTGATCCGTGACCACGGGTTCGCGGCGTACACGATGTCCGACATCGACGAGCGGGGGGTCACGGACGTGACGGAGGAGGCGATGGCCGAGGCGTCGGCGGGCGTCGACGGGGTGCACGTCAGCCTCGACCTCGACTGGCTCGACCCCAAGGAGGCGCCGGGCGTCGGTACCCCGGTTCGCGGTGGGGTCACCTACCGGGAAGCGCACAGCGCGATGGAGTCAGTCGCCGAGAGCGACTGCCTCCGATCGATGGAGCTCGTCGAGGTGAATCCGACGCTGGACCAGCACAACGAGACCGCGGAGCTCGCGACGGAACTCGCCGCGAGCGCGTTCGGAAAGCGGGTGCTCTGAGGGGAGCGCGCTCGGTCAGGGGCTCCTGTCCAACTGATCGACGACGCGCTGGAGGTCGGCCTCGCGCTCGATCTCGCGTTTGATCTCCTCGCGGCGGCGGACCGCCGCGGAGTCGGCGTCGTACGCGCGCACGAACTCGGCGCGGGTGTGCTCGTCGAACGCGTGGCGGATCGCGAAGTAGCCGTCCGGGACGATCGTGCCGCACACCTTGCACTCGTGGCGCTGGTGACCGTTCGTCTGGTGGACGATGGCCGACTCCACGTCGTCGAAGGCGGCGTCGCAGCCGTCGATTCCGCACGTCCAGCGGGGCATGTCATCTCGTCTCCGCCCCGAGGGATTAACGGTTTCCCCCGGCGGCCGCCGGTCGAGGCCCGATCGCGACCGACGGGGTCGGGACCGATTCGCCGTCGAACGATACGCCTTTGCTCGGCGACGCAGAACGCCCACCCGTGACTGGATCGAGAACGCGCGTCGACGCCCACGTGAAGGTGCTCGGCGACGACGTCGTGGCCCTCGCGAAGGAACGGGGGATCGACGCGCTCGTGTACGCCCCGCACTTCACCCGCCTGCCGACGATCCGGGAGCGTGCGACCCGATTCTCCGACGACGACCTCACCGTGATCCCCGCCCGCGAGGTGTTCACCGGCGACTGGGGAAACCGGCGACACATCCTCGTTCTCGGCCTGGACGAACCGGTTCCCGACTACATCACCTTCGAGGCGGCGATGGCCGAGGCGGACCGGCAGGACGCGGCCGTGCTCGCACCCCACCCGAGCTTTGCCACCATCTCGCTCACCAGACCCGAGATCGAGGCCCACGGCGCCCGGATCGACGCGGTGGAGACGTACAACACGAAGCTCCTCCCGCACCAGAACGCCCGGACCCGTCGGATCTCCGAGGCCACCGGGCAGCCGGGGTTCGGCTCGTCGTACGCCCACCTCCCCGGCACCGTCGGCGAGGCGTGGACGGAGTTCGACGGCGACCTCGACGGCATCGAGGGGGTCGTCGACGCCTTCCGCGAGGCGCGCCCCCGCACCGTGGTCCACCGGGGCGGGGCCGCTCATCAGCTCCGCGGGCTCGTGGAGTTCGCCCACCTCGCGTACGAGAACACGTGGGAGAAGCTCGACCGGCAGTTCCTCTCCGGCGACGAGCCGACTCTCCCGAGCAACGTCGCCTACGAGGGGCGGTTCAACGACGTGAGCGTCTACTCCGGGACGCTCTCCGACTACCGCCCGAACTAGCTCCGGCGCTGGCTCCGGGTTCGCCGGCGTGTCGGTATCGGTCTTTGGCTCTCAGACCCCGATCCCGGCGGCCGCCTCCGACGCGATCGCGGACACGTCCAGATCGAGGGTCACGACGTAGGTGTGAATCGCCCAGAACACCGCGATCTCCACCGCGGTGACGGCCACGGTGACCAGATCCGCGTACTCGCTGCTCGTCGTCACGCCGGTCGGCATCCCGTACTCGGTGTCCGACAGCGGGTGGAACAGCGCGATCCCGCGCCGGCTCCCGACCACGTCGAGCACGTAGTGGGTCAACACGCCGATCCAGACGTACTGGAGGTTCCCGAACACGATCGGGTACGCGAGGAAGACGCCGAGCACCGGGAGGCTGTGGAGCGTCTTCCGGTGGCGACCGAAGGCGGTGTCGACGTCGGGGAAGAGTGCTCCCAACACGATCGGGACGGTGATCTCGGCGACGGTCCGCGCGGTGGCCGTGTCGAGGCTCGGCTCGATGACGAACCCGAGCCCGAGCGCGAGCAGGAGGGCGTTGAGAACGTGACCCCGTTTGTTCATACCACCGGGTGACCGTGATCGTAGGTGAAACCACCGACTCGGGATCGGCGGGAAGCGGGGGAATCGGGATCGGCGGGGAGCAGAGGGGTCGATCCAGCGGGGAGCGGGGTCGGTGTCGCGCGCGGCCGACCAGTCGAAAGAGCCACGGCGCCCGATGTCGACCGACCGGTATGGAG
>NZ_NHOA01000015.1 GCF_002727125.1 Halorubrum persicum
AGCGATTCAACACAGCCCTCTGTCCCGTATCTCATATCGTTTCCGTGAGTTTAGCGACTTCCTGTTTAATGTTTCTCTCCGAGCTTCGCCGAGTGTGGGTCATATGATTGATTGAGAGGTGTTTCGATCTATCGTACGTGTTTACCCCGAGGTCTCGACAGCCGGCACAGCGTGAGCTCGTGAGATAGCCTATTATTGCTGACGACTCGACGAAGCTCTTCGTATGAATTGCGTCCCTGCTGGCGACGTGGCGCCAGCAGGGACAAGACCGTCTCGTGAACGAACATTCCTCGGTCATTACGGAGCGTTCCGATGATTTTCCGGAGAACCACTGGCTCACGAAGTGCGTTCTCTGCGGCATTGTTTGTCGGAGAGACCGCTGGCTCACCGACGAAGGTGAGCCAGTGGTCGAGACCTCCTTCGATCTTCCCTAGCAGTGTTGCCACTGGTCCGTTGGGTACTGACCGGTCAATCAGCGATTCAAGCTCTCTTCGCGCCACACGCTGGAGATCTGCTCTCTCACGAGGACTTGGGTCGCTCTCCAGCCGAGCCTGGAGAGCGACGTATACCTGTCTGAGAGCCTGGTAGATCGGTTCACCTTCTGGCTGCTTTTCCGCGGCGTCTTCAGCCTCTCGAAGAATGTGCGCCCAGCACCGCTGGAGGTTGCTGCTGAAAGCTGGGTAAGCCGTCCACCCGTCACAGACGACCGTTCCCGCGAAGTCCTCGCCGAGGACTTCCGCGGGAACATCACTTCCACGACTCTTCCTGACCGCGTACAACGTGTGTTGGACGGTCTGAAACGTCCAAATCCACGCTTGTTCACCGTCGCGCTTGATGCCTGTCTCGTCGATGTGAACCACGTCAGCATCCTGAATCTCTTGACGGATCTGCTCGTACTCACAGCGACCGGTGCGCGCAGCGCGCTCGGTCGCGTGCCACACGGATGCACCCGAGAGTTCGAGTCCGTGTAGTTGCTCGAAGCGATCAGCGATCTTCCGGTAAGGAAGGCGGTGATCGTACCGTGACAGAGCTGATTGAGCGATAACGTTCACCCCGAACTGCCCCTCATCGGGGCGGTCGGGGTGAGCCGCAACTGTCTCTGTTCCACAGGAATCGCACTGGTAGTAGTGGCGGTTGTACTGGGTGATTTCTGGGGTTGGGGATCAGGAATCTCCTCGACGAGTCGGGGGCTGACGCCCACCGACTCGTCGAAGTGGTCGCCACACTCAGGACAACAGTCACAGGTGATTTCGATTTCTTCGTCAGGATCAGCTGTAGAACGCCACTCCGGATCGTGACCGTCCTTCCGACCGGGAGTGCCACCGTCAGTTCGGACATCGTCGTCTTCGTCATCTTGCGAGGTCGGGGACCCGTCGGTCCCCGACCGTCGCTTGCTGGGTGGAGTGTGCGGATTCTCGTATTTGCGAAGACGTGTTTCGAGTTCTTCGATCCGCTCGTCTTTCTCTTGTAACTTCTCTCGGAGCTGTGCGTTATCTTGTTCAAGCTCTTCGACTCGTTGTTCAAGTTGTAAAAACCGGGAGAGCAACTCCTCTTTGGTGAGATTATCTCCGTTCACAGATCCCACCTTCCAGTACAGACAGCAGAGGCAACGGGATGGGCTCCACAACGGAGCCCATCCCTGAGAATCATCACGAACCTCTGCTGCCAGTTCATACAAGCTAAGTTGTGCGCCTTCTATGAGATAGCAGCGAAATCAGTTCGGGCTAAACACGTACGATCTATCCAATACCAACCACCGACCTGTCGGTCAAGCAGCTTATCTTATTGTCGGCCCGCTAGACAATGGTCATGTTGCTCTCTGGAATTGTCGTCCCAATAGGGATAATTAGGAGGCCTACAAAATATCACGTGTAATGTCTATTGTCGGAAGATAGTTGAACTATTGCCAGTTGAAAGACTATCTTTTATCACTGCCAGAATTTAGCGTAGATTGTGCAACCACGTGAACTAATTATTCACCCTAGGTCAGTATATATACGTGTTGAATACGGACAATTTGATTATGGTATTCTGGGCACAAAATAGAGAAGATGAGATCAAGTTTGAAAATTCTAAGATAGGCCAATCGTTGATACACAGTAAACACGTCGAATTATTCAGCAGCCGGCCTGAAACACTGTTAGGAATTACAATAGTACTCTTGTAATCCCCAATGGGATACATAAATGATAAATTGCCGAGCACTGGTTAATCAATACATTAGGATTACAGTAGTACAAATGTAATTGTCACCCACTCTGTTATATATTCTTCTACAGCAGAGTAAGAATCTAGCGTGTATTATACTGGTGCTATTGTAACGCAATTCAATAAGTACGGGTTTTAGTCTTGACTCGCTAACTCTGAAGAAATAATCGATCGGTTCTCCTCTATTGATTTCTCTATTTCATTGGTCGTATTCTGAAGTGCGTCAACTAACTCATTTTTTAGCCGATTCTCCGGAATGCGGTATATCGGTCCGCCAAGTGTGACTGCACCTAGAATGGACCCGTCAATTCCGCCTACAGTTGCACCGATCCCGTGGTAGCCATCAAAACACTCGTTATTGTTGTACGCATAGCCACGTTCTGAAATAACCTCCAATTCATCAAACAATTCATCTTTAGCGGTGATTGTGTTCTCTGTTTCTTGTGGGAGACCATGCTCGTCAAGTATTTCGTGTACACGTTGGTCAGGGAGATCCGCTAGGATAGCTTTTCCCGCTGCTGTATTATGAGCGTATAACCGTACGCGATTATGATCGATATTTTCTGAATGATAGATGACATTAATTCTGCCAGCTTCCTCAATCAGAAACTCTGTTTCTGCCTCAAATTCGTTTTCTAAGTATTGTATTTCGTTTTTAACATGCTGATAACTCGGCTTGCGGGTTTCTGCCGCGACGCTAAACTCCTTAGATCGAATCCCCACCCAGTATCGACCGTTTTCACGGATGACAAGACCTGAATCCGAGAGTGTGTTTAAGTGTGTGTATAATGCACTCCTTGATATATCGAATTCGGAAAGTAGATCAGATATTGTCGCACCGTTTGCCCGTCTGACAGCGTCAAGAAGCCGAATAGCCTGCTCCGTTGTACTGTGTACATTTTCTTTGTTGTTTGTTCTCATGATAGCATATTACATTACTTATACAATAAAAATGTTTCTATAGCAAACACTATTAACGAAGATTATTACAAAAGAAATAATATTTAGTATAAGTAAATAATATATAAATATTTGTATTTGGTCTAGTATGATGCCTCCAAGATTCACGAGTCATGGGCTTGCTGTGGATGTATCTTCTATAATTGAGTGTACCGGTTTTTTGCCCTATCTATAGTCTGAATTTAGGTTTTGAATGAGGGTGTCATAGAACAAGTAGCACACCAAAAAGCAGGGTGAACGCTGAGGTAGATGAGGTCAGCGACCCTGCAAGATGATTTTTCGGCAGACTCGTTTTCAATGTCGTGGAGACCGAGACGTAGTACTATTCGATCACCTCTCCCTCGAGTTTCTCGACGAGTTCGACGTGTTCGTCTTGGCGGAGACTGGGCGGACACGAGATCTCGAACCACCAGAGCTGATGCGTGACTTTCTCCACTGCTACTACAAGGATATCTACGTCGTTCGTCCCGTTGAACGAAATATCCAGAACACGGTTGTCTGGTTGAGCTGTGGCTTCGATCGACCGCCGTCCAGAGACGCGGTTGATCGCTTCCTTACTGACCTCGAGCACATCGTTAACAAGGTATTCGACCACCCCATCGAGCAGGCGCCCGCCGTGGCCTGCTCGACGTGATCTACTGCATTGATTCAACTGATGTGGGGGCGATACCCTCCGATCAGGACGCGTCGAAGTGCTACGCTTCAGCTGACGACGAGTACTACCACGGCTACGGCTGTACAATCGTCTCGACCGGACAAAAATCTCGATTGTGGCGGAGTTCACAGAGAGTAAACAAGTGCCAGAGGAGACGGCGATGCGCGTGACGCGCTCGCCGTTGCTCGGCCGATATGGATGGTCGGTGACAGCGCCTACGAGACGCTTGACTGGCACGACCACCTGCTGGCCGCGGGGGTCGTCCCAGCCGCTCCGTACAACGGGCGAAACATCGACGACTCCAACACATCGAGCACAAGGTCGAAGACCACACCGAACAACACAGCGAGGACATTCAGCTGAAGCAGTCCATTGGATGGGACGTACAATTGCCGTACTGGAACCGAACGAACCAATGAATCAGTAAAGGACTGCGGGCTCGGCGAACGCACGACTGTGGCCGTGTTCACGCATGAGCGCAGGTGTTCCTCGCTTTGTGCCTTCGCTTCGTCGTTGCAATTACTAACTACAAACGCGGAGATAACCTAGGAAGTACAATCAATCACGGCGTGACAAAAGTTCTACAACACTCTCAGGATAGGTACTTTAGCGGGGCAGACACTAATTTCTCCACAACCGACTCAGCACTCAAATTAGTCTGTACAAATCTGAAAGTACTGACATATGAAGACCAGATCTTCAACTCAAATACCCGCTGGTTTGCGGATACAACAGAACACAACAGCGAAAATTACAACCTATCCGAAGAATCTCAAGAACAATATCATCGTATACTGAGATATCTTCCATATTGGTGGTCGATCTGTTCATGTGAGATAGAACCTAACAAAAATATCACTCAGTGTGATAAGCGAAGCATATCGCAATAAGGCATAGAAATAGGACCATGAATATTCAAACATTAAATTTAATAGAAGAGAGTCACAAATACCAATGTGCAGACAATCCAGCTTACAACCAGTCAGACATCCATTCTTGCTGCGCTAATTTGTCTCTATGAGGAGGAGCAGAACCCAATTACTGCAGAGACAATTGCACAGGAGATTCAACGAAGCCCAGGGACAGTGAGAAATCAAATGCAGGGCCTAACATCGCTTGAACTAATTGAAGGAATCCAAGGTGCGGCGGGTGGTTATAGACCACTACCGCAATCTTACGATACATTGGATATTCAGAAGATAGACAATCCAAAACCAACACTAATTTGCCAGGGTGAATCTAATCTCTATAAAATAATTAGTGATATAAGTTTGTCTGGGGTCAATAATCCAGAGCTTTGTCGAGCAAAAGTGCACATCCTTGGCTCAATGGATGATATTAATATAGGAGGTTCAATAACTGTTGGGCCAACACCAGTATCTAATCTTGTTGTCTCTGGGCGAGTCGATGGAAAATGTGAGAAGAGAAATGCAATAATGGTGGAACTGAATTCAATATCAGTTAGCTGTGATGAGAACAGCAAGTGATTAGACAGACGTGGTGGGACAAATTGACCGATCAGCATTGGGGTATTTTTTCGAGACCCTGAAATCCGTATAAAACAATGGCGAATTCACGAGAAAATGTCTAAACGTCTTTACAGAATGCAAGGAGAATGCCCCCGGGGTTGAATCCGACAACTCATGATACAAATAATTAAGTAAACATATCTCAGATCAAGAGACAGCGATGGAATACAGTTACCGCTACCCCGCATACTCGACACAAGAGGTAGCCGGTGAACTGGAACATCATATCGACATTCATCGCCAAGCGTACAACTACACCCTGTACGAATACGAAAACGTGGACGCCGACAATATCGGCTCCGCGTACAAACACCACTACCGACTCCCCGACTGGAAAAACGAATTTCCCGTCTTCTTAGAGGTCAACTCAAAGGCTCTACAACGAACCGTCACACGGTTCTACGACAACCTCTCGAACCTGAAAGACCAGAAAGAGAATGGTCGAAACGTCGGGAAACTCAAGTGGAAGTCTCCGAAGGACTTCCAGAGTATGACGTTTTCGCAGTCTGGTTTCGAGCTCAAAAACACGAGTGGCCGACACGCGACACTCTGGCTCTCCAAAATCGGAGACATCAATCTCCGCTACCATCGAGAAATCCCAGATGAAGCGGACATCAAAGAAGTCACAGTCAAGAAAGAGACGACCGGCGACTGGTTCGTCTCTTTCGGCCTCCAAACTGACGACGCTGACCTCCCCGAGAAGCCCGACGTGAACTCGCTGGATACGACCAATAGCGTTGGGATTGACCTCGGCATTCTCAACTACATCCACACCTCGGACGGCAAGACCGTCGACTGGCTCGATCTTGAAGACGAATACGAGCGGCTTCGCCGCGAACAGCGCAAACTCTCGCAGAAGGAAGAAGGCTCGAACAACTACGAAAAACAGCGAGTCGAAGTCGCCAACATAAAGCGTCACATTCGACAGAAGGTGCTGGACTACCAGCACAAGATAACGACGTGGCTCGTCCGTGAGTACGACGCCGTGTTCGTTGAAGACTTGAACGTAAAAGGAATGCTTGAACAGTTACATAACGCTCGCAACAAGCAGGACGCGGCGTGGCGACAGTTCATCACCCTCCTCGAATACAAGGCGAACTTGTACGGCTGTCACGTCTTACAGGTCGAAGCGCAAGGCACGACCAAAGAATGTGCGTCGTGTGGTGTGGAGACGGAGAAACCAATCTGGGTACGGGAACACTCCTGTCCGAGCTGTGGGTTTGAGTGTGATCGTGACGCGAACGCGGCGATGAATGTCCTGCAACGCGGCTTTGCTGAGTTAGGGCTGGGATGGCTCGAAGATCAGTACCTCACAAAGCACCGCCGGTTAGCCTGACTTGAGTTACCTGTTCTGCCGTGATGAGTCGTCGATAGCGGTTGAACAACACGGATTGATCGAGGAGCTGTCGCTCTCGGCGGCCCTCACCCGCCCCCGCGACAGCGTTGCCACTTGCGAAAACGCTTGCTCGGCCAGTGACT
>NZ_NHOA01000026.1 GCF_002727125.1 Halorubrum persicum
TTTCTAACGTCTACTATAGCTAAATAGAGGGTGTCATAGAACGAGTGGCACACCAAAGAGCAGGGTGAACGCTGAGGTGGATGAGTTCAGCGACCCTGCAAGATGATCCTTCGGTAGAGTCGTTCTTCAATGTCGCGGAGACGGAGACGCTAGCGTTGTTTGAACACCTCTGCTTCGAGTTTCTCGAAGAGTTCGACGTGTTCGCCCCGGCGCAGACGGGGCGAACACGAGAGCACGAACCACCAGAGCTGATGCGTGGGTTCCTCCATTGCTACTACCACGACATCTACGGGATTCGTCCCGTTGAACGGGAGCTTCGGAACACGGTCGTTTGGCTGAGCTGTGGGTTCGATCGACCGCCATCGAGAGACGCGGTCGATCGCTTTCTTACCGACCTCGAACACGTTGTTGACGAAGTCTTTGACCGACTCGTCGAGCAGGCCGCCGCCCGCGGCCTGCTCGACTTGACCTACTGTATCGATTCAACTGACGTGAGGGCGATGCCTGCCGATCAAGACGCGTCGAAGTGCTACGATCCAACCGACGACGAGTACTACTACGGCTACGGCTGTACGATTATCTCGACCGGGCAAAAAATCCCGATTGCGGCGGAGTTCACAGAGAGTAAGCAAGCGCCAGAGGAGACGGCGATGCGCGTCACGCGTGACGCGCTCGCCGTCGCCAAGCCGATTTGGATGGTCGGTGACAGCGCCTACGACACGCTCGACTGGCACGACCGCCTGCTGGCCGCAGGGGTCGTGCCAGTCGCTCCGTACAACGCGCGAAACACTGACGAGCCGAAAGACATCGAGTACAGAGTCGAAGGCCGCATCGAGGAACACGGTGAAGACGTTCAACTGAAGCAATCGACGCTAGACGAAACGTACAATCGCCGTACAGGAGTTGAACGAACCAACGAATCAGTCAAGGACTGCGGCCTCGGGCGAACGCACACCCGAGGCCGCGTCCATGCACGAGCGCAGGTGTTCTTCGCGCTGTGCCTTCGCCTCGTCGTCGCAATCACCAACTACGAACGTGGAGACAACCCGGGAAGCACGATCATCACGGTGTGAGAAGAGTTCTATGACACCCTCTAAATATGCTATTGGTGGACGAAGCGAGACCACCGTCTCAAAGGGCGTGGGAACTTCGCCGACTACGCTATCGTTTAATTCTATTGTCTTCGGATTACCTCGAGTAATTCGAATGCCATTGAACGTGTCTTTTGGGAAATAGAACGATGAACATCATCATTTGTGCATAATTTCAGTAGTATGCACTACCAGATCAGATTGGCTCGAAGCTGTCGCAGTCTACCCTAATTCACGTCAAACTAAATGCGGCCAAAATAAACTGATTTCGTGTATACTAATATAGTCGTATGCCATAGATTACAATATCAGTACCTCACAAAGCA
>NZ_NHOA01000043.1 GCF_002727125.1 Halorubrum persicum
CGTTTTATCTACTCCCCCCAAAACCGACCCATGGAGACGACCCGCCTCACTCGTCCGTGGTCGGCGCCAGCACCACGAGCGCCGCGGCGTCCTCGGTCGCGGTCGGCTCGACCGCCGTCTCACCGTCGAATCGGACGATCTCGCCGGCCTCGACGGCGTGTTGTTCGCCGTCGAGTCGGAGCGCGAACGCCCCGCTCAACGCGTGGAACAGCACCGTCCGGTCGGGATGGGTGTGCTCGGGGACGCTCTCTCCGGCGTCCAGCGACAGCCGAACCGTCTTCGGCTCGCGTCCCGGGAAGACCGCCGCGTGCGGCTCGCCGTCGAGGCCCGCGAGCCGCACGGTCTCCGGACCGGACGCGGGCTCGACCTTCGGGAACTCGGCGACGAACCGAGACGCCTCCTCGCGCTCGACCGCGTAGCCGTCCGCGTCGAACGCGGGTTCCTCCGCCGCCAGCTCGCGGTAGAGCGGCGTCGGCTCGTGGTCGTTGACGACGGTGAGCGTCTCGCCGGGATCGAGGTCAGCAAACGCGGTGCGTATCCGGTCGTGTCGCTCGCTCGGCGGGAGCTGCCTGACATCGAGTTCGGACATCACGCGTCACTCGCCGTCCGGGGACGATGGGTCGTGTCGCGAACACGTTCGGCTCTCCCGCTCTCCGGCTCTCAGTCGTGGACGGCGGAGCTATCGCCGTCGTCGCCGTCACCGTCGACCAGCGCCGCGATCCGGTCGCCGATCCGCGCCATGGTCGCGTCCGAGAGCCCGTGGCCGTCGC
Organism: Halorubrum persicum; assembly: GCF_002727125.1. Classification (GTDB taxonomy): domain Archaea; phylum Halobacteriota; class Halobacteria; order Halobacteriales; family Haloferacaceae; genus Halorubrum; species Halorubrum persicum. Next base: position 771 of record NZ_NHOA01000043.1, read on the forward strand.
CCTCGTCGATCCGGAGATCGACCGCCGCGCCGCCCCGGCGGAACGCCGCCGCGGTCGCGCGAACGCGCTCGGGCGGGACGTACGGGTCGCCCTCGCTGCTGTCGATCGCGACCGGCGTTCCCGCGAGCCCCCCGTTCTCCCCGTCGTCGGCCACCGAGCACGGGATCAGGTCGCCTCCCGGGAGCGCCGCGGAAACGACGAACGCGCCGCCGTACCGCCGCGGACGACGGCGGAGGAACTCGCTCGCGACGGCGCCGCCCTGCGAGACGCCGACGAGCACGACGCGCTCGGGCGGGATCCCGATCTCGGCGGCGGCGTCGACGGCCGCGGCGACGCAGTCGACCGCCGAGGTCAACGCCGGCTCGTTGGCGGCGATCGGTGCCTCATGGCCCGCCGGGAACCAGTTCGAGCGGACCGCGTTCGGGGCGATCAGCGCCGCGCCCGGCCGGTAGAACTCGTCGGCGAGGCGGAGCAGCCCGTCGGCGGTCCCGCCGCGACCGTGGACGAGCACGACCGCGACCGACGCGGCCGCGGCCGGGGCGCCGCCCGTCTCCAGCGTGGCGTCAGCGTGGGGGCCCTCGACGCCGGAGAGCGCCCGCGTCATCGTGGTCGGGAACGGTCGCCTTCGATGTCGAAGTCGGGGAGCTGGCTCTCGATGAGCTCGCGGTCGTCCTCGAACCGCGGCGGGAGGTACAGCTCCGTCGCGTGACCGGTCGCGTCGGGGTCGGCGAGCCCGGGACCCCGCGGCCCGTCGGGCGTCGGCGCCTCCGTCGCGAGCTCGACGAGGAGCCCGCCGGGGCCGCGCACGTACAGCGAGTGGAAGAAGTGGCGGTCCTTCACCCGCGACACGTCGTAGCCGCGCTCGCGGAAGAGGTCGTGCCAGTCGAGCAGCGCCTCGCGGTCGGGGACGCGCACCGCGGCGTGATGGAGCGCGCCCGGCCCCTCGCGGAGGTACGGCGCGTCCCGGTCGAGGAGGTCGACGACCGTCGCGCGGTCGCCCGGGGCGCGGTAGCGGATCCGGTCGCCGGCCTCCGCCTCGTACTCGAAGCCGAGCGTGTCGAGGACGCTCGCCGTCCCGTACGGGTCGGCGGGGAGCGCCGTGACGCCGTACAGCCCGCGGATCGCGGCCGATTCGGGGACCGAGTCGGCGTCCGCGGCCGCCTCCTCATCGCCGAGCCACGGGTCGCCGCCCGCGTCGCTCTCGACCAGTTCGACGCGGGTACCGGAAGGGTCGGCGACCGAGAGCGCGGCGTCGCCGAACCGATCGGACGCCGGGAGGTCCTCGACCGCGACACCCCGATCGGTCAGTCGGTCGCGCCAGTAGCCGAGCGAGTCGGGCGGGACCGCGAAGGCGACGGCGGCGTACCCGGGCTTCCCGGCGCGTCCGGAGTCGCCGTGAGGGTCCGGGAAGACGGTGAACACGGAGCCGGGCGAGCCCGTCGCGTCGCCGAAGTAGAGGTGGTGTTGGTGGATATCCTCGTAGTTCACGGTCCGGCGGAGCAGCCGGAGTCCGAGGGTCTCAGCGTAGAACGAGGCGTGAGCGCCGGCGTCGCCGACGATCCCCGTCACGTGGTGGAGGCCCGGGGTGTCCGAGAGCATGCCCGAACATGATCGCGCCGACGCAAACCGATGTCGGTGGGGACAGTCCGGGGTCGCGACGACTCACGCCATCAGCAGGAGCCGCATATTGCTCGCGGTGAGGTAGGTGCCGACGATCGTCAGCAGCACCGGCGGGAAGTAGTAGAGGAGACCGTCGCCATCGCGGGCGCCGCTGACGCTGATCCAGAGCATGACCAGGTAGACGGCGATCTTCAGGGCGACGAGGCCGCCGAGCCCGAACGAATCGAGCGCGAACGCGACCACCGGATTCGCCTCTTGAATCGTCGGCACGTACTCCAAGAAGGCGATCGTCGAGACCACGTCGCCGACGCCGTACGTCGCCGTCGCGGCGATCCACAGCCAGTAGAACTCCTGTGGCCGCTGGAGGTAGGCCGGGCGTCGGCGCCGTCGGTTTCGGGACCGGGACACGCCTCGACATGTCGAGGAGACGACCTGAATCTATCGGTTCGAAACGGGGGCGCGGGCCGAGAAGCGCGTCGTTTCCGGATCGTTCAATGGCGCCCGCGCGGAGGGATCGCTATGGGCACGCCACTGGAGCCGCGGGAGGAGCAGGTCGAGGAGGTCCTCGACCGGCTCTACGAGGAGTACCCCGATTCGACCATCTCGCTGAACTACTCGAACCGGCTTGAGCTGCTCATCGCCGTGATCCTCTCCGCGCAGTGCACGGACGAGCGCGTGAACGAGGTGTGCGCCGACCTGTTCGAGACGTACGAGACGCCCGAGGAGTACGCGAACGCGCCACAGGAGGAGCTCGCGGAGGCGATCAACTCGATCACCTACTACAACAGCAAGGCGGAGTACATCCGGTCGTCCTGCGCCGACATCGCCGAGAAGCACGGCGGCGAGGTTCCGGACACGATGTCGGCGCTGACCGATCTGGCGGGCGTCGGCCGGAAGACCGCCAACGTCGTGCTCCAGCACGGCCACGACGTTGTCGAGGGGATCGTCGTCGACACTCACGTCCAGCGGCTCACTCGCCGACTCGCGATCACGGAAGAGGAGAGTCCGACGAAGATCGAACAGGACCTCCTCGACGTGGTCCCCGAAGACGACTGGCAGCAGTTCACGCACCTCATGATCGACCACGGCCGCGCGACGTGCACCGCGATCAACCCGGACTGCGGCGACTGCGTGCTCGCGGACATCTGTCCCTCGGAGAAGGGCGACGGCGACGTGGACCTGGCGAGCGGCGAGGCGTGGTGAAACGGGCGACGCACGGGCAGCGTGGCCGAGAAGCGACGAGACGCGACGGTTCGGCTGAGTGGAGTATTTAAAGACCCAACCGACCGGGGGAAGTCGCCGATCCCTTCCACCGGAAAGGGAACTCGCTTCCGTGTTTATCACTGCAACCGGTGTATCCGTAAGTGAGGAGAAACACAATGTCCACAAAAACCACAAACGAGTTCGGCGGAGAGATCGGCGGCGTCACGCTTCTGGGCAAGGCCCACTCGCTGTCGGCGCTGTTCATCGTCATGCTCCGGGCGACGATCGGCGGGATGATCCTGTTTGCCGGACTCGGGAAGATCACCGGGGAGGCGTTCGACGCGAGCGGCTACCTCGTCCACGGCGTCGACGCGGCGAGCCCGGTGAGCGGGCTGTACGCCGCCATGGGCTCGACGGCGTGGTTCGTCGAGTTCGCGAACGTCTTCGTCCCGGCCACGCAGCTGCTCATCGGCATGGCGCTCATCGCCGGGGCGTTCGTCCGGCTGGCCGCGCTCGGCGGCGCGATGCAGATGACGCTGTTCTACCTCGGCGGGTGGAGCGGCGACGCGCTCGCGCTGTTCGACTCGACGCTGGTGTACGCGGTCGTGTTCCTCACGGTCGCCGCGTTCGGCGCTGGCCGCGTCCTCGGCCTCGACGCCTACATCGAGCGGCTCGAGGTGGGCGGGCAGGCGCTGGTCGAGAAGTTCCCGGTGCTCCGCTACGTCCTCGGGTGAACTGAGGCGCGTCGCGAGGGCGTCTGACAAGTGACCGCTCGTCGCCGGCTCGGTTTTCGCTACCTGTTGCGGGCTCGTTTTTCGCTGTCTGTCGTCAGCTCGCTTTTGCGCTGCCTGTCGTCAGTTCGTGTTCGGCTACCGCCTCCAGCCAGCCACCTCGCGCAGACACGGATTCGGTTCGGCGTGTCTGCCGAACCGGTCAACGGGCCGCAGCCGTCGACTCCGAGCGCGCCGGGTCACGGGCCGCGGCCCGTCGTCGACGTCGAGAGCGACAGGTAGGCACATAACCCGAGAGGCAGACGGGACGAGGTGATGACCCGCACTGAATCGCCCGGGGGCGATCGGAACGCCGACATCGATGACGTGCTGACCGAGTTGGACGAACTGGAGGAGATGGTCGACAAAGACGAGGAGTTACAGCAGGTCCGAGAGACCATGCGGACCGCGCGAAAGGTCCGTCCGAGCGGCGTCATCGGCCGATTCCGGACGCAGTTCGGCCTCCGTGACGCCGGCGAAGCGCTGGTGGGAAGTTTCGTCTTCGGCCTGCCGATGATCGTCGAGGACGGCGCGCTCGACATCGGCCGGTTCATCGCCGAGCGGCCGCTGGCTCTCGCCCTCACGCTCCTGTTCGGCGGGGCGGTCGTCTTCGGGATACTGCGCGCCGGCGAGTTCGAGCGCGTCGTCGAAGACCGGATCGGGGGCGTCGTTCCCCTGCGACCCGTCGCGATCGTTACCATCGCGAGCGGGTTGGCCGTCGCGTTGATGACCGGTTGGGGCCGGGTCTCGTGGAGCGAGCCGACGGTCGCGGGCGCACAGACGCTGCTGATCGCCATCGTGATGAGCGTCGGCGCCTCCGTCGGCGACATCCTCCCGGAGAACTAACTGCGGCGGGCCGGGGTGGCCGACCTCGGAGGCGTCCGCGCGGAGTGGGTGGAGTATCGCGGGACGGAGCGAAGGGGCGTGAAACGGCACAGAGCGAACGGGAGTGAAACGGAACAGAAGGGTGTGAAGTGGCGCAGATCTGCGGACCGTTTCGCGTTCGACGACGGCGTCACCGCGCCGCTTTCGGGTTCCAATCCATATAAGACCGCGCGGCCGGTACGGAGCGGTAATGGAACTCGGTTCGCGGGACGCGTTCGCTCGGATGGGGACCCTCGGCATCGAGGAGGAGTTCTACATCGTCGATGCCGACGGCCGCCCGACCTCGGGGACCGACGATCTCGTCTACGGCCGCGATCCGCCGGCTGCGGTGCCGGAGGGGTTCGACCACGAGCTGTTCAAATGCACCATCGAGGCGCAGACGGAACTGATCGAGGATCCGTCGAACGCGGGCGACGCCCTCTCGACGGTGCGGGAGGCGCTCGTCGACCACGCCGCCGCCGACGGCTACCGGATCGCGGCGGCGGGCCTCCATCCGGCGGCGAAGTGGCGCGAGCTGGATCACGCCGAGAAGCCGCGCTACCAGGCGCAGTTGGACCGGATCCAGTACCCGCAACACCGCAACACCACGGCGGGGCTCCACGTCCACGTCGGCGTCGACGACGCGGACAAGGCGGTGTGGATCGCCAACCGGCTCCGGTGGCACTCACCGATTCTGCTCGCGCTCTCGGCGAACTCACCGTTCTGGAACGGCTTCGACACCGGGCTCGCCTCGGCTCGGGCGAAGATCTTCGAGAACCTCCCGAACACGGGGATCCCGTCCGCGTTCGACGACTTCGACGCCTTCCAGCGCTACGAGCGCCGGATGGTCGAACGGGGCGCCATCTCCGACCGCGGCGAGCTCTGGTTCGACGTGCGCCCCCACACCGGCCACGGCACGGTCGAAGTGCGCGCGCCCGACGCCCAGCGCGACCCGGCGGTCACCCTCGCGATGGTCGAGTACGTCCACGCCCTCGTCGTCGACTACGCCGAGCGCTACGCGGACGGCGAGTCCCCGCCGACGCTCCGCCGAGAACTGTTAGACGAGAACAAGTGGCGGGCGATTCGGCGCGGCCACGACGCCTCCTTCATCACCCGAGACGGCGAGGAGACGGTCTCGCTTGGCGACGTGGTCGCCACCGAGTGCGATCGGCTCGGGATCGACGGGATCCGCGCGGTGTACGACGCCGAGAGCGGCAGTCGGCGCCAGCGCCGGCTCCGCGACGAGAGGGGCCTCGACGCGCTCTGCGAGGATCTCGTGTTGTCGCCGTAAGCGGGAGGGCAGGACGCGGTTCGTGTGAGCGGGAAGCCGGGACGCGTTCCGTTGGAACCGAAACGACGAGAAACGCTTTTGGGCGCGCGGACCCCAAATTCCGGTATGACTACAGACGATCACGGCGACGGCGCCGACGACGAGTCGCCGACCGATCGAACCCGCGAGGAGCTCCGGAAGACCAAGGAACGGCTCGGAGAGGGCGCGGACAAGGCCGTCAAGGGGTTCGACGACAACGTCGTCGACCTCCTGTCGTGGCTGCTCGACACCGAGACGCGCGCGCGGATCTACGTCTTCCTCCGCGACAACCCAAACAGCACGAGCGACGAGGTCGCCGACGGCACCGGCCTCTACCCGAGCACGGTCCGCGAGGCGCTCGCGGAGCTCCACGACGAGGGAACCGTCGAACGCGACAAGCGCGAGGCCAGCGGCGCCGGCAACAACCCCTACGAGTACGAGGCGATCGCCCCGAGCGAGCTGGTACAGGGCGTCGTCGGCGACGTGCAGCGGGAGCTCAACGCCGTGTTCAACCTCGATCGGCGGCTCGGCGGCGAGTCGCCCGACGGCGACGCGGAGCCGGTCCAGATATCTGTCGACGGCGACGACGGCGAAGTAGACGGCGACGGCGACGACGGCGAAGTAGACGGCAACGCCGACAGCGACGACGGCGAAGGAGACGCCGACAGCGACGACCGGTAGGGCGCACTCGTTCGCTCCCGCTTCGAGACGTTTTAAGTCCCGTCCGCGCAATCAGTGTGCATGAACGTCGCGCTGGGTGGTACGTTCGATCCCGTTCACGACGGCCACCGGAAGCTGTTCGAACGGGCGTTCGAGCTGGGTGACGTGACCGTCGGACTCACGTCGGACGAGCTCGCGCCGAAGACCCGCCACGTCGAGCGGTACGTCCGCCCGTACGACCGGCGCAAGCGCGACCTCGAAGCCGAGCTGTCCGGGCTCGCCGACGAACACGACCGCGAGTTCGAGGTCCGCAAGCTGACGGATCCGACCGGCATCGCGGTCGAGCCCGAGTTCGACGCGCTGATCGTGTCCCCGGAGACGAGAGACGGCGGCGACCAGATCAACGAGATCCGCCGAGAGCGCGGCCACGACCCCCTCGAACTCGTCGTGGTCGACCACGTCCCGGCCGAGGACGGCGAACGCATCTCCTCGACCCGGATCGTCGCCGGCGAGATCGACGAACACGGCAACCTCACCCCCGAACGGGAGGGGCGGGGCGCGACTCGCCTGGAATGACGACGGACGACGGATCCGGGCGCCGCGCCGCCCGCGTCGCGCTCGGTGAGACGGGGTTCGAACGCGCCGCCGTCTGGAGCGCGGTCGGCTTCGCGGTCTCCTACGTCGCCTTCGACGCGGTCTCGATCGCCACCGCGGCGGCGGCCTCGCTCGGTGCGACGGGCGTCCCGCAGAGCCTCGCCGCTCCCGTCGCCGGGGGGATAGCGGTCCTGACCGCGATCGGCGTCGCCGCCTTCGCCGCGGTCGGCGGGGGCGTGCTCCCCGCGGCCCTCCTCGCGTACGGCCCCTTTGCAGCGGTCCTCCTGCGGACGGTCGGCCCGGCGCCGTACACGCTCCCGTTCGCCGACCCCGTCCCCTTCCTCGCAGCGCTGATCGAGCCGCTGGGCGTCGCCTCGGCAGGCGCGGTCGCGGTCGGCGCCGCCGGCTACGCGGTCGGGCGCGTCGTCAGCGGAATCGGCGACGGTCCGACCGGGAGCGATTCGTCCCCCGCCGACGGAAGCGCAGGCGCGGACGACTGAGTCGCACCGTCAGTCGTCGTCGAGCGCGCCGTTGAGCACCTTCGCAGCGACGAGGATCGGGTCCCACACCGGCGAGAACGGGGGCGCGTACGCGAGGTCCAACCGCTCGACCTCCGGAACGGTCATGTCCGCCTCCAGCGCGGTCGCGAGCGTGTCGATCCGGATCGCGGCGCGGTCGGGGCCGACGATGCTCCCGCCGATGAGCCGCCCCGTGTCGCGGTCGGCGACGAGCGTCACGTCGGTCGGCGCCGCGCCGGGGTAGTAGCCGGAGCGCGAGCCGGCAGTCACCGTCTCGCGGACCGGGTCGAACCCCGCTTCGCGGGCCGCCGCCGCGTCGATCAGACCGACTCGGCCCGCCTCCATGTCGAACGCCTTCACGGCCGCGGTGCTGGCGATCTCACCCACCGGCGAGGGGTCGCCGGCGACCGTGGCACCGACCGCTCGGCCGGCCCGGTTGGCGGTGAGCCCGAGCGGCATCCACGCCTCCTCGCCCGTGACGGCGTGGATCGCGGTCGCGCAGTCGCCCGCGGCGTACACGTCGGGGAGGCTGGTCCGGCCGTACTCGTCGGTGCGGATCGCGCCGCCGGCGCCCAGGTCGACTCCCGTCCCGTTGAGGAGTTCGGTGTTCGGTTGGATCCCGACGCCGACGACCGCGAAGTCGACCGGGAGCGTCTCCACACCGTCCGCGCCGTCGAAGGCGATGCCCTCGATCCGGTCGTCGCCGACGAGCCCGTCGACGGGGGCGTCCGTGCGGACCGTCACGCCCTTCTCCGTCAGTTCGGTCTCGACGCGCTCGCCGACGGCTTCGCCGAAGTCCGAGAGGAGGTGTCCGGAGCGGTGGAAGAGATGTACGTCGAGCCCGCGCCCGACGAGCGCCTCGGCCATCTCGATCCCGACGTAGCCGCCGCCGACGATCGCCGCCGTTTCGGGGGCGGGCATCGAGGCGTTGCGGTCGACGCGCTCGCGGTCGACCGCGCTCACGTCGGCGCGGGCGGGGTCGTAGGCCTCCGGCTCGGCGATGTACGCGTCGATCGCGGCCGCGGCGTCCATGCTGTGGAGCGTGAAGGCGCCGTCGAGCCCGCGCACGTCGAAGGCGCCGGTCGACGCGCGGCCGCCCGTGGCGACGAGCAGGTCGCCGTAGCTCTGTTCAAGAGTGTCGCCCGCGGCGGTCTCGACGGTGACCGTGTTCGCGTCCGGATCGACGCCGACGACCTCGTGGCCGCGCCGGAGGTCGATCCCGCGCTCGTCGACCTCGCTCGGCGAGAGCGAGAGGAGGTTCGACATGCGCTCGATGAGCCCCTCGATGAAGTACGGCATTCCGCAGTAGGCGTACGAGATCCATCGTCCCTTCTCGAAGACGACGACCTCGCGGTCGGGCGCTTCGCGGCGACACTTGCTGGCCGCGCTCAGCCCGGCGGCGTCCGCACCGACGACGACGAACGGGTCGCTCATGGACGGGTCGACGGTAGGCGATGATAAAAATCCACGCCGACGGGGCGACGGGGGAACTCGGCTACCTGTGAGGAGCCCGGCTACGTGTCGTCGTCCCGCAGTCGCGACAGCGTCTCTCGGGCGTTCTCGACGGCGGCCTCCTTCTTCGCCGGGTACGCCTCGACCTTCGCGCGGACGGTGACTCCGGGGCCGAGCCGGACCTCGCCGCGAAACGCGGCCTGCTTGTCGACGCGGAGGAACAGCGCGCAGTTGTCGTCGACCCGCTGGTCGAGCTCGTCGATCACGCGGTCGACCTCGTCGAGCTCGGAGAGTCGGTCGAGGACGTGACGCATTCCGTCGGCGTTCTCGATGCGAGCCGAGAGCACGGCGATCCGGTCGCCGTGGTGACCGACGTTCTCGACGCGGTCCAGCTCGACGTCTTCGGGGAGGAACGTCCGGAGGGCGTCCGCGACCCGCTTTTCGTCCTCGGTGGCGTACGCGAACGCCCGGAGGTCGACGTAGTGGAAGGGGACTTTGGCCATGCGGGTCGGGAAAAGGAGTTACTCCTCGCTCTCGACGGCGTCGAGGGCGTCCTCGGGGACGCCGGTCTCCTGCCCGTCCTCGAAGCTGACCGTGTAGGTCGCGTCGCCGAACATCGTCTCCATCACCTGCGTGATCGTGCCCGCCTCACCGTCGTAGTCGCTGTGTTTGTCGTGGAGGACGACCTCGTCTTCCTTCTCGAAGCTCATGCGCGATCGTTCCGCTGGCACGGTTAAAAGCGCCCGGATTCGCGGCGATCGGCGGGAGCGGTCGGCGGCGAGGAGAACGCCACACCACCCGCCCGCTCCCGTCACCACGCCGCCAGAAGCACCGTTCCGATCGACACCATCAGCACGATGGCGACGACCGCGGTGACGATCGCACTGTCGAGCGCGAGCGCGACGGCGACGCCCGCGGCCAGCGCGAGGAACGCGGCGATCGCCCCGGGAACGCCGCCGCGCTCGATCAGCCGGTCGACCGCGTTCGCCGCGCGCTGCGAGGGCGGGACCTCCGGCGGGCGCTCCGGGGGTTTCGTGAACGCATCGTCGACCACGACCTCCTCGGGGACGGTCTCTTCGGGCGGTTCGAGCCGAAGGTCCACGTACCGGGTCTCCGAGCCGTAGCCGGTGACGATCTTCAGCTTTCCCCGAACCGGCTCCGACGCGTCGTCGACGGAGACGTGGACGTGTTTCGTGGCCTCGTCGTCGACGAAGTGGTTCGTCTCAGTCACCGAAGCGACCCGGTCGAGGTCGTCGTCGAAGTGCAGGTGGACGTGCGTAGAGCGGCCCGCGTTCTCGAGCGCGACGGCGAACGGGCCGGTCGTTTCGAACCGAGCGGGCGCCCGGATCGAGTGGACCGCGTCCCCGTTCAGTTCGACGGAGAGTGTCGACACGCTCGGGTCGACGCACTCACACTAAAAAAAGATGCAGTACGGAACGGGCGGTCGGCAGCCGGGGACGGGAGCGGCGTCTGCGCCCTACGCCGTCGCCTCCTCGCGCATGTCCGGCGGGAGGAGGTTCGGGATGCCGTCCTCGATCGGGTAGGCCTCGCCGCACTCGGTGCAGGTGAGCGTCCCCGCGAGGATCTCCTCGCCGTCCCGATCGTCGACGTCGAGGTCCAAGTCGGCCTTGTCGAGCGGGCAGCAGACGACGTCCATCAGGGATTCCTTCATGGCGCGTCGTTCGCGCGGACCGATAAAAAAGCGTGCGGGTTGGGGAGCGCGGCGACGGGGCGCGTTCCAGTCGCGTCCGGAGCGACGCTCCTCGATGGCAACGACTTTGCCGGTCGGTCACCCCCGGCGAGGTATGGGGATCCCGTCGGAACGGATCGACCGGCTGTTGACGCTCGCCCGCGAAGCCGTCGTCGACGGCGAATACGACCGCGCGCGGGAGTACGTCGCGCTCGCGCGGCGGATCGCGGAGCGGAACCGCTGTGGCGTCCCGGCCGAGTTCTCCCGGAAGACCTGCGACGACTGCGGCGTCTACCTCCGACCGGGGAAGACGAGCCGGGTCCGGCTCCGACCCGGCCGGGTGGTCGTCCGCTGTCGCGAGTGCGGAGCGACCGCGCGATACCCGTTCGACTGATTCGGCCCGACCTCGCGAAGCGCCTCCGGCCCCGAAGCGTCCTCGGCCACCGAAGGGCCACCGACCGCCAAAGCGTCAGCGTTTATGGCTCCCCCCGCGTTCCCGCGACAATGAGCGTTCCCTGCGTCGCGGTCGAGCGCGAGCGCGGCGAGACGGTCCGCGAGCGGCTCGCCGACGCCGACGCCCTCGACGGCGACCACGAGATCGCGGTCGACGGCGACACGATCTACATCCCCGTCACGGACCCCGACGCGGCTCCCGCCGACCTCGCCGCGACGATCGTCGAGCGCGACGCCGCCGAGCGCGACCGCCCGCGGACACCCGCCTCGATCCTCGGCTACGAGCCCTCGCTGGAGCGGCTCGGCGACATCGTCATCGTCGACGAGGACGACGACGAGCGCGCCCGCGAGATCGCCGAGGCGGTGATGGCCTCCGACGTGCCCTGCGAGACGGTGCTCAACCGGGCCTCCCCGATCGAGGGCGAACTGCGCGTCCGGCGCTGGGACGTGCTGGCGGGGAACGGCACCGAGACGGTCCACCGCGAGTACGGCCACGAGTTCCTGCTGGACGTGGCTGAGGTGTACTTCTCGCCGCGGCTCGCCACCGAGCGCCACCGCGTGATCGAGCAGGTCGGCTCCGACGAGACCGTCGTCGACATGTTCGCCGGCGTCGGGCCCTACGCCGTCCCGATGGCCGCCCGCGGCGCCGACGTAGTCGCCTGTGACCTCAACGAGCACGCGATCGAGTACCTCCGGGAGAACGCCGAGCGCAACGGGGTGGCGGACCGCGTGACCGCGATCGCCGGCGACGTGCGGGAGATCGCCGACGACCACGCCGGGAGCGCCGACCGACTCGTGATGAATCTCCCGCACTCCGCCGACGAGTTCCTCGACGCCGCCGTCCGGCTGGCGGGCGACGACTGTGTCGTCCACTACTACGACATCCAACACGAGGACGACCCGTTCGGCCCCGGTACGCGGGCGATCCGCGCGGTCGCCGGCGATGCGTACGACGTGACCGTCGAGACCGAACACGTCGTCCGGTCGTACGCCCCCCACGAGTACAACGTGTGTCTAGACGTCAGGCTGACGCGAGCCTGAAGCGCCGCCCCGCCGGTGTGCACTCCACCGTCGCCCGCACCTGCGAACAGTCACCGAACACCTCGAGAATCCGTGCGTCGGTGGTCCGTAAGGAGTGGCACGGGTGTAGTTTTGATAGAGTGACATCTTTATGCGACTGCAACCCGTGGTATCGTGTATGAGTGATAGCGCGGACCCCGAAGAGCGCATCGACGAGACGACGACGTGGCCGGACCTCGCCATCGGCCTCTACGATCGGCTGACGGGCCGCAACGCCGAGATCGTCTACGAGTTCGAGGAGATGACCGTCGATGTCCCGAGCGGCACCGGCGACGACGTCGAACACGCCAACTGGCGCCTCGACGGCACCGTTCGGGTCACGACCCGTGAACGAGACTGACGCGCGGGCACCGCTCTCAGTTACCACGGAGGACCTGACGCTTACCGTCGAGGGCGTCGATCTCGACGTTCGATCGACTGGAGACCGCCTGTTCGTCGAGGTGCAGACGGTCCGCGACGCGATCCGGGTCGCTCGGAGCCTGCCGGACGACGCTGACGCCGGTGGCTTCGCCGCGTTGTTGACCGGGACGGACCTCACCGCCGAGATCCGCGTCCGGGGGCGAACGGTCGCGCTCGTCGGCGCCGACGCCCGCCCAGGAGCGGTCTCCCGCGAGCTCGGGACCGCGCCGGCGGAGGTTCGACTCGCCGGAGGGTTCGGAGCCGCGGTGAGCGGGCTCTCGGCGGTCGTGAGCGCGCTCCGGCGGCGCTTCTAGGCGGGAGAACGCCTCGGCGGACTCTCCGCCTGATTCGGACGCCCCGCTCGCCGGCGACCGCTGGCGAGGTGGCGCGTCGGCATCGACAGCATGACCGCCGTCCCGACCCGGCAGCGGGTCGAGACGGCTACGGGCCCGTCACATGACAAGAGTCTACGGCCGTGGGGGGGTCGGGGCCAGAGGCGATTTCGCGCTTGGCACGTCGGAGACGTGAGGTACACGTCGGCCGTGTCGGATCACTGATAGTGGTGACAGTCGCGCCGGGTCGCGGTGGGGGTCGCGACCGGCGGGACGAGCGACGCCCGGTACGGGCTCCGACCGGGCAGACACCGTCGGGGGAGTTGATCCCCGCCATCACGGCACACGATCGGTGTGATCACGTCTCAGATGAAGTACGAACAAGTATATATGCTTTTTCCTTATATTCCTGTGGCGATCGCTTACTATGCACCGTATTCCAACCGATAACCAGTGTATTTCAAAACGAACGCGAACTCTGGTCCGGTCGCGATCGACGGGCCGGAACCGGGAGATGTCGCGTGATCTCGCGGACCGTGGCGTCGCGGTTTCGGAACCCTTATTTTTCCGTTCGGGAATGGTTAGATGCGCGCCGGGGTAGCTCAGCTGGCAGAGCGATTCCTTCGTAAGGAATAGGTCGAGGGTTCAAATCCCTCCTCCGGCTTTTCTGTCCGGTTCGCGTCTCTCGCCGAACCGATCGTTCGTTCACAGAGCGTCCGGTGTCTGATTATACTCTGTAAAGAATATTAGGGTCGTTTCTATGACACTCGGTATCGTATGTCATCATATGCGACCAGAACCAGAGGTGAGCGGTCAAGAACTGTACGAGTGTTTCAAATGCGGTGCGCGCTCGGAGACGAGCGGCACCTGTGAGTGCGGCGGCGACCTCCAACATCTCGGGCGGTCACGAGATCTGTAACGAGAGCGCTACTCCTCGTCGTCGTCGCTCTCGGTCTCCTCGCCGGCGTCCGCCGCCGCGTCGTAGTCGGGGAGCGAGAGAACGTTCTCTCGCCCGAGCCGGAACCCGTCGAGGTCGTCCTCGTCGCGGAGCCCCGTCACCACCTGGCTCGTCTTGGCGGCGGTCCAGTCGAGCTCCTCGGCGACCTGCTTCTGTTTCATCCGCCCGCCGTTGGCTTCGATGAGCCGGAGCACCTGCTCCTCGTTGCTCAACAGGTTGTCGTTGATCGGCGGCGCCGAGTCGGCGTCGGCCTCGCCTTCAGCCCCGCTCTCGTCGCGCTCGGTTCCATCCTCGGAGCCGTCGTCTCCGCCGGCATCGGTCGCGGCCGTCGCGGCCGCCGCGCCCTCGGAGGCCTCCGCGTCGTGCTCGTCGCCCGAATCGGTCGCCGCCGAGTCAGCCGTCGCGGTCGGCGCGTCCGACGAGCGTTCGGGCTCCGACCCGCCCCACGGTCGGCGCCGGTAGCCGACGACCGCGACGACCGCCGCGAGGAGTCCGACCGCGGCGAAGACGAGCGGGCCGGCGGCGCGGCCCTCCGGCTCGATCGCCACGCGCGGCTGGCCTTCCGTGAAGTCGACCGGCCCCTGCCAGACGACCGCGCTGTCGCGGGTCTCGGTCGGCGTTGGCGACGCGTCGCCGAGCCGGTAGCCCTCCTCCCACGAGACGATGAGCGACGTGGTTTCGTCGAGGAACAGCGCGTCGATCGCGTCGCCGACGACGAGTCGGTCCCCGTCGACGGCCGCGAAGTTGCTCCACTCGAACCGGTACGTGAGCACGCCGTACGACTGCGGGAGTTCGCGCCGCTCGGCGGTCACCGTGACGTTCGTGACGTTCATCTCCCGGCCCGTCGCGTTCTCGGCGGTGGCGGCCGTCGCGCGCATGCGCTCGCCGAACCGCCCCGTGTACGCGTCCGGGTCCGACTCCACGTCCGTTCGGAGTTCCTCGAAGGCCTGCTCTTCGTCGTCGTTCGCGAGCCGGACGCGGTACTGCGTCTCCCAGACGGCGTCGCCGTCGGGTTCGACGGTGGCCTCGATCAGGATGTCGTCCGGGCTGACATCCATCTGTCCGAAGCCGCCGGCGGGGACACCGGCCCCGCTCTGTGCGGCTCCGATCGACGCGAAGCCCGCGCAGGCGACGACCGCGACGACGAGGAGCACCGTTCGCTGCACGGACGGATAGTTACGAGGCTCCGATAAATCGCTTCCCATCTCAGGAGTGCGGACGGTCGTGAGGCCGGCCCCCGCGCGATCCTCCGATTGGGCGCGGGTGACTGCCGATTCGCTCGCTCGCGGTCATCCCGCGGCGGGACCCGATCGACCCGCGCCTATCCATCGATACCGACGACGCGTCTGAGGAAGTCCGCCCCGTCCGTCAGCGGCCCGGCGAGACGCTCTGTGACCGGACCGACGGCGATCACGGTGTCGGTGCCGGAGTCCCGTCCGTTGCCGCCTGATCGGTCGCTGCCGTCAGCGCCGGGACCGTTCCCGGTACCGCCCGATCGGTCGCCGCCGTCAGCACTGGGACCGTCCCCGGTACCGCCCGATCGGTCGCCGCCGTCAGCGCCGGGGGTGCTCTCGCTCCCACTCGGTCCGTCCTCGCCGTCGCCGCCGTTAGCGCCGTCTCCGCCATCAGCGCCGTCTCCGCCATCAGCGCCGTCTCCGCCATCAGCGCCGTCCCCGCCGGGCGCGGACGGGTCGTCGCGCGGGCTCGTCGCGTTCCCGTCACCGCTTCCGACCCCCTGACCGGCGCCGCTGCGCCCGTTCGCGCCGTCTCCGTCCTCGCCCGTCGGATTCCGGACCGCATTCGTCGAGTCGTCGGTGGCGTTGCCGTCGGCGTCAGTCCCGTTGCCGCGGTCCCCCGGTCCGTTGCCGGCTCCCGGTCCGTCGCCTGGACCCGAACGGTCGTCAGCTCCCGGTCCGCCCCCGCGCTGGGGGCCCTCACCGGCGCCCGCGCCGTCCGGCGGACCGCGTCGGTCGGACGCCAGCGGACCGCCCACGCCGTTGCCGGCGACGCCGCGAGCGATGGCCGCGACCTCGGGGCCGCTCGCCTCGCTCGCCCGCTCGCGGAGCTCAGTGATCCGCTCCTCGTTGAGCCCGCGGTTCGCTCTCGCCGCCTCCGGGAGGTCGCGGGCGACAACGGCGCTCCGGTTCGCCTCGCGCTTGATCGTCTCGGCCCGAGCGCTCGTCTCCGCCATGCGGGCGGCGAACGCGCCCTGACTCAGCTCGCCGGCCTCGCGGCGGTCGCGGAGCTCCCGCTGGCGCCGCTCGATTTCGGACAACCGCTCCGCCGTTCCGTTCAGCCGCCCGGCGACCAGCGCGGCCCGCTCGTCGGGCGCCTCCGTCCGGTTGAGCGCGACCTCGAACGCGCGGGAATCGACCTCGCCCGAGATCTCGGCCTGCTGGACCCCGATCACGCCGGAGAACCGCTCTCCGGGGCTGATGTCGGTCCCGTTCGCCGTCTCGTTGCCCCCGTCCGTCCCGTTCGTCGCCACCGGGTCGTCCTGCGCGACTGCGGTCCCGACCGGACCGGCTGCGGCGAGTCCGGCCACGCCGACCAGCACGACCGCGACGGCGACGAGCGCGATCCTCCGATTCATTACCTGACGGTACGCGACGTATCCGTATATATACCCATCTCCGTTAAGCCGGATCAACGCGGATTAAACGCGAGACTGCGAGGGGGAGGCTCTCCCGCCCGGCGTCAGTACGACTTCGCGAAGTACGCCGTCCGCTCGGCGTCGTCGTCGCAGATCGCGCAGGTCTCGTCGTGGTCTCCCTCGGCGAGGGGGTCCTCCTCGTCGAACGGGACCATCACGATCTCGGCGGCCATCGGCTCCTTGATCGGCTCTTCGCAGTCCTCGTCGCCGCACCACGGCGCCTTCACGTAGCCGCCGTGCTGGCCCAGCGTACCGAGGATGTCGGCGCGGTCGTCGGCCTCCCGCACCTCGCCGTCGAGGGTCTCCTCGGCGGCGGCGTACAGCTTCGCGTACACCTCGTCGAAGTGGTCGTGGACCGTCTCGACGACCCCGTCGCGCTCCTCGACGACGCTCTCACCGTCGGGACGGTGGACGAGGGTGAGCTCGCCGTCCTCCACCTCGTGGGGACCGATCTCGATCCGGAGCGGGACGCCGTTGAGCTCGTGTTCGTTGAACTTGAAGCCGGGGTTGCGCTCGTCGCGGTCGTCGAGTTCGACGCGGATCCCCGCGTCGTCGAGGTCGTCGGCGACGCCCTGAGCGTACTCCAGCACGTCGTCTTTCGTGTCCTCCTGCCAGATCGGGACGACGACGACCTGCTCGGGGGCGACGCCGGGCGGGAGCACGAGCCCCTGCTCGTCGGAGTGCGTCATGATCAGCGCGCCGAGCGCGCGCCACGAGAGCCCCCACGAGGTGGTGTGAGCGAGCCGCTCTTCCTCGTCCTCGTCGGAGAAGGTGATGTCGAACGCCTCGGCGAACGACTGCCCGAGGTGGTGGGAGGTACCCGCCTGCACCGACTTCCCGTCGGGCATCAGCGCCTCGACGGTCGTGGTCGTCTCCGCGCCGGGGAACTTGTCGTGGTCGGGCTTTTGGCCCTTCAGCACGGGCATCGCCAGGAGGTCCTCGTAGACGGAGGCGTACTGGTCGAGCCGCGTCATCGTCTCCTCCCAGGCGTCTTCGGCGCTCGCGTGGGCTGTGTGGCCCTCCTGCCAGAGGAACTCCTTCGTGCGGAAGAACGGCTTCGTCTCCGTCGCCTCCCAGCGCACGACCGAGCACCACTGGTTCACGCGCAGCGGGAGGTCGCGGTGGCTCCGGACCCACTGGCTGATGTACGGGGTGATGATCGACTCGGAGGTCGGGCGGACCGCGAGCCGCTCGTCGAGCTCCTTGTTGCCCGCCTCGGTCACCCACGCGACCTCGGGGTCGAACCCTTCGACGATGTCCTTCTCCCGTTCGAGGTACGACTCGGGGATGAACATCGGGAAGTAGGCGTTCTGGACGCCCGTGTCCTTGAACTTCGCGTCGAGGAACCCCTGCAGTCGCTCCCACACGGCGTACGCGCGCGGACGGGTGACGATGAAGCCGCTCATCCCCTCGGGGCCGTAGTCCGCCAGCCCCGCCTTCTGTACGACCTCGGCGTACCACTCGCCGGTGTTGTGTGACTTGGACTCGGTGATCCCGAGCTCCTGGTCGTCGTCGCTCATTGTCCAGTGAAGGGTGGGTCGCGTGCTTAAAACGTCCGAAGCCGCGCGGCCGGGGGACGCCCTCGACGGGTCGTTTCAGACCGCCGGAACACGGAGAAACGTTAACCCCGCCCGAGCGCCTACGGCCGACATGGACCTGACGGGGCTCCGCCGACACACGCCCAACGAGGTGACCCGAGCGCGTCGCGAGGCGGCCGTGCTGGCACCGGTCATCAAGCGGGGCGGCGAGGCCCACATGCTGTTCACCAAGCGCGCGGCCCACCTTGGGAGACACCCCGGACAGATGAGCTTCCCCGGCGGCGGCCGCGAGCCGATCGACCGCACCCTGACGGACACCGCGCTCCGCGAGGCCAACGAGGAGGTCGGCATGCGGGCCGACGAGGTCGACGTCGTTGGGCGGCTCGACGACACCCGGACCTCCTCCGCCTACCGGATCCGCCCCTTCGTCGGAGTCGCGCCCGACCGCGAGTACGTCCCCGACGAGTCGGAGGTCGCCGAGGTGGCCGTGCTGCCCGTCAGCGGGCTGACCGACCCCGCGAACTACGAGACGGAGCGTCGCACGGGTCACCCGGAGTACGGCGATCACCGCATCCACTTCTTCCACGTCGACGGCTACACCGTCTGGGGCGCGACCGGCCAGATGGTCGTGCAGCTGCTGGAACGGACGACCGACTGGCGCGCGCCCGAGGAGGTCGATCGCGTGGTCGGCGCAGACGCGGAGCTTCCGATCTGAGACCGAGAGCGGCGTCCCGCCCGGTCAGTCGGCGGACTCGACTGCCAGCCGCAGCGCGACCGGCGCGCCCTCGGCGAGCGCGGCCACGAGGTCCCGGTCGAGATCCGCGGCGGCGCCGTCGCCGTCGACGAAGATCGTGCGCTCGTCGTCGGTGTAGTCGCTGGTCCGCCCGACCATCGACCGATCGTCGAGGAGCGTGAGGTCGGGGTCGCCGCGGCCGACGATCTCGTCGACGTGGGCGGGGGAATCGATGTCGACCGCGTCGTCGGTCGGCTCGCCGACGGCGACCGTCGCCGTGATCGTCGCGGTCGCGTCCCGACACGCGTCGCGGAACGCGGCGGAGAACTCGCGCGGCGTGCGGTCGGCCTCGACGCCGACGATGCAGTCGCCGGCGGGGGTGAGCCAGTCGTCGGTCGTGAGCTCGAGGGTGCTCGCGTGCTCGGCCGTGACGTGCTCGTGGCCGACGGCGCGGACGACCTCGACGAGAGCGTCGTCGCCGGGGTCGCCCGCGGACTCGGCGTCGTTCGGACCGGCGTTCTCGGCGTCGCTCATGCAACCTCGGTCCGCGACCCCGCGCCAAGTGCCCGTCGCTTCAGACGTCGGCCCCCTCGGCGAGCGCGGGGATCAGCCGGGCGGGGTTCTTCGCGAACACGCGGCGCATCAGATCCTCGGAGACGTCGAGGGTGAGCACCTCCATCACGCCGACGTTCGGATGCACGTCGGGCGCGCCGGAGCCGAAGAGGACGCGGTCGGGGTGTTCCAAAACTCCCCGCTCGAGCACCTCCCGATACCGCACGGCGCTTGTCTCGACGTACAGTCGGTCGTACTCCGCCAACAGGTCGAGGGTCTCGTTCATCAGGTCGGCGTCAAGGGGGTAGCCGCCGAAGCTGGCGAGCACGATCGATATGTCGTAGTCGAGCAGTTCGCGCTCGACCGCCGCGGGCGGGAACTCCGTGCCGGCGTGGACGATCACCGGGAGATCCGCGGCCTCCAGCCGGGTGAGCACGTCCTCGTTCGGGAGCCCGTCGACGTGCGGGACGAGGGTGAACCCGTGGAAGCGGTCGTCGTAGGAGTACTGCTCGACATCGTCCGGGCGCGCGTGGTGGTCGTCGCGCTCGGCGCGGAGGTTCCTGACCGCGGAAACGGGACCGCTTCCCGGATCTCGAGGGCCGTTGAGCCGCGCGAACGCGACGAACGGCCGGTCGATCGAGAGCCGCGCGACGGCGTTGTTCGCCCGGAGGTAGCTCTGTTCGGGCGCGCGCCGCCCCGGGCTCGCGACCGCGCGGACGACGCCGGCCTGCAGCATCTCACGTTCCAGCAGCTCGGGAGAGATGTCCCGCCCGTGGGTCGCTACCGACGACTCGTCGGGGTCGAGCGTCGCGCGGGTGTCGACGATCCGGAAGTCGTGCTCCAGCCCGAGCATCTACCGGCCAGTCTCGGGCGATCCGCATGTGCCTGTCGGTCGCACGGCGGTCGTCGAACGGGTCGAAGAGCTGGCCCGCGAGGCCGACCGTGACTCCCTCACCGCCTCCTGCGAGTGGCGCAACGACGGCGCGCGACGCTTCTACCGCGGCGCGGGCTTCGAGCCGAAGCCGGTGACGTACGCGCGACCGCCGGAGTGAGTCGGGGTCCGCCGACGGCGACACCCGCCGCAGCCCCGATTACGGCCCCGCGGTCGAGACGATCTTCACCACGTCGCCCTCCGAGAGCTCGTGCCCTTCGCCGATCCGGCGCGAGGAGCGGGCGTCGACCGCGTGGAGGTACCCCTCACCGATGTCGGTGTGGACCGCGTACGCCAGGTCGGGCGGCGTCGCGCCCGACGGGAGGAGAAACGCGTCCGGGAGGACGTTTCCGGTCCCGTCCGTCCACTTGGAGGCGTCCTGCACCGGGTAGACGGTGATCCGGTCGAGCAGGTCGTACACCGCCGCGTTCAGCGCGGTCTGGACCCCGGTGCCGCCGTGGTCAGTCATCGCGCCGCGGATCGCCTCTAACCCCTCGCGCTGGCCGTCCGAGACGTCGCCGACCACGTCGAACCCGTCGTCGCCCGGATCGTAGTCGACGACGCCGGCCTCAGCGGCGCGGCGCAGGCCGAGCTCCCCGTCGGCCGTGGCCGGCACCACCGGCTTGTCCGTCCCCTCGCGGAGCCGGTCGATCGCCCCCTCGGGCGCGGCGTCGACCTTGTTGGCGACGACGACGATGGGTTTGGTCCGGCGCCGGATCGCCCGCGCGAGGTCTTCGCGGTCGTCGTCGGTCCACTGCTTCGGGTCGTCGGGGTACTCCAGTCCGCGGAGGACCGCCGTCACGTCGTGTTCGGTGGCGCCGAACCCCGTGAGCAGATCGGTGACCGCCGCCTCGAGATCGAAGTCGGGCGAGCGCGACTGGCGCTCGACGCCCTCCCAGTTGCGGTCGACGATCCCCGCGAGCCACAGGTCCATCTCCTCCTCGATGAAGTCCACGTCGTCGAGGGGGTCGTGCGCGCCGACCGCCACGGGCTCGCCCTCCGCGTCGGTCGCCCC
The DNA here is from genome assembly GCF_002727125.1 of Halorubrum persicum. Classification (GTDB taxonomy): domain Archaea; phylum Halobacteriota; class Halobacteria; order Halobacteriales; family Haloferacaceae; genus Halorubrum; species Halorubrum persicum. The sequence continues at coordinate 22,095 of NZ_NHOA01000043.1, forward strand.
CGAGGCGTCGACGACGTTCAACACCACGTCCGCGTTCGTCAGCTCGTCGAGGAACTGGTTACCGAGGCCCTTCCCCTCGTGGGCGCCCGGAACGAGCCCGGCCACGTCGAGGAGTTCGACGGGGACGTACCGCTTCCCGGCCCGGCAGTTCTCGTTGCCGCAGCGCTCGTCGCGGTCGAGACAGGGGCACTCGGTGCGGACGTGAGTCACTCCGCGGTTGGCGTCGATCGTCGTGAACGGGTAGTTCGCCACGTCGACGTCGGCCATCGTGGCGGCGGTGTAGAAGGTGGACTTGCCGGCGTTCGGCTTGCCCGCCAGCGCGACCGTGATCATGGTGGTGCGTCGCGGCCGCGCGAAAAGCGCCTTTCGGTCGGGCCTCGCGGTGACCGACCGTGTCCGACCGAGCTCGGTTACTTCGGACCGAACCCGGTTACTTCCGCGCGACGATGCGGAGCACGTCCTCGTCGGCCAGTTCGTGTCCCTTGCCGACCTGCTGGTCGTCGTGTTTCGCGCTGGGGCCGGAGACGCGGGCGAACTTGAACCGGTCGTCGAACTCCCCGCCGATCTTCGCGCAGGCGTCGCCGACCGTGTCGCCCTCGAAGAGGACCAGCGGCTCCTCGTAGTCCACGCCGCGGCCCGGCTTGTCCATGTAGATCCGGATGAGACCGAGCTCCTCCCAGAGCCGCTCTTTGAGCCCGTCGAGCCCGCGCTCCTTCGCGGCGGAGATGAAGATCACGTCGTCGGGGTCGAGTCCGCGCTCGCGGAGCTCCGCCTCGACCGTCGGGAGGTACTCCTTGTCGATGAGGTCGGCCTTGTTGACGGTGACCATCGAGGGGAGGTACTCGCGGTTGTCCATCACGGCGTCGACCAGCTCGTCGATCGTGAGGTCGTGGGGGATCGTCACCTTGGCGTTGACGTAGCCGTACTCGCGGAGCACCTGTTTGACGGTGTTCTCGTCGAGGCTCACGTCGTCGCTCATCGTCACCCCGATCCCGTCCTTGTGGGTCTTCCGGATGTTGATGTTGGGCGGCTCCGTGTCGAGGCGGATGTTGGTGTTGTACAGCTCCTCGCTCAGCCGGTCGTACTGCTCGATCTCGAACACGGAGAGGACGTACACCACGAGGTCCGCGGTCCGGACGACGGAGAGCACCTCCTTGCCGCCCCCGCGTCCCCCCGCGGCGCCCTCGATCAGCCCCGGCACGTCGAGGATCTGAATGTTCGCGCCGCGGTACTGCAGCATGCCGGGGTTGACGTCGAGGGTCGTGAACTCGTAGGAGCCCACCTCGCTGTCGGCGTTGGTGAGGGCGTTGATCAGGGTGGACTTCCCCACGCTCGGGAACCCGACGAGCGCGACCGTGGCGTCCCCGTGTTTCTCGACCGCGTACCCGTGGCCGCCGCCGGCGGAGGACTGGTTCTCCAGTTTCTCCTTTTTCTCCGCGAGCTTCGCCTTCAGCCGCCCGATGTGTGCCTCGGTGGACTTGTTGTAGGGCGTCTCGGCGATCTCCTCGCGGAGGTCCTCCATCTCATCCTCCAGTCCCATTGACCTACAGTCGGCCGTTCGACTCGTTAAAGGTGTTCTTTCCGCCTCACGATCGCGTCGCCCGCCCTCGGTGGCGTGATTTTCGGCGGACGCCCTCGCGCCCGGACCGCGACCGCCCCACTGCGACCGGATCCGCCGGCGGCGGGCCGGCGTCGATTCGGCAATCTTTCGACACGATTATACCGGTTTACTGCGACGGACGACACGTCGAATGCCCGATCCGTCGAGTCTCCGTGACAGCACGCAGATCGTCCTCCCGCGTCGCGCGCTCGACGGGCTGCGGGGCGGCATCTGCGATCGGTTCACCGTGACGGTGGTCGAAGGCGACGACCACTACCGGATCATCGGGAGCCCCGTCGAGATCAAGGCCGCGAGCGACTTCCTCGCCCGGAACGGCGTCGCGGTCGCCTGATCACAGCGGTTCGTGACGGGCGCTTCGAGAAAGCAGACTCGAGAGAGCGGACTGTTCCAGCGGACGGCGGTCCGGCTCGAAGTCGGTCGTCCCTGTTCGGATCCGGGAGTCCCCGCTCGGATCCCGACCGCCGCCTGACCAGCTATCCGGAGATTTCGGTCCGACCGCCTAGCCGAAGAGACCGATGAGCAGTTCGGCCGCGATGAGCACGAGAAACACGAGCCCCGACGCGAACGACCCGGCGGCGACGCCGTGGGCGTTGCCGAGGCCGCGACCGCGAGCGCCGAAGTAGGCGCCGAGGAAGACGAATCCGGTCAGCAGGATCCCGACAGCGACGTACACGAGGGTGAGGAGGCTGCCGGACAACCCTTCCGGCAGTCCGAAGTTCCCGACCGCGAGGAGCGCGACCGCGCCGATCCCGACGGTGATGGCGACGAAGGAGACGGCCCACGTCACCGGCTTTCGGGCGATATCGCCGAGGACGCCGGTTATCGCGTCGTACCTGCTGACTGACTCGGCACCGGGAGCGGTGCGTTTCCCGCCGATCTGTGCGACGGCGACGAAGGTGCTCACGACGAGCAGCCCCATCAGTGCCGTGCTCAAGAGCGTGAGTGAGACCATGGTGAGTTCGTTGTTAGGCGGTCCGTTCCCGCGTACAAATAGCCTTCGTATGTTCCGCCGATTCGTGTGTTTCGCCGAGCGACTCTCCAGCCCCGTCTCGTCGACCCGTTCGATCACCCGGTCAAGCGTCCCGTCCCGACACGTCGTGACCGCGGGTCTCTTCCCCCGAGCACTGCCGTCCTTCCGACGGCCAAGCGGTTCGCCGCTCGGTCGGTTCACACAAGAGTTAACTGCGCCTTCGCTAAGGGACGTACAAGAGCAGAGAGACGAACATGATAGATTCACTCATCCTGCAACAGGGGAGCGACTGGCGCGCACAGGCGGAGGTCTTTGACGAGATCTTCTTCGTCTTCCTCGCGTTAGGGACCCTCATCGGAACCATCGTCGTCGCGTACACGCTGTGGAACGTGTACAAGTACCGCGACGACGGCGGCGAGCCGAAGGAGGACTTCGACGCGCCGGAGGTCGGCGAGCTCCCGACGGGACAGGGCGGTCCGAAAGCAAAGAAGCTCTTCCTATCGTTTGGGTTGAGCGCGATCGTGGTGATCAGTCTCGTTGTGTACGCGTACGGGATACTCCTCTACGTCGAGGAGGGGCCCGACTCTCCCGAAGAGAACATCGAGATCATGGTCGAGGGGTACCAGTACGGCTGGGATTACGAGTACCCGAACGGTCACACCGAGAGTGGTGAGATGGTCGTTCCCGCCGACACGCGGATCGACATCACGGTGACCTCACGGGACGTGTGGCACAACTTCGGATCGTCGGAGCTACGGATAAAATCCGACGCCATTCCCGGAGACACCAACGAGAACTGGTTCTCTGTGAGCTCCGAAGAGGTCCAGGCGCAGGGCGGCGAGGCGACGTTCATGGTCGAGTGCTTCGAACTCTGCGGCCCCGGTCACTCGGCGATGAAGAGCCAGATCACCGTCATCCCCGAAGACGAGTGGGAGACGTGGTACGAGGGGACCGGCGGTAACTCCTCCAGCGTCGAGGGCGGCGTGACCGCCGACGGCGCCGCAAGCATTAACGCCGCCGCCATCGGAGGTGTGAGTGCATGAGCGAGCTTCCGCCGACGACCTCGGTCAAGCGCTGGTTCGTCACCACGAATCACAAGGACATCGGGATCCTGTACACGATCACCGCGCTGTTCTTCCTGCTGTTCGGGGGGGTGCTCGCGCTGCTGATCCGGATGCAGCTGTGGGACCCGACGAGCCAGATCCTCTCCGGGCTGGCGTACAACGAGGCCGTCACCGCACACGGGCTGATCATGGTGTTCTGGTTCCTCTCGCCGTTCGGATTCGGCTTCGCGAACTACTTCGTGCCGCTCCAGATCGGCGCTGACGACCTCGCGTTCCCGCGTCTGAACGCGCTCTCCTACTGGATGTACCTCTTCTCGGGCATCCTGCTGGGAATCAGCTTCTTCCAGGGCGGAACGCTCAGCGCCGGGTGGACGATGTACGCCCCGCTCAACATCCCGATGTATACGCCAAGCATCGGGTCGACCGGGGCGGTGCTCGCGCTGTTCATGTTCGTCGTCGGCATCACGGCGTCGACGGTGAACTTCCTCACGTCCATTCACCACTCGCGCGCTGAAGGGATGGGGATCATGGACATGCCGATGTTCACCTGGTCCATCCTCGCGACGGTGTGGATGATGCTGTTCGCGTTCGCGGCGCTGCTGGCGGTCGGACTCATCCTCGCGTCCGACCGCGTGCTCGGGAGTGTGTACTTCTCCGCGACCGAAGGGGGATCCCTGCTGTGGGGCCACCTCTTCTGGTTCTTCGGTCACCCCGAGGTGTACATCGTCTTCTTCCCGGCGCTCGGCGTGATGTTGGAGCTGTTCCAGACGTTCTCCGGGCGGCGGCTCGTCGGCCGGAAGTGGGTGATCATCTCCATCTGTCTGATCTCGGTCCAGTCGTTCCTCGTCTGGATGCACCACATGTTCCTGACGACGATCAACCTCGAGATCAAGACGCTCATGATGGCGACCACCATCGGGATCTCGCTACCGTTCGACCTCGTGGTGTTCTCGCTGATCTACACGCTGATCAAGGGGCGCATCCAGTTCACGACGCCGTTCCTCTTCGCGTTCGGGGCGCTGCTGCTGTTCATCCTCGGCGGCATCACCGGGGTGTTCCTCGGCGCGATCGTGCTCGACTACGAGTTCCGCGGCACCTACTGGGTGGTCGCGCACTTCCACTACGTGATGTTCGGCGGTGCGACGGCGCTGTTCGGCGGGGCCTACTACTGGTTCCCGAAAGTGACCGGGAAGATGTACGACGAGCTGCTCGGGAAGATCCACTTCGTGATCTTCTTCATCAGCTTCAACATGGTCTACTTCTCCATGTTCCTCGGCTGGGAGACCCCCCGCCGGGTGTTCGAGTACAACCCCGAGTTCCAGATCTACCATCAGTTCGGGACGATCGGCGCGTTCGTGCTCGGACTGTCCTTCTTCATCATGTTCTACAACTTCGCGAAGTCCTACGTCTCCGGCGAGCCCGCCGGGGACAACCCGTGGGACTACTCGCGGACCGCGGAGTGGGCGGTCTCCTCGCCCCCGCCGCTGGAGAACTGGCCCAACCGCCCCTCGTACGCCTCGGGCAAGCTGGAGTTCGTGAAGGATTACGTGCCTGACGGCGGCCCGGCGGTGAAGGCCGACGCCGAGGGCAACGCCGCGACGGACGGCGGCGACAACCATGAAGAGCACATCTCGGAGTACCCGTACTGGGATAAACACCCGAGCCACGCGAGCATCTGGCCGTTCGCGATCTCGCTGGCGCTCGGGACCGTGCTGCTCGGCCTCTCCGGGTTCAGCGAGTCGCTGTCGTTCGTCCTCGGCGACTCGATAGCGAGCACCACGCTCAACGTCTCGAACCCCGTGTACCCGATACTCGTCGTCGTCGGACTGGTCGGAATGGTCTGGTCCGGCGTGAAGTGGGGGCTGCAGGACTTCTACGCCCCGCCGAGCGAGTTCGCCGAGCGGTGGCCCTTCGAGGGCGTCGAGAAGGTGAAGCTGGGGATGTGGTTCTTCCTCGCGTCGGACGTGATCGTCTTCGGCGCGTTCCTCTCCGCGGCCATCTTCGTCCGGTACAACGCCGGCTGGATGACGTGGGAGCCGCTGACGGAGTCCCTCCCCGGCCTCATCAACACGTTCGTGCTGATCACCTCGTCGTTCACCGTGATCCTCGCGCTGGTGGCGGCTCACCGTAAGAGCCGGCAGGGGCTCCTCGCCTCGCTCGGCGCGACGATCGCGTTCGGCTTCGTGTTCCTCGCGATCAAGCTGTGGGAGTGGAACCACGAGATCTTCGACCGCGGCGTGACGATCAACGCCAACGCCCACGGCGATCCGGTCCAAGCGTCGATCTACTACGTGACGACGGGGCTCCACGGGATCCACGTGGTGATCGGCCTCCTGATCGCCATCTACCTGTTCGTCCGGGCGTATCAGGGCCACTACCTGGACGACGAGCGGCCGATCGAGTACTTCGGCCTCTACTGGCACTTTGTCGACATCGTCTGGGTGTTCATCTTCCCGCTGTTCTACCTCTTCTGAGGAGACGGCGGACGCCACGGCCCGGCTTTTTTTCGACGACGCTGTTACGGCTCCAGCGGATCCGCACACCACTGACAGAAGTCCAGCTTTGCGTCCGTGTCGCGGCCGCAGTGGGGACACGAGACGGTCGAATCACCCGGTCCGGACGAGTCGGGCTCGTCGCCGTCCTGCGTCGCTTCGTCTCGGCTGGACTCGGACGCGTCCGGGGCGGCGTCAGTCGACGCCGACTGGCGCTCGCGAGCGGGGTTGTTCCGGACGGCGAGGACGTACGCGTCGACGACGCTGGCGCCGACAGCGACGAGCGCCGGGGCGAGCGCACCGATCGGCGGACGGTCGCCGGCGACGAGCTGATCGATCGCCCCGTCGGGGACGAGGAACACGAGCGTCGCTGTGACTACCGCGTACCACCCGAAGGCCCGCGCCCACCGGCGGAGGTAGGCGTGACCGAGTCCGGACACCAGAAGCGCCAGCGCCGCCGCGAGCCACGGTCGACGCCGGCTGATATCGGGATCGCTCATGTCGTCGCGGACGAGCGCCAGCGCCGAGAAACTACCCCTCCCTCGGAGCGTTTATGTGGCCGAGACGCCGAAGGTGGGTATGTTCGGCGTGCCGACCGGAGAGTTCCTCATCGGGATCGGGTTCGCGGTCGCCGGGGTCGGGACCTGGTTTGTCGGGCTCGGCGTCGCATACCTCCTGTACCGGCGGTGGCGCGGTGACGGGCCGCGCGCTGACGGCGAAGACGGCGGGACGGCCGACGACGAGCCGCGACCGGAGAACTGATCGCCCGCTTCGGTTCGGGCACGCTTTTGAGTCTGCTTCCCGGAGGATCTGTATGACCGACACGGCGCTCGTCATCGGTGGGACGCGATTCATCGGTCGGCACACCGTATCCGATCTGCTCGCGAACGGCTACGAGGTCGGGATGCTGAACCGGGGGACCCACGAGAACCCGTTTGCCGACGACGATCGGGTGACACACGTCGAGGGCGACCGGAAGAACGAGCGGGACCTCCGGACCGCGAATCTCTCCGTCGACCCAGATATCGTGATCGACTGCGTCGCCTACCAGCCGGGCGACGTGGAGACGGCCACGGAGGTGTTCGCCGACGTTGAGGGGTACGTGTACATCTCCTCGGGCGACAGCTACGCGACCGAGGAGATCCCCAAGCGCGAAGGAGAGACCCCGCTTCGCCCGTGTACGCCCGAGCAGGCGACCGACGACGAGCCGGACACCTACGGGAATCGGAAAGCCGAGGGCGACCGTGCCGTGTTCGCAGCCGCCGAGGAAGGGGTCAACGCGATGGCGGTGCGCCCGTGTATCGTCTACGGGCCGAACGACTACACGGAGCGGCTCGACTACTGGATCGATCGGGTGCTCTCTCACGACCGCGTCGTCGTCCCCGGCGACGGGCAGAACCTCTGGCACCGCGCGTACGTCGAAGACGTCGCGAGCGCGCTCCGGATCGTCGCCGAGCGCGGCGAGGCGGGACGGGCGTACAACGTGGGCGACCGCCGGGCCCTCACGCTCGAAGAGACGCTGGAGACGATCGCCGACGCGGCCGGCGTCGACTGCGATGTCGTCACGGCGAGCGACGACGCGCTGGCGGCCGGCGGTCTCGAGCCGGACGACTTCGTGTTGTACCGGGAGTATCCGCACCTGCTCGACACATGCGCGCTCGCCGCCCTCGGGTGGGAGTCGACGCCGGTCGAGGAGGCGATGGCGCGGACCGTCGCCGAGCACCGTGACGCCGATCGCGACGGGAGCGAGTGGGATCCGGGACGAGAGGCCGAGGAGCGCGTGCTGGGCGTGAAAGAGACGCTGTAGCTCGGACCGGGAGGCGCGCGTCAGTACGCCGCGTCCCATCGGGCCGGCTTGCGCCGGTTCCCGCAGTCGCGGCACTCCATCCGGTCCATCGTGTCGATGGCGACGTTCGTCCCCTCGCAGTTCCCGCAGAGGTAGCCGTAACGCTGCGACAGTTCGGCGTCGGCGTACGCCACGTAGAACGGGGCGTGGGAGCCGCGGTCGCTCTCGTCGAAGGCGACGTGGACGGTCTCGCCGTCGTCCGTCTCGTACGTGCCCTCGGAGATGCCGGTCAGCCGTCCGATCTGTTTGCGGTACTCCCGCTCGTCGAACGTCTCGTCGCCGACCTCCACCGACCGCTCGCCGTCGAGGTCGTACCCCTCGCGCTCGTAGAACGCCGTTCCCGCCTCGTTGGCGACGAGGACGCGCGCTTCGATGCGGTCGACATCCGCCGCGCGCAGGTCCGACTCCACCTCCTCGAGGAGCGCGGACCCGATCCCCGACTCGCGGTGGTCCGGGTGGACGTGGAGCCAGTCGATCTCGCCCACGCGCTCGCGCCGACCGACGACGTAGCTCTCGGCGAAGCCGACGACCGACCCGTCGACGACGGCGACGGGGAACACCGTGTCTTCGTCGCCGATGTCCGCCCCGAGGTCGTCGGGGTCGTACCACTCGTCGACCGCCTCCGCGAGCAGGGTCTCGTCGACCGCGTGACCGTAGGAAGCGACCAGCGATTCGCGCGCGACCGTCCGGATCGCGTCGATGTCGTCGAGCGTTGCCGTTCGAGTATCCATACCAGTTCATTCGCGCGGGGCCACAAAAAACACACAGGCGGGACGGGTCGAGAACGGAGAGGGGGGTCGAGGTCGAAATCGGAACGAGAACGGACAGAGACGCGAGGGCGCCGGAGCGCCGCGAGCCGGTCTACGAGATGGAGTACGTCGCCGCGGCCATCAGCAGCATGGTAAGCGCGAGGGCGAGCGACATCACGTAGGTGAGCGAGCGGTTCTCCCACCGGAGGTGCTGGAAGTAGGCGACGATGAGCAGCGTCTTGACCGTCGCGATCACCAGCGTTCCGCCGAGCGCCTGGGCGTAGGTGAAGTTGAGGAACTCGGCCTCGAAGAGGACGAAGTTGAGCGACGCCGCGACCAGGAGCGCGACGTAGATCGCCGTGTACAGTTTGAGCGAGTCGTCCGACATTGCTTGCCTTCGCCTTCGTCCGTACGCTTAAAGAATTAACCATCCGGGGGGCGTTACCGCGCCGGCCACGCCGGCCACACCGACCGTGCCGGCTTCGGCTCCCGAAACGCCTATCCGCGCGACGCACCCACCTCACACCGGTCGCAGTTGCCGACCGGTATCATCGTGGACCCGCTCGAACCGACGGACGATCTGCTCGAATCGCTGTACGTCGTCAACAAGGTCGCAAAGCAGTTCGCCGACGAGGCGAGCGCCGCCTACGAGCGCGGCGATCTCACCGAAAGCAACGTCCGGTCGGCCCGCAAAGACGCCCTCTACCGAACGAAGACGGCCGTCCTCTCTCGCGTCGTCGCCCACGATCCGTCACGCGTTTCCGGGGAGTACCACGCGATCAACGGCGACGTGTGGCTCTTTCTCGACGTCGACGGGTGGAAGTTCCATCAGCCGGCGTACGCGATCGGCGGCGAGCTCACGGACGCGATCGACATCGCGAACGCCCGGTCGGACCCCCTCGACGCGCCGTACGTCCGCGATTCGGCCGTCGAGCGCTCGGACCGCACGCTGGCGGAGGCCCTGTCGCGGCTGGCCGACGCCGGCGTCAACGCGAACGACCACCTCGCGCGCCCGACGGTCACGAGCGAGCACGACCGGATCGTCGACGTGCGGTGGTCGTTCCTCCCGTAGCCGTCCTCTTTCTCAGCCGGGCGGCGCTGGCGTCCGACCCGAGAACGGTCGCACCGCTGCCGGACCGGCGCGCCGTAAAAATCGAACCGCAGTCAGGGGCGTTACGCCTCGACGACTTCGATGGCGCCGAGCATCCCGACCGCTTCGTGGGGGGTGCAGTAGTAGAGCTGAATCCCGGTGTTGTCGAACGACTGCTCGAAGGTATTGCCTTCCTCGCTCACGGCGTCGCCGCTCTCGAAGTCGGACTCGGAATCCTCGGCAGAGGCCACGTTGTGCGCGCCGCCCTGTCCCGTCCACTCCCAGACGACGGTCGTGCTGGAGTCGATCCGGATCGCGGGCGGCTCGAACGCCAATCCGTCGCTGCCGCCGCCGACCGCGACGGTGACCTCGTCCTGTCCGGTGTAGTCCATGATCTGGCCCTCGTACAGCCGGGCGTCGGCGAGGTACTCGTCGATCTCGCTCGGGACGTCGTCGGACGCGGAGCCGCCGCCGTCGGATCCGTCCGAACCATCAGAACCGTCGGATCCGTCCGAACCGTCGGATCCGTCCGAACCGTCCGAACCGTCCGAACCGTCACCGCCGTCCCCGCCGCCGGAACAGCCGGCGAGCGTTCCCAGGGTCAGCGCGGCTCCGGTTCCGGCGACGTACCGCCGTCTAGACAGTCTATTAGACATCACTATTCGGTAGGGGTTGGAGCCTTACAAACCCCTTGATGCGCCTCACCGTTCGGGAACTGAGCGACGGTTCTTGAGCGGGAGAAACGGCCCGCCGTCGGCGGCTTTATTCGCTGTCGCCTCCGAGGTCGGTCCATGCGGGAGGACGAGCTGGCGACGCGCGTGGTCGACCACTACGCCGCGGTCCACGACGACCCCGAGATCCGGTTGGAGGAGCCGTACGACGCGGAGGGTCGTCGCGGGGTCGTCGACGTGTACGTCCGGGTTCGCACGCCCGAGCGCGTCGACCACGTCATCGAGCTCAAGGGCGACGCCGCCGTGCGGGGCGCGACCGGCGCCAACGAGGTCCTCCGGCAGTACCGCCGGATGGAGCGGTACTTCCACGCCGACGCGAGCCACGCGCTCCGCCCGAAGCTCGGGCGCACCGAGCCGGGCGCGCGGTTCCTGCTCTGTTTCGCGCCGACTCCCACGTGCGTCTATCACGTCGCGACCCACCGGTCGCTCTACGGCACCGTGGACCAGGCGGGGCGGGTCGACGACGTACCCGCGGTGCGGACGGTCGCATTCCTCACGGGGCTCGACGACGACCCCGCCGACCTCGGCATGGTGTCGGTCAACGCGGACGCGCCGTTCGGTTCCGCGGCGTTTCTCAGCGCCGTGCCGGACGGCTCGCGGCTGGCGGAAAGCATCCGACGGGTCGACGACGACGTGATCGACCCGGAGAACGAGAAATAGCGGCCGGAGGCTCAGTACTCTTCGTACGCGAGGTTCATCATCCACTGCGAGAAGGCGTCAGCCTGCGCGTCGACCTCTTCCTCGCCGATGAACGGCGACAGCATGTCGCCGGCCATGAGCAGGGAGAAGTCGAGGTCGCGGGGCGCGGGTTCGAGGTAGTAGGTGTTGTGGCCGTCGTAGACGGTGTCGGACCGCTGGATGAGCCCGGACTCCTCTAACGCCTCCGCGATCCGGCTCCCCTTCCGCGAGGAGACGTCGAGTTCCTTCCAGAAGTCGCTCTGGTGGATGCCACCGGTCTCGCGGATGAGTTCGAGGCCGGCGCGTTCGTCCTCGGAGAGGTCGGCCTCGAGTTCGGACACACTCATATCATACAGGGCGCCCGCGAGTCGCTTAAAACTGGCTTTCCGCGCCGTCGCCGTCGCTGCGGCGATCCATCCGATCCGCTCGGTGGCTCCGCTCCGTCGGATCCGCCGGCTCGTAGCTTCCGCCCGCTCGGCTTCCCTACCGGCTCTCGCCCGACCCGAATCCCGCCGGCAGCGGCACCGTCTCCGCGGGCGTCTCGCAGGGCGGGCCGGCGGCGTACGCGAACTCAGGGGAGGCCTCGGAGGCGGAGGTGGAAGCGGTCCGAACACGGGTGAACGACCGCGTTCCGAAGCCGTCGCCGTGCAGGCAGGCCCCGTACTCGTGGTCCGCGAGCACGGCGCTCGCGCGGTCGAGCCACGCCTCGCCGAACTCGCCGGGCTCGGGCGCCAGCGCGGCCGCGACCGCCCGGGCGCTGTCGGCGCGCTCCGCGCCGAACTCCCGTCGCCGGTCCGGGATCGCGAAGCGCTCGACGCCGTTGACAACGCCGCCGACGTTGCCGACGACGTGGACGCCGGGATCCAGCCGGGTGATCGCCAGCCCGCCGTCGTACGAGAGGAGGAAGGCGGCGATCTCGTCGGCGAGCACCAGGTTGAACCCGTCGTACGACCGGGTTTCGAGGTCGCGCTCGACGGCACGCACCGCGGCCTCGGCCGAGTCCGCGGTCAGGCAGTCTCGCACGAGGAGTCCTCTGGAGCGGTCACGCTCGCGGTCGGCGTCGAGCCAGCGGTTCGTGACCGCGGCGACGACCCCCGACTCGGCGAGCCCGATCCACGTCCCGCCGGCGTCGGCGTCGCGGGGAGCGACGTACCTCGCGTCGCCGCTGCCGTCGCTGTCGCCGTCGAATTCGCCGTCGCCGCGGAGGGTCGGCGGCTCGGACGGCCGGTCCAGCGCCTCGTCGCGGTTCGCGGCGAGCGCGATCGGCGCGTCACCGAACGTCCGCCACGCGAGTGTGAGCGTGCACACGGCGGTGGTCCGGGGGCCGACGAGGAAAAACCCGCGGTCGGGAGAGGCGGAGATTCTTTACTCATAATAAAAGAAATCTTTTGGTGGCTGACCGTCAAAGCAGTTTCATGAAAGCGATCGCCGTGTACGACGGGACGGACGAACCGGTCGTGACAGAGAAGCCGCGACCGGACCCGGCACCCGGGGAGGCGCTCGTCAGGACCCTCCGGGTCGGCGTCGACGGGACGGACCACGAGGTCATCTCCGGAAGCCACGGCGGCTCTCCCGAGGGCGAGGACCACCTCGTGTTGGGCCACGAGGCGGTCGGCGTGGTCGTGGAGCCGAACGACACGCCCTTCGACGCCGGCGATATCGTCGTGCCGACTGTCCGGCGACCGCCCAACGGGGCGAACGAGTACTTCGCGCGCGGCGAGCCCGACATGGCGCCGGACGGCCAGTATCACGAGCGCGGCATCGTCGGCGCCCACGGGTTCATGGCGGAGTATTTCACCAGCCCGGCGGAGTTCCTCGTCGAAATCCCGCCGGCGCTGGCCGAGTGGGGGTTCCTCGTCGAGCCCGTCTCGATCGCGGAGAAGGCGATCGAGCACGCCTACGCCAGTCGGTCGGCGTTCGACTGGGAGCCCGAGTCGGCGCTGATACTGGGTAACGGCTCGCTCGGGCTCCTGACGATCGCGACCCTCGACGAAGAGTTCGACCGGATCTACTGTCTCGGCCGCCGCGAGCGCCCGGATCCGACGATTGACATCATCGAGTTCCTCGACGCGACGTACGTCAACTCCAACGAGACGCCGGTGCCGGCGGTGCCGGCGGCTCACGAGCCGATGGATCTCGTCTTCGAGGCGACCGGCTACGCGCCGCACGCCTTCGAGACGATCGAGGCGCTCGCGCCGAACGGCGTCGGCGCGCTGCTCGGGGTCCCGGGGGACTGGGAGTTCGAGGTCGACGGCGGGCGGCTCCACCGCGAGTTCGTCCTCCACAACAAGGCGCTCGTCGGCAGCGTCAACTCCGGCTACGAACACTTCGAGGCCGCCGTCGACTCGCTGTCGGGCTTTTCGGACGCCTTCCTCACCGATCTCGTCACGGGCGTGCACGGGCTCGACGACTTCGAGGCCGCGTTCGCGGATGACGACACGACTATTAAAACGGCGGTCGAATTCAGCGCATATGAAGAACGTTGACGACCTGATAGACAGCGCAGCCGAGCTCGCGGAACACGGGCTCTCGAAGGGCGAAATCGCCGACGAGCTGAACGTCTCCCGAGAGACTGCCAGCTGGCTCGTCGAGCGCGGCGGCGGCAACAGCTCGAGCGGCGAGGTCGCGGCGACGACCTCGACGGCGGACATCCACGTCGATTGGTCGGCGCTGGGGCGCGACTCGACGCGGCTCCAGTACGCCGCGAGCGCGATGGCGGACCTGCTCGCCAAGCAGGGGGAGAACGTCGACCTGACGGTCGGCGTCGAGAAGGCCGGCGCGCCGCTCGCGACCGCGGTCGCGAATAAGCTCGACACGGATCTGGGCACGTACGCGCCCGCGAAACACCAGTGGGACGAGGGCGACATCGACGAGCAGGGCGGCGGCTTCTCCCGGAACTTCGCCGCCATCCGCGACCGCGACTGCTACGTCGTCGACGACATCATCACCTCGGGGACGACGATGCGCGAGTCGATCGACGCGATCCGCGAGCAGGGCGGCGAGCCCGTCGCGTGCGTCGTGCTCGTCGACAAGCGCGGCTACAACGAGATCGACGGCGTCCCGGTGTACTCGCTCGTCGACGTGGTCCGGGTCGACCGCGAAGAGTAACCCGCGCGTCGCGCCCCCGCAGAACGCGGGCTGGAAACACCGATCCCGTGCGAGGCGAACGCCGATCCCGTGCGGAACCCATTTGCATCGCCGGCGCATACCGGCCGTCATGACGTTCCAACCCGAGACCGACGCCGAGCCCGACGAGATCGCGGCCCGAGTCGAGGAGACGATCGCCGACAACGACGTGGTGCTGTTCATGAAGGGGAACCGCCTGATGCCGCAGTGCGGCTACTCGAAGCGCGCCGTCGAGCTGATCGGCCAGCACGTCGAGGAGTTCGAGACGGTCGACGTGCTGCCGGCGCTGCCGCACTACCGCGAGGCGCTGGAGTCTCACAGCGGTTGGGAGACGATCCCGCAGACGTTCGTCGACGGCGAGTTCGTCGGCGGGAGCGACGTGCTCGCGGAGCTCGACGAGCGCGGCGAGCTGGCCGCTGAGCTGGGCGCCGAGTAACCAGAGCCGAACACCCGGAGCCGATCGTCTCGCGTCCCGATTTTTCCCGGATGTCACCGATCTACCTCGACTCCGTCAAACGGGTCCCGATCCGTCGAAACGACGCTCGCGGCGGAGCCGACGCCGCCGGCACGTCGGCGTGTGCCGTGTTCGATCTTCGAAAGTCGAAGGGCAGGCGATATAAACCCACGGACCGTAAGTAGGGTAGGTGCAGCAGTCGTTGCTGCCGCCGTGGCGATCGGTTCGACCCCACCTCACCCAACTAACAATGACAGGCCGCGTGTTCAGACTTCATTCGACGCTCGAACTGCCACTCGAAGACGTGGAGACGTACTTCGAAGAAGATCCCGACCTCCCGCCGGAGATCGACGACATCGACATCACGCGTCGAAACAACACCCTCATCATCAAGGCCCTGTCCGACGACGAGAGCATTAGTAAGTACACGCCGACCGCCCAGCTGAAGGCGTCGGTCACCGAGACGCGCGTGTGGGAGGAAGAGCCCCCGCGCGCCGGCGGTCCCCAGTGGATGGACGACGAGGAGGAGGAGATCCCCTCCGAGCTCGTCGAGTTCGCCTGCTTCAAGGGCGATCGCGAGACCGTCCTGCAGAACTCCGCGCTCCAGTACCCGATGTTCCTGGTGCTTCGGAAGATCGCGACCCTCTCCGAGAAGGGGACGCTCACCGCGATCACCGAGGAGGACGGCGAGCTGGAGGCGACCCGCATCGTCGAGGGCGAACCGCGCCCCGCGAGCATCGAGGTCGTCGAGAGCCCACAGGGGGCGGGCGACGGCGACGGCGGCGTCAACTGGCGCGACAACGAGTTCATCTCGGACTGAGACCCGGTTCGGAGCGGACGATTCGTCGGCCCGACCCAGATGCTTACCGTTTTCCTCCGCTGTTCCGCCGTTCACCGCCCCAGCGACGGCGTCGCGGACCGCCGACGCTTTAGGCGCGCCGAGCGTTCTCCCGCCAATGACCGACGACTGGGTGAGTCTCTTCTCGGGCGGGAAAGACTCCTCGTGGGCGCTGTACCGCGCGCTGGAGGCGGGCCTCGACGTCTCGCGACTTCTGACGGTTCACCCCGCAGGCGACTCGTACATGTATCACACGCCGGCGACCGAGCTCGCCGAACTCGCCGCCGAGAGCGTCGGGATCGACCTCGTCGAGGTGTCGCCCGATGACTTCAGCGCCGACGACGTCGACGACGCGGGCGCGCAGGGAGACGCCGAGCTGGAGCCGATGGAGGCGGCGCTTCGCGAGATCGCCGCGGGAGACGACATCGACCTCGCGGGCGTCACCGCCGGCGCGGTCGAGAGCGAGTATCAGACGAGCCGTATTCAGGGAATGTGCGACCGGCTCGGGATCGACCTGTTCGCGCCGCTGTGGCAGGAGGACCCGGTCGAGCTCGCCGAGGCGATGTTCGAGGCGGGGTTCGAGATCCGGATCGTGCAGGTGGCCGCCTACGGGCTCGACGAGTCGTGGCTCGGCCGACGCTACGACGCGGCGGCGCTCGCCGAGCTCGTCGATCTCAGCGAGGAGTACGGGGTCCATCCGCTGGGCGAGGGCGGCGAGTTCGAGACGTACGTCGTCGACGGGCCGCATATGGACCGGCGGATCGACATCGAGTACGACGCGGTCTGGGAGGGCGACCGCGGCCACATCGAGATTCGGGACGCGCGGCTGGAGTAGACTCCTTCTCGAAGGGCCGGACTACGGCCAGTTGCCGGCCTGTTCGGAGGCGTCGACGATCCGACTGATCGCGACGACGTACGCCGCGGTCCGGAGGTTCGGCGCCTCGGTGGCGTCGAAGGTGTCGACGATTCCGTCGAACGCCTCGGTGATAACGCGCTCTAGCTCCTCGTTCACCCGCTCTTCCGTCCAGTGGAACCGCTGCCGGTTCTGGACCCACTCGAAGTACGAGACGGTGACGCCGCCGGCGTTCGCGAGGATGTCGGGGACGACGTACACGTCCTTCTCGGCGAGCACGTCGTCGGCGGTGGGGGTGAGCGGTCCGTTCGCGGCCTCGACGATCACGTCGGCGCGCACGTCGGCGGCGAGGTCGCCGTCGATCGCGTTCTCCAGCGCGGCCGGCACGAGGAGGTCGACATCGAGCGTCAGGAGCTCCTCGTTCGTGATCGGCTCCGCGTCGCCGTACCCGCTGATGCTCCCCGTCTCGGCCTTGTGGTCCTTCGCCGCGCGCGGGTCGAGTCCGTCGGGCACGCGGATGCCACCCGAGGAGTCGGAGGCCGCGACCACGTCGGCACCGAGGTCGTCGAGCAGCGCGGCGGCGATCGAGCCCGCGTTCCCGTACCCCTGAACCGCGACCGTCGCACCCTCGATGTCGCGGTCGAGCCAGTCGAACGCCTCCCGTGCCGCGAGCGCGACGGAGCGACCGGTCGCCTCGACGCGCCCCTCGCTGCCGCCCGAATCGAGCGCTTTCCCGGTGATGACGCCGGGAGCGGTCGTGTTCTCTAACGTCTCGTAGGTGTCTTTGATCCAGTTCATCTCCCGCTGTCCGGTGTTGACGTCAGGTGCGGGGATGTCGCGGTCCTCGCCGATCAGCGGGCGGAGCTCGGTCGCGAACGCGCGGGTGAGCCGCTCCAGTTCGCTCTCGGAGTAGGTGGCGGGATCGATCGCGATCCCCCCCTTGCCGCCGCCGTACGGGATGTCGACGACGGCGCACTTGTA
Organism: Halorubrum persicum; assembly: GCF_002727125.1. Classification (GTDB taxonomy): domain Archaea; phylum Halobacteriota; class Halobacteria; order Halobacteriales; family Haloferacaceae; genus Halorubrum; species Halorubrum persicum. Next base: position 39,588 of record NZ_NHOA01000043.1, read on the forward strand.
CGCCATCCACCCCGACAGCGCCTTTACCTCGTCGCGGGTCACGCCCGGGTGATACCGGATCCCGCCCTTGTACGGGCCGCGGTCGCCGTTGAACTGCGACCGGTACGCGCGGACGGTCTCGAGCGAGCCGTCGTCGAGCTCGAAGGTGAGGTTCGTCTCCAACACCCGCTCGGGGTTCTTCAGGCGGGTGACTACACCGGACGGCGCGTCGAGGAAAGACACGGCGTCGTCGACTTGTTCTTTGAGGCTCTCAAAGGGATTAGCTTGACCGTCCATACTTCTGTCTCCCTGCGGATTGTGGTTAACTGTGACGAACGGTTCGGTTCTTGACTCAACCGGAGCCCTCCGAACCGCCCGCGGCGGCCCGCTCGACGATCCGCTCCGCCTGCGCGATCAGGGGTGCGTCGATCATCTCGCCGTCGACTTGGAAGACGGCCCGCCCCTCGCGATCCGCGGCGTCGCGGGCGCTGAGCACCGTCTCGGCCCACTCGACCGCCTCGGCGTCCGGCGTGAACGCCGCGTTGATCGGGTCGACCTGAGCCGGGTGGATCGCGAGCTTCCCGTCGTAGCCGAGCGTGAGCGCGAACGCGGCCTCCTCGCTGAGCCCTTCGGTGTCAGAGAAGTCGGTGTACACCGTGTCGATCGCGTCGACGTCGGCGGCGCCGGCCGCGAGGACGACGTGCTCGCGGGCGTACAACACTTCGGTCCCGTCGTCGGTACGGGTGGCGCCCACGTCGGCCGCGAGGTCTTCGGCGCCGAAGACGAGCGCGTCGGTCGCCGGGGCGGCCGCGATCGACTCCGCCGAGAGGACCCCCGACGCGGTCTCGACGAGCGCGAACACCGCCGGGTCGAGTCCGCGTTCCGCACAGAGCGCCGCGGCGTCTTCGACGCGATCCGGCGACTCCACCTTGGGGAGCATGACCGCGTCGAGCCGCAACGATCCGTCGGGATCGCCCGAGTCGCCGCCGTCCGCGGGTCCCGAACCACACAGCGCGTCGAGGTCGGCAACCGGGTCGGCGGCCGTGATCCGGACGCACACCTCCGCGTCGGGGTCGAAGTCGGGGTCGGTGAGCACCGCGCGGACCGATTCGCGGGCCTCCGCCTTCCGATCGGGCGCGACCGCGTCTTCGAGGTCGAAGCAGATCACGTCGGCGCCGGCGCCGGGTGCCTTGCGCATGAGCTCCGGGCGGTCGCCCGGCGAGAACAGCAGGCTTCGTCGTGCCATGTCGCCCGGTCCGCACGCATCGACATAAATCGTCCCGACGCCGGGAGAGCGGTAGCGATTTGACCCCGCCCGCCGACGGTGGCGCCATGTCCGGACGCTACTACGAGGAGTTCGCGGTCGGTGAGACGATCGAGCACGCGAAGCGGCGAACGATAAGCGAGGCCGACAACCAGCGGTTCTGCGACATGACGATGAACCAGCAGCCGCTGCACCTCGACGCGGAGTTCGCCGAGGAGACGCAGTTCGGCGACCGGCTGGTCAACGGGCTCTACACCATGTCGCTCGCCGTGGGGGTGTCGATCCCGGAGACGACCGACGGCACCATCGTCGCGAACCTCTCGTACGACAGCGTCGAACACCCGAATCCGGTGTTCCACGGCGACACGATCCGCGCGCGATCGACCGTCACGGACAAGCGGGAGACGAGCGACGGCGAACGCGGCGTCGTGACGATGCACGTGGAGGCGTTCAAGATCGACGAGGGCGACGACGTGCTCGTCTGCGAGTTCGACCGGACCGTGCTCTCGGAGAAGCGGCCCGACGGCGAGGAGTAGCCGGCCGTCGGGAACCCGCCGTCGGGCGCCGGCTCAGTCGTCCCGCTCGCCGTCGGCCAGCAACAGCCCGAGATACGACGTGCGGACCTGCGAGTCGCCGTCGAGCCCGAGCCGGTCGAGGGCCGCCAGCGCCTCGTCGCGGGTGGCCTCGATCGCCCCCTCGTCGCCGATCTCGCGCTCGATCTCGACGAACTCGCCGACGCCGTCGACCGCGTCGAGAGTGACGGTGAACCCTTCGAACGACCAGAACTCGCGGCGCTTCTCGACGACCGCGGCCGGGTCGAATCCGAGTTCGGAGAGCACGCCGGCCATCGCCTCGCCGTCGTCGACGGCGGTCTCGTGTTCCACGCGCGTCTTCGACTCCCGGTCGAGGCGGGGCCCCTTGTACGTGAGTTTGGTCGTCTCCGCGGACGAGTCCGCCGACGACCGGGGCTCTCCGTCGATCCCGTCCGAGAGGGGGACCTCCCGTCTGACCCGAAGCGCCTCGTCCGTCTCGGCGAAGTCCCGGTGGGGGGCGTCGTAGTACGCGTCCCGCTGGCGCCGGGCGTCGACGCGCTCGGCGCCGGCCTCCCGCAGTCGCTCTCGAACGACACCGACGTCCGCCGGGACCTTGATCTCGACCTCGTACATACCCGGACTCCGCCGGCGCGGTTGTTAAGCGCGATGGGACGCGCTCGCTGGGAAGGCCCGTTCTCGCGGCCGTTCGCTCCGTTTCGACGGGAGCGTCGTGAGCCGCTGCGACGCCGGGTCGAACCGTGCGCCTTAAGGGTGTAACAAGAGACGTTCAGGGTATGAGCGATCAGGAGCAAGCGGACGCGGCCGAAGACGCCGACGAGGCCGAGACCGAGGGACTCGCCGACGGCGACTTCGTGCGCGTCGCGTACACGATCCGAACGGCCGACGACGGCCGCGTCATCGACACGACCGACGAGGAGACCGCCGAAGAGGCCGAGATCGACACCGAAGAACACGAGTTCGAGCCGCGCATCATCGCGCTGGGCGCGGGTCACGTGTTCCCGTCCGTCGAGGAGGCCTTCATCGGCGCCGCGGTCGGCGACGAGGGCGTCGTCGACGTGCCCGCCGAGGACGCCTTCGGCGCGTACGACCCCGAGGAGGTCGAGACGGTCAAGGCCGACAAGATCCCCGAAGACAGCCGCTACCCCGGCGCACAGGTCCAGATCGACAACCAACAGGGCTACCTCGAGACGATCATCGGCGGCCGCGCTCGCGTCGACTTCAACCACCCGCTGGCCGGCGAGGATCTCGAGTACGAGTACGAGATCTTAGAGCAGATCGACGACCGCGAGCAGCAGGCGTCCGGTATGCTCGGGATGTACCTCCAGGAGGCGCCCGAGGTCCGCATCGAGACGGTCACCGAAGAGGAGGAGAGCGTCACCGAGGACGACGACGGCGAGGAAGTCGTCGAGACCGAGGAGGTCGAGAAGGACGTGCTCTACGTGACGGCGACGCAGGCGATGCAGATGAACCAGCAGTGGATGTTCCAGAAACAGCAGATCGCGCAGGACCTCATGAGCCGACTCGACCTCGACCGCGTCGTCGTCGAGGAGGTCATTGAGGGCGGCGGCATGGGCGGTCTCGGCGGTATGATGGGCGGCATGGGCGGCGCCGGTGCGGGCGACATCGAGGAGGCGCTCGAAGACGTCGACGTCGACGCCGACGAGATCGTCGACGAGATCGACGAGGAGTAACTCCGACCCCGGTCGAATACATCGGACCGGCCGGATCGGCCGAACCGTTCGTGCGACCGCGAACCGATCCCTTTTGAACTGCGGTCGACCCACGGAGAGACATGGAAATCGAACGTGCGCGCGACGACCTCGTCGTCGCCGCGAGCGCCGGGGGTACGACGATCGCGATCGCCCTGCTGTCCGGCGTCGCCGGCGTCGTCGAGGTGTCCACCGTGCCGACGCTGGCGCCGCTCCTCGTCTATGCGGGGTACCTCTTCTCGCGGAAGGGCGGGCCGTACGGCTCGCTCGACCGCCCGCGGAACTGGGCGGCGACAGCGGTGCTCGTGGGCAGTATCGTCGTCGCGGCGTCGATGCTATCGGGGTGACGCCGGCCCGCGCGCCGGCTCAGGCGATGTCTCGACTCGTGTCAACCGACACGGTGTCGGTGAGTTTCAGTTTGAGGGGCTCCTCGAGGGCCGCGCCGCCGCGGAACTTCGGCACGATCAGGCGATTCACGATCTCCGTGCCGGTGACCGTCGTCCGGAGGTCGAAGACCACGTCCGCGATCTGCTCAGTGACGGTCCGGTTTTGTCCGTTCTCCCCCTTGAGTGCGTGTATCACCGCGATTCCCCCCGACTCGGCGACGTGGCCGCGAAGGTCGGTGAGAAACGACCCGTATCGCGATCGGTCGGCCGCCTCCAACGGCTCGACGGAATCGACGACGAGCGTCGCGCGTTCCGGGAGATCCGCGGCGGCCGCCAACACGTCGTCGATCGGGTCCTCGCGGTCCGTTTCCTCGACGACCGTGTCCCCGTCGTCTCCTTCCGTCCCGTCGCCGTTATCTCCCTCTCTCTCCTCGTCGAGGACGAGGGACGCTTCGACCGCGTCGGCCGAGCGCACCGTCGTGAGGTAGCGACACTCTCGCGGGCGCGAGAACCGGTCGACAATCAGCTCCGACTGGCTTGCGGGGTCCGCCTTCAACACGACGAGGCTGCCGCTCGGGAGTCCGCCGCCGAACTCCCTGTCCAGCACGGAGATCCCAGTCGGGAGCGTCTCCATACCCTCGCTGCCGGCTCTGGAGGTTTGGCTCTGTCGATGGGGGACGAGCGCCCGACCTGAACCGGGTGCGGGGCTCACGCGACCCGCCAGCGCTCCGCCCCGTGTGCGTCGGCGAGGCGGCGAGCCAGGTCGTCGTACGCCGCTCGCACCGACGAGTCGGACAGCGGCTCCGGTTCGGCCCGCGGGACACGCCCGAGCACCTGACAGCCGAGCAGGTCGCTCACTCCCGCCGGGACCGACTCGGCCCGGACGGCGACGACGCCGATCGGAGCGCAGTCCAGTCGACGCGCGAGCGCAGCGGTCTTCGCGGCGTCTCGGAGCGCCGCCCGCCGAAGCGGCGTGACGAGGAGAGATCTGTCGGCAGCTCGGAGCGGGGCCGCGGCGTCGGGCGACGCTCCCGCGGGACAGTCGACGAGAGTCGGCGAGTCGTCGGGAACCGCCGCTGACAGCGCTCCGAGGGCTCGCCTTGCATCGGCATCCGCGGGCGCGTCCGGCGGCGAAAGCACCGTCGGCGCCCGGCGGTCCGGGGAGATTTCTCTCTCGCCCCGGACCGCGTCGAGCACGGTCGGCGCGTCCGCGGCGGACTCGCGGTCCGCACCGGTCGCGCTCGCCAGCCGTGCGAGGTTCGGGAGGTCCCAGTCGGCGTCGGCGGCGACGACGGGGGCGCCCCGCCGCGACAGCGCCCGCGCGAGCCCCAGCGTGGTGGTCGTTTTCCCGCTTCCGCCCTTACCGCCGGCCACAGCTATCACGGGGTGTGTGCGGCGGGATCGCCGATAAAATACGGGAGAGGAACAGGGAGGGTCGGGGGGAGGCGGGTGAGGTCGGAACGACTCAGTCCTGACAGCAGCCGCCGGCCTCGCCGCCGAAGTCGACCGCGAGCGGCCCCGAGATGGCCTCGTTCACGGCCTCGAGAGTGTCGGTCAGCTCCGCCTGGGCGTCGAGGAACTCGCTCATGACGGGCATCGAGTGAAGCTCGTCTTGGGCCGCTTGGACCTTCTGGAGCCCGGAGTTCGTCGCCTGTCCGGTTTCGCGAGCCTGCATGAACTCCGCGCGGAGCTGCTCGAACTCGTCGATCTTCGCCTGGACTTCCTCGTCGCGCTGGACCGCTTCGCGAGCCGACTCGAACCGCTCGTACTCCTGCGTTCGGGCGATTCGCTCGCCGAGCTCGCGACCGAGGTCCTCGATGGTGGCCTGTTCGTCCGGAGAGGCCTGTTCGACGCTCATACCCGATCCTCGGGACGGATCGGTTTCAACCTGCCGGAGCCGGGGGTGTCTGGGTGCGTCGGTCGGGACGCCGACGAGCCGCCGTTTCGGCCGTCCGGTCACTCGGCTCCCGCGACCTGCGACTCCACGAACGCCACGACATCGCTCAGCTCCCGTTGGCCGATACCGTGACCGCCCGGGTAGCTCCCCCGCGTCACGGCGGCGCCGACCTCGGCGAACCGGTCGGCCGCGGCGGCCGACCGCGACTCCGGAATCACGCGGTCCCCCGCCCCGGCGCCGACGAACACCGGCTTTCCCTCGATCCCGTCCGGCTCGAGGTCGCCGTGCGCGTCCGCGAGGTAGCCGTGGAGCGCGGCGACCCACGCGTAGCGGTCCGGGTCCTCCAACAGGAGCGAGAGGCTCGTGATCGCCCCCTGGCTGAATCCGAGCAGGCCGATCCGGTCGGCGTCGAGGCCGTACTCGTCGACCGCGGCGTCGACGCTGTCGGCGACCAGGTCGAGGCTCCGTCGGAAGCCCGCCGCGTCCGGCTGGCTCGCTTCGAGGCCCCCGGCGGAGAGGTCGAGCTCGTACCACGTGTACCCGCCCTGCAGCGGGTCGGGCGCGCGCAGGCTCACGACGTGAAGCCGGTCGGGGAGGCGCTGCGCCACCGGCAGCAGGTCCTCCTCGTCGGCCCCGCGGCCGTGGAGCACGAAGACGCCGGGGGCGTTCTCGGGGTCGTCGTCGGGCGCGACGTGAACGTGTTCGAGGGGAAGGTCGGCCATGTGTCCCGCGTTCGTCGGCTCGGGGGTTGTATCCGTCGGCCGCGGCAGCGATCGGGCAGGCAGAGAGGTGGACCCGAAACCGGACCAAGTGGGTGGATCGGACGGCGAGTCGGGGGCCAATCAGACGGCGGCCGCGATCCGCGACGATCCGCGCGTGACCTATTTGTGGGTCGCGTCGGGAGTGCACATCATGGATCCCCGCACCACCGCCGCCGTAACCGCGACCCTCCTCCTCGTGGCCGGAATCGCCGCCGCCCCGATGGCCGACGCGCGCGCACCGCCAACGCCGATATGCGGCGTCTGTGACCTCGATCGGACGGCGCCGGACGGAACGAAAGTGACCGCCGGCGAGAGCTCCCTGACCGTTACGCTCCACGGGAACGGGTCGACGACGTGGGAGGCGCGGGCCGATCTCGCGGCCGGCAGCGACGCGCTCACGGCGAACGAGTCGCTCCGACGAACGGTCGTCGCCGAGGCGGTTCGCGACGGGATCGCGGAACCGAGGGACGTCGACGCCCGCATCGACGGAGACACGCTCTCGGTCGAGTATCGCGATCCGAACGTCACGGAACGCCACTTCGGCGTCGTGGTGTTCACGCCTCTGACGCCGGCATCCCCCTCGGGTCTACTCGTCGCCGGTGGCGAGGGGCCGCGGTACCTCGGCGCCGATCGGCTGACCGTCCGCGGGGCACCCGGCTGGGAGGTCCGCGGCAACGCGAGCGCGAGCCGTTCCGACGGGCGTCTCGTCTGGACCGACGACGCCGGCGAACCCGACGATCGGGGGCGGGTCTTCGTCGGCGTGGAGCAGGACCCGGTCGCCGTCGAGGAGCGTGCGATACTCCCCGGCCCGCGGGCGTGGATCGGGCGGCTGCTCACGAGCAACACCCTCTGAGGTCGTGCGCACCGCTCTGGAACGTTCACGAACGTCTCGGACGGAACTCACGGTCGAGCGCGCCGTTTAACCGTCCTGCCGCACAATTCGTTCGACATGAGCGGCTCCACGGAGGGCGACCTCACCAAGACGGGGATGGCCCTGAAACACGATCGCGAGTGGGACTACGAACTCGACCGGATCGTCGAAGCCATCGAAGAGCGCGACGCCTCCAAGGTCGGCCTCCAGTTCCCCGAGGGACTCAAGCGCCGCGGCCCGAAGGTCGCCGACGACCTCCGCGAGGTGGCGCCGGACGACGTCACCTTCATGCTGTCCGGGCAGCCCTGTTACGGCGCCTGCGACCTCGACACGTACCTGATGCGCCGGACGGACGTGTTCGTCCACTTCGGCCACACGCCGATGAAGGAGTCCGACAGCATCGTCTACGTCCCGCTGTTCTCGAACGTCGACCCGTTCTCGATCATGGAGGACGCGCTGGAGGAGGAGCTCGCGCCGCCCGAAGAGGACGCCGACGTGGGGCTCGTCACGACTGCCCAGCATATGAACCGGTTCGAGGAGATGACCGACTGGCTGGAGGAGCGCGGCTACGAGGTCCACACCCGCCGGGGCGACGACCGACTCACGAAGGAGGGGCAGGTGCTCGGCTGTAACTACGCCTCCGCGGACATCGACGCCGAGCAGGTGTTGTACGTCGGCGGCGGGAAGTTCCACCCGGTCGGGCTCGCGATGGAGCACCCCGACAAGCGGGTCGTCATCGCCGACCCCGTCAACAACGCGGTGTCGGTCGCCGAGCACGACCAGTTCCTCAAGCAGCGCTACGCCTCGGTTCACAAGGCGATGGGCGCCGAGAAGTGGGGCGTCATCTTCTGTACGAAGATCGGCCAGGGCCGCTGGGAGAAGGCCCAGGAGATCGTCGAGAACAACGAGAACGCCTACCTGATCACGATGGACGAGGTGACGCCGGACCGCCTCCGCAACTTCGACATGGACGCGTTCGTCAACACCGGCTGTCCCCGGATCACGACCGACGACGGCCCGCGGTTCCACAAGCCGATGTTGACGCCCGGCGAGTACGAGGCCGCGATCGGCGAGAAGCCGCTCGACTCGATCGAGTTCGACACGTTCCACGACACCTGGTAGGCCCGCGGGACGCCACGGCTCGCCGTGCCGCCGGCTAGGCCCCTTCGCCGTACCGCCGGTTGACCCCCATTCGCCATTTCGTCGGTTGACGCACTTTCGCCGTGCCACAGTAGCGGCGTCGGCCGTGGATCGCAGTTCTTCCTCGGGCACCGGCTCCGAGTCAGCGCCAATACTTATACCGTGAGCGACCGCGGGATCAGTACACGGGTTAGCGAAATGGCATCGGCCGGCAACTCCGTCACCGTCGCCCTCGCCGCGAGAACGCCGAAGCGAGCGGCAGCGATGGCGACATCGCTGGAACGCACGGACGGTCGCTTCGTGGTCGAGCCGGTGTCGGGAACCGACGCAGCGCTGAGCATGCTCGAAAACTCGGCGGTGGACTGCGTGGTCGCCGTGGGCGACCCCGCCGGCGCGACCGGGGTTCGGTTCGTTGAATCGGTCCGGGACCGGCACCCGACGCTCCCGATCGTGTTCTGTCCCGGCGGAGCGCGCGAGCCGGAAGCCGTAATTGAGGCGTTCGAGGCGGGCGCGACCGATGTCGCGCGAGCGTGCGGAGAACCGAACTGGACGCCCGTTCTCCGACGCCGGATATCGAACGCCGTCGCGTCCGCCCGCGCCATCGCCGAGGCCGAGCGACACCGCAAGCGCCTCGAAGCGTTCGTGAACGGGGTGTCACACGACCTTCGGAACCCGCTCAACGTCGCGCAGGGGCGGCTCGACCTCGTGCAGCGCGAGGGCGACCTCGAACACGTCGACGACGCGGCGGCCGCGGTCGATCGGACGCTCGAACTGATAACTGACCTGCTGACCCTCGCGAAGCAGGGGGAGCGACCGGAGGAGCTGGAGTCGATCGAGCTGTCCGAACTCGCCGACCGCTGTTGGGGGAACGTCGCGACCGGCGACGCGACGCTCGTCGTCGACAGCGACCGGACGGTGGTTGCGCATCCGAGCCGGCTGAAACAGCTGTTGGAGAACCTGTTCCGGAACAGCGTGGAACACGGCGGAGACGACGTGACCGTCACCGTGGGGGACATCTCACCGATGTACACCACGACGCGCGCCGAGGCCGTCCTTCCCTCTGGATTTTTCATCGAGGACGACGGACCGGGCATCCCCCCCGCCGACCGCGAACGCATCTTCGAGGTGGGGTACACGACGGACGAGAACGGCACGGGGTTCGGCCTCAACATCGTTAGCGAAGTCGCCAGCGCCCACGGGTGGAACATCGAGGTGTCCGAAGGGACCCGCGGAGGCGCCCGGTTCGAGATCACGGGCGTCGAGAGCGGCGGCTGATCGCCGGGCTGTCAGTCCGTTCTCGCGGCGCGCTCGACGTATGCCACCGCGTCGCTCGGCGATCCGACCGCTTCCACGCCGGCGACGTCGTGCGTGTCGAGCCCGGCGACGGCGCGTCCGTGCGCGAGCGCCAGCCCGATCTCCGAGAGCGTGCCGTGTGCCCCGTCGACCGCGATCGCGGCGTCTCCGTTCAACACGACCAGCGCGTTCCGGGCGTGGCCGAGGCCCGTCGCGATCGGGACGGTGACGTGGGGGTTCGCGTCCGCGCGGCTGTCGGTCGGCAGGATGCCGATCGTCTCCCCGCCGGCGTTTGCGGCGCCCCGGCAAACGGCCGCCATCACCCCGCCGAGCCCGCCGCAGACGACCGTGTGACCACGGTTCGCGAGCCGTTCGCCCAGCTCTTCGGCGACCGCCGCCGTCTCGGGCGGAACCGAGCTCCCGCCGATGACGCTGACGCGCATACTCCGGGTCGGGGGACGGGAGTATATAAACGAACGCCGTATCCGCCGTGGGATTGGTGAAACCCTTTTAAGTGCTGAGCGTCGATGGTTCCTATGACGTACGATACCGTCGTGTTCGACAACGACGGTGTCCTCGTAGGCCGCACGCGCTTCGACGTGCTCCGGGATGCGACCCGGGACGCGTTCGAGGAGTGCGGCGTCGAGGAGCCCGATCCGGACGACGTAGAGCGCATGACCATCGGTGCGACCCCCGGCAGCGTGGGGACCGTCTGCCAGACGTACGACCTCGATCCGGGGTCGTTCTGGCGGACTCGCGACGACGTGGTCTCGAAGGCCCAACAGCAGGAGGCGCGCGAGGGACGCAAGACGCCCTACGACGACCTCAACGAGCTACAGAGCCTCGACGTGGAGATGGGAATCGTCTCCTCAAACCAACAGGCGACCGTCGACTTCCTCGTGAACCACTTCGACGGATTCGACCGATTCGGCGCCGCATACGGCCGAGAGCCCACGATCCACTCGCTCCAGCTCCGTAAGCCGAACCCTCACTACATCGAACAGGCGCTCGGCGACCTCGACGCCGGGAACGCCCTGTTCGTCGGCGACAACGAGTCCGACGTGCGCGCCGCCGAGAACGCGGGCATCGACTCCGCGTTCATCCGCCGGCCCCACCGGCGCGACTGGGAGCTGAACGTCTGGCCGACGTGGGAGATCGATCGGCTCTCGGACCTCCACGACATCGTCGGCTAGGACGACCTCGCCGGTCGGCACCGTTCTCTCAAGCTTTAACTCCGGTCGGGAGCAACGCCGCCACAGTGACAGACGCCCCCCCGTGGACCGACTTCTTCGGCCACGAAGAGCCGTATCCGGAGCAGGCCGACGGGATCGACGCGGCGATCGACGCCGCCGAGGACGGCGGCTTCCTCGCGCTCGAGGGCGCGTGCGGGACGGGGAAGACGATGCTCGCGCTCACCGCCGGGATCGACCGCGTCCGAGACCCCGACTCCGACTTCGAGCGCGTTCTCGTCCTCACGAGCGTCAAACAGCAGCTCCGCCAGTTCGAGACGGACCTGGAGACGGTCAACGCGAACCTCCCCGACGGCTACGACCCGGTCTCCGGACTCACCTTGGTCGGGAAGGCCGACGTGTGTCCGTACGCCCGCGAGAACCGCGGCGGGATCGACCGCGAGAACGTGTACGAGCGCTGTGAGGGCCTCCGCGAGCGCACCCGCAACCTGGTCGGCGATGGCGGCGCGACGACGACCTCGAACCTCGTGAGCGAGGCGCGGAACCAACAGGTCGGGCTGCTGGACTCCGGGACCGCAACCGCCTCGACCGGCGACGGAGGCGGCGGCTCCGGCGCCGCCGACTACCTCGCCGTCGACGGCGAACCCACTCCGTACAGGCCGGACACCGAGGAGTTCGAGGGCACCGAGTTCTGCCCCTTCTACGCCGGCTTCCTCGACGACCTCCCGGAGGACGGCGACCCCGCGGAGGCGGTCCCGTTCGACGTGACCGAACTCGGCCACGTCGGGCCGGCGGAGCTGGTCCGGCTCGCCGCCGGCCACGGCACCTGCCCCCACTCGATCATGGGCGCGCTCGTCCCCGAGGTCGAGGTCGTGATCGGCAACTACTACCACGCGTTCGACCCCGTGACGACGGGAACGTTCACGGGCGCGCTGCTCGACGACTCGACGTACGTCGTCTGTGACGAGGCCCACATGCTCGAACCGCGCGTGCGCGACCTCGTGAGCGACCGGGTCGCCGACGCCAGCCTCCGGGACGCCGAGAACGAACTCACGCGCGTCGTCCAGCCGCTTTCCTTCGAGACGGCGGGCGCGGAGTCTGACGACGCCGCGCTGGTCCGCGGCGAACTGGAGGACGCCGACGTAAGCGTCGACGAGATCCAAGCGGTTCGGGAGTTTTACGCCGATCTTCGCGGCGAGCTCGATCGCCGGGTTACCGAACGACTCGACCGCGAGCGTCCGGACTGGCGGGCGTCGATGCGCGATCTCGACGACGATGAGATCGCGCTCCGCGACCCCGAAGAGCCGGCCGAAGACGATATCACGACGTGGGCGAAGCGGGAGGGGTACGCAGACCGCGTCTGGGCCCGCGCCGAGCAGGTCGGGGCGGTCGTCAAGCGCGTGCTCGACTCGCTGGAGGAGGAGGACAAGAAGCGCGCCGCGCCGGGTGTCGGTCGCACCCTCAACGCGTGGTACCGCGAGGACCACGAGGAGTTCTTCCGCGCGATCGACTTGGAGCGGACGTGGGACGAGACTGCGCCGCCCGACTCGTGGCGGCGCGCGTACAACGCCGGCCTCGCGCTGTACAACTGCCTGCCGAGCGAGCCGATCGGCGACCGGCTCGCGGAGTTCGGCGGCGGCGTGTTGATGAGCGCGACGCTGGAGCCGATGGACGTGTTTCGCGAGGTCACCGGACTCGATCACCTCGAAGACCGTGGGCGGCCCGTCGTCGAGCGCACCTACGGGCTCTCGTTCCCGGAAGCGAACCGCGCGAGCCTCGCGGTCGACGCGCCGAAGTTCACCCATCAGAACCGCGGTGCGCCCGGGGAGGAGAACGACACGCGCCTCGCGCACCTCGACGCGACCGCGGCGGTGGCGAGCCGCGAGGGGAACGTGCTCGTCGGGATGCCGAGCTACGCGGAGGCGACGTGGATGGCGGAGTCGCTCTCGGAGCGGCTCGACAAGCCGGTGTTGCTCGACGAGTCGTCGGGCGACCGCGCCACGGAGTCCCTGAAGGACGACTTCTTCTCCGGAGCGGGGAAGGTGCTCGTGACGAGCCTCCGGGGGACGCTCACCGAGGGCGTGGATTACCGCGGCGATCGCCTGTCGGCCGCCGTGGTCTGCGGCGTCCCGATAATCAACACCGCGCGACCCCGGACGCGGGCGGTGATCACGGCGTACGACAGGCGGTTCGAATCGGGGTTCGAGACCGCGCTCACCGTTCCGGCGGTCCGGAAGGCCCGTCAGGCGGTCGGTCGCGTCATCCGCGGTCCGGACGAGCGGGGGGTCCGCGTCCTCCTCGACGCGCGGTACGCCCGCGAGTCGTGGAACAGCGTCCGCGAGTACCTCCCGGCGCACGAGCGCGAGGAGTACCAGCCGGTGAGCCCGGACATGCTCGGGCTCGCGCTCGATCGGTTCGAGCGGCGGGTCGGCGGCGACTGAGGCGTCGGGCGGTGAGCCGCTGGCGGCGGCTGAACCGACCGCGTATCGCGGGCGGTCCGCTGAAGTTACCACTCACGTAACGCCCCGTTCGACGGGGGTATCGGCCTCGTAACTAACCCCTCGGGGCGCCCAGAAGGCCATGATGAATCATTCGGGATCAAAACGGCGATACCACGTGGTCTGCAGAGAGTGTCGGCTCGAACGGCTGTTCAACATCGTCGACGACGCGGACAGCCTCGAACGCGAACACGTCTTGGAGACCGGCCATCGAGTCGCAGTCGAGCGGATCTGCTAACTCACGCCCTGAACGGGGCCGCTGCGGCGCGCGGTTCGAAAGCGGACGGAGAAGATCAGTTCTCGCGGCGGGCGAACGCGAGGTTTCCGGAGACGTTCTTGATGTAGGCCGTGACCGTTTCGCCTTCCTGCGCCCCGGGGACGAACACCGTGTACTCGCCGCGCTCGGCGACGCCGTCACCCTTGCGTCCGGTGCCGACGATCTCGAGCTCGTACGTGTTGCCCGACTCGATCGCCTCCTCCTGGCGCTGCGTGTTCGAGGTGTTCTGCTTGGCGACGGGCCGGAACGCCCCGCAGGCCTCACAGCGGAGCATCGGCGTGCGGTTCTCGGTCTCCAGCCGCGTGTCCGGGAGGCCGCACTCAGAGCAGGTGACGAACGACTCGATGTACGAGTCGATCGCGGCCTGGAAGTCGCGCTCACGGAAGTTCCCGCTGTAGCGGGCCCGCCCGTCCTCGTACTGGCCAGCGGTACCGAGCTCCTGCTGGATCTTCGAGTGGACGTGTTCGGGGTCACGGCTCAACGCGTCGGCGATCGCGGAGAGATTCGTTAGTCGGGTGAACGCGCCGTCCTTCTGCGCCTCCGGGTCCGGGACCGACAGCCGCTCGTCGGAGCCGCCGAGGTCCGGTACCTCCTCCATCGCACGGTCGAGGCTCGATTCGTAGTCCATACCGGACGGAACGGCGGCGCGACGGAAATCGCTTCCGGGTTCGGAATCGATCGACGGCGACACCGCTACGCGGCGGGAGATACGAGCCGAATCGGACGAGAATCGATGAAACGAGGGGGAACCGAACGCGCGACTCAGCGTGTGGCGTTCGTCCAGAAGTAGCGGGAGGTAGATTTGAACTACCGATCTCCGGGTTATGAGCCCGGCGGAATCTCCTGGCTATCCCATCCCGCTATCGTATCAAAACCGCGTGCGACTGTTAAGGGTTCTGATCCCGTCGCCGTGTGCGATTCCCCCACGATGCGTTTAAGTACCGATCGGCGGCGGTTGCAGCCGGTGATCAGCGCGCCTCGTCGTCGGCGGCAACGTCGTCCGAGTCAGCGCTCGCGGCCGCGTGCCGCTGGCTGAGCCGAAGCGCGGCGAGCGCACCGATGGCGAATCCGATCGGTAACAGGGCCTGGGCGGGCTCACCCGAGAGCGCCCGCGGGGCAGTCAGTCCGGCCATCACGGCGAAACACAGCGCTATCAGCCCGGCGATCGGGACCACGTAGCCGTCGGTGATCGGCGATCGGTCGGAGTCGTCGCTCATACGGGTGTCTCCGGGTGGCCGGAGTAAAAACCCGGGGCGGACGCGACGGGGGTCGCGGTCGAGCCGGCTCCGAACGGGCCTCCTCGAGCCGAACCGATCGCGGCGTCCGTCTTGCTTCGGCCACAAACGCTATTATGAATCATAGATAGTTATAAATTGATGCGAAAACCGCTACTGACGACGGACTTCCTAGACCGGGCGCGGCGCCACTACGCCGACGAGGAGGCTGTCCTCGCCGTGGACGGAACGCGATACACCTACGCCGAGTTGGGCGAGCGCGCGGATCGGTTCTCCGCTGCCCTGCAGGAGCGCGGGATCGAGAAGGGTGACCGCGTCGCGGTGTTGGACCCGAACACCCACTACCACCTGGAGGCCGCTTACGGCGCGATGCAGACCGGCGCGATCCACACTCCGCTGAACTACCGACTCACGCCAGGCGACTTCTCGTACATGCTCTCCGATGCCGGCGTCGACGCCATCTACGCGGACGCCGAGTACGCCGCGAACGTCGAAGCGGTCCGCGACGAGGTGCCGACCGAGACGTTCCTCACGAACGACGCCGACGCGGTCGAAGGCGACTGGGAGTCGTTCGACGAGGTGCTCGACGACGCGGACCCCGACGCCTACGAGCGCCCGGAGATGGACGAAGACGACGTGATCACGATCAACTACACCTCCGGGACCACCGGCGATCCGAAGGGGGTCTGTCGCACCCACCGCTCCGAGACGCTGCACGCCTACCTGATCACGATCCATCAGGAGATCACCGACGACGACGTGTACCTCTGGACGCTGCCGATGTTCCACGTCAACGGCTGGGGGCACATCTACGCGATCACGGGGATGGGCGCCCGCCACATCTGCACCCGCGGCGTCGACGTCGCCGAGACGTTCGACCGGATCCGGACCGAGGACGTGTCGTACTTCTGTGCGGCGCCGACCGTCCTCAACATGCTCGGCGACCACTACGCCGAGCACGGCGGCGCGACGACCGGCAACAACGACGTGCGGGTCGCCACCGCGGGCGCGGCGCCGCCGGAGACGACGATCCGCACCGTCGAAGAGGAGTTCGGCTGGGGGCTCAAACACGTGTACGGCGCGACCGAGACGGGGCCGCTCGTGACGACATCGGACGCCAAGCGACACTACGACGCCGACTCCGACGACCGGTTCGCGATCAAGAAGACGCAGGGGATCGGCTACCTCGGCACGGACGTGCGCGTGGTCGACGAGGACGGCGAGGACGTGGCCGCCGACGGAGAGACGATCGGCGAGATCGTCGTCCGCGGCAACCAGGTGATGGACCGCTACTGGAACAAGCCCGAGGCCACCGAGTCGGCGTTCTCCGAGCGACTGGAGGGGTATTACCACATGGGAGATCTGGCCGTCGTCGACGAGGACGGCTTCGTCTCGATCCAGGATCGCAAAAAGGACATCATCATCTCCGGGGGCGAGAACATCTCCTCGATCGAGTTGGAGGACACCCTCTTCGAGCACGATGTCGTCTCCGACGTTGCCGTCATCCCCGCCCCCGACGAGCGGTGGGGCGAGACCCCGAAGGCGTTCGTCGTCCCCGAGAGCGGCGATCCCGACGACCCGGGCGCGACGCCCGAAGAGCTCACCGCGTTCGTCCGCGATCGCGTCGCCGACTACAAGACGCCCGGCGAGGTGGAGTTCGTCGCCGAGCTACCGACGACGGCGACCGGGAAGATCCAGAAGTACGAGCTGCGCGAGCGCGAGTGGGACGAGGAGGACCGGATGGTCGGGGAGGGATAAGAGCCGACGGCGGAAGAAGAGCGGTCGCCTGGTCCGGCTCTCGCCGAATCAGTCCTCGCCGAGGAGGCTCTCGACGAGCTCCTCGGGCTCGAACAGGGTGAGGTCGTCGTACCCCTGCCCGGTCCCCAGGAAGAGGATCGGCTTCCCCGTGACGTACGCGACGGAGATGGCGGCGCCGCCGGAGGAGTCGGCGTCGGCCTTCGTGAGGATCGCGCCGTCGATCTCGGCGGCGTCGTTGAACTCCTTCGCGCGGTTCACGGCGTCCTGCCCCGCGACCGCCTCGTCGACGAACAGCGTCATGTCCGGGTCGACGACGCGGTCGATCTTCTCCAGCTGGGCCATCAGGTCGTCGCTCGTGTGGAGCCGGCCCGCGGTGTCGCCGAGGACCACGTCGATGTCGTTCGCCTCGGCGTACTCGACGCCGTCGTAGATCACCGCCGCGGGGTCGCCGCCCTGATCGTGGGAGATGAGCTCCCGATCGAGCCGGTCGGCGTGCTCCTGTATCTGCTCGTTGGCGCCCGCGCGGTACGTGTCGCCGTTCGCCATCACGGACGAGTAGCCGCGGTCGGCGAGCCATTCAGAGAGCTTCGCGATGCTCGTCGTCTTCCCGACGCCGTTGACGCCGGTGAAGACGATCGTGACGGGTTTGTCCGCCTCGGCGATCCGCTCTTCGAAGTCGAACTGCCCGACGGCGATCACGTCGAGGAGGGCGTCGTGAAGCGCCGATTCGACGAGCTCGCCGGTCGTCTCGACCTGTTTGCGCGACTCGCCGAGCATCTTCTCTCGAACGGTGTCCAGGATGCGCTCGGCGACGCTCATCTCCACGTCGCTCTCCAGGAGGGCCATCTCCAGGTCCCACAGCGGCTGCTCTAGGTCCTCCTCTTCGATGATGATCCGACCGGTCGCGAACGCCTTCGCCCGCTGGAAGGTGCTCGGCTCGTTGTCGCCGTCCTCGTCGTCAGCGGCGGCGTCCTCGGCCGGCGATCCAGCGGGGGCGGTTTCGCTCGCCGCGGGCTGCTCGCCCCCGGAATCCTCGGGGGCTGCGCTCTCGTCCGCCGCTGCCTCGTCCCGCTCTGCGGGCTCCTCGACCTCGGCGTTCTCCTCGACGTCCTCCCGGAACCCGGAGAGCTTGTCTTTCAGTCCGTCAAACACGGTCGGTCGTTACTCCTCGTCGCCCTGGCCCTGCTGCATCTGCTGCATCTGCTGTTGCTGCATCTGCTGTTGCATCTGCTGGGCCTGCTGTTCGAGCTCGTCGCTCTCGTCTTCGAGCTCGTCGACCTCCTCCTCCGTCTCTTCGATGCGGTCGTTGAGCGCCTCCTGCTTCCGTCGGAGCACGTCGATGGCGTCCTCCTCGCTCTGCTCGGCCGAGTAGTTGCCGCCGAGCGAGACGATGATCTCGTCGATGTCCTGAACCTCGGCGCGGACGTAGGCGCCGCCGCCGAGCGGAACCTGCACCGTCGAGCCCGAGTCGAGGGTCTCGATCGCCTCGACCGCGTCGTCGATGTCGGACTGCTCCTCGCGGTAGTCGGCGATCTCGGCTTCGAGCGCCTCGATCTCCTCGTCGAGCGCCTGCAGCTCCTGGGAGAGCTGCTGGAGCTGCTGTTGCCCGCCGCCCATCATGCCGCGGACACCTCCTCGATCTCGATCTGGGTGCGCTTCCGGCTGTGCTGGCTCCCGACCGTCGTGTAGATGCGCTCGCGGGCGAGGTCCTCGTTCTCCGCCTCGACGTCCTTGGTGAACGGCTGGAAGCCGTCTCGACTCTGGAACCGTCCACTCACCGTGTAGGTACTCATGTTCACCGATCCGGCAGGGACAGGGAAGTATCTTCCTAAAAAGCGAGACGCGAACGCGCACGGCCGAACCAACCTGAGCGCCACACAGCGGCCCACGTAGTCCGAAATTCGACACCACCGACTGGCAGCATCCGTCTCCCTGTGACGCACGGCCGCAGAGCGCGATCGGCCTGCCGGAACCGGGGGCCCGGAGTCGTCTCGCCGGCGGCCACCGTCGGGAATCGATCTCTCGTCGGGAACCGACATTCGATAGCGGACACCCAGTACGGACAGACACCCGCCACTCTGCGGCGCGTTGAAACGAGGGACAGAACCGCCGGAAAAGGCGCGGTCGGAGCGGCTGAGTGTGAAGGGCGTGCCGGCCTCAGTCGATGAAGCCGAGCGTCTCCTCGATCCGGCCCAGTTCGGGACCGGTCGTCTCCTCGCCGACGACATATCCGTCGTCGGTGGCGACGAGCCCGGAGCCGACGAGCGGCGCGCCGTAGTTGATCGTTCCGAGGTCGGCGCGGACGTCGAGCGCCTCCTCGACGGCCTGCAGCTCCGATTCGGTCGATTGGGGGTGACAGAGCACGCCGGTGTTGTTAGCGACCGCGGCGGTGCCGACCGTTCGCACGTCGCCGAGGTCGCCGCGGACCACGGGGACGTCGAGGGTCTCTCTGATCGTCACGATCGACTCGCGCGGCAGGTCCGGGTGGACGTAGGCGCCGTAGTCGTTCGCGAGGACGACGTTCCCGGCCGCGTTGATCTCACCGGGGAGCTCCCCGACCTCGCGGTCGGCGGCCTCGGCGATTCGCGACTGCTCCCGTTCGGTCGCCCTCGCGGAGACGAGCACGCCGTTCTCGTTGCCCGTCGCGAGGGAGCCGACGGTGTTGGCGCCACCGACGGTCGTGAGGAGGGGATCGGCGCCCAGTTCCTCGCCGAGCGCGTCGGCGAGGTCCTCGTCGACGTCCGGCCGGACCAACAGGAGGTCGTCGATCGCGCGGGCGAACACGCCCACGTACGACGAGCCGGTGAAAGTCGCCCGTAACACGTTACTCGGCGTGCTCGGCTTCGACGACGGGCTCGCCGTCCTCGACGAACCGGGCCGCGCGGACGCGGACCTTGCTCGGCGGGTTCTGGCGCCCGTTCGCCCAGACGACCTCGTTGACCGAGGTGTCGAGGACGACCTCCTCCTCGTCGACGGAGAAGTGCTGCGCGAGGTGTTCGCGGACGATCTTCATCGCGAAGTCGGCGCGTTCCTGGACCGGCTTGTCGTTGGCGTCGCGGAGCGGGACGGTGACGACGCGCTCCTCGAAATCACTCGTCGACATTTACTCGTCCAGGTCGTTCCGGCGCCAGTTGCGCCGCTTGGGGTTTCGCGTCACGTTCATGTCGGTCTTCATCATGACCCACGCGGGGACGCGGGTGTTCTGGCGTTCCGCCTTCGCCAGACGCTTCTTTTGAGCCTTCGACTTGTCTCCCATAGTGGCGCACACTTCCCCCGGGGCGCATAAAACCCCTTCCATACCGCGTCGCTCGGTGGGATCGAGCGTCGCGCGGCGCACCGCGTCGCGGCCGGGTCAGAACGCCCGCT
This sequence comes from Halorubrum persicum, assembly GCF_002727125.1. GTDB lineage: Archaea > Halobacteriota > Halobacteria > Halobacteriales > Haloferacaceae > Halorubrum > Halorubrum persicum. The sequence goes on from NZ_NHOA01000043.1 coordinate 59,766, forward strand.
CGCCGAGGGTCTCGTAGATCCGGTAGCAGCGCTCCAGCACGTCGACCGCGACGCTCTCCGACTCGGTGTGCGCCTCGCCCGGCTCGGAGGCTCCACAGACGACGCAGTCGGTGCCGGCCTCGGCCAGCCAGCCCGCGTCGGTGGCGTGGGGTTTGACGACGTGTTCGGGCGCGTCGAGCCCCAGTTCGTCGTGCACCTCGCTGGCGGCCGCGAGCGCGGCGTCCGCGAACGTGTCGTCGCCGCAGGCCATCGGCGGCAGGTCCTGATCGATCTCCCAGTCGACGCCGTCGACCGCCTCGGCGGCGCGAGCGAGGTCGGCGCGATCGCCGGGGACCGTGCGCTCGTCGATCGTCACCTCGCAGCGCTCGGGGATCACGTTCCACGTCTCGCCGCCGTGGACCATCGTCACCGCGAGCGATCCGGTGACGCGCTCGCCGAAGACGGTCGCCGACGGCGCGGCGAGCCCTCGCACCTCGTCGATCGCGTCGCTCGCGCGGTAGATCGCGTTCTCGCCGGCCTCGGGCTCGGAGGCGTGCGCCGCGACGCCGCTCGCGACGAGCGTCGAGGCGCGCCGGCCCTTGTGCGCGACGGCGATGTCGGTGACGCCCGGCTTCGAGTACTCCGTCGACCCCTCGGCCACGACCGCGTAGTCGGGGGCGAACCCCTCCTCGATCGCGTGGCGCGCGCCGGTCCCGCCGACCTCCTCGCCGACGAACGAGGCGACCGCGAGCTCGCGGCCGGCCGGCGGTTCGGCCTCCCGGAACGCGAGCAGACAGGCCGCGACCGCGCCCTTCATGTCCGCCGCGCCGCGGCCGTAGATCCGCCCCTCGCGGCGCTCGACGACGTAGTCGCCCGCGTTGCCTTCGCCGGTCGTCTGGCGGTCCGCCGGCGGCACCACGTCGTGATGGCCGACGAGCGCGAGGGTGTCGGCGTCGGGGTCGTCCGTCGCGCCTTTGTACGCGAGCACGTTGCCCGCGTCGTCGCGCTCGATCCGCGCGTCGGTCTCGTCGCGCAGCCACGCCTCGATCGCGTCGCCGGCGGCGGTCTCGTCCTCGTGGGACGGTATGGCGACCAACTCCTCGGTCAGGTCCGCGAGTTCGCGCATACGGTCGGGTCGGCGCTCAGCCGCTTAAAAACTGAGTGTGCGGAGACGGTCGCACCCCGGTCGCGGTGGCGCGGGCCATTAATACGTCTCCGAGCCCTTGCTCCCAGTATGTCCGATCAGCTCGAAACCGCGACGCTCGGCGGCGGCTGCTTCTGGTGTGTCGAGGCGGCGCTCGAACAGCTCGCCGGCGTCGAGTCGGTCACGTCCGGCTACGCCGGGGGCCACGTCGACGACCCGACGTACAAGCAGGTCTGCTCCGGGAACACCGGTCACGCCGAAGTCGTGCAGGTCGAGTTCGACCCCGACGTGATCGCCTACGACGAGGTGCTCGAAGCGTTCTTCGAGATCCACGATCCGACCCAGCTCAACCGGCAGGGGCCCGACGTTGGCTCCCAGTACCGCTCGATCGTCCTCTATCACGACGAGGACCAGCGCGCGGTCGCCGAGGCGTACATCGACGCGCTCGACGAGGAGTACGACGACGACGTGGTGACGGAGCTCGAGCGGCTGGAGACGTTCTACCGCGCCGAGGAGCACCACCAGGACTACTTCGCGAAGAACCCCGACGACGCCTACTGCACCTTCCACGCGAAGCCGAAGATGGAGAAGGTGCGCGAGAAGTTCGAGGCGAAGGTCGCGAAGTGAGACGGTTCCGAGCTCGAAGGCTCGAACGACTGTTTATCCGCGACCGTCGAGCGTTCGTCAGTGAACTCCTCGAAAGCTCCAGCCGCTCGTTTTTGAGTGGTTGACGGCAGCGCCGCGGTGAACACCGCCAAAGCCCCAGCCGCTCGGCTGTACAAAATCATTGACACCGCGAACACCGCCAAAGCCCCAGCCGCGAGGACTCGTGCGGCTCGCTGCGCGCTTCAGTCGCTCGCGGTGCTCGCTCCTTCCAGTGCTTGTGTCGCCGAGCTTCGCCCTCGCGACTGCCCCTTTGAGTCCCTCCCTACACACTGTAACCGCAGCCTCACGCCTCCCCAGCCTCGTCGGTCGTCCTCCGCGTTGCTTCGGACGACCGACTCCCTCGCACGCGCTCCTCGCGGCCGTTGGCCGCTCGGAGGCGCGCGCCACCGCGACCGAGGATTTATAAGAACATAGCAGCGCATCGTCCGCGACCCGATCGCGTTCGCCCGGCAACCCTCCTCCGGAACGGTAGACCTTTGGCGCCGCCGGTGCGAGCGAGCGTATGGTCTCGCTGGGACTGGTGGTGGCGCGGTTCAACGACTCCGTCACGGAGCCGATGGCCGAGGCCGCCCGGGAGGCGGCCGCCGACCGCGACGCCGTCGTCGTCGACGAACTGAGCGTGCCGGGAGCGTACGACAGCCCGCTGGCCGCCGACCGCCTCGCACGCCGAGACGACGTCGACGCCGTCGCGGTGATCGGCGCCATCGTCACCGGCGACACCGACCACGACCACGTGATCGCGAGCGCGACCGCCGAGAAGCTCACGCAGGTGAGCCTCGACCGTGACACCCCCGTCACGTTCGGCGTGAGCGGTCCGGGAATGTCCGGCGCGGAGGCGCGCGAGCGCATCGACAAGGGCGCAGACGCGGCGGACAGCGCGATCGACCTCGTGGAGGAGCTCGAATGACGGGCGCGCGGTCAGCACGGAGGACACCACAATGAGCGACGCATACGACTTTTCAGAGCGGATCGGACGCGTAGAGCCCAGCGCCACGCTGGCGATATCGAACCTCGCTGCGGAGAAGGAAGCCGAGGGCGCCGACATCGTCGACCTCTCGGTCGGCGAGCCCGACTTCGACACGCCGGCGAACATCGTCGAGGCGGGCAAAGCGGCCCTCGACGCCGGCCACACGGGCTACACCTCCTCGAACGGGATCCCGCAGCTCAAGGAGGCGATCGCGGCGAAGCTCCGCGGCACCGGCGTCGACGCCGACGCCGACGAAGTGATCGTCACGCCCGGCGGCAAGCAGGCCCTGTACGAGACGTTCCAGACGCTGATCGACGACGGGGACGAGGTCGTCCTGCTCGACCCCGCGTGGGTCTCCTACGAGGCGATGGCGAAGCTCGCCGGCGCCGACCTCTCGCGGGTCGATCTGGCGCCGCACGGGTTCCAGCTGGAGCCGGCGCTCGACGCGCTCGCGGAGACGGTCTCGGACGAGACCGAACTGCTCGTCGTCAACTCCCCGTCGAACCCCACGGGCGCGGTCTTCTCGGAGACCGCCTTGGAGGGCGTCCGCGACCTCGCGGTCGAACACGACATCGCCGTGATCTCCGACGAGATCTACGAGCAGATCACGTACGACGCCGACCACGTCTCGCTCGCGAGCCTCGAGGGGATGGCCGATCGGACCGTGACGATCAACGGCTTCTCGAAGGCGTACTCGATGACCGGCTGGCGGCTCGGCTACCTCCACGCGACCGACGAGTTCGTCGGGCAGGCCGGCAAGCTCCACTCCCACTCCGTCTCGTGCGCGGTCAACTTCGTCCAGCGCGCGGGCGTCGAGGCGCTGGAGAACACCGACGAGTCGGTCACGGAGATGCGGGACGCGTTCCGCGACCGCCGCGACCTCCTCGTCGACCTGTTCGACGAGCACGGCGTCGACGTCGACGTGGGCGACGGCGCCTTCTACATGATGATCCCCGTCGACGACGACGATCAGGCGTGGTGCGAGGCCGCCATCGAAGAGGCGTCCGTCGCCTGCGTCCCCGGCGGTGCGTTCAACGCGCCCGGGTACGCCCGGATCTCGTACGCCGCGAGCGAACAGCGCCTGCGCGAGGCGGTCGATCGGCTCGTCTCGAACGACCTACTGTAGGCCAGCGGGCCGGCGGCCGCTCTCCGCGACGGGGAGCCGACGACTCTCTGTCCGAAGCAGAACCGGCGTGAGAGGGAATCTGCGCTGCGTTTTTATATCTCCTATCCGAAACTTCTGCCGCTGATAACATGTACGACAACATACTATACCCAACGGACGGGAGCGCTGGGTCAGAAGCGGCGGCGGCGCACGTGGGGACGCTCGCGGCGACGTTCGACGCGACCGTGCACGTGTTGCACGTCGTCGACACCCGCGAGGGGGGGTTGGGCCTGAGCGGGGCGTTCCTCGACGAGGAGAGCCAAGCGATGAGCGGCCGAACGCCCGACGAGGGGTACATCGGTCGGCACGAGGACGGACCCGACCTGGACGAGATCGAGGCCGAAGTCACCGCCCACGCCGAGGAGCTCATCGAGGACTCGGCCGGCTCGCTCGACGGGATCGACGTGACCACCGCCGTCGTGATGGGGACGCCTCACTCGGCGATCCTGCAGTACGCTGACGACAACGACATCGACATCGTAGTGATGGGAACCCACGGGCGGACCGGCGTCGAGCGCTACCTGCTCGGCAGCGTCACGGAGAAGGTGGTGCGGCTCTCGGACCCGCCGGTGGTGACGGTCCGCGCCGACGAAGCGGAGTGACGCCGCGTTCTCTTTTTGTACCGAGTGCGGCCGATGCGACGTTCCGAAACCCTTACTCCCGGTCCGGGACACCTCGAGGTATGAGCGATACGTCCGAGTCGACGGATGCCGCGGATGCGGACGGGGCGGGCGACGCCGACGCGTCCGCCGGTGCCGACGCGGCCGCCGTCGACGCCGACGAAGTCCGTCACGTCGCCGATCTGGCACGGGTACGCCTCGCCGACGACGAAGTCGAGACGTTCGCCGCCCAGTTCGGCGACATTCTCGACTACTTCGAGGCTCTCGACGAGGTCCCCGAGACCGAGCGCGAGGAGGAGCTCGTGAACGTGATGCGCCCCGACGAGGTCGAGTCCGGGCTCGCCCAGGAGGAGGCGCTGTCGAACGCCGAGGAGACGGAGGACGGCTACTTCGTCGGGCCGAAGGTGTCGTAGATGGCGGCCGACCACAACGCCTTCATCACGGAGGCGACGATCGAGGGCGACGCCGACGCCGAGGGCCCCCTCGCGGGGACGACGGTCGCGGTCAAGGACAACATCTCCACCGCGGGAGTCCGGACGACCTGCGGCTCCGAGATGCTCGCCGACTACGTTCCCCCGTACTCCGCGACGGTCGTCGACCGCCTCACGGAGGCGGGCGCGACGATCGTCGGAAAGGCGAACATGGACGAGTTCGGGATGGGGACGACGACGGAGACCTCGGCGTTCGGCCCCACTCGGAACCCGGCCGACCCGGAGCGCGTCCCCGGAGGCTCCTCTGGCGGCTCGGCGGCCGCGGTCGCCGCGGGTGACGCCGACGTGGCGCTCGGCTCGGACACCGGCGGGTCGGTGCGCTGTCCGGCCGCGTTCTGCGGCGTCGTCGGGATCAAACCCACCTACGGGCTCGTCTCGCGGTACGGCCTCATCGCGTACGCGAACTCCCTCGAACAGATCGGGCCGATCGCGGGGACCGTCGAGGAGGCGGCCGCCGCGCTCGACGCCATCGCCGGTCCAGACCCCCACGACGGGACGACCCGCGACCTGTCCGAAGTCGAGGGCGCGGACCCCGACCCGAGCTACGCCGCGGCCGCCGACGGCGACGTCGACGGACTGACGGTCGGGGTTCCGACCGAGCTGTTCGACGGCGCCGACGAGCGCGTCGTCGAGACGGTCGAGGACGCGATCGCGGATCTGGAAGACCGGGGAGCCGAGACGACGGAGATCTCGCTGCCGTCGGTCGAGCACGCGGTGCAGGCGTACTACGTCATCGCGATGGCGGAGGCGTCCTCGAACCTCGCACGGTTCGACGGCGTCCGGTACGGCCATCGCGCCGAGTCGGACGGCAACTGGAACGAGTCGTTCGCGGAGACGCGCGACGAGGGGTTCGGCGCGGAGGTCAAACGCCGGATCCTGCTCGGCACGTACGCGCTCTCTGCGGGGTACCACGACAAGTACTACAAGAAGGCACAGGACGCCCGCGCGTGGGTCCGGCAGGACTTCGAGGACGCGTTCGCCGACGTGGACGTGATCGCGTCGCCGACGATGCCGGTGCTCCCCTTCGAACTCGGCGAGAGCCTCGACGACCCGCTCCGGATGTACCTCGCGGACGCGAACACGACGCCGGTGAACCTCGCGAACCTCCCCGCGATCTCGGTGCCCGCCGGCGAGGCGGACGGGCTCCCGGTCGGGCTCCAGCTGGTCGGTCCGAAGTTCGACGAGGAGACGGTGATCCGCGCGGCGAGCGCGGTCGAAGACGCCAACTGACGATCGCCGGCGGCGGTGAACGCGCGGCCCGCGACTCTTAATCCGCGTAAAATCGCGTTGAGCGTCTTGGTCGGTTATGTGCCTCCCGCATCTCCGCCCGAGCGCACCATGACCGAAACCGAATCGACGACTGACGCGTTCGATCGCGACAGTGTTCGCTCCGCCAGTCGGATCGCCATCGCGGCGTTCGCGCTGGTGGGCGTCTTGTACCTGTTCACGCTGCTCCCGGGCGTCGACCGTCTGGTCCCGCTCACGCCGGTCACCTTCGCCGCGATCGCCAGCGCGGTGGTGACGGCCGCGGTGGTCTCCCTCCTCGTGTACGCCGCGCCGAAGGTCGCCTCGCTGACGCGCACCGCGCTGCACCGGACCGACGCCGCCGATCACGTCGAGCGAATCGCCGAGAACGGCGGCGCGATGGCGTACTGGATCGTCGTGCTGGCGGCCGTGTTGGTCGCCCACCGCGGGTTCGCCGGCGCGGTCGTCCCCCTGCTCGACGGGCTCGCGTGGACCTACGACGCCGCGTTCCTGGTCGCGTCGTTCGTCCCGCTCGTCTTCTTCGTGGCGCGGTTGACCGTGACCGTCGACCCCCTCTCGGAACTCGTCGCCGACCGCGTGTCGGGGTCCGGCCCGACGGGAGATGAGGGGACGGACGCGAACGAAGGTGAGCCGTCGGCGGGTCGCGGTGCGTCCGACGAACCCGCCGACGAGTCCACCGGGATCGACACGGCCGACGCGCACGGCCACTCGATCGCGGGGCGGTGGGGCGTCGACGGCGAGTTCGGCGGGTCGGAGGACGCCGGAGCGGACGAGCAGACGGGGTCCTGACGCCGATCGCGGAACGGCCGTCCGAACCGATCGCCAGCGTTCGGTTGCGACCCTCGCTTCGGCCCCACTTCCCGATCCACGGGTCCGGGCCGCGATCCGGAACGTCCATACCCGCCCCGGCGAACGACCACGTATGGCGCTGACCGACGAAGAGCGGAGCCGGCTCGCCGATGTCGTCCGCCTCCAGCCGACGAAGAACGGCGAGCTGCAGGACGCGTGGGAGCTCGACAGCGGCAGCGAGGTGCACCAGTACCTCGAGAACCACCTGAAGGAGTACTACTACCGCGACGACGACAGCCTGATCCGGTCGACCGCCGAGGCGAACGGCCTCGTCGACGTCGAGCCCGGGATCGAGGCGGACGCGGTCGCGAAGGGCGGCGCGCCGGAGACGATCCGCGTCCCCGAGCTGGAGGCGCGGGTGTTCGAGGTCGTGGCGGGCCCCGACGAACGCTCGCAGTCGGTCGTGGCCGTGCTCAACGCGGTCCGCGAGGCGTTCGACCTCGACCCCGACGTGGACGAGGTGCGGCGCGCGCTCCGGAGCCTCGAGCGCAAGAACGTGGTCGAGGTGGTGTACCGGACGGTGCCGACGTTCAAACTGGCCGTCGAGCGCGACGAGGTCACCGTCGAGATCGCGGAGTAGCGTCCTGTCGGTGGAGCCGGCGACGCCTCCGACGGCGCGGCGAGCGCGAGGGCGTTCCGCAACGACATCTTATAAGCCACCGGGGCGGAAACCGTCTCGGTAATGCTACAGGGGGTCAACGTCGCGCTCGGCGTCTCGGGGAGCATCGCGGCGGTGAAGGTCGTCGAACTCGCCCACGAGCTGCGCCGCCACGGTGCGAGCGTCCGCGCCGTCATGTCCCCGGCGGCGACGAACATCGTTCACCCGTGGGCGGTGGACTTCGCGACCGACGAGCCCGTCGTCACCGAGATAACCGGCGACGTGGAACACGTCGAGCTGTGCGGCCGAGACGGGTGGGCCGACGTGCTCCTGCTCGCGCCGGCGACGGCGAACACCGCGGGGAAGATAGCGGCCGCGGTCGACGACACGCCGGTCACCACCTGCGCGACGACCGCGCTCGGTGCGGGCGTGCCGGTGGTGATGGCGCCGGCGATGCACGAGCCGATGTACGACCACCCGGGCGTGCTGGAGGCGCTCGACCGGCTGGAAGCGTGGGACGTGCGGTTCGCCGATCCCCGGATCGAGGAGGGGAAGGCGAAGATCGCCGGCGAGGAGGAGATCGTGACCGAGGTCGCCCGGGCGACGGCCCCGCAGTCCCTCGCGGGGACCCACGTCGTCGTCACCGCGGGCGCGACGAAAGAGCGGATCGACCCGATCCGGATCCTGACGAACCGGGCGTCGGGGAAGACCGGTCGTGCGGTGGCGCGGGCGCTGTACGTCCGCGGCGCGACCGTGACGCTGGTGCAGGACGGCCCGACGGTCCCCTACGCCGACGTGGTCGCGGTCGAGACCGCGGCGGAGATGATGGACGCGTGCCGCCGGACCGCGGCCACCGCGGACGCGCTGATCTCCGCGGCGGCCATCTCCGACTTCACCGCCGACGCGGTCGATGAGAAGATCCGATCTGGCTCCCCGCTGTCGGTCGAGTTGGAGCCGACGCCGAAGCTGATCGACTCGGTCCGGGAGGCGTATCCGGACCTCCCGATCGTCGGCTTCAAAGCCGAGACCTCCGGCGACGACGACGCGATGATCGCGGAGGCGGAGCGGATCCGCGACCGGGTCGGGCTCGCGTTCGTCGTCGCCAACGACGCGAGCGTGATGGGCGGCGACGAGACCCGCGTCCTCCTCGTCGGCGAGGACGGGACCGAGCCCGAGGCGGCCGCCGGCTCGAAGGACGCCGTCGCGGGACGGATCGCCGACAGACTGGCCGCGGAACTCGGGCGATCGGCGTAGCCCCGTCCGGATCTGCGGCGGCGACCGCTCCGCCGGCGGGGATTCCGAAACCGTCGCGGATACAAACTGTTTTGAGGCGGTAGAGAAAGGATCGGGACAGAGATACACATGTGCATAGAGACGGCGAAACTCGGCTCAGTCGGAGGTGTGGTGGGTGGCTGACACCGACGCCGGCAGCGACCCGACGGGCGGTGAGGCAGGTGACTCCGGCGACCCGGAGTCCGACTCCCCGTCTGCACCGACCGGGGGGCTCGTCGTTCCCGTCGAACCGACCCCGACCCTCCGTGCGATGGTCGCGTACGCGGTCGAGGCGGCGGCCGACAACGGGTTCTCGACGATTCACCTCGTGGAGATCGCGTCGTGGCGCAGCGGCGACCCCGACGCCGACGACCGGGCGTCGGCGGCCGAACGCGTCCTCGAACGCGCCGAGGCGTGGGCCAACTCCGATCTCGACGACTTCGACGGGGAGCGGCCGTCGGTAACGATCGCGACGAAGCTCATCGGCGCCGACGAGTACCTGTTCGGGCCGGACGACTACGTCCAGGTGCTCGCCGCCTACGCGGAGGAACACGGCGCCGACACGGTGCTTCTCGACCCCGAGTACACGCCCGTCGGCAACACCACGCTGCTCCAGCCGCTTGAGTTCGCGCTGTCGAACACCTCGCTCTCCGTCGAAACCGCGCCGGTGACGCGCCCGACCCGGCGCGAGCGGCTCCGGAGCGAGGCGACCGGGAAGCGGTTCGTCGCGATGTTCGGCTTCTCGCTGGCGTTCTACCTCGTGCTCGGCGACCCGTTCTACTGGTTCGACTGGGTCACCGGCATCGCGACCGCGGCGATCGTGTCGATCACCCTCTCGCGGGTCAGCATCGACGCCGAGCCGGCGATTCCGCGGACGCCGATGCGGGTGTTCCGCGGCCTGATATACGTCCCCATCCTCCTCTTCGAGATCGTCAAGGCGAACGTCGAAGTCGCCCGGGTGATCCTGGACCCGCGGCTCCCGATCGAGCCGACGATGAACCGGATGCGCGTGATCGTCGGCAGCGGGCTTCCGCTGATGACGCTCGCGAACTCGATCACGCTGACGCCGGGGACGCTGACGGTTCGCGCCCGCGACAGCGATCTGTACGTCCACTCGCTCATCCCGGCCTCCCGCGACGGGCTCTTCGACGGCTCCCTGGAGCGCTGGACGCGGTTCGTCTACTACGGCCGGTCGTCGGCGCGGCTCCCGACGCCGCGCGAGCGGGACGACTGCGCGATTCTGCAGGGGCCGGACGCGACGGAGGAGCTGCCGATCGCCGCCGCCGACGGCGGCACGTCGTCGGCCGACGGCGGGGGCTCGTCTGCCGCTGCCGACTCGGCGGTCGCGTCCGGCGACGAGAAACGCGCTGATCGCGGGAAGCGCGAGGCGGCGGAGGTGGCCGACGAATGAGCGTGGTCGACGCCACGCTCGTCGCCGGCTACACGGTCGGCGACTTCCTGCTTCTCGCGGCCGCGGGCTTCACCGTGCTCGCGATCGGGATGCTCTACCGGGCCGTGAAGGGGCCGACGATGCAGGATCGGGTGCTCGCGGTGAACGTCCTCGGGACGAACACCGTCGTCATCCTCGCCATTCTGAGCGCCGCGCTCTCCGAGCCGACGTTCCTCGACATCGCGCTGGTGTACGCGCTGTTGAACTTCCTGATGGCGATCGCCATCTCGAAGTTCACCGTCGAGCGGGGTGGTGTCCTGTGATGGACGCGCTCGAGACCGCCCGGGTGGCGCTCGTCGTCGGTTTCACGCTGCTCGGACTGTTCTTCACGTTCGTTTCGATGACGGGCGTCCTCCGGCTGCCGGACGTGTACTCGCGAGCGCACACCGCCTCGCAGGCGGACACGCTCGGCGCCGGCTTCGGGCTGGCCGCGGTCGCGCTCACGATCGGCTGGGAGGCCGCCGGGGTCAAGAGCGTGCTCCTGCTGTTCTTCATCTTCGTGACGAACCCGACGGCAGCCCACGCGATCGCTCGGGCCGCCTTCGAGGAGGGGACCGTGCCGTGGACCGAGGGGGACGAGCGCCGATGACGGGCGCGGTTCCGCTCGTGACCGGCTCGGTCGGCTCGGTCGGTTCGGTCGCCCCCGTCTCTCCGGTCGTCGCACAGGTCACCGCGATCGAGGCGAGCCTGCTCGCGTTCGTCGTGTTCACGGCGCTCGCGACCGCGTTCGCCCGCGACGTGCTCGCGGCGGTCATCGTCTTCGGGGCGTACAGCCTCGGGATGGCCGCGCTGTACACGTTCTACCGCGCGCCCGACGTGGCGCTGACGGAGGCCGCGATCTCCGCCGGCGTGACGACCGTCCTGCTGCTGTTGACGCTCGCGAAGACAACCCGGATCGACCACGAGACCGCCTTCGAGTCGGTGAACCTCCCCGCCGCGGGCGCCGCCGGGTTCCTGTTCGCCGGGCTCCTGCTCACCATGGGGGATATTCCGGCGATCGGGTCGCCGGACGCGCCGGTCTGGTCGAATCCGGACGTGACGCAGTGGTACCTCACCGAAACCTACGCGCAGACCCACGTCGAGAACACCGTGATGGCGGTGCTGGCGGCGTTCCGTGGGTTCGACACCTTCGGCGAGGCGGTCGTCGTCTTCGCCGGCGGTATCGCGGCGCTGATCGTGCTACACCGGGAGGTGTTCGCATGAGCGACGCCGTCGACGACACCGACATGACCGACACAGCTACCAACAGCGGGGCAGACGCGCCCACCGACGCCGAGTCCGACCTCCCGCCGCACCGCGCCGCCGCCCGGTCGGGGCGTCTCGACTCAGAGAACCGGCAGGGAACGCCGTACACGGAGAGCCAGGTCATCATGCCGACCGTGAAAGTGATCGCGCCGTTCGCGTTCACCTTCGGCCTCTTCATCACCTTCCACGGGAGCGGCTCTCCGGGCGGCGGGTTCCAGGGCGGGGCGATCATGGCCGCCGTGGTGTTCATGATCGCGTTCGCGTTCGGCATCGAGTCGACGCGCGACTGGCTCGCGAACACCGTCGTCGTCGCGCTCGCGGTCGGCGGCGCGCTCGCGTTCGCCGGAATCGGACTCGTCCCGGTCGCGCTCGGCGGGGCGTTCCTCCAGTACGACCTGCTGCCGATCCCGATCCTCAACCCCGTCAAGTACGGGATGGAGGGGGTCGAGGTGATCGGGATCGCCCCCATCGTGGCCGGCGTGCTCATGGGGCTGTTCTTCCTGCTCGCGAACGGCTTCAGCTCCGACGGCGGCGGGTTCGGAAACGGCTCCCTCGACGAGGACGGATCGATCGACGAGGGCGAACCGGTCGACGATGACGGCTCCCCCGAAGCGGGGGCCGCCGACGCCGGGGGTGACCGATGACGGGCGCTCTCGACGCCGCGGTCGGCGTCGCCTCGGTCCTCGCGTCCGGGACCGCGACCGCCTCGGCGTTCGACGTGTTGACGACGAGACACTCGTACGTCGCCTTCGCGCTGCTGTTGTGTATCGGACTGTACATGATGATCGCCAACCCCAACCTCGTGAAGAAGATTATCGGCCTCAACCTGTTCCAGACGGCGATATTCCTGCTGTTCATCACCTCGGCGTACGTCGAGGGCGGCGCGATGCCGATCGTCCCCGAAGGGGCGGCCGAGACGCAGACGTTCGTCAGCCCGCTCCCCCACGTGATCGTGCTCACGGCCATCGTCGTCGGCGTGAGCCTCACCGCTGTGGGGCTCGCGCTCTGTATCCGTATCTACGACGAGTACGGGACGCTCCGGACCGACGTGCTCCGAGATCTGCTGCGCGACGAGGGGTCGCTCCCCGAGCGACCCGCGATCGGCGGTAACGACGGAGGTGAGGCCGATGAGTGACGTGCTCCTCCCGATCGCCATCGCCACCCCGCTGGTCGCGGCGACGCTCCCGCTCGCGCTCGGGCTGAAGTACGAGGACGCCGGGTGGTCGGTCGCGGCGGTCGCGACGACCGCCCTCGCCGGGCTCGCGGCGGGGATCGGCCTCGAAGTGGCCCGCGGCGGAACGCTCTCGCACGCGCTCGGAACGTACGAGCCGCCGATCGGGATCGAGCTGGTCGCCGACGAGCTGTCGGTCGCGGTGCTCGTCCTGGTCGCCGCCGTCTCGCTGGCGACGCTCGCGTTCGCGCGGGTGGCCGGCCCCCGCGGCAACTCGTTTTACAGCGGGTATCTGCTCTTAGTCGGGGGGCTCACCGGGCTCGTGCTCACGGGCGACCTGTTCAACATGTTCGTCTTCCTGGAGATCGTCGGGATCTCCACGTACGCGCTCATCGCGGCGGACCGGTCGGGCGCGAGCGCGTACGCCTCGCTGAAGTACCTCGTGGTGGGGACGGTCGGCGCCTCGCTGTACCTGCTCGGCGTGGGCTACGCGTTCCTCGCAACGGGGACGCTGAACATGCTCGACATGCAGGTGCAGATCCTCGAGCAGGCGAGCTACGCCGATCCGCTGATCCGCGCGAGCTACGCGCTGATCGTCGCGGGGCTCGGGCTGAAGATCGCCGTCTTCCCGATCCACGCGTGGCAGCCGGACGCGTACCAGCGCGCGCCGGACGCGGTGACGACGATCGTCGCGGCGCTCGTGTCGACCGCGAGCGCGTACGCGCTGATCCGCGTGTCGTACACCGTCTTCACCGTCGACTTCCTCGCGGCCAACGACGCGATCACGACGGTCATGCTGATCGTCGCCGGCGCGTCGATCCTCGCGGGCTCCGCGCTCGCGGCGATGCAGTCCGACCTCAAGCGGATGTTCGCCTACTCGTCGGTCGCGCAGTTCGGCATGATCGTCGCCGCGGTCGCGCTCGCGAACGAGACCGCGCTGCTCGGCGGGATCGTTCACCTCGTCGGGCACGGCCTGCTGAAGTTCGGCCTGTTCCTCGGAATCGGGCTGTTGGCGCTCGGCTACGGCGCCCGCGAGCTCGACGACCTCGCGAGCGCCGCCCGGTCCGCGCCGTACACGGGCGGTGCGGTCGCCCTGCTCGGGCTCGGACTCGTCGGCATCCCGCCGTCGATCGGCTTCCTCGGGAAGTGGTACATCGGCGTCGGCGCGGTCGAGTCGAGCCTGGGCGGCGGCGGTCCCGCCGGAATCGGGATCGCGGTCGTGATCTTCATCAGCACGCTGTTCACGCTGTCGTACGTCGCGCGGGTGATAGAGCGGTTCTACTTCGCCGGCGTCGGCGTTCCGGGCGGTCACGGCGACGACGACCACAGCGACGGACACGACGACGATGACCGCGGTGACGGGCACGCCGCCGAGGTCGCGGCCGACGGCGGCCACGAATCGGCGACCGGAGACGGCGGTCCCCTCACGCCCGTCGAGGGGGCGGCGCGCTCGCGGTTCGTACCGGACCGCGTGCCACCGGCGTCGCTCGCGATCCTGATCCTCACGGCGTTCGCGACGGTCGGGCTCGGCTTCGCCGGCTACGCGCTGTTCGAGTGGTTCGATCCGTTCCTCACGGAGGTGTTCGCATGACTGAAGCTCCAATCACCGATCTACGTCCGCTACTGGCGGTTCTCGTCTCGTTCGTCGCGTCGTTCTTCATCGTCGCGTCGTACCGTTCCCCGAACGTCCGTGAGGGGTGGACGATCGCGGCCGCGGTCGCGAAGTTCGCGATCGTCGCCTCGATGCTGCCGGCCGTCCTCGGCGGCGCGGTGTTCGAGACCTCGCTCGGGACGTTCCTGCCCGGCATCGAGTTCGCGCTGCGCGCGGACGCGCTGGGGATGCTGTTCGCGTTCCTCGCGAGCGGGCTGTGGATCGTCACGTCGTTTTACAGCATCGGCTACATGCGCGGCAACGACGAGACCAACCAGACCCGGTACTTCGCCGCGTTCGCGGTGTCGCTGTCGGCGACGATGGGGATCGCGTTCGCGGGCAACCTCGTGACGATCTTCGTCTTCTACGAGGTCCTCTCGATCGCGACGTACCCGCTCGTCGCCCACGACGAGACGGACGAGGCCCGCGCGGCCGGCCGGAAGTACCTCGCGTACACGATGTTCGGCGGCGGCGTGCTCGTGCTCGCCGGCACCGCCCTCGTCTACCTGATCGCCGGCAACGTCTCGTTCACGGCCGGCGGGATCCAGGAGCTAGCCAACGCCGACCCCGGGCTCGCGATGCTCGCGTTCTTCCTGCTCGCGATCGGGTTCGGCGTGAAGGCCGGGATCATGCCGCTCCACCAGTGGCTCCCCGAGGCGATGGTGGCCCCGACGCCCGTCTCCGGGCTGCTCCACGCGGTCGCGGTCGTCAAGTCCGGGGCGTTCGGCGTCTCGCGGGTCGTCCTCGACGTGTTCGGCCCGGAGCTCGTGTTCGACCTGTCGCTCCCGCTCGGCTTCTCGGCCGGGCTCGTGCTGTCGACCATCGGCGCGATCACGCTGACGGCGGCCTCGATCATCGCGCTGCGGAAGGACCACCTGAAACAGCGGCTCGCCTACTCGACGGTGAGCCAGCTGAGCTACATCATCCTCGGGCTCGGGCTGTTCGGCTGGTACGGGCTCGTCGGAGCGCTCCTGCACATCCCGGCGCACGCGTTCATGAAGCTCACCCTGTTCTTCTGTGCCGGGAACATCCACGTCTCGACGCACACCGACTACATCTCGGAGATGGCGGGGATCGGCAAGCGGATGCCCCTGACGATGGGGGCGTTTACCGTCGCCTCGCTCGGGATGGCGGGCATCCCGCTTCTGGCCGGGTTCGTCAGCAAGTACTACATGCTGATCGGCGGGATCCGAATGGGCGCCCAGCTGACCCCGGTCGCCTACTACCTCGTCGGTGCGCTGCTGCTGTCCGGCGTCCTCAACATCGCGTACTTCTGGCCGGTGATCTACACCGCCTTCTTCGAGGCCGAAGACGCCCACGACGCGAAGCCGCTCGTCGACTTCCAGCTGGGCGGGGAGTCGCGGTCGACGCTTCCGGCGACAGACGGGGGCCGCGCAGCTGACGACGCGGCGACAGACGGGGGCCGCGCAGCTGACGACGCGGCCACCGATGGAGGCCAGCCAGAAGACGAAGGCGGAGACGACGAAGCCGACCTCGACGACGTGGTCGAGAGCGCCGAGGGCGACGCGACGGTCGACGCCGAGGACGCGGTGTCCGTCGGCGACGGCCCCGAGGTGCCGGACGACTCGGACATCCCCGACGCGGAGATGGACGACCTCCCGACCGACGAAGAGGGCGTGGTCCGCCCGGACTTCAACACGAGCGACCGCGACTTCTCCGAGCCGGCGGAGCGCGTTGACACCGGCGACTATGCGGTCGACGCGCGACCCTCGGACGCCGACGTGCCGTTCGGCGTGGGGGAGAGCGGCGACGGCGACGGAGCCGACGGTCGCACCGGCCACGGCGACGACGATACCCGCGACGGCGGCACCCGTGACGACGATACTCGCGACGACGACTCCCGCGACGATCAGGACGGCGGTCAGGAAACCCACGCTCACGACGACCACGGCCACGCCGGCGGACCGCCCGCGGGCGGCTGGGAGCACGTTTCCGGCCTCGAGGCCCTCCGCGGCCGCGAGTCCACGTGGTTCATGCTCGGCCCGATCCTCACCGCGATGGCGCTGGCGGTGCTTCTCGGCGTGATTCCCTACGAGATGGGCTTCTTGGAGCTGATTGAGCTCATCGTCGACACGCGGCTCCCCGAGGAGGTGATGCGGCCATGAATCCGATCCTCACGTCGGTGCCGCCGTACGTGCTGCTCGCGCTCGCCGCGCTCGCCGTCCTCGCGCTCCCGCGCCGCCTCGGCCACGCGGCGGCCGCGCTGGCGACCGGGTTCACGTTCGTGCAGGCCCTCCTGCTCGGCGACGGGGGGACGGGGACGCACCTCGCGACGCAGTTCCTCGGCTTCGACGTGGTGTGGTTCAACGTCGACCAGTTCTCGCTGCTGATGGGCGTCGTCGTCGGCTTCCTCGCGACCGCGGCGGTGTTGTACGCGTACGGCACCGAGGCGCCCACGTGGGTGACGGCGTTCGCGCTGATCTACGTCTCCTCGACGGTCGGGACGATCTACGCCGGCGACTGGCTCACGCTGATCTTCTTCTGGGAGCTGATGGCCGTCACCTCGACGCTGCTCGTGTGGCAGTACGGCGGCGCCGCGGTGCGGGCCGGCTACCGCTACGCCCTGTTCCACGGGATCGGCGGGACGTTCCTGCTCGGTGCCGTCGTCGTCCACGGCGCGTCGATGCTCGGGAGCGTGCCGGCCAGCGAGATCTTCCTGTTCTCGTCGGCGACCGGGATCCACGCCAACGCGACCCTGCTCGCGGCGATCGGCGTCGGCGTCAACTGCGGGTTCATCTTCCTGCACACGTGGCTGCCGGACACCTACCCGCGCCCACACGTGGCGGCGTCGGTGTTCCTCTCCGTGTTCACCACGAAGACGGCGGCGTACGTGATGTACCGCACGTTCCCCGAGGGCGGGATGTGGCTCGCGTACCTCGGCGGGTTCATGGCGGTCTACGGCGCGTTCTTCGCGCTGCTGCAGTACGACCCGCGCCGCCTGCTCTCGTACCACATTCAGGCGCAGTTGGGCTACATGCTGGCCGGCTTCGGGCTCGCGACGTACGTCGGCGAGTTCGCCGTCACCGGCGGCTTCGCCCACCTGTTCAACAACGTGCTGTACAAGAGCCTGCTGTTCATGGCCGTCGGCGTCGTGATCTACCGGACCGGCGTCGAGGATATCAGAGACATGGGCGGGCTCTGGCGAGAGATGCCGGTCACGTTCGTCGTCTACCTGATCGGCGCCGCCTCGATTACGGCCGTTCCGGGGTTCAACGGGTTCATCTCGAAGGGAATGGTGATCGACTCCGCCCACGAGCTCCACAACTTCGAGCTGCTGTTCGGCGAGGGGCTCCTCTGGTGGCTGCTGATCCTCGGCGGCGTGGGGACGTTCATGTCGTTCATCAAGCTCGGCTACTACGTGTTCTTCCACGGGTCGGCGACGCTGTCGCCGAAGGACGCCACGCCGTTCCAGACGGCCGGCATGCTGCTGGCCGGCGGCGCCTGCGTCTTCTTCGGTACGCCGCTCACCTACGGCTACCTCGTCGAGCTGATGCCGTTCACGGCCGAGGTCGCGCCCGAGCTCCACCCGTACAGCACGAGCCACCTGACGGAGAGCGCGGCGCTGCTCGTAACCGGCTTCGTCGGCTTCTTCGCGCTGAAGCGACCGCTCGGCTGGCTCGCTCACCACATGCGGGACATCGACGCGGTGACGTACCCGGCCGCGTTCTACCTCGCTCGCGGCTCGATCTGGGGCGTCACGGAGCTGTGGGCCGCCGTCGACCGCGCGGTGATGAGCACGATCGCGGCCGTCGAGTGGACCGGGATGCACCCGCGGGAGGCGCTGGCTCGCGCGGGCGTCGACACCGAGATCCGGACGGGGATCGGTCGGAGCGTCCTCTTCCTCACGCTCGCCGCCGGCGTCGCGCTGTTCGTGTTCGTCCTCGCCTAGCGCGGCGGGCGGCGATCCGCACGCGCCCGGCGCGGCCCGTCCTCGAACGCGCTCGGTCGCGAGCGCATATATAAGGCTGTCTCCGGGCGGACCCGTGAGTTCTTATTCCCCGAGCGGTGACGGACGGCCATGTTCACCGAGCGGTCCGACCTCGTCGCGGACGACGACCCAGTTCGTGGGTACGGCGTCGCGGTGACGCCCGGCCGAGAGGGACCGCTCGTGTTCGTCGCGGGGTACGGAGAGCCCAACCGGCTGTACGCCCGCGACGGCGACCGCTTCGTCGACACGGCCTGCGGCATCGTCGCCGACGGGACCCGACACGGGATGGGCGTGTGCGCGGCCGACCTCGACGCCGACGGCTGCGAGGAGGTGTACGTCCACAACTGCACCAAGGGCGTCGACGGCGGCGGCGATCCGGACCTCCTCCTGAACCGGCTCGAGTCCGAGCGCTACCGGTGGACCGACCTGTTCGCGCTCGACGTGAACGCGGACCGGCTCGCCGTCCGCGCCGGGCGGTCGGTCGCCGCGCTCGACCGGCTCGGGACCGGGCGCTACGGAGTCGCTGTCTCCGGATACGCCGCCCCCCTCTCCTTCTACGAGATCGGCGACGACGGGGAGATCACGGACATGGCCGACGCGGTCGGCCTGGAGGTCGAAGGGGGATGCCGGTCCCTGCTCGCGGTGCCGCACTGCTCGGGGGAGGGCGACCTGTTCGCGGGCGTCGAGCGCGGGCCGAACCGGCTGTTCCGAAACGACAGGGGTCACTACGACAGCGCCGACGGCGGCGCGGCGCTCTCGGACCCGGCGGGCGACACGCGGGGCGCCGCCCTTGTCGACGAGGGGGGACGGTTCGCGTTCGCGGTCGGCAACGAGAGCGGGCCGAACCGGCTCCTCCGGCAAACGCCCGACGGGGGGTTCGCCGACGCCGCGCCGCCAGCGCTCCGAGACACCGGGCGAGTCCGGACCGTCGTCGCCGCCGACTTCGACAACGACGGCCGGGAGGAGCTGTTCTTCAACGCCTCGGGAGAGCCGAATCGGCTCTTCGCCCGCGGCGGCGTGACCCGCGACGAGACGGACGGCGCGCGCTGGTCCCGTGTGGGGCCGGGGCCTGCCGCCGAGCCGGACGGGTTCGGGACCGGCGCGGTCGCGGCCGACATCGACCGGGACGGCGTGCTCGAACTGATCGTGGTCCACGGCGAAGTCGCGGCTCAACCGATCTCGGTGTACAAGGACCCGACCGCAGCAGACGCCGGGTGGCTTCGCGTCCGGCCGACCACGCGTCACGGAGCGCCCGCGCGCGGTGCCGTGGTTCGGCTCGAAACGACCGACGGCGTCCAGCGCCGCACCGTCGACGCCGGCGGCGGCTGCCTCTGCCAGACCGAGCCGGTCGCGCACTTCGGGCTCGGCGGGTCGACCCCGGTTCGGGTGGACGTCCGGTGGCCGGACGGCCGCGAGCGGACGCTCATCGACCCGGCGGCGAACGCGGAGCTCGCGGTCGAACACCCCTCGCTGACCCCGGCGTCGGCCGGGAAGCGACGGGGTCGGAGCGACGGGGCGAAGCGGAGCGACGGGGCGAAGCGGAGCGACGGGAGGCGGTAACACGAAAGAGACGACGGTCGCCCGGTCGGTCGGTGAGCCCCGGTCGGTCGGTGAGCCCGAGTCGCTCGGCCAGAACTGCCGCCCTTCGCAGGTTCAAGTGTCCGGAGGTGTACGGACGGGTATGGTAGATCCGACTTCCGACCTCGAGGGGGACATCGACGAGGAGTCCGCGCCGCGCTGTGCGGCCTGTGGGGAACCGGCGCTCGGCACCGGGCGCCGGACGGTGACGTGGGTCGACGGCGACGACGCGGTGCATCGACAGTTCTGTTCGCAGGGCTGTCGGGACGAGTGGACCGACGAGCGAGCCTCGGCGGGGAAGTGACGCGGGGGGCGAAAGCGAGATCGAGGAGAAGGCCGCGATGGAGGGGCCGTCCCCGCGGCGCGTCGCGGGGGGCTTTTTCAGTGTAGGGGTGGTATCGGGGGGTATGATATCGCTCGACGAAGCCGTGACGGCCCGACTGGAGTCGCACGGCGAACGGTTCGAAGTGCTGATCGACCCGGACGCCGCGCTCGCGATGAAACGCGGGGAGTTCGAGGGCGAGCTGGAGGACGTGATCGCCGCCGAGGACGTGTTCGAGAACGCGTCCCGGGGCGACCGTCCGGCCGAGGAGGACTTGGAGACCGTGTTCGGCACGACCGATCCGCTGGCGATCATCCCCGAAGTCGTCGAACGCGGAGAGATCCAGATCACCGCCGAGCAGCGCGAGGAGATGATGGAGCGCAAGCACAACCAGCTCGTCACCACCATCACGCGCAACGCGGTGAACCCGCAGATGGACGACTCGCCGCACCCGCCCGAGCGCATCGAGCGCGCCCTCGAAGAGGCTGGCTTCCAGATCGATCCGATGGAGCCGGTCGAGAATCAGGTCGACGACGCCCTCGAGGCGCTCCGCCCCGTCATCCCGATCCGGTTCGAGGAGGTGACGATGGCGGTCCAACTCCCCGCCGACTACGCCGGATCCGGACAGGCGCAGATCCGCGAGTTCGGCGACCTCGAACGCGAGGAGTGGCAGAACGACGGGTCGTGGGTCGGCGTGCTCACCTTCCCGGCCGGCCTGCAGAACGACCTGTACGACCTCGTCAACGAGGTCACGTCCGGCGAGGGCGACGCCCGCGTGATCAAGGACAAAGACGATCTGCGGACGCGCTGACCGGCGACGGCTTCGACTGTCGCTTTCGGCGACCCCGATTCGGCTACTCTGTTTCGACCGACCCGCATAGTACCGCATCCGAGGGGTTGATGCCGGCTCCCGTCCCTCTGTCCCGTCATGCACGAACGCGCGGCTGAGTTCGCGGAGCGGGCGCGGGATCGACACGACATCGACCTCGAGGTGGTGGAGTTCGACGCGGGGACGAAGACGGCGGCCGCGGCCGCCGACGCCGTCGGCTGTGACACCGCGGCGATCGCCTCCACCATCGTGGTGTCGCTCTCGGAGCCGGAACGGGAGGCGGGACCGGACGACCTGATCGCGGCGATCACGAGCGGCGCGAACCGACTCGACCTCGACGCGGTCGCGGAGCGGTTCGGCGCGACCGCGGCGACGATGGCGGATCCAGGGCAGATCCGCGAGGTCGTCGGGTGGAGCATCGGCGGCGTCCCGCCGGTCTGTCACGACGCGGCGCTCCCGACGGTCTTCGATCCGACGCTCACGGAGTACGACACGGTGTACGGCGCGGCGGGAACGCCGAGCGCGCTGTTCGCGGTCTCCCCGGACGCGTTAGCCGACCTCGCCGGAGCGACGGTCGTCGACCTCACCGAGTGAGCGGTTCGCGAGCCGCCCGCCCGCGAGGACCGCCCGCAGACCCGTCGTTGTTAATCGCCCCCGCTCTCGACCCAGTGAGTTATTAAATTTCTATTGTGAAATAACAATCCTTTTCTGTTAAACTGCGGTAGCAGTAGGTATGACACACTCACGTCGATCGGTGCTGACACGCGGAGCGGGGCTGGTGGCCGCCGGCGCGGCGGCCTCCCTCGCCGGCTGTTCGGACGCCGCAGACGAGGGCAGTGCCGGGTTCGACGGCGGGTACACCGCCTTCTTCACGCTCAACGACTGGGCGAACGTGGTCGCCGGGGACCGCGCGAGCTTCGAAAGCCCCGTCGAGGTCGGGCGCCTCGGCCACGGCTGGACCCCCGACGGCACCCTCGCGACCGACGTGGCCTCGACCGACGCGTTCGTCTACCTCGACAACCCCGAGTTCTCGTGGGCGCAGGACCTCGCCGCGACGCTGGAGGCGGACTACGACTCCGTCGCCGTCATCGACGCGCTCGCCGACGTCGAAGACGACCTCTTGGAGTGGAACCACTCGCACGGGGGGGAGGACGGCGAGGACGGGCATGACGAAGGGACTCACGACGAGGAAACTCACGACGAAGAGACTCACGACGACCGCCAGTACGACCCCCACGTCTGGGTCGATCCGGTGTTGGCGGCCGACATGGTCGAGACCATCGCGACCGGGCTCGGTGAGGCCGATCCCGACAACGCCGATGCCTACGCCGATAACGCGGCCGCGTACGCCGAGGAGCTCGGCGAGGTCGACGCCGCCTTCGAGTCGATCGCCGAGGACGCCGCCCGCGACGTGGCCGTCATCGCGGGCCACAACTCCTTCCAGTACCTGGAGGCGCGCTACGGGTTCCGGCTCCACTCGCCGGTCGGCGTCTCGCCGCAGAACGAGCCGAGCCAGAGCGAGATCGCCGACACCATCGAGCTGGTGAACGACGGGGGGATCGACACGATCCTCTACGACCGCTTCGAGTCGACCCGGCTTGCCGAGACGATCGTCGAGAACAGCGACGCGACGGAGGCGACCGCTGTCTCGCCGGCCGGCGGCACCACGGAGGAGTGGAACGACGCCGGCTACGGCTACCTCGAACAGATGACCGAGGTAAACGTGCCCGCGTTCGAACGGGCGTTCGGCGCGCAGTGAGCGGGACGGTGGAGGAGCGGCGGGCGACCCCCGGCGCCGACGACGGACTAAAAGAGCTAAACGTTCGGGCGACCCAGAACGGGTACACGCAGTGACCGCAATCGTCGACCTCGACGGCGTGACGTTCGCCTACGGCGACACCGTCGCCGTGAGAGACGTCTCTCTGACGGTCGAGGAGGGCGACTTCCTCGGGCTCGTCGGACCGAACGGCTCCGGGAAGACCACCCTGCTCCACCTCATGCTCGGGCTCCACGAGCCCGACGAGGGCTCCGTCGAGCTGTTCGGCCGACCGGTCGACGAGTTCGACGACGGCGGCCGGATCGGCTACGTCTCCCAGAAGGCGACGAGCCGGGGCGGCGCGATGCCGGTCACCGTCCGCGAGTGCGTCACGATGGGACGGTTCGCGCACGCCGGCCGGGGGCGGCTCTCCGAGGCCGACCGCGCGGCCGTCGCGGACGCGATCGAGACGGTCGGCATCGTCGACCTCGCCGACCGGCTCGTCTCGGAGCTGTCAGGGGGGCAGAAACAGCGGGCGTACATCGCCCGGGCCCTCGCGAGCGACGCGGACCTCCTCGCGCTCGACGAACCGACCGTCGGCGTCGACGCCGAGTCGCGCGACGCCTTCTACGCCCTCCTCGACGAGCTGAACGGCGAGGGGATCACCATCATCCTCATCGAGCACGACATCGGCGTCGTCACCGACCGCGCGAACCGCATCGCCTGTATCAACACCGAGCTGTACCACCACGGGGACACCGAGTCGTTCGTCGAGAGCGACGCCCTCGCGGAGGCGTACGGCACCACCGGACAGGTCGTCCACCACCACCACTGATGAGCGGAGACACACCCTCGGGTCCGCGGGACGCAGACGCGGAAACGGGCATGGAGGCGAGGCCGGACCGCGGGCTCCGGCGGCGGGTCGAACTCGCCGGCATCGGCCTCACCGCGTTCGTCGCGCTCGGCATGCTCGGGTTCCTCCTGCTCTACTGGGCACGGGACTTCCCGGTCGCGAACCAGCTGTACGCGACGTTCCGGTCGTTCGGGCGGGGAATGGACGCCGCCCTCGGGACGAACGTGTTCCGGCATCCGATCATGTGGCAGTCGATGGCGGTCGGCGTGCTCGTCGGCGTCGTCGCGCCGCTCGTGGGGTCGTTCCTCGTCCACCGCGAGATGGCGCTGATCGGCGAGACGCTCGCGCACACCGCGTTCGCGGGCGTCGCGATCGGGATCCTCGTCAACGCGACGACGGGGTGGAACGGCTCGCTGCTGCTGATCGCCCTGGTCGTCGGGATCCTCGGCGCGCTCGTGGTACAGTGGCTCACCGAGCGCACCGACGCCTACGGCGACGTGCCGATCGCGATCATGCTCAGCGGGAGCTTCGCGGTCGGCACGCTGATCGTCAGCTACGGCCGCGGGCTGACGGCGATCAACATCGAGGGGTACCTGTTCGGGAACCTCGCGGTCGTCACGGCCGAGGGCGCGCGGCTGATGGGCGCGCTCTCACTCCTCGTCGTCGCCGGCGTGGCGCTGACGTACAAACAGCTGCTGTTCATCACCTTCGACGAGCAGGCCGCGCGGGTCGCCCAGCTCAACGTCACCGGCTACAACACCCTGCTCGTGGTGTTGACCGCGGTCGTCGTCGTGGGTGCGATGCAGGTGCTCGGCGTCATCCTCGTCGCGGCGATGCTCGTCGTCCCCGTCGCGGCCGCCTCGCAGATCGCCCGGAGCTTCCGCGAGACGATGTACCTCGCGGTGATCTTCGGCCAGCTGTCGGTGATCGGCGGCTTCGCCGTCTCCATCGGCCTCGGGCTCCCCTCCGGCGGGTCGATCGTCGTGACGGCCATCGCGGTGTACCTCGCGAGCATCGTCGGCTCCGGCTTCTCGGTGAAGGCGATCTCGGCACACGGGTGAAGGCGGCCGGAGCGACACCGGCGCGACCGCCGAGCGCGGCGCTCACCGCCGGTGAGGTTCCCTCGGCCAACCCGCCCCGCGCCCGGTTTCCACAGACCCTTATGTACGGCCCCCGTCCGACGGGTATGGGAGACACCGAGACGTACACCGTCACCGATCCCGACGGCAACGAGGAGTCCTTCGAACTGCCCGCCGGCCTCGTCGACGTGCTCAGCCAGCAGGGCGAGGAGCCGACCCGCGTCGTCAGCGACGTCGTGGTGCAGGCGATGGCCCAGCAGGCCCACGTCATCGCCCACCACAGCGAGGGCGAGGTGCCCGACGACATCGCGGAGATGAACGACACCGCCGCGGAGCTGTTCGAGGAGCGCTTCGGTCAGTCGCTCGAAGACGCCCTCGGCCACTCGCACTAACCAGCCCGTTCGGTCCGCCGTGGACCGCCGAAACTCAGCCATTTTTGACGCCGCACCGACGCCCGAAGCCGCCCCGGCAGGCCGCTTAAGCCGCCGGAGCGCGTACCCGCAGGTATGGACACCGACCCGGACGCGCCGGTGCTGATCTTCGACGGCGACTGCCCGTACTGTTCCGTGGCCGCCGTGGCGCTCCGGCGGTTAGAGGGCGTCGTCGCGGTCCCGTGGGAGGCCGATCCGGTCGGGGAGTTCCTCGACGCGCAGTTCGGCGCTCGCCCGTTCGCGATGGTGTTCGTCGACCCCGGCGAACGGCGGGTGTACGCCGGGCGCTCGGCGGCCCAGGAGTTGGCCGATCGGGCGGGGACGCCGGGAATCGTCGGCGGGCTCGTGCGCGACAACTACGACCGGATCGCCGGCGTCGTCGGGGCGCTGTCGGGGCGGGGTCGCGACCCGGACGACGTGCACGAGACGTATCAGCTGACCGACGCCGCGAGCGAGCTCGTGGACGACCTTCGCTCGGCGGCGAGCGAGCCGCCGGAGGCGCTGTCGTGAGCGGGGACGGGAGCGGGAGCACCGACCCCGGAAGCGACGCGGGCGGCACCTACACCCTCGTCGTCGAGCTCACGGCGCCGGCGACGATCGAGGTCGGTGCGCTCGGCGAACACCGGTTCGAATCCGGCGCCTACGCGTACACGGGCAGCGCGCTCGGCGCCGGGGGGTTCTCGCGCGTCGACCGCCACCGGCGCACCGCCCGCGGCGAACACGACGTGCGCCACTGGCACGTCGACCACCTGCTCGGACACCCCGACGCCCGCATCGACCGCGTCGTGCGAAGCGTCGGGGGCGACGTGGAGTGTGCGGTCGCCGACCGGCTC
The DNA here is from genome assembly GCF_002727125.1 of Halorubrum persicum. Classification (GTDB taxonomy): domain Archaea; phylum Halobacteriota; class Halobacteria; order Halobacteriales; family Haloferacaceae; genus Halorubrum; species Halorubrum persicum. The sequence continues at coordinate 85,930 of NZ_NHOA01000043.1, forward strand.
CCGGCGGGCCCGGTCGACGGCTTCGGCGCGTCCGACTGCGACTGCGGGAGCCACCTCGCGGCGGGGACCGGTCCCCCCGCCGACCTCGCGGCGCTGGTCCGCGAGGCGCACGAGGCCGCAGTCGCGGAGGCCGGCGGAGCCGTCGACGTGGTCGACGGGTCGACGGCATCGGCCGCCGGCGCCGTCACCGACGCGAACGCGACTCAGTGAGCGATCGGGGGCGCTCGTCAGCGCTCGTCGGCCCGACCGCCGGCTACAGGTCGTACCGCTCGACGACCTCCCGGAGCTGCTCGCGGCGCCCCTCGATCGCGTCGTCGCGCAGCGCCTCCTCCTCCTCGGTGGGTGCGGTCAGTTCCGGCACGCTCGCCGGGGTCCCCTCGTCGTCGAGCGCCACGAACGTGAAGTAGGAGGTCGTCGTCCGGCGGCGCTCGTCGGTTCGAGGGTTCTCCGCGCTGACGTGAACCTTCACGTCGAGGCTCGTTCGCCCGACGTTGAACACGTACCCCTCGATCACGGCGACTTCGCCCATCTCGATGGGCGAGATGAAGTCGACGTGGTCCATCGAGGCTGTGACGACCTGTCGGTTCGAGAAGCGCATCCCGGCGATGGCGCCGCAGATGTCCATCCAGTGGAGGACCGCGCCCCCGAGCGCCCGCTCGAGGTTGTTCGTGTCGTTCGGCAACAGCAGTTCGGTCATCTCGGTGTACGACTCCGCGACCGTCGCCGTCTCGTCCATGCCGTCGGTGAGACGGCCGGCGACTTGAACCCCCTGAACGGTGACGGCTTGCCGGGCGACCGGCAGCGCGGCGGTCAGCTTCCCTCTCGAGTGCCGTCGTCGAACTGGACCGAGTCCTGCGGCCGGCCCGCCTCGTCGATCACGTCGTCGGAGACGACGATCGGGCAGTCGATCCGGACGGCGAGCGCGAGCGCGTCGGAGGGGCGCGCGTCGAAGACGAACCGCTCCGGCTCGCCGTCCTCGTACCGCTCGGCGTCGACCTTGGCGTAGAAGGTGCCGTCCCGGAGGTCGTCGACCCGGACGCGATCGATCGCACCCCCGAACTCGGTGAGGATGTCGACGAGGAGATCGTGTGTCAGCGGGCGGTCGAACGGCTCGCCTTCGAGCGCCATCCCGATCGACTGCGCCTGATCGGCGCTGACGAAGATCGGGACGTACTCGCTGCGAACGGACAAGATGACCGCCGGCACGTCGCCGCCGGGTGCGGAGCCCGCTCCGACCCCGACGACCTCGGCTTCGTGTTCCATACCGGATCGTTGCGGCGGCGGCATGAATAGCTGTCCCACGCGAGCGCCGGCGGGGGCGTCGGCGCCTCGATCGGGTAGCGGCCCCCTCAGCGACCGCCCCAGTACCAGTACGCCCAGCCGACCGTGAACACGAGCGCGGCGCCGAGGAAGAAGATGACGCCCGGCTCGAGCAGCGAGACCGCGTACTCCGCCAGCGGGTCGACGACGTACTCGACGGTGCCGTCGACCTCTCCGCCCGCGCCGCTGTCGGGCGTCGTCTCGATGGACGGGCCGCCCCCGCTGTCCTCGGTCGCGGCGTCGCCGCCCGCGTTCTTGGCCACGCGGGCCGTCGGTCCCGCCACCGAGAGGACCCGTTGGGCCGCGAACGCCGCGAGCCCGATGATCCCGTAGCCGCCGAGCAGTCGCATCAGGGCGGACTTGATCCCGCGCGACCCCTCGGAGCCGCCGGCGAACAGCACGAGCGGCTCGTCGGCGGCCGCGTACACGTCCATCTCGCGGCCCTTCTCGGAGTAGGTCGTGTCGATGACGTCGACGAGGTCGGCGCCGTCGAGCTTCGAGAGGTGGTACTGGACGTTCTGGAGCGAGGTGTCGACGGCGTCGGCGAGCTCCGATTTGGTCGCCGGCTCGTCGTGGAGTCGCGTGAGGATTTCGCGCGCCGTCTCGGAGCCGAGGGCGGCGATGAGCTCGTCCGCGTCGTCGTCGTCGACGCCGACCACCCGGGGTTCGCGGTCTTCGGGGGTTGCGTCGGGGAGGGAGGGCAACAGCCGCGACATATCTGGCCCTCCGCCCCGTGAGAATACAAATTTGTTGGATCATCGAGTGGGAGACGGAGGTCACCGACTCACAAACCCTAAACGCGGCGACGAAGTACGTCGTGGCAATGACAGAGACGCCAGGGGGATCCGACGGCGCGTCCCCGCCCCCGACGGCGAGCGACCCGGCGGCGGCCGCCGGCGACGAGAATACCCCCGCGAGCGGGACGGTCGGAACGCCCTCCGGCGGCGACGGGGACGGCTCGGTGACGGTGGTCGGCACCGCGCACGTCTCCAAGCAGTCCGTCGACGAGGTCGAGGAGACGATCGAACGCGAGCGGCCCGACGTGGTCGCCGTCGAGCTCGACGAGGGGCGGTACCGACAGATGAACGGCGAGAGCCCGGAGGATCTCGACGCCAGCGACCTGCTGCGGGGGAACACCGTCTTCCAGTTCCTCGCGTACTGGATGCTCTCGTACGTCCAGACACAGCTCGGCGACCGCTTCGACATCGAGCCCGGCGCCGACATGCGGGCCGCCATCGACGTCGCCGAGGGGCTCGGCATCGACGTGGCGCTGGTCGATCGGGACATCCAGACGACGATCCAGCGCTTCTGGGCCCGGATGTCGGTCACGGAGAAGCTACGGATGGTCGGCGGGCTCGCGTTCGGCGTCACCGACTCCCGCGTCGTCGGGGTGTTGGTGGGGCTGTTCGTCGGGATCCTCGCCGGCCCCGTGATCGGGCTCTTCGGCGGGAGCGTCGGGGTCACCGACGCGCTGTTAACGAGCGTCACCGGCGGCGTGCTCGCCGCGGTCGCGGTCGCGGTCGCGGTCGATCAGGTCGGGAAAGTCGCGCTCTCACCCGACGGACGACTCTACGCCGCGGCGGCGCTGGGCGTCGCCGCCGGGGTCACCGCCGCCGCGGTCGGCGCGATCGACGGGATCGTCGCGACGTACCTCGGCGGATTCACCGTGCGGGCGGTCGGGAGCCTCGGGCTGGGCGTGTCGCTGGGGCTGACGCTCGGCGTGCTCGCGTCGCTCGCGATGAGCGTCGTCGGACGGGGGGCCAGCGAGCCCGAACACGGCGGGATCGAGGAGCTCGGGATGGAGGACCTGACCGACACCGACGTGGTGACGATGATGATGGAGGAGTTCCGCCAGTTCTCCCCGGGCGGCGCGGAGGCGCTCATCGACGAGCGCGACGCCTTCATCGCCCACCGGCTCGTCGCCCTCCGCGAGGCCGGCTACGACGTGGTCGCCGTCGTCGGCGCGGGCCACCGCGCGGGGATCGAAGAGTATCTCGCGAACCCCGCCTCCCTCCCGCCGATGGAGGACCTCGTCGGGAAGGAGCGCGGGCGCGGGCTCCCGTGGAAGAAGGCGGTCGGCTACGCGATCACCGTCGGCTTCGTCGGCTTCTTCGTCCTGCTCGCGCTCGCCGGCGTGGAGAACGCGTTCCTCTTCCGGCTGTTCGGCGCGTGGTTCCTGATCAACGGCGCGTTCGCGTTCGCGTTCGCGAAGCTCGCGGGAGCTCGCTGGGCCTCGGCCGGGGTCGGCGGCGCCGTCGCGTGGATGACCTCGATCAACCCGGTGCTCGCGCCCGGCTGGTTCACGGGCTACGTCGAGCTGCGAAATCTGACGGTGAACGTCGGTGACATCGGGCAGCTCAACGAGCTGCTCTCCGACGAGACGCAGTCGCCCTCGGAGCTGGTCTCCGCGATGCTCGACGTCCCCCTGTTCAAGCTCATCGTCGTGGTCGCGATGACGAACATCGGGAGCATCGTCGCGAGCTTCCTCTTCGCGGTGTACGTCATCCCCGCGATGTTCGGCGACGTTGGCGGCGTCGACGAGGTGGGGCGGCTCATGATCGAAGGGGCGAGCACCGGCGCGGAACTGCTCCGACGCGCGATCACGGGGGGAGCGTGATCCGGCCCCTCGGGACGGGCGCCTCCCGGCGTGTCCGTGAGGTGAACGCGTGAGCGGAACCGTTCAGGGCCGGCGGATAGCCGGGCTCTACTTCAGCGGGACCGAGATCCGCGACCTGCTGGTCGCGTGGCTCGCGCTCGGCGTCGCGTTCACGTTCTTCTTCGTGAACGGCACCGCCGGCTTCGATCGGCTGCTCGCGGCGGGCGTCTTTCCGCCGCTGCTGGTCGGACTGCTCACCGCGGGCGTCGCGTTCCTGCTCCACGAGATCGCCCACAAGGTCGTCGCGGTCCACTACGACCAGGTGGCCGAGTTCCGCGCGGACAACAGCATGCTGTTTCTGGCGGTGATGAGCTCGCTCCTCGGGTTCATCTTCGCCGCGCCGGGCGCGGTCCACCACCGAGGCCGGCTGACGCCCCGTGAGCACGGTCACATCGCGCTGGCGGGGCCGGTGGTCAACCTCCTGCTCACGGTCGTGTTCGTGCCGGCGCTCCTGCTCGGCCCCGTGATCGGGAGTCCGGTGGTCACGCTGATCGGCTCCCGCGGGATCGCGATCAACGTCTTCCTCGCGGCGTTCAACCTGATCCCGTACGGCCCCCTCGACGGGAAGACCGTGATCGGGTGGAGCAAGGGCGTGTGGGCCGGCTTCTTCGCGCTCTCCGTCCTGCTCACGGTCGGGCTCGTGTTCGTGCTCGGGCTCGGCTTCGGCGGACCGTTCTGAGCCGGGCACCGCGGTCGGCGACGACCGACATCGCGGACCTCCGCCTCGCGGGGAACGGTGCGCTTTTGCTCCGCGGGCGTCCCTCGACACACATGACCGAGGGCGACGGCGGAGACGACGGAAGCAGTGGCGGGGACGGTGCCGTGGACGAACTCACCTACGCGGACGCCGGCGTCGACATCGGCGCCAGCGAGGCGGCGACGGCCGCGTTGATCGGCGCGGTCGGCGAGGGCGAGGGCGACTACGCCGGCCTGCTCGACATCGGCGACCGCTACCTCGCGCTGGCGACCGACGGCGTGGGGACGAAGCTCCTCGTCGCCGAGGCGCTCGGCGACTACTCGACGGTCGGCGTCGACTGCATCGCGATGAACGTCAACGACCTGGTCGCCGCCGGCGTCCGCCCCGTCGCGTTCGTCGACTACCTCGCGGTCGACGAGCCCGACGAGCGGTTCGCCGAGCAGGTCGGCGAGGGGCTCGCGCGCGGCGCCGGCCTCGCCGACATGGAGCTCGTCGGCGGCGAGACCGCGGTGATGCCCGACGTGATCCGCGGGCTCGACCTGGCCGGGACCTGCGCCGGCCTCGCCGCGAAGGACGCCGTCTTCGACGGCGAGGCGGAGCCGGGCGACGCCCTCGTCGGCTGGCGCTCCTCCGGGATCCACTCGAACGGGCTCACGCTCGCGCGCGAGGCCGCGACCCGCGATCACGAGTACACCGACCCCTGTCCGTTCGAGGGGTACGAGACGGTCGGCGAGGCGCTGCTGGAGCCGACCCGCATCTACACCGACCTGCTCGACCCGATGCGGGAGCACGGCGTGCGCGGCGCGGCCCACGTCACCGGGGGCGGCTGGACCAACCTGACGCGGCTCGGCGCCAACCGGTACGTCGTCGAGGACGCCTTCGACCCCCAGCCGGTCTTCGAGTTCGTGCAGTCGGAGGGGGGCGTCTCCGACGAGGAGATGCACCGGACGTTCAACATGGGAACCGGCTTCGTCGCCGCCGTCGACCCCGACGCGGCCGAGTCGCTGGCCGCCGAGACCGACGGACGCGTGATCGGGCGGGTGGAAGACGGCGAGGGCGACGAGGGAAGCGTCGCGATCCGCGGACTGGAGCTATAACCGGTCGCCGTCGATACCGCTCTCGATCGCTTATAAATATCCAACTTCGGCTCGACGGTAAACGCGTCCAGAGACGCAACCGCCCACTGGTGAATCGTTGGTTCCGAGTCGGGAACGAATCCCTCCAGATCCCCGGCCGCGAAGCGCTTCGTGCCTCTGGCAGCCGGCGGCTGTGCCGCCGGCGACCTCCCGCAAGCGACTCGCGGCCGACGGCCGCTCGTCGGCACGCGCCACCGCACCGTTCAGTTACGAAGAGTTGGCACCACCGTTTTGCGCGGCCTCGACCCGGTCCGCCGTCGACGCCAGCGCCTCGGCGAGGGTCCGCGCCTGCGCCACCGAGAGATCGACCTCGTCGGCGTGGGCGGGGAGGTCGCCGAGCGCCGTGTCGTCGAGTTCGACCGCCAGCGTGACCTGTTCCGGGTCCTCTCTGGGCGCGGTGACGTTCACGACGCCGGGCGCGGCGACATCGAACTCGTGGCCGCGAGCGCGACCCTCCACGAGGTCGAGGGTCGTGTAAGCGTTCACGCGGAGCAGGCGATCGCTCATCGGACCGCCTCCGAGTCAGTCGCTCGCATCGTCAGTCGTCCGCCGGGGTCAGCGGCGCGTCCTCCATCGAGTCTTCCTCGGCGTACGGGTACCACGTCCGCTTCGTGTTGTGCATCATCGGGTCCTCGTAGTCGGTCTCTTCCGGGTCGACGAAGGCGTCCAGTTCCTCGTCGTCGTGGCGGGCGACGAACGCCCGGAACGACTCGCCCTCCTCGCGCTCGGCGGCGAAGCTCTCGATCAGGTTCGCGATCGCACCGGGCACCTCGTCGACCGGCACGCGCTGGGTGACCCACCGAGCGAACTGCGGGTTCTCGCCGAGCCCGCCGCCGAGGCCCACGTCGAGCGCCTCGACCGGGTCCCCGTCCTTGCGGGTCTTCATCCCGCGCAGGCTCACGTCGGCGATCTGAGGCTGCGCGCACGAGGCCGTACAGCCGGAGAGGTGGATGTGGAACTCGTCGACGTCGGCCGGGAGGTCGACGTTCGCTTTCAGCCAGCGGGCGAACCGGACCTGCCGGTTCTTCGTCTCGACGATCGACAGCGAGCAGAACTCCGTGCCGGTACACGCGACCGAACCGCGCATGAACGGGGACGGCTCCGACGAGTAGTGCTCCAAGAGAGGCTCGTCGAGGAACTCGTCGAGCGCCGCGTCCGGCACGTCGGTGACGATGACGTTCTGGCGCTGCGAGAGGCGGACCTCGCCGGAGCCGTACTCGTCGGCGAGATCCGCCAGTTCGAGCACGTCGTCCGCGCCCATCCGCCCGACGAGCACGTTCAGCCCGACGAAGTTCGTCCCGTCCTTCTGGTCGTGGACGCCGATCAGGTCGTTGCGCTCGCCCTCGCCGGCGTTGTACGTGTACTCCTCGCGAACGTCGCGTCCGGCGGATTCGAGTTCGAAGTCGACGTACTCCTCCTGAAGCGTCTCGCGGACCTCGTCCGCGCCCCACTCGTCGACGAGGAACTTCACCCGCGCGTTGTACCGGTCCTCGCGGTCGCCGTAGTCGCGGAACAGCGCGGAGAGGCCGCCGGCGACGTCCGGCACCCTCTCCGGCGGCACCCAGACGTCGATGTCGCGGGCGAGCCGCGGCTCGTTGCGCGAAAGCCCCCCGCCGACGCGGACGTTGAAGCCGACGGCGTCCTCGCTCTCGTCGCCGTCGCCGCCGTTTCCTCCGGTGACCGCCTTATACGCGGGCTCGAACGCGAGATCGTTGATGTCGCCCTGCCCGGAGCCGTCGGCGGACCCGGTCACGGACACCTTCCACTTTCGCGGGAGGTTCGCGTGGTCGTCGTCCCCTTTGAACCGCTCGTTGAGGTCGCGGATCACCGGCCACGCGTCGATCACCTCCTGCCCGTCCTTTCCCGCGACCGGATTTCCGACGATGTTCCGCCAGGAGTCCCCGCAGGCCTGCTGCGTCGAGAGCCCGTTCTCCTCCAACTTCTCGAAGATCGCCGGCACGTCCGACAGCTCGATCCAGTGGAGCTGGATCGACTGGCGGGTGGTGAAATCGGCGTACACGTCGCCGAAGATCGGGTTCACTCCCGGGCCGCGGGCGTACTCGTCGGCGATTTCCCCGACAACCCGAAGCTGTCCCGGTTCGAGCACGCCGTTCGGGGTTCCGATCCGCATCATGAAATACCCCTCCTGTCCGTTCCGCTGGTGGTACAGCCCCCACCATTTGAACCGCTCGAACCACGCGTCGCGCTCGTCGTCCGGGATCGAGTCGAACCCCGCCTCGGCGAACTCGAACAAGCGGTCGCGGATCTCGTTGCCGTACACCTCCGATTTCCAGTTCTCGACGTCCGTTGGCATCGAGAGCCCCTACAGCCGACGCCCCCATAGGCGACCGCGTCGGGTCAACATTCGGCGGTGCTGCATCACGGTGGCACGTGTTGCCGTCATCTTCACCGTCGCACGCGGCGGACCGCGGATCGGTCGAGTTCGGCGAACTCACCCCCGCGTACCCGCCCGACGGGGATCCACCCGGTGGTTCCCTTCTCCCCGCACGCGATACACTGGCCGTACACCTGCACCTCAACGGTCGAGCCGTCGGCGCCGACCGACTGGAAGTTCTCGACGACCAGATCGGTGAGCGCACACTCGCACAGATCCGGCGCGTCGAGGCGCCACAGCTCGCTGACACGCACTTTTCGGTCGTCGTTGACGGAGATCCACGCCCCGTCGTCGAGGACGCGCAAACGAGTGGTCACACGTCCGATACGCCCGGGAGGACCCAATGGGTGACGGTGCTCGCAATCGGCGACCGTTTCGATGACGCCGCGTATGCGACAGATCGCACGACTGCGCCGCGATACCGCGTGAGAGTTTCTTCCGCACTACCGGACACGAAATCCGGTATCGGTGAGTGGTGGTTCGATTTACATGTGTGACGGTACTTATGGCTCGTGCGCGCTTACGACGGCGTAATGACCGAGACGGTTCCCGACTCCAGCGGCGATCGACCCGCTAGTCGGGTCGACGACGCCGAGTACCGACAACACGCGTCCGCGGACGTAGCGCCCGAACTGTTCGACGCCGACCAGGAGGGACGATGACCGATCGGGCGGACCCCCAGACGAGCGACGAGGAGCGAGAGGGCGCCGAGAACGACGCGGACGCGGAAGAGCCCGATCGCGAACCCGACGACGGCACGGGTCACCTCGACGACATCGAGGACGGGATCGGCTGTACGGAAATCTGGGAGCGGCTCTCTGAGCGCCGGGAGGGGTAGGTTCACCGTCGCGGCACGTCTCAAACTCCGTGGGGACCCGGGTGCGTCTTACGAGAGGTGCGCGGCGATGTCGGCCTCGGTGATGATCCCGACCGTCTCGCCGCCGTCGGTCACCATCACCGCCTTGTAGTGGTCGAGGAGGTTCCGGACCTCGTCGACGGTCGCGCCCGGCGCGACGGTGGGGAACGACTCGCTCATCACCTCGCTGACCGGGTGGTCGCCGACGTTCTCGCCGGCGTGGATCACGTCGCCCTGACTGATCGAGCCGACCGGGACGCCGTTCTGAAGCACCGGGAGCTGCGAGTACGCCTCCTCCTCCATCAGGTCGACCGCCTCGCGCACCGCGTCGTCGGGGGCGACGCTGATCACCGTCTCGTTCATCAGGTCGCTCGCGCGAACGACCTCGCCCTCCGCCTCCTGCAGCGCGTTGACGATCCGCCGGAGCGTCGAGAGCCGCGGGTCGACGTCCCCGCCTTCGATACGGGCGATGAGCGGCTGCGAGACGTCCGCCGCGTCCGCGAGTTCGCTCTGGGTCAGCTCCAGCGTCGTCCGCCGCTCGCGGAGGTCCTGTGGCGTCGGGAGTTCCATACGCTGAATAACTCGGGGTTATTAGAAAAGGTTTCGACGACGACCGATTTCGCGGGAGCGCCGCGCAGACCGCCGCTCCCGCGATCAGTGCGGCGCGTCGACCGTTCCGGCTATCGTCGGTTGGTCGTGGTTACTGCCCGGCGTCGACGTCGGCGTCCTCCTCGTCGCCCTCGGTCTCGATGACCTCGATGACCTCGAGGGGAACGTCGCGGAGCGCGCCGCCGACCTCGCTTTTCGCGATCCGCTCGGCGTGCTCTTCGCTGTCGGCGTTGAAGATGTCGATCTCTAAGAGGAGACCGACGAGAGCGGTGTTCGCGGCGAGGAACGCGGCGTCGAACGGCTCCCCGCAGACCGGACAGCCGGTGACGCCGGGTTCGACCTCGACGTACTGCTTGTCCGTCTCGTTGAGTCGCTTGCCGGCTTCGCTGACCGCGACGCCGATGGCGTCGTCGGTCTCCTCGACATCACGGACCAACCAGGCTGCTTCCATCGCGACTTCGTAGTTGCTCATACCCGAGCCGACGGGCCGCAGGGTTTCCTTTCTTGTGGTTCGCCCGTGGTCCGCGGGTCTCGGTCGCACACCGTCGAACGTCGGGCGCTCGATCGCACGCCGAAGCGACAGCACGGCCGGCGCGCATCGAACGCGGCGGGCGACGCCTACAGCCGGTCGACGATCGCCGCGGTGACCTCGTCGGTCGTCGCGTCGCCTCCGAGGTCGCCGGTGCGCGGACCGTCGGAGAGCACGCCCTCCACGGCGGCACGCACCCGCTGGCCCTCCTCGGCGTGGCCGAGGTACTCCAGCAGCATGGCCGCGGAGAGGATCGTCGCGGTCGGGTTGGCGATCCCCTCGCCGGCGATGTCGGGCGCGGTGCCGTGAACCGGCTCGAACAGCGCGTTGTCGTGGCCGACGTTCGCCGAGGGGAGCAGGCCGAGCCCGCCGACGAGACCGGCCGCCAGATCGGAGAGCACGTCGCCCGCGAGGTTCGGACAGACGATCACGCCGTACTGGCTCGGGTCGAGCGGGAGCTTCGTGGCGAACGCGTCCATCAGCTCCTCGTCGGCGTCGACGCCGCGCTCCTCGGCGACCGCGAGCACCTCCTCGCGGAAGCGGCCGTCCGTCTCGCGCATCACGTTGGCCTTGTGCGCGACGGTGAACCCCTCGTCGGGGTCGCCGGCGGGGCCTCGGCCGTCTTCGACGAACTCGCAGGCGTACTCGGCCAGTTCGCGGGAGGCCGAGGAGGTGACGACCCGCGTCAGCGTCGAGAGGTCGTCCGAGAGTCGGTCCTCGTGGCCCGAGTAGACGCCCTCGGTGTTCTCGCGGAGGAAGACCACGTCCGTCTCCGGTCGGACCGCGTCGACGCCGGGGTAGGCCCTGGCGGGCCGGACGTTGACGAACGAGTTCACGGCGTCCCGGAGCGGAAGGATCACGTCGGCGGCGGTCTCGCCGGCCGCGCCGAACAGCGTCGCGTCCGCGTCCGCGGCGAGGTCGTACGTCTCCGCCGGGAGCGCCTCGCCGGTCGCCTCTTTGGTCGCGTCGCCCGCGTCCGCCTCGACGAACTCGAAGTCGACGGGAAGCGCCTTCAGCACCTCGACGGCTGCAGGGATGACCTCGCGGCCGATCCCGTCGCCCTCGATGACGACGACCTCGCGGCTCACGCCTCGTCCTCCGCGACGTGTTCGGCCGGGACGTACGGCAGCGACCGGGCGGTCTCGCGGACCGCTTCCTCGTTCGCACCCATCAGCGCCGTGGTGTCCCAGACGCCCTCGACGAGCGCCTTCCGCTGCGCGTCGTGAACCTCCGCGTCGATCACGGTGTCGTCGTAGGTGATCGTCTCCGCGGCCACGTCGATGTCGACCTCGGCGTCGGGATTGGCCTCGACGTAGTCCTGGAGCGCCTCGATGTCATCCTGGTCGGCCGTGACGGTCGGTACCCCGAGCGCGAGGCAGTTCCCCGCGAAAATCTCCGCGAACGACTCGCCCACGACCGCGTCGATCCCCCAGCGCATCAGCGCCTGCGGGGCGTGTTCGCGCGAGGAGCCGCAGCCGAAGTTGGCGTTGACGACCAACACGTTCGCGCCCCGGTACTGTTCCTCGTTGAACGGGTGGTCCTTCTCGTTGTCGTCGTCGTCGAACCGCTGGTCGAAGAAGGAGAACTGGCCCAGCCCGTCGAAGGTGACGACCTTCATGAACCGCGCCGGGATGATCTGGTCGGTGTCGATGTCGTTGCCCCGGACCGGGATCCCGGTGCCGGAGACCTCGGTGACCTTCTCCGCCGGCGCCTCGCCGGCGCTGAACTCGGGCGAGCTCATACGGTCGCCACCTCCTCCATCTCGCGGACGTCGGTGACCTCGCCGGTCACCGCCGCGGCCGCGACCATGATCGGACTCATCAGCACCGTGCGCCCGTCCTTCGATCCCTGCCGGCCGACGAAGTTCCGGTTCGACGAGGAGGCGCTCGCCTCGTCGCCCTCGAGCTGGTCGTCGTTCATGCCGAGACACATCGAACAGCCGGGTTCGCGCCAGTCGAAACCGGCCTCCTTGAACACCTCGTCGAGCCCCTCGGCCTCCGCGGCGTCGCGGACGCGCTGGCTGCCGGGGACGACCATCGCGCGCACGTCGTCGGCGACCTCGCGGCCCTCGACGAACGCCGCGGCCTCGCGGAGGTCCTTCAGCCGCGCGTTGGTACACGAGCCGAGGAACGCCACGTCGATGTCGTACCCCTCCATCGTGTCGCCGGGCTCGACGCGCATGTGCTTCTGCGCGCGTCGCGCCGTGTCGCGGTCCTCCTCGGGGAGGTCGTCGGGATCCGGGATCGGCTCGGTGATGCCCGCGGTCTGGCCGGGCGTGGTCCCCCACGTCACCGTCGGCTCGATCGCCGAGCCGTCGATGGTGACGACGTCGTCGTACTCCGCGTCGTCGTCGGTCCGGATCGACTCCCAGTAGGGCTTCAGCCGCTCGAACTCCTCGGGATCGTCGGCGAAGGCGTCCGTCCCTTTCAGCCACTCGTAGGTGGTCTCGTCGGGGTTGACGTAGCCCGCGCGGGCGCCGCCCTCGATCGACATGTTACAGATGGACATCCGCCCCTCCATCCCCAGGTCCTCGATGGCCTCGCCGGCGTACTCGTACACGTAGCCGACGCCGCCGTCGGTCCCGAGCTTCCCGATGATCGTCAGGATGACGTCCTTCGCGGTGACGCCCTCGCCGAGCTCGCCCGTGACCTCGATCTTGCGGACCTTCTGTTTCTCCATGGCGACGCAGCCCGTCGCCAGCACGTCGCGGATCTGCGACGTGCCGATGCCGAACGCCAGCGCGCCGAACGCGCCGTGCGTCGACGTGTGCGAGTCGCCACAGACGATCGTCATCCCCGGCTGGGTGAGTCCCTGCTCCGGCCCGATGACGTGGACGATCCCCTGATCGCCGGAGTCCGGATCGGAGAAGTCGATGCCGGAGTCCCGGACGTTCTCCTCCAGCTCCGCCATCATGCTCTCGGCCGCGTCGTCGCGGTAGGGGCGATCGCGGTTGCCGGTCGGCACGATGTGGTCGACCGTCGCGTGCGTGCGCTCCGGGAACGCGACCTCCTGCCCGCGCTCCTGCAGCATGCCGAACGCCTGCGGGCTGGTGACCTCGTGGACGAGGTGGAGCCCGACGAACAGCTGGTCCTGCCCGGTGGGCAGCCGAGTCACCTTGTGCCGGTCCCACACCTTGTCGTACAGCGTTCCCTCGCTCATCGGCACACACCTGCGTGGCGCGCCGACCGCACGGTCCCGTCCGTCCGGTTCTCGCCGCCGCGTACGCCCATCAGGCGGTCACCTCGGCGCTCTCTTCCTCGTCTTCTTCGCCCTCGTCCTGCCACGCGAACAGGCCGCGCAGCTCCTCGCCGACGGCCTCGATCTCGTGGTTCTTCTCCGCGGTCCGGAGCTGGGTGTAGGAGGGGCGTCCCGCCTGGTTCTCCGCGATCCACTCGCGGGCGAACTCGCCGTTCTGGACCTTCTCTAAGACTTCTTCCATGTTCTCGCGGGCGTGCTCGTCGACGACCACGTCGCCCTGCGTGAGCCCGCCGTACTCGGCGGTGTCGGAGACGGAGTCCCACATCTCGCCGAGCCCGCCCTCGTACATCAGGTCGACGATGAGCTTGAGCTCGTTGAGACACTCGAAGTAGGCCATCTCCGGGGAGTAGCCGGCGTCGACCAGCGTCTCGTACCCCTGCTTCACGAGCGAGGTGACGCCGCCGCAGAGGACGGCCTGCTCGCCGAACAGGTCGGTCTCGGTCTCCTCGCGGAACGACGTCTCGACGACGCCGGCGCGGGTACAGCCGATGGCGGCCGCGTACGCGAGCCCCTGGTCGTGGGCGTCCCCGGTCGCGTCCTGATACACCGCCAGCAGACCGGGCGTCCCCTCGTCGTTCTCGTAGTTGCGGCGGACGAGGTGGCCCGGCGACTTCGGCGCGACCATCGTCACGTCGACGTCTTCGGGCGGCTGGATCTGGTTGTAGTGGATGTTGAACCCGTGCGCGAACTGGAGCGTGTCGCCCGCCTCCAGATTCGGCTCGATGGCGTTCTCGTACACGTCCGGCTGGACCGTGTCGGGTACGAGCACGCTGACGATGTCGGCCTCGGCGACGGCGTCCGCGGGGGTCTCGACGCGGAGCCCGTCGCTCTCGGCGGCGCTTCGGGAAGAGCTGTCCTCTCGGAGGCCGACGATCACGTCGACGCCGCTCTCGGAGAGGTTCTGAGCGTGCGCGTGGCCCTGCGAGCCGTAGCCGAGTACGGCTACGGTCTTGTGAGCGATCGCCTCCTCGTCGGCGTCTTCGTCGTAGTATACGGTCGAGTCGAACGTCTGTGTGTCGTCTTCAGTCATGTGAATCGTGTGTGTATGCGTGCGTTCGCGTGTCAGTCGTCGTGCGTCGTCGGTTCGCCGGCCGTTCCGGGCTTCTCTCCGGGCGCCGTCGGCGTGTTGCCGCGCGCGAGGGCGGTCGGCCCGGTGCGCGCGATCTCGACGATGCCGAACCGCTCGAAGGCGCCGATCGCGTTGTCGATGCTGGCGTTGTCGCCGGTGAGTTCGACGGTGATCGTCTCCGGACCGGCGTCGACCGTCCGGCCGTCGTACATCTCGGCGACCGCGTGGACCGCGGCCGGGTCGTCGGCCTCGACCTTCAGCAGGACGAGCTCCGAGGTGACCGCGTCGCCGGCGACCTCGCCGACGGAGATGACCGGCTTCAGCTTCGCCATCTGCTTTTCGATCTGGTCGATGCCGGGGTCCGTCTCCTCGACGACCATCGTGATCCGGGAGTGACCGTCCACGGTCGTCGGGCCGACGGTGAGGCTCTCGATGTTGAACTGGCGGCGGGAGACGAGTCCGGAGACGCGCGCGAGCACGCCCGGTTCGTCCTCCACCAGCGCCGAGATGACGGCGCGGCGCGACTCGTGTTCCGCCTCGACGACGGGGTCGATGCGGATCCCTTCGAGGTTCCGGCGCCCGTCGGGGTGGTCGCGCTCCTCGGGGCCGGGCTGTTCGCTGGGTGCGGGCCGAGATTCGGATGCGTCCCCGCTCATAGCTGGTCCTCCGTGGTGGCGAACTTCCCGTTCGCACCGCCGCTCGGCACCATCGGCAGCACGTTCTCCTCCGGGTCGATGTGGAAGTCGATCACGGCCGGGCCGTCGTAGTCGAGGGCCTCCTCGACCGCCGGCGCGACCTCGTCGTAGTCGTCGACGCGGAGGCCCAAGGCGCCGAACGCCTCCGCGAGCTTGTCGAACTCGGGCATCCACGTGTAGTCGGAGGCCATGTGACGGCCCTCGTAGAAGGCGTCCTGCCACTGGCGCACCATGCCGATGTACTCGTTGTTGAGCACGGCGATCGTGATGTCGAGGTCCTCGCGGACGGCCACCGACAGCTCCTGCATCGTCATCAGGAAGGAGCCGTCGCCGTCGAAACACACCACGTCGCGGTCGGGCTCGCCCATCGTGTCGGCCGCGACGCGCGCGCCGACGGCGGCGGGCACGCCGTATCCCATCGTGCCGAGCCCGTGCGAGGAGACCCACGTCCGGGGCTCCGTGTACGTCCAGAACTGCGATGCCCACATCTGGTGTTGCCCCACGCCGGTCGTCACGATGGTGTCGTCGTCGGTCGCCTCGTCGAACGCCTCGACGACGAACTGCGGCTTCAGCGGCTCGTCGTCCGGCGTCGCGTACGTGAGCGGGTACGTCTCCTTCCACTCCGCACAGCGATCGCGCCACGCCTCGGCGTCCGGCGCCTCGCGGACCGCCGCGGTCAGCTGGTCGAGGACGCGCCCGGCGTCGCCGATCAGCGGGTAGTCGGCGAAGACGTTCTTCGAGATCTCGGCGGGGTCGATGTCGACGTGGACGACCTCGGCCTCCGGCGCGAACGTGTCGATCCCGCCCGTCAGCCGGTCGTCGAACCGGGTGCCGACCGCGATCAGGCAGTCGGTGTGAGTGATCGCCATGTTGGCGTAGCCGGTGCCGTGCATCCCGGCCCACGAGAGACAGAGGTCGTCGTCCTCGGGGAACGAGCCGATGCCGGGCATCGTCGTCGTCACCGGGATGCCGTACGTCCGCGCGAAGGTGCGCGCGGCGTCGCTCGCGTCGGCCTTGATCACGCCGCCGCCGAACAGGCACACGGGTCGGTCGGCCGCCTCGATCGCGCGGGCGGCCTCCTCGACCGCGTCGGGGTCGGCGTTCGGGTCGGGGTCGGTGCCGGCCGGCGGGGTCGCCGGTCCGGGCGTCTCGTCGGTCTCGTCCTGCGTCACGTCCTTCGGGAGGTCGACGAGCGTCGGGCCGGGCCGCCCGGCGCGCGACAGCTCGAACGCCTCGCCGACGGTGTCGCCGACGGAGTCCGCGCCGTCCGCGAAGTAGTTGTGCTTCGTGATCGGGCGGGTGACGCCGACCGTGTCGGTCTCCTGGAACGCGTCGTTACCGACGAACTCGGTGGGCACCTGTCCGGTCAGCGCCAACATCGCGTCGGAGTCCATGTCGGCGTCGGCGATGCCGGTGACGAGGTTCGTCGCCCCCGGCCCCGAGGTCGCCAGACAGAGGCCTGGCTCGCCGGCGACGACGCCGTAGGCGTCGGCGGCGTGCGCCGCGCCCTGCTCGTGGGCCATCGTCACGTGGCGGATCGAGGAGTCGTACAGCGCGTCGTAGACGGGCATGATCGCGCCGCCCTGAACGCCGAAGGCGGTCTCTGCGCCGGCGGCCTCCAGCGCGGCGACGACCGACTCTGCGCCGGTCGACACCGGTCCCGCGGCGGGACCGTCGGCGTCGTTCGGATCGTCGGTGCCGGTCTCGGCGGATTCGTCCGCGTCGTCCTCTCGTGGCTGTGCTGCTGTGTCGCTCATTGTCGTGGTGGTGTTCGGTGGTGCATCTCGCGGGTGTGAGAGTGGGTCGGTCCGAACGCCGAGTCGCCGGACGAGAACTGGCTCGCTCGGTGGCGTTCGTCGATGCGTGGCGTCGGTGAGGAAAGGGTGATGTAGGGGGTTATACCCCTACAATGATCGGCGCGACGGCTCCGGCGACATCGGCGGTCGTCGGGGTCTGGAAGCGCCGTCGCATCTCGGCTCGACCAACGCGTCCGGGGTATAAATCCCTGTCGGGGAACGGAACCGGCAGACCGGCTCCGGGCGGGGGCGATCCCGTCCGCGCGCCCGTACGGCCGTCGCTCGGCGGGCTCCCCGCGCAGGGAGGCGGCCATCAGACCCGGACCTCCTCCTCGCGGTCGACGTCCGCCTCCTCGGCGAACCGCTCGACGTCGCCGGCGGTCACCTGCCGCTTGCCGGAGCCGTACTCCTTGACGCGCTTGGTGATGCGCCGGACCTCGCTGTCGCTCGGGTCGAAGCCGGCCTCCACCAGGTGCTTGCGCACGCTGTGGGTGCCGGTGTGTTTCCCGAGCACGAACTCGCGTTCGGCTCCGACCATCTCCGGGGTCATCACGCCGGTCTCGAACGTGTCGGCGTTCTCGATGACGCCGGCGGCGTGGATGCCCGACTCGTGGGCGAACGCGTTCCGCCCGGTGACGGGTTTGTTCGCCGGCACCGGGATGTCCGAGGCCTCCTCGACGATCCGCGCCAGCTTGGTGATCTGGGTCGTGTCGATCCCGGTGTCGACGCCGTACACCGACTCGACGGCCATCACGACCTCCTCGTAGGCGGCGTTGCCGGCGCGCTCGCCGATCCCGTTGACCGACACTTGCGCCTGCTCCGCGCCGTTCTCGAAGCCGGTGACCGCGTTCGCCGCGGCCATCCCGAAGTCGTCGTGGGTGTGCACGTCGACGCGGGCGTCGGTCGCCTCGACGACCGCCTTCACCGTCTTCCCGAAGCTGGTCGGCATCGCGACCCCACACGTGTCCGGGATGTTGATCCAGTCGGTGCCCGCGTCGCTGACCGCCTCGACGATCTCGCGCAGGTAGTCGGGGTCGGTCCGCGTCGCGTCCATCGGCGAGAACATGCATTCGACGCCGGCGTCTTTCACCTGCTCGACGGCGTCGACCGCGCGCTGTTTCGCCTCCTGCCGGGTCGCGTGCATCGAATCTTCCAGCTGTACGTCGCTGGTCGAGACGAACACGTGGACCATCTCGACGCCGGAGTCGATGGCGGCGTCGATGTCGCCCTCGACGACCCGCGCCAGCCCGCAGACGGTGGTGTCCGTCGCGGCGGCGATGTCGCTCACTGCCTCGAACTCCGCGTCCGAGTTCACCGGGAACCCCGCCTCGATGACGTGGGTGTTCATGTCGTCCAGCGTCGCCGCTATGCGGCGTTTCTCGTCGTAGCTGAACGACGTGCGCGGTGACTGTTCACCGTCTCGTAACGTCGTGTCGAAGATCCGTACAGGACCGATATCGATGTTAGAAGCTATCGTGCCCTGGAAGAACTCGATCCGCCGGGGTGTCCGACGAAGCCTCCGTGATGTCTGTCATCGACTGACAGAAACACGGTGGAGAACTTAACACTTGTGCCGACTGCAAAAACGGCCCGGCTGAGCGCGCTCGACGTTCGAGCGTCGATACGGAAAATCGCACGACATCAACGGATTGGTTCGTCCTTATACACATTATACACACACGGAGGCGATCGGCGTGATGTGGTTTCGGAACCGGGTAGATAAACGGAATAGACGTTCGTTTCGTTCCGGACGAAGCCGGCGCGCGGTCAGCGCGCGGTCTGCGGTCGCCCCAGCCGCCGGAGTTGCCCCACTCTCCGGTCACCCCAGGGGCTGCCTCACTCCCCGTTCAGCCACGCCGAAAAGCCGCCCTCGATGAGCGTCTCGGCCTGCCGGTCGATGTACTCGCGCTGGGTGTCGTGGACCGCGGTGTCGAAGTCGTCGCCGGCGTCGAGGCGCTCGCGGACGCGGTCGCGCTTCCAACTCGCCGGCGTCGTCCGGTTCGCCACTCGCCACCGGAGCGGGGCGAGCCACGCGGCCGCCTCCTCCTCGGGGCAGCCCGCCGTCCGGAGGCCCGCCTCGGCGTGGTCGAGGAGGTCCGCGTACAGCGCGTCGGTGTCGGTCGTGCGCTCGCCGTCGAGGCCGATCCACTCGATCTCCGCGCCGAGCCCGTCGGCGACCGCGGCGTAGAAGTTGTCGCGGGCGGTCCCCCAGTCGAGCCCGATGACGGGGTGCTCCCGCTGGGGGAGCGCCTGCATGAGCCCGGCGAACGCCGCCTGGAACGCGATCGAGTCGCGGACGGTGGGTTGCCCGGGGATCGGGCGAAACTCGATCCGGGCGTTGGCGCTCGACCGGCTCGCGCCCTCGAAGACGGGGCGGACCCACCGCCAGTAGCTGCCGTGTTTCGTCCGGAACGTCGCGAACTCGTCGTCGAACCGGTCGGTGCCGTCGGGTTCCGGCATCGGGATCAGCGTCTCGTCGGCGGTGACCCGGTCGACGGCGGTCTCGACGTCGTGGAACTCCCGCGGGAACCGGACCTTCCTCCCGTCGGTGCGTGCGTTGAGCACCGACTCGAACACGTGGATCCGGTTCTCCGTCGCACCCTCCGCGAGGACGCGCTCACCGTCCCACCCGTCGTCGTACAGGTCCGGCGGGAAGAGCGGCGAGTTGACCCCGAGCGCGAGCAGGGGGCCGGCGATCCGGAGCGCGTACCGGAAGTGCCGCGGCAGCGTCTCGGCCTGCGCGACCTGGTAGTGCGGCTGGATCGACGTGATGAGGCTCTCGGGCATCACCGTGTCCGCCGCGAGCGACACCCCCGGCGCCTCGACGACCGTCCCGTGTCGCCCCTCTGTGCCCGCGTTCGCCATCGCGTGGTACCGGACCGCGTCGCTCATGTTGACGGCGACGGTGACCCCGTCGACGTCGACGCTGTCGGTGAGGTACCCGCGGGCCGTCTCCCCGGCCGGCGGGATCGTCCAGAGGCCGTCCGAAACGAGCCGCATCCCCTCGACGCCCGCGGTGTTCTCCGCGGCCTCCAGCCGCGCCCGGACCTCCGCGAGCTGCGCCCGGAGCCCGTGGTCTGACAGCGGCTGCGGGCTCGTCGACATCTCGGCGTTGTGGAGCCCGAGCTCCTTCTCGAACCCCATCAGCTCCAGCAGCCGACGAGGGACCCGCATCAGGGCGTACTCGCCCGCGCGCGACTCCTCGCTCCACCGCCCGTCGGCGACCGCGTAGAACTCGTACTCGAAGCCGACGATCGACTGGTGGTTGTCGAAGGCGCCGTCGCGGAGCGCCTGCTTGACGACCTCCGCCTCCTCCTCGGCGCGGGCGTCGAACTCCTCGGGGTCGACCGCGAGCGCCTCACGGACACCGTCGGCGAGGGCGGACTCGGTGCTCATGGGACGGTCGACGACTCCGCCCGGTAAAAAGGTCTGCGCCCGATCGGCGGCGTGGGACCGGTCGCCACGCGGCGTCGGCGGCCCGCGGTCGCTCGCGGTCCCCCGTCGTCGAGACCGGCCCGTATCGGGGCGCTTTTGCCGAGCGATCGCCGACTCGGGGTATGGAGTTCGCAGCGTTCGGCGACCGAGCGGAGGCGCTGGCGGCCGAGCCCGGCGACATCGAGACGACCCGGCTCGTCGCCGACCTGCTCGCGACCGCCGGCGGCGTCGGGGGCCCCGGCGGAGATGGGACCGGCGACAGCGACGACCTCGCGACCGTCACCCGGTTCCTGCTCGGTCGCGTCTTCCCCGCGCACGACACTCGGACGCTCGACGTGGGGCCGGCCCTGTGTCGCGAGGCGATCGCCCGCGCCGCCGGGCCGAACGTGACCGCGGCCGACGTGGAGGACCGGCTGGCCGAGGCCGGCGAGATCGGCGCGGTCGCCGCCGGCTTCGAGTTCGGCGGCCAGCGCGGGCTCGCCGCCTTCGGCGAGGGGCGCGATCGGCTCACCGTCGCGGGCGTCGACGCGGCGCTGCGCGAGCTGGCGGCCGCCGTCGGCGACGGCAGCGAGTCCCGGAAGCGAGACGCGCTGTTCGGGCTGTTCAACAGGTGTGAGCCCGCCGAGGCGAAGCTGCTCGCGCGGCTGGTGCTCGGGGAGATGCGGCTCGGCGTCGGCGAGGGAGCCGTCCGCGACGCGATCGCCGAAGCCTTTCTGGCGGGCGAAGCCGAGGGCGACGTGCACGCCGACGGCGACGCGGCGGTTGACGGCGCCGACAGCGACGACGACCCGACCCTCCGCGCCGACGACGACGCCGTCGCGGCCGCCGAGCGCGCGCTGCAGGTGACCAACGACTACGGCCGCGTCGCGGTTCTCGCCCGCGATGAGGGGATCGCCGGCCTGCGCGCCGAGGGGCTGGAAGTCGGTCGGCCGGTACAGGCGATGCTCGCGCAGGCGGGGACCGCGACCGACGCGGTCGAGGCGTTCGGCGAGGTCGCCGTCGAGACCAAGTTCGACGGCGCGCGGGTGCAGATCCACTACGTCCCGGGGGTCGGTGGCGACGGCGGCGACGCTGCCGGCGGCCCCGGGCTCGGCCCGCGGATCTACTCGCGGAACATGGACGACGTGACCGACGCGCTCCCGGAAATCGTCGAGTACGTCGAAGCGCGCGTCTCGGACCCGCTCATTCTCGACGGCGAGGTCGTCGCCGTCGACGACGACGGCGACCCGCTCCCGTTTCAGGAGGTGTTGCGGCGCTTCCGCCGGAAACACGACGTGGACCGGATGCGCGAGGAGGTCGGCCTCCGGCTCCACGCGTTCGACTGCCTCCACGCGGACGGCGCGGACCTGCTCGACGAGCCACTCCGGGTCCGCCACGACCGGCTCCGCGCGGTCCTCCCCGACGCGGCCGCGAGCGTCGAGTTCGCGGACAACCCGGCGGCGGTCGAGGCGGCGGAGGCGGCCGCGCTTGACGCGGGCCACGAGGGCGTGATGCTGAAGAACCCCGAGTCGGCGTACACACCCGGCGATCGGGGGCAAGACTGGCTGAAGCGCAAACCCGACGTGGAGACGCTCGACGCCGTCGTGGTCGGCGCGGAGTGGGGCGAGGGGCGCCGCGCGGAGCTGTTCGGGACGTTCCTGCTCGGCGTGCGGGCGGGCGACGACGAGTTCGACACGATCGGCAAGGTCGCGACCGGGCTCACGGACGAGGCGCTCGCCGACCTCACCGAGCGGCTGGAGCCGCACGTGGTGAGCGAGGCGGGGACCGAGATCGAGATCCGACCCGAGGTGGTCCTCGAAGTCGGCTACGAGGAGATCCAGACCTCCCCCACCTACTCGTCGGGGTACGCCCTGCGGTTCCCGCGGTTCGTCGGCGTCCGCGAGGACAAATCCGTCGCCGACGCCGACTCGCTGGAGCGCGTCGCGCGCCTCGCCAGAGACGCCGAGTAGCGGTCCGGGCCGCGTCGAGAGGCGAGCGTCCCGGCGTCCGGCGAGCGGCGACGCGAGGGCGATAGCCACCCTCAAGGCGCCCGCGTCCGGAGGCCCGCGCATGACGGTCCATTACGACGACTTCTCGGTCGAGTGGCTCGGGTACGCGACGGCGCGACTGGAGCCCGAGGGCGGCCCCGTCGCCTACACGGACCCCGGTCGATACGGCGTCCTCGACGACTACTGGGCCCGCGACGGCGACCTCGTCGTCGTCACCCACGACCACCACTACGACCCCGAGGGGATCCGGTCCGTGGCGCGTGAGGACGCGACGATCGTGATCTACGAGGCGGTCGACGCCGCGGGGATCGATCGCGACGTGGAGCCGGTCGAGTCGCTGGCCGAGGAGTACGACGTGATCCGAGTCGACGACGAGGCGCGCGTCGACGTGGCGACCCCGGCCGGCGAGGTCGCCGTCTGGTCGGTCGCCGCGTACAACGATCCCGAAGGACCCAACGCCGGACCGGACGGCTCGGTCATGCACCCGCCGGGACTCGGCTGCGGGTTCCTCCTCGGGCTCGGCGACCGCACCGTCTTCTGGCCGGGGGACTCCGACGCGTTCGAGGGGTTCGCGGAGCTCGACGTGTCCGTCTTCCTCGCGAACATCGGGGGCGGCGGGATCGTCTCCGACCGCGGCGCCGCCGCCGAGCTGGCCGACGCGATGGACCCGGATCTGGTCGTTCCGATCCACTACGACACCTTCGAACAGCTGGCGGCGGACGGCGAGGCGTTCGCGGGCGACGTGGCCGCGCGCTCGATCCCGGTCGCGCTCGACGCGCGGTCGGCGAACCAGTAGCGGCGGGAGAAGGGGCACGCCGCGGGCAACGATCCGCTGGAGGGGGCGAAGGTCGCCTACGGTCGACGCGCGATCAGCGCCGCAGCGAGCGCCGCGGTCAGAGCCGCCACGACGCCGAACCCGGGCGCTTGGCTCTCCGAGCCGTCGTCACCGTCGGTCGTTCCGTCATCGCCGCCTGACGTTCCGTCGTCGCCGTCGCTTGTTCCGTCGTCGCCGTCGTCACCGTCAGTCGTCTCATCGTCGCCGTCGCTCGCTCCCTCGCCCCCCGTCTGCAGCTCCTCGACCGCGGTCGCGAGCGTTCTCGTCGACTCGATGACGCTCCGCGGGGCGGGCTGATTGAGGTAGTTCACGTTCATCACGACGTAGTTGTCCTCGAGCCCCGCGGTCGTGCTGGCGTACGGCTCCTCGTCGAGGATCGACGCCTCGGGGTCGGTGACGAGGACGATCTCGGGATCGGTCTGGAGGATGACCTCGCTCGAGAGCTGGGGGTAGCCGTCGCCCTCGGCGGCGGCGACGTTGTCCACGCCGCCGACCGCCATGATGGAGTTGATGAACGTGTTGTTCGCGGCGACGTAGCCGTCACCGAGCGGATACAGCGCGGCGGGGCGGTCGAGGTCGGCGGTGCGGTTCTCGGCGTCCGCGACCGCCTGGTTCATCTCCGCGTTCGTCTCGGCGGCGGCCTCGCAGTTGCCGACGAGCCGCCCGGTCGTCTCCGTCTTCGCCGCGATGTCATCGACCGAGGTCGCCGCGGCGAAGTGGTACACCGTGAGGTTCTGCTCGCGGAGGGTCTCCGCCGTGCTCGCCGAGGACGCGTTCGGGACGAGCACGAGGTCCGGTTCGGTGCCGACGACGCGCTCGACGCTGACGCCGAACCCCTCGGCCGAGACGTTCGCCCGCTCGCTGGCCCCGTCGAGGTAGGCGGCGTACTGCGTCACGCCGACGACGCGGTCCTGCGCGCCGATCTCCCAGAGCGTCTGGGCGGCCGACGGGTTCGTCGTCGTGATCCGCTCGGGTCGCTCGTCGAGCGTGACCGTCGTCCCCGTGGCGTCCGTGATCTCCAGCGGGAACCCGCACGCGTCGTCCGTCTGGGAGACGCTCGGACCGTCGCTCGGGGAGTCGACGGTCGGCGTCGGCTCCGTCGTCGGCTGTGCGCCCGCGACCGGGCCCGCGACGCCGCCCAGAAGGGCGGTCGTCACGAGCAGGGCCATCACGATGACGTGCCTGTCTCGCATCGCGTCGACGACGGCGCTCGTTCAATAAGTATTTACCTACTACAAGTTTTGTTGGAGAACGAATGAGTGCCTGGGGGCGAGCCGCGGGCTGGTCGGCGGCGTTAGCGGCGACGCTGGCCCTCGTGGCCGTGGTGAGCGCCGCGATCGGTCCCGTCCGCGTTCCGCCCACGGCGGTGGTGAAAGCGGTGTTGAACGCGCTCGTCGTTCCGACCGGCGTGGAGACGACCGCCCAGGGCGCCGGGACGCTTACGCTTCCGGGGGTGGACCTCGTGTACCGGTCGCCGTTCGCGTTCCCCGTCGACCGCGTGCACCAGCAGATCGTCGTCGGCGTCCGGCTCCCGCGGATCCTCATGGCCGCGCTCGTGGGGTTCGCGCTCGCGGCCGCCGGAACGGTGATGCAGGGGTTCTTCCGCAACCCGATGGCCGACCCGTCGATCATCGGCGTGTCTTCGGGCGCCGCGGTCGGTGCGGTCGCGTTCATCGTGTTCCCCACCGCGCTGTCGGCGACCCTGGTGCTCCCGCTGGTCGGCTCGGTCGACGTGGCGCTCTCGCACGGCGCTGGGGTGAGCCTCTTCGCGTTCGTCGGCGCGCTCGCCGCCGCCTTCGGCGTGTACGCCATCGCGACGCGGCACGGCCGGACGCCGGTCGCGACCCTCCTCCTCGCCGGCGTCGCCGTGCAGACGTTCCTCGGCGCGGTCATCTCGTACCTCCAGCTGCAGGCCGGCGAGTCGCTCCGGCGGATCGTCGCGTGGCTGATGGGCCACCTCTCCGGCGCCGGGTGGAGCGACGTCGCCGTCACCGCGGTCGTCGTCCCGCCGCTGTTCTGCGTCCTCCTGGTGTACGCGCGCGACCTCAACGTCATGCTGCTGGGCGAAGAGGAGGCCCAGGGGCTCGGTATCGCGGTCGAGCGCACGAAGCGGATCCTGCTCGGCGCCTCGGCGCTGATCACGGCCGCGGGCGTCGCGTTCGCGGGGGTCATCGGCTTCGTCGGCCTGATCGTTCCGCACATGCTCCGGCTGGTCGTCGGCCCCGACCACCGCGTCCTGCTCCCGAGCGCCGCGCTCGCTGGCGGGTCGTTCCTCGTCGCGGCCGACACCGTGGCGCGGGCCGGGAGCACGGAGCTCCCCGTCGGGATCGTCACCGCCGCCGTGGGCGCGCCCTTCTTCGTCTACCTGCTCGTGACCCGGGAGGTGCACGAGCTGTGACCGCCGACTCCCCCGCCGTCGGCGATGGGGCGTCCCGCACGCCCGACGACGCCGGGGCCCCACCGATCGAGGTCCGTGACCTGTCGGTCGCCTTCGGCGATGTCCCGGTCGTCTCGGGCGTCGATCTCCGGGTCGAGCGCGGGTCGCTCGTGGGGCTCGTCGGCCCGAACGGCGCGGGGAAGACGACGGTCCTTCGGGCGATCAAGGGGACGCTCTCGCCCGACGCCGGCGAGGTCCGGCTCGACGGCGACCCCGCCGACTCGCTGTCCCCGCGGGAGGCCGGACGCCGGGTCGCCAGCGTCCCGCAGGAGACGAGCCTCGCCTTCGACTTCCGCGTCCGACAGATCGTCGAGATGGGGCGCACGCCGCACCTCGGCCGGTTCGACGGTCACGGGCCGGCCGACGATCGGGCGGTCCGCGAGGCCATGGACGCGGCCGGGGTCGCGCGCTTCGCGGACCGGGCGATCACCGAGGTCTCCGGCGGCGAGCGCCAGCGGGTCCTGCTCGCGCGGGCGCTGGCACAGGAGACCCCGTCGCTGCTGCTCGACGAGCCGACGGCGAGTCTCGACGTGAACCACGCGGTCCGGACCCTCGAACTCGTCAGGGGTCTCGTCGACGGGGAGCGCGCCGCGATCGCGGCGATCCACGACCTCGACGTGGCCGCGCGGTACTGCGACGAGATCGTCGTCCTCGCGAACGGCGGCGTCCGGGCCGCCGGGCCGCCGGCGGACGTGTTGACGGCGGGGACCCTCCGGGACGCGTTCGACGCCGAGGCGTTCGTCGGTGAGAACCCGTCGACCGGGACGCCGACGGTCACCGCGTTCGACGCGCTCGACGGAGCCGACGAGAGCGGTGGAGCCGAATCGACCGACGCCCGTGAGTCGACCGACGCCCGCGAACCGCGCCGCGTCCACGTCGTCGGAAGCGGCCGATCGGCGGCGCGAGCGGTCGCGCGGCTGGCCGCCGCGGGCCACGCCGTCTCCGTCGGGGTCGTCCCCGAGGGCGACGCCGCGGCGGGCGTCGCGACCGACGCGGGCGCGACGGCGGTGACGGCGCCCCCGTTCGCGGCGGTCCCTGCCGAGCGCCGGGCCGAAGCGGTCGCTCTCGCCGAGGAGGCCGACGTGACGGTCGCAGCCGGGAGCGGGGAACGGGGAGAGACGGAGGCGAATTCCGAAGCGGGCGCGAACGCGGCGGTGTTGGCGGCCGGCGACCGGATCGCGCGTATCGACGACGGATTCGGCGATAGCGAACTGCTCGACGCGGTACGCGAGTGCGACGGGAACGACGCAGCGGATCGATAACCCGGTCGAGCGGGAGCGCGGCCGCTAACGGGTGTGAAAACGGATATGAATGGCGGACAGGCGGGGTTGCCCGGCGTTCCGGCGCGGGGTATCCCGGTTGCCTTCTCCACCCCGCGACCCGACGAGCGACGGGCGTCCGGCGGTGGGCTGCTCGCTTCCGCGCCTGACCCAGTGTCGCCGACGAACCGCGACGGACCGCTCCTGCGAGCGGACGCCGCGGACCGCTGTCCCCGGCGGACGAGGCTTCCACGTTGGCTCTCGGGGCCCGCGCCGGTCAGACCGGACGCGCCCGCTGTTCGGTCCCCGCTAAAGACTACCTCACGGGTGACGAGCGGGGCCTAACCGCCCGACCTAGTCCACTTCGAGGTACACGGCACCACCTTAAGGGCCTTTCGTTCGCCGGACAGCCGGTCGGAGACCGGGCCCCTACGCCAGCAGTTCGCGGGCGTACACCGCGGCGGACACCGGCATCAGGACCGAGAGAACGACCACGGCGCGAGCGTGCCACTCCAGCCAGCGGTGTTCGGCGAACATCGTGGTGGGCTCGACCGCCGCGGCCCACAGCGCCGCGCTCAGCGTCGTCGCGACGCCGAGCATCACCGCGACGCCGGCGAGCGTCCCCGGATCGAGGTTGCCGCGCTCGACGGAGGCGACGACGACCGCGCCGAGCAGCGCGAACAGGGCGACGCCGGCGCCGCCGAGCGGGCCGGAGGCGTAGTAGCCGGCGAGCTGGGACGCGTACTCGCCGCCCGACACGACCGCGTACGGCGCGCCGAGCGCGATCACGGTGACGACGCCGGCGGCGATTCCCGCCCGGCGCGAGATGTCGCGGAGCTCCATGGTCGTGGCTCGGGAGGGGACGGCGGTAAAAGGACCGGATCGCGGCGAGTCGTCGGCGTGCGGCGGCGTCCGCCGGCGTGCTCCCGTAGCGTTTTGGGTCGCCGGCGCGGAGGGAGGCACATGACCCTCGATGTCGACCCGCCGGAGCCGCCCGAGCTCGCCGCCGTGGACCCCAACGAGTACGAGGACGCGGAGGTCGCGGGCGGGGAGTACCGCCGCGACGAGCTGGAGGCGTTCCTGCGCGAAGGCGCGTGGGAGGAGGCGTTCGAGGAGTGGGCCGCCGGCAGCGACATGGACGAGGCGGACTGGCGGATCGCGCTCGACCTCGATCTGGTCTCCCGGTTCGACTTCTTCTGGGACGACTTCGCCGACCGAGTGGGGTACCACGCCCCCGGACTCCCCGAGGACTGGAAGGAGCGCGACCTCCACCCCGACCTGGACTCGTGGGGCACCGTCTCGGCGATCAACGCGGGGCTCACCGAGCTCGGGCAGATCGTCTGCGAGACGCTGAAACGGGAGTACATCGACTGGGAGGCCGAGTTCGAGGCGCCGGACGACCTTCCCGACTTCGACGAGTAGCGCCGTGCGAGAGGCGGAGTCGAGGGGGCGACCGCTCAGTGCCCCCAAAGGTTCCCGTCCGGGGCGTAGCGCGCGTCCATGATCCGGTTCCACTGCCCGTCAGAGAGGTCGAGATCGGTGGCCGCGACGTTTTCCGCGAGCTGGTCGGGCGTGCGCGCGCCGACGATGGGGACACAGGTGAACTCGTCCCACTCCGTGAGCCACGCGAGCGCGGTCTGGGCGGGCGTCGCGTCGAGCTCGTCGGCGACCTCGCGCACCGCGTCGAGCACCTTCCAGCCGCGCTCCGAGAGGTAGAAGCGCTCGAACCGGTCGTCGAAGCTCGCCCGCGATCCGTCCGGGGCGATCACCTGCTCCGGGTCCTCCGGGTCCGCGCGCTCGTACTTCCCGGTGAGGAACCCGCCCGCGAGCGGGGAGTACGGACACACCGCGAGGTCCTGGTCGGCGCAGACGTCGAGGTACCCCTCCACGTCCTCGTAGTAGCCGGCGTGGTGGAGCGGCTGGACCACGTCGAAGCGCGCGTAGTCGTTGGCGTCGGCGGTCCACAGCGCCTTCGTCAGCTGCCACGCCGCCATCGTCGAGGCGCCGAGGTAGTGCACCTTCCCCTCCGAGACGAGCTCGTCGAGGACACGCATCGTCTCCTCGATCGGCGTCTCCTCGTCCCAGCGGTGGATGTAGTACACGTCGAGGTACTCCGTGTCGAGCCGGTCGAGGGTCCCCTCGACCTGCGCGCGAACGTGCTTTCGCCCCAGTCCCGAGTCGTTGGGGCCGGGCTCGCCGCGCCCGTCGAACGGGAAGTACACCTTCGAGGCGATCACGTAGTCCTCGCGGTCGCGGTCGGCGAGCCACTCGCCGATGTACTCCTCGCTTTTCCCGTTCGGCGTCCCGTACACGTTGGCGGTGTCGATGAAGTTGATCCCGCGGTCCGCCGCCGCGTCGAGCAGTTCGTGGGCCTCCTCGCGCCCCGTCTCCACGACGCCGTTCGTCTCTCGCCCGAAGCGCCACGTCCCGAAGCAGAGCTCGGAGACGCTGAGTCCCGTGTTGCCGAGTCGTCGATACTCCATACGGTCCCCTCTCGCCGCCGATCTGTAAAGCGTGGCGGCAGCGGCGGTTCGGACGAAAAATCCCGCTATCCGCCGCCGATCCCGCCGTATCCGCCGCTCCGCGCCTCCGCCTCGCGCTCGCGGCGGTTCCGCTCGTCGTCCCCGTCCGGCGGCGTCGACCGCTCCGGGTCCCGGTCGGGCCTCCGTGCCACGAGCGCCCAGCCGAGGTTCTCGCGCGCGAGCTGTCGGAGGGACACGGCCCACGTTCTCGTCCGCGAGGGAAGGGCCCTGTTCCGAAGGGGCCACGAGGCCGAACTCGCCGGGCGGCGTCGCCGACCGCTGTGGGAGTTAAGCCGACGCCGGACGAACGTCACGTATGGAACACGTTCACTACGCGTACACTCGCGGGATGAACGACGACGAGGCCGCCGAACGCCTACGCACGGCGGACTCCGGCGTCCTGTCGCTCGCTCGGGATAACGACGCGTACGCGCTTCCGCTGGCGCACTACTACGACGGCGAGAAGCTCTACTTCCGCCTCGGACTGCGCGACGAGAGCACGAAGCGAGCCTTCTGGGACGCGACCGAAACCGCCTGCTACGTCGTCCACGACACGGACCCGACCGACGAACCGCAGGAGCTCGACTCGTGGAGCGTCGTCGTCACCGGGCGGCTCGCGGAGCTGTCCGAGGCCGAGCGCGAGCGCTTCGACACCGCCGAGATCAACCGTCGATTTACGCCGATCCGCGTGTTCGACGAAGCGATCGAAGCCGTCGATATCACCATCGCCGAGTTCGAGATCCGCACGATGACCGGGCGGACGACGCCGGCCGCGGACCGCTGACGCGAGTCGCGCGTCGCCGATGGGGACGGTCGGCGCAGAGTCCGCCGTATTCAAATACGCGCGCGCAGACCAACGGATATGGACGAGATCGACGACCAGTACACGCCCGCGGACGTGGAGTCCGGGGTCGACGAGTACTGGGACGACACCGACGCCTACGAGTCGGCGAAGGAGGCGCACGCCGACGACCCGCCCTTCTTCTTCGTCGACGGCCCGCCGTACACCTCCGGACAGATGCACCTCGGCACGGCGTGGAACAAGACGCTGAAGGACGCGATCATCCGCCACAAGCGGATGACGGGGCACCGCGTCACCGACCGCCCGGGGTACGACATGCACGGGCTCCCGATCGAGGTGAAAGTCGAGGAGGAGCTCGGCTTCGAGAACAAGCGGGACATCGAGGAGTACGGCATGGAGTCGTTCATCGAGAAGTGCAAGGAGTTCGCCCTGCGAAACCGCGCGGCGATGGACGAGGACTTCAAATCCATCGGCGTGTGGATGGACTGGGACGACCCCTACGAGACGATCAGCCCCGAGTACATGGAGGCGACGTGGTGGGCGTTCTCCGAGGTCGCCGACAACGGGCTCGTCGAACAGGGGAAACGCTCCATCTCGCAGTGCCCGCGGTGTGAGACCGGGCTCGCCAACAACGAGGTCGAGTACGAGGACGTCGAGGACCCCTCCATCTACGTGAAGTTCCCGCTCGCCGACCGCGAGGGGAGCCTCGTCATCTGGACGACGACGCCGTGGACGATCCCCGCGAACACCTTCGTCGCCGTCGACGAGGAGCTCACCTACAACGCCGTCCGCGCCGAGAGGGACGGCGAGGAGGAGCTCCTCTACGTCGCCGCCGAGTGCGTCGAGGACGTGCTGCAAGAGGGGCGTTACGAGGAGTACGAGGTCGAAGGCGAACTGACGGGCGACGAGCTCGTCGGCTGGGAGTACGACCACCCGCTCGCCGACCACGTCGCCGACTACCCCGACTTCGAGGGCGCCGGACAGGTGTACGCCGCCGACTACGTGGAGGCCGACCGCACCGGCCTGGTCCACTCCGCGCCGGGCCACGGGGAGGAGGACTTCCACCGCGGCACCGAACTCGGGCTCGAGATCCGCTGTCCGGTCGCCCCCAACGGCGAGTTCACGGCGGCCGCCGGAGCGTACGCCGGCCAGTTCGTGCGCGACGCCAACGACGACATCGTCGACGACCTGGTCGCCGACGGCCACATGCTCGCGCACGGCACCGTCGATCACAGCTACGGCCACTGCTGGCGCTGTGACACCGGCATCATCCAGCTGGTCACCGACCAGTGGTTCATCTCGATCACGGACGTGAAAGACGACCTCCTCGACAACATGGAGGAGTCGGAGTGGCATCCCCAGTGGGCCCGCGACAACCGCTTCCGCGACTTCATCCAGGACGCGCCCGACTGGAACGTCTCCCGCCAGCGCTACTGGGGCGTCCCGATCCCGATCTGGGTGCCGGAGGACGCCGACGCCGGGAACCTCGACGAGGACATGATCGTGATCGGCACCCGTGAAGAGCTCGCCGAGCGCGTCGAGGAGGACATCGACCCCGAGACGATCGACCTCCACCGTCCCGCCGTCGACGACCTGACCATCGTCGAGGACGGGACCGCCTACCGCCGGGTCGAGGACGTGTTCGACGTGTGGCTCGACTCCTCGGTCGCCTCGTGGGGCACGCTCGGCTACCCGAGCGACGAGGCGGCCCACGACGAGCTGTGGCCCGCCGACCTCATCGTCGAGGCGCACGACCAGACCCGCGGCTGGTTCTGGTCCCAGCTCGGGATGGGCACCGCCGCGGTGGATCAGGTGCCCTACGAAGAGGTGCTCATGCACGGGTTCGCCAACGACGAGGACGGGCGGAAGATGTCCAAGTCCGTCGGCAACATCGTCACGCCCGAGGAGGCGATCGAGCGCGCCGGTCGCGATCCGCTGCGCACCTACCTGCTCAGCCACGACCAGCAGGGCGTCGACCTCGCGTTCGAGTGGGACGGGCTCGGTGAGATCCAGGGCAAGCTCAACATCCTCTGGAACGTGTTCCGGTTCCCGCTGGAGTACATGGACCTCGACGGCTACGACCCCGCCGAGGCCGACCTCGACGACGGCGACCTCGAACTCGTCGACGAGTGGGTGCTCTCGCGGCTCCAGTCGGTGGAGACGGAGGTCGAGGCGGCGTGGGAGGACTACCGCGTCAGCGACGCCGTCAACGCGGTGATCGAGTTCGTCACCCAGGACGTGTCACGGTTCTACGTGAAGGCGGTCCGCGACCGCATGTGGGAGGAGGCCGACTCCGCCTCGAAGCGCGGCGCCTACGCGACGCTCGCGACGGTCCTCGACGAGACGACCCGACTGCTCGCGCCGATCGCGCCGTACATGACGGAGCGCATGTACCAGACGCTCGACGGCGAGGCCACGACGGTCCACCAGCTCGACTATCCCGAAGCCGACGAGACCCTCCGCGACCCGGATCTCGAGCACGATATGGCCGTCCTCCGCGACGTGGAGGAGGCCGCCGCGAACGCCCGCCAGCAGGCCGGCCGGAAGCTCCGCTGGCCCGTGCCGCGCGTGGTCGTCGAGAGCGACGACGAGGGCGTGACCGCCGCGGTCGAGCGCCTCTCGGAACTGATCGCCGAGCGCGTCAACGCCCGCGAGGTGACCGTCACCGACGCCTTCGACGAGCTGGTCGAGACCGCCGAGCCGCAGATGGGCGCGATCGGCCCCGCCTTCGGCGCCGACGCCCAGAAGGTGATGGAAGCGGTGCAGGGCGCGCCCCGCGCCGCGGTCGAGAACGGCGAGGTGACCGTCGACGGCGAGCCCGTCGACCTCGACGACGAGATGGTCGAGTACGTCGCCGAGCCGCCGGAGCACGTCTCCGGCGCCGACTTCGACGGCGGCGCCGTCTACGTCGACACCTCTCTCACTCCGGAGATCGAGTCCGAGGGATACGCCCGCGACGTGATCCGCCGCGTACAGGAGATGCGCAAGGATCTCGATCTGGACGTGGAGGCTCGGATCCGCGTCGGCGTCGCCGTCGACGACGACCGGGTCTCCGGCTTCGTCGACGACCACGCCGACCTGATCGCCGGCGAGGTGCGCGCCGACACGTGGCTCGACGACCCGAGCGACGCCGCAAACGTCGACGGCGGCCTCGTCGAGGAGTGGGAGGTCGAAGGCGTCGCGATCACGATCGGGATCGAGCCGGTCGCCTGACGCCTGATCGGGAGCGCCGCGGGAGACCGTACGGCGATCCGTAAGGACAGGCAGTTGTCAGACGCGGACTCCCGACGGAGCTGATCGGTTTGGGTATTCTCGCCCGTTATTCCCCGTGAAACGTTCTCGTCCCGAAACCTATAGGTGACTTCTTTACCCACGGTCGTATATGCATGTCCGGGCGGCGCGGCCCGACGACGCGGAGGCGCTGCGGACGGCAGTCTCGCGAGCCCGCGAGGCGACCGTCTTCGACGACATCGGAGCTCCCCTTCTCGACGTGTCCGCCGCCGGCGTCCGCGAGGCCGCCGCGGAGGCCGAGTGGTCGTTCCTGATGGAGGACGAGGACGGACCGGTGGGCGTCGCCATCGCCCACCCTGACGCGGAGGGGGCGTCCGACGAACCGGGATCAAACCAAGCGCGCGGCGACGCCGGCGCGGGCGATCTGGAAGCCGAACTGCTCGCGCTGTGGGTCCACCCGAACCACGCGGGGGAGGGCGTGGCGACCGAACTGCTCGCGCGCGTCGCGTCGTCGGTGACCGAACGCGGCGTCGGAACCCTTCGCGCGACCGTCCCCGCCGACAGTCCCGGCGCCACCGAGTTCTTCAGCGCGCACGGATTCTCTCACCGCGACACCCGTCGCGGCCCGGCCGGTGACGAGTTGGTCGTCGTCGCCGACGTGGCCGCGCTGCGATAGCGCCCGCGTCGCCGCGCTCACCAACCGGTAGAAGGGATCTGTCGATGCCGGACGGACCGCCCGCCGCGAGTTACTTCAGACGCTCCTGCAGGAACGAGGGGTGCGCCGCGGTGACGCCGTCGACGCCGAGGAGTTTCTCGGAGATGACGTCGCCGAGTTCGTCGCCGTCGCCGGCGCGGACCTCGGCCATCAGCATGTGGTCGCCGGAGGAGGTGTACAGCGCCTGCACCTCGTCGAGCTCCTTCAGCTTGCGAGTCGCGCCCACGTACTGACCCGAGTCGACGTCCATACCCACCATCGCGATCGACTGCGACGAGAGCTTCTTCGGGTCGATCTCCGCGGAGTAGCCGACGATCACGCCCTTCTCCTCGAGGCGGTCGATGTACTTCCGCACCGTCGGCTTCGAGACGTCAGCCCGGTCGGCGATCTCCGCACAGGAGGCCTGCGCGTCCTCCTCTAACACCGACAGGATCCGTTCCTCCGTCGATACCGTACTCATGAGTATCGCTTTGTCTCCACAGAAAAAATACCTTGCGAATCAAAAAACGAGACGAACGGACGACGAACCCCGGCGGGACCGCCGGTCGATCCCGGCGTACGGCCGTATCAGGCGTGCTTGTCGAGGAACATGTCGTGGGAGCGCTCCCACTCGTAATCGTCATCCCAGTAGCGCTCGGCCAGCGGCTCCTCGGGCATCTCGCCGATCGACTGCTTCTCGGCGCCGTAGGACGGACGGTCCTCGTCGACGTAGAAGCGGCCGGTGAGCACCTCGCCCTCGTACAGCGACTCTTCGGTCTCGCGCATCATCTCCGCGGCCTCGACGCGGTCGGTCTTGTCGAAGTCGTAGTCGTCGGACTCGTTGACGTCGATGTACGGGACGTACTGGCGCGCGTCCTTGTTCCAGGTCGGACACTGGGTGAGGAAGTCGACGTGCGCGAAGCCGTCGTGTTCGATCGCCTCGATCAGGATCTCCTTGGCCTGGTTCGGGTTGACCGCGGCGGTCCGGGCGACGTAGGAGGCGCCGGCGTTCAGCGACATCGAGAGCGGCTTGATCGGCTCCTTGGCGCTGCCGTGCGGCTGCGTCTTCGACTTGTGGCCCTTCGGGCTGGTCGGGGAGGTCTGCCCCTTCGTGAGCCCGAAGATCTCGTTGTTGAAGACGATGTACGTCATGTCGTGGTTCTCCCGGGCCGTGTGGATGAAGTGGTTCCCGCCGATCCCGTAGCCGTCGCCGTCACCGCCGGCGGCGATCACTTCGAGGTCGGGGTTCGCGAGCTTCGCGGCGCGGGCCACGGGCAGCGAGCGCCCGTGGATCGTGTGGAACCCGTACGTGTCGAGGTAGCTGTTCAGCTTGCCCGAGCAGCCGATCCCCGTACACAGCAGGGTCTCCTCCGGCGAGCGGCCGACCTCGGGGAGCGCCTGCTTGAGCGCCTTCAGGACGCTGAAGTCACCGCAGCCGGGACACCACGTCGGCTGAGGCTCGACGCCGGGCGTGTACTCGTCGCGGTCGATCTCTCGCTCCTCTCCGATTGCTGAAAACGTGCTCATTGGTTAGTCACCTGCGGCTGGGACGAAGGTGGTCTGCTGGCCGGACGCATCGCCGTCGCCCTCGATGATTGCGGTCTCGAACCCGTCGACGACCTCCGCCGGCTCGAACGGGTTCCCGTTGTACTTCAGCAGGCTCGACAGCTTCTCGCCGTAGCGGCCGAGATTCTTCTGAATGAGCCCGCGGAACTGTCCGGACGCCGTCATCTCGACGACGAGGACCTCGTCGACGCTCTCGACGAACGCCTCCACCTGCTCCGTCGGGAAGGGGAGCATGTCGGAGACGCCGTACGACTTCACCGAGATGCCGGCGTCGTTGAGGCGACCGACCGCCTCTTCGACGGTCCCCTGCTGGCTGCCGAACGTGAGGATACCGTACTGGGCGTCCTCGGGGCCGGCGTACGACCCGGTGTCCTCTTGGTCGAGGTCGGCGCGGATCGCTTCCAGCTTCTCCGTGCGCCGGTCGATCTGCGCGACGCGGTTGTCGGGCGACTCCGCGATGTGGCCGGTCGGGTCGTGCTCGTTGCCGGTCGCGAGGAAGCGACCGCCCTTCTGACCGGGGATCGACCGCGGCGAGACGCCGTCCTCGACGTCGTGCTGGAACCGGTGGAACTTCCCGTCGGCCGAGTGCGGCTCGTCGGCCAGCGCGTCTTCCGAGAGCGTCTTCCCGAGCGTCGGGTTCGGCTCGCGGTCGAAGTGGCTCTTCGGGACGTTGGTCATCTCGCCGCCGAGCTTCTGGTCGTACAGGAGGATCGACGGGATCTGGTACTCGTACGCCAACCGGAAGGCGATCCGCGACTGCTCGTACGCCTCCTCGACGGTTCCGGGTGCCAGCACGACGCGCTGGGAGTCACCCTGCGAGGTGTACAGGACGTGCTCGAGGTCGGACTGCTCCGGCTTCGTCGGCATCCCGGTCGACGGCCCGGCGCGCATGGCCTCGACGAGGACGACGGGAGTCTCCGTCATCTCCGCGAGCCCGAGCGGTTCCGACATCAGCGCGAAGCCGCCGCCGGAGGATCCGGACATGGCCTTCACGCCGGCGTGCGAGGCCCCGACAGCGAGCGCGGCCGCAGCGATCTCGTCTTCCACCTGCTCGGAGATCCCGCCGAGCTTCGGCAGGTTCTTCGTCATGATGGTGAACACCTCGGTCCACGGCGTCATCGGGTAGCCGGCGATGAACCGGCACCCCTCGTCGATGGCGCCGTAGGAGATGGCGTCCGAGCCGGACATGAGCAGCTGCGTCTCGTCGTGCTCGCCGGTCGGCACCCCAACGTCCGGGGCGTCCACGTCGTACTCCTCGCTGACCTGGTCGTAGGCGGTCTCGAGGATCTCGATGTTCGGTTCGAGGATCTTCTCCGGCATCGCGTCGCGCATCAGGTCCTCGACGTGATTGAGGTCCATCCCGGTCAGCGCGCAGGTCGCGCCGACGCCGGCGGTGTTGCGCATGACCTCGCGCCCCATGTCGCGGGCGAGGCCGCGCAGGTCGAGCGGGTATACGTGCCAGTTGTTCTCCTCGGCGCGCTCCTCGAAGTTCGGAATCTCGGAGGCGTCGAGCAGTCCCTCGTCGTATACGATAACCCCGCCCTCGCGGAGCTCGTCGAGGTTCTCCGAGAGCGGCTTGATCTCTTCGTTCCCGTAGACGGCCTCCTCCTGCGGGTTTCGGGCGAACGAGTCGCCGAGCGCCAGCAGGAAGTTGTAGCCGTCTCCCCGGGAGTTCACCGGGTCCGAGGACGCCCGGACTTCGGTGTAGGTGTGACCCCCGCGGATCCGCGACGGGTAGTGGCGATGCGTGAAGACGTTGAGCCCCGATCGCATCAAGGCCTTCGCGAAGTTCTGGCTGGTCGAAGCGATCCCGTCACCGGATCCCCCCGAAATCCGCCAGATGAGTTCGTCGTCAGTCATAATGGTATGTGAGCCCGTGAGGGCCTCGTAGGTCGATGTTATGTTGGTTACCTCTTAGGGCTTGCTATGGAATCACAAGAGACGATCATGTAGGACCGTCCCGATCGGCTCTCGCGACCGTTCGTATCGCTCGCCGCCGACCGCGTGGGTCGATCGTCCGCCGCTCCGATCGGGACGCCCTTCCGCGTCCTTTTACTCGCCGGCCCCCCGACGGACCGTATGCTCACGTTCATCGGTCTCGGACTCTACGACGAGCGGTCGATAACCGTCGAGGGGCGCGAAGCGCTCCGGTCCGCGGACCGGGTCTTCGCCGAGTTTTACACCAGCAAACTGGTCGGCGCCGGCGTCGAGGAGTTGGAGGCGTATCACGACGCGGAGATCGAGGTCCGGTCGCGCGAGGGCGTCGAACAGGACCCGGAAGCGATCCTCTCGGCGGCGGACGACGGGCACGCCGCGTTCCTCACCGCCGGTGACACGATGATCTCGACGACCCACACCGACCTCCGGCTGCGCGCCGAGGAGCGCGGGATCGACACCCGCGTGATCCACGGCGTGACCGCCCAGTCGGCCGCGTCGAGCCTGACCGGGCTCCAGAACTACCGGTTCGGGAAGGCGACGACGCTCCCGTTCCCGTACGCCCACGGCGGCGACGACGTGCCCGGAAGCGTGGTCGACACCATCGAGGCGAACCGCGAGCGGGGGCTCCACACCGTCGTCTACCTCGACATCAAGGTCGGCACCGGGCCGACCGGCCCCGACCCGGATCACGAGGAGTACATGGCCGCCGACGTCGCCGCCGGCCTGCTCGCCGACGGGTGGGAGGACGCGCTCGCGGTCGTCGTCGCCCGCGCCGGATCGCCCGACTCGGTCGTCGCCGCGGACCGCCTGAGCGCGCTCGCGGACCGCGAGTTCGGCGACCCGCTCCACCTGCTCGTGATCCCCGGCGACCTTCACCACGTCGAGGCCGACGCGCTCGCCGGGCTGGCGGGCGCGCCGGCGGACCTCGTCGAGGAGTGAGCGCGGCGGGGCGTCCGACCCCAGCGACCGGTCGTTTGATATTCCCATCTCGCGTCACCATACCACATGACCGATATCCCAGTCGAGCGGCTGATGTCGACCGAGCTCGTCACGATCGGATCGGGGGCGGCCGCAGCGGACGCGGCCGAACGCATGTTGGAAACCGGCGTGAGTTCGGTTCTCGTCGTCGACGACGACGGGCGCCTCGCCGGTCTGATCACCGCGACCGACTTCGTGTCGCTCGTTCGGCGGAACGACCCGGAGGACGAGACGCCCGTCGAGGCGTTCATGACGACGGAGATCGCCACCGTGTCTCCCGACGATTCCGTCGAGGAGCTCGCGGAGCCGACGGACGAGGGGTACACGCACCTGCCGGTCGTCGACGCGGAGAGCCAGCTGGTCGGGATGGTCTCGACGACCGACCTCACGGCGTACCTCTCCGGACAGCGGTGAGCCGCTCGCCGCCCCGCCGCGGAAGTCGGGGTGACCGGAGGGGTCGCCTACCGGAAGAGTAATCAAATATGCTATCACATCACACAGTATGGATTTGAACGACCGGACTCGCGTCAGCGAGGTCATGTCGACGCCGCTCGAAACGATCGGAGCCGACGAGCCGCTCCGAGAGGCGGCCCGGCGGATGAACGGGGACGACATCAGCGCGCTCGTCGTGACGACCGGCGGGGGCTGTATCGTCACCCAAAGCGACATCGTCGGAGCCGTCGCCGCGGGCAGAGACCTCGACAGTGCGGTGGTTCGCGACGTGATGACCGAAAACGTCGAGACCGTGACGCCCGATCTCATGATGGAGGAGGTCGCGGCGATGATGACGATGTACGGCGTGAAACACCTCCCCGTCGTCGACGACGACTACGTCGGCATGGTCTCGTCGACCGACGTGGCCGAACACCTGTCCTAACCGGGGCGGCAAGAGCCCCAGGCGGTTACAGGAGCAGCAGCGGCACGCCGACAGCCATCCCCGCCGCGATCAACACGAGGTTCCAGAACAACACCGGCCGGATCAGCTCGCGCGCGATGCTCGCGGCGAACGCCGTCTTCACGAGGACGCTCGCGAGCGTCCCCGCGACGACCCCCGTGACCGCGGTGTCGACGGTGATCTGTCCGGTCCCTAAAAGTGAGACGGCCGTGGTCGTCGCCGTCCCGGAGGAGACGAGCCCAGCGAGGAACGACGTGGCGACGAACCCACTGGCGCCGAACGCGCGCTCGGCGCCCGCCGAAACGACCAGCACGAGGAGGAACAGCGCCCCGAA
This sequence comes from Halorubrum persicum, assembly GCF_002727125.1. Lineage (GTDB taxonomy): Archaea > Halobacteriota > Halobacteria > Halobacteriales > Haloferacaceae > Halorubrum > Halorubrum persicum. The sequence continues at coordinate 125,860 of NZ_NHOA01000043.1, forward strand.
CGTCAGGGCGTTCCGGAGGCTGAACGGCGAGGTGAGCTCCGCCTCCATCGTCGTCCGCCAGTCGCTGCGCCACACCGCGATCCCCACGCCGGCGACCGTGATCGCGCCCAGCGGCGCGCCGACGATCAGGGCGGCTTCGGGAACGAACGCGGCGACGACGGCGGCGTTCCGGAGGGCCATCGCGGCGTTCGCCAGCAGGATCGAGCCGACCGCGATGTCGAGCAGGTCCGCCCGCCCCTTCGCGCGCTTGGCCATCTCCGCGACGACCGCGGTGGAGTTCACGAGTCCGCCGAAGAACCCGGTGACCGCGTATCCGCGCCCCTGGTACCGCTTCACGAGCACGTAGTTGACGAAGCCGATGGCGCTGACCGCGACGACCAGCGACCAGATGAGCCGCGGCTGGACCGCGCCCCACGGGTCGATCGTCTCCGCCGGGAGCAGCGGAAAGACGACGAACGCGAGGATCGTGAACTCGACCGCGCTGCGAACCTCCTCCCGCGAGAGGCCCCACGCGAACTGGTGGAGCTCGCGTTTCAACACCAGCAGCAGCGAGGAGAGCACGGCCACCGTCACCGCCTCGATGAAGAACCCCTCGGAGACGAGCGCGCCCACCCCGTACGTGACGAGCATCGACACCGACGTGGTCAGGGAGAGCCCGTCGACCTCCTCCTCGACGAAGCTCCGGACCGCGAGCAGCACCGCGATGGCGACGATCAGCGCCCCGCCGACGAGCAGGAGCCCGCCGTCGCCGAGCAGCGAGAAGACGGCCGCCGCGAGGCTGATCAGCGCGAACGTCCGGATCCCCGCGGACTTCTGGGACCACTCCCGCTCTAACCCGAGGAACATTCCCAACGCGGTCGCCAAGACCAGCTTCGCGACGTTCGTCTGGAGGTAGACCAGCGGGTCGACGGCGCTCAACACGCGGCGTCACCTCGCCGCCGGCGCCGAGCCCACTGTCGCTGCGCCCGCCGCCGGCCTCCCGGGGTCCGCTCCGACCGAGTCATCGCGCTCATACGCGAAACAGTCGACAGCGACGCCTATAGCTTACTATATACTGATATATAACTCGGCGCGACACGTCTCCGCGACGCCGCGTCAGCGGTTCGTCGGCTCCCGCGGGAGATCGAGCGCCTCGGTCAGGTCGTGCTCCTCGCCGGTGAGCAGGTACAGCACGTCTTCGAGGATGACCACGAGCTCCGGCAGCTCGCGCACCACGAGGAACGTGATCCCGATCAGCGCCACGACCGCGAGCAGCTGGCTCATGATCCGGTCGGAGATCAGGAACGACACTCGGTAGGGGTCGCTCGCGCCGAACATCAGCAACACGAGGTCCGGGTACCACTGCATGTACTGGTTGCCAGCGACGACCGAGATGAACGTCGTGCGGAGGATGTTGAGGACGTAGATGAGCGAGACCGACACCGCGAGCCCGCGGAGCTTCCGTCGGAGGGGCGCGTCGACCGCGGCGACGAGCCCGCCGAAGATCGCCATGCTCCCGAGCCCCGTGCACGCGAGCACGATGTCGATCCGGTAGGTGTGGCCGTCGTCAAGGGTCCACAGGTAGGCGGCGTCGTATCCCTCGCTGCTGGCCACCCGCTCGGGGGCGTAGCCGAGGAGGTCGATGAGCATCCCGGTCTGCGTCGCGACCGCCTCGATGAGGATCCGGCGCGGCTCGGGGAACGCGACTCCCGCGAGCGAGAACGCCGGGATCGTCTCGAACGGGAGGTAGATGAACAGCATGATCGCGATCGCTCGCGTGAGGGTGAACAGCGACGCCCGCCCGTTGTACAGGAGGTACCCGGCGTACATGCAGGCGGGGACCCCGACGAGCGCGAGGATCGACTCAACGTAGCTCTGGTGCTCGAACGCGAAGTACGGCACCGTCGTCAGCCAGAACAGCCCGAACAGCGCCCACGTGCCGGCCGCGATCGACCGGCCCGCCGCCAGCCCGCGGCTGTCGAGCAGCCACGCGACGGCGAAGAGGATCGCCACGAGCCACGCGAACGTGAACGTGTCCGGCAGCAGGCTCAGAACTGCCGGCACGCCGGAACCGAACATGTCCGAACCGTCAGTCGTCAGCGGATAAAGCCCTTGTCGTTGCCGACGATCCGTCGGATCGGCGAGCGCGAAAACGGAGACGGAGAGAAGTCGGACCGCTTACCGCTCGTCCGAGTCGAGCACGCGGATCTGGTCGCCGCGGACGGTCACCGGAATCGGGACGGTCGCCTCGTACAGCTCGACGGTCACCTGGTCTTTCCCTTCGTCGATCCGCTGGACGCGGGCCTTCTCGCCCTTGAACGGGCCGGCGATCAGCTCGACGATGTCGCCCTCGGCGATCCCCTCCACGTCGGGTGTCGGCGAGAGGAAGTGCTCGACCTCGGAGAAGGGGCTCCGTGCCGGCCCCTCGGAGCCCTGAATCACGCCGCGGGCGTGGGGGATCTCGTCGAGGATCCGGGCGAACACGCTGCCGTCCGTCGCTTCGACCATCACGTAGCTCGTCAGCTGATCGGGAGCGATGACGGCCTGGATCTCCGGCATCTCCTTCTCCGCGAGCATGTCGGCGACCGTCCGTTCCTGGCTCGCGGTGGTCTTCACCGAGAAGATGGGCATTACGCGCCGACCCCCGGCAGGAGGCTCATGATCGCGAACATCAGGAAGCCGATGAAGCCGATGAGGAGGATGCCGGCTCCGGCGATCTTCGACACCTGGAGGAACTCGTCGGTGCCCGGCGTGCTCGCCAGTTTCAGCACCCGAATGTAGCTGTTGAGGTCGTACGGAACGTCCATGTTACGAGGTGGTTGGAGTCGATCCGGTTTTTACCTTTTGATGCGAGGCGGACGGAACGAGAAGGAGAGACACCGGCAGCGGCAGAAGGAAGTCGGCGAACGACCGAACGCCACCGTCGACCGAGCGGTTATTCGACGTAGTCGATGTCTTCCATCTCGGGAGCGGCCTCCCCGTCGGAGACCTCACCGTTGCGGCCGTAGATCTGGGGCGACTCGACGCCGGTCACCACGATCATGGTCCGCATCTCGCCCTCCAGCTCCTCGTCGACGGAGGTCCCCCAAATGATCCGCGCGTCGGGGTCGATGCGGTCGTAGATCTCCTCGACGACGCCCTCGGCCTCCTCGATGGACATGTCGGTGCCGCCGGTGACGTTGACGAGCGCGGAGTTCGCGCCGGAGATGTCGACGTCGAGCAGCGGCGAGCGGAGCGCCGACTTCACCGAGTCCTGCGCCTTCGAGTCGGAGTCAGACTCGCCGAGCCCGATCATCGCGACGCCGCCCTTCTCCATGACCGTGCGAACGTCGGCGAAGTCGAGGTTGACCAGCCCGGGCATCGTGATGAGCTCCGTGATCCCCTTCACCGAGCGCATCAGCACCTCGTCGGACACCTTGAACGCCTGCCGGACGGGGAGTTTCCCGACCGCGTCGAGGAGTCGGTCGTTGGGGACGACGATGACAGTGTCGCTCACGTCGCGGAGTCGCTCTAAGCCGGCCTCGGCGTTCGTCCGCCGGACCTCGCCCTCGGCCGTGAACGGCGTCGTGACGATGGCGATCGTCAAGGCGCCCGACTCGCGGGCGGCCTTGGCGACGACCGGAGCCGACCCGGTCCCCGTGCCCCCGCCGAGCCCGGCGGTGACGAACACCATGTCCGAGCCGTCGATGGCGTCCTGAATCTCCTCTTGGGACTCGATGGCGGCCTCTTCGCCGACCTGCGGGAGGGAGCCGGCGCCGCGCCCCTGCGTCTTCTGCTGGCCCATGAGGATCTTCGTGTCGGCCTCGATGTTGACGAGGTGCTGAACGTCGGTGTTGGCGGCGACCAGCTTCGCGCCGTGGATCCCCTCCTCGGTCATCCGGTTAACCGTGTTGCCGCCGGCGCCCCCACAGCCGACGACGGTGATGTTCGTCTGGAGATCCTGGAGGACATCCTGCAGCTCCTCGTCGGTCATCGTCCCGGTCTGTGGCGGGGCGCCGGCGGCGGCGTCGTTCCCGCCGGTGCCGTCCTCCCCGGCGCCGTCCGCCGGGGATTCCTCGGCTTCGTCGATGGCGTCCTCTACAATAGAGTCCATTATATGGTGTGGTTGCGACCCGGACGTATTTATTTTTGCCCGATCGTCTGACGCGAGTCAGACGGCCGGAGACGGTCTCCAGAGCCGCCGAAGCCCGCGTATCACCGATCAAAAACAAATAGGTCGACCGCCGCGCTTCCGCTGCGTCGCCGTCGGGTCGTCGTCGGGTCGTCGTCGCCGTCGAGGCCGCCACCCGATCGGGAACCACGCTGTCACTCGATCGGGAACCGCTCCGTCCGCGCCTCCGACACGTCCTCTGGCGCGACGGTCTCGCCGTCGACTTCGATCGACTCCCCCTCGGCGAGCCGCCCGAACGCCGGCCCTTCCGGGACGCCCCGCTCCGCGGCGAGCCCCGGGTCGAACGCCGTCTCGCGAGCGACCACGGCATCGTCACTGACCTCGACGGCGTCGTAGCCGCGCTCCAACACGTCCGCGAGGTCAGCGACGAGGTCGTCGTATCCGGGCGAACTCTCGGCGACGCCGAACGCGGCCCGGCCCGCTGCTCGCGTCCCGGCCTGCTCGGTGTCGAAGGCGACAGTGTTCGTCTCCACCGCCGCCCGGGCCGCGGCCGCGTCCACGCCCTGCGCCCGCGAGAGCAGGGCCGCCGGGAGCGCCTTGACGCGGAGACCGTCGGGAGTTTCGGGGACGACCTCGCCGAACCGGAGCCCCTCGTCGACCGTCGCGACGTCCGCCTCGAGCCGCTCGACCAGCGATAGGGGGGGTGTCGCCGACCTCGCGCACCCACGTCTCGGTCACGACGCGGTGACCGAGGTCCTCGACCGTCGCCGCGAGGTCGGGCCGGTCGCCCTCGATGACCGCCAGATCAGCGCGGCTCCGCGCGAACGCCTGCTCGATAACGTCGCGGTTCGCGTCGGGCGCGCCCAGTTCTCCGAGCGCCCAGTCGGCGCCGACGTGGCCCACCGCCCACTCGGTCTCGCGGACGATCCGGGTGAACCGCGGAGCGTAGTGGCCGCCGCCGAAGCCGACGACGTGCCGGGGCGGGGAGTCGGCGGCGGTCTCGTCGACCGTCTCCCCGCTGTCGCCCACCAGATGCGCGCCGGTTCCGCGCAGATCGAGCACCGCCCGCGCGACCGCCCGCGCCGCCTCGGGGTCGGTCCACTGCGGCTCGCCGGAGCCGAGCTCGACGAACAGCGAGGGGACGGCGGTGGCCGTCGGCCCGTGGTGGGTGCACTCGATCCCCGCGTCGTACCCGTCGGGGGCGTGCGACGCCAGCGCCTCGACGACGCGCTTCTCGGCGCCCGGCGCGGCGCGCGCCAGCGTCTCCGGCTCGCCGCCGTACGGTGCGGGACCGAAGTTGCCGGTGACGTGGGCGGTCAGCAGTTCCCCCGTCTCGCCGGAGTGCCGCGAGACGAACGCGAGGAACGCGGGGTCGCAGTCGAAGGCGGTGGCCGGGTCGTCCAAGTCTATGTGGAGGTCGTCGAACTCCCGCAGTTCGAACCCGTCGGTCCGGTAGTACGTCCCGCCGCCGGCGGCGTCGGGGCGACTCGGGTCGTCGCGGCGCTCCCAGTCGCCGATGTCGAGCAGGCGCTCCCCGATGTGTTCCGAGGCGCTGTCGGCCCGGCTGACGACGATCGCTATCACGGCTCCCGGTCGGGGTCGGGCGACCGAATAGCCGTCGGTTCGAGCGCGGTTCTGAGTCGGTCACTGCCCGCCGAAGTTCCTCCGGGGCGCGCGACCGCACGTCGCCTCGTCGGAGCCGCATCACACCGTCGGCGGCGGCACTCCGGCATCACACCGTCGGCGGCGGCACCGACCGCGCGCTCACGGCAGCAACAGGTAGATGAACGCGACGTAGCCGACGACGAGAACGCCGCCGTCGACCCGGGTGATGTGGTCGCCGCGGTACATCACCACGACGAGCAGGGCGGTGAAGGCGAGCAGCGCGGGGAACTCGAAGCCGCGTACGCCGGGGCTCACGCTGATCGGCGTGATGACGGCGACGATGCCGATGACCGCGAGGATGTTATAGATGTTCGACCCGACGACGTTGCCGACGCTGAACTCCGCTTCGCCGCGGATCGCGGCGACGACGCTCGCAGCTAACTCCGGCAGCGAGGTCCCCAGCGCCAGCACCGTGAGCCCGATGAAGATGTCGGAGAACCCGGCCGCCGACAGCAACGACTGTCCCCCCTCGACCAGCCAGCGAGAGCCGAGGACCAGCGCGACGATGCCCCCGACGACGAGGACCGCGTCGCGGAGGCGCGCGTCCGGCATCCCGTCGCGATCGGCGTCGGAGATGCCCGATTGGGTCTGCTGGACCCGTCGCAGGATGACGCCGGTGAACGCGACGAGGACGGCGAGCAGGAGGACGCCCTCGAACGCGCCGACCCGGCCGTCCCAGCCGAAGCCGACGAGCAGCAGCGCGGCGAGTACCATAAACGGAACGTCACGCCTGAACACGGTCTGAGAGACCGCGATCGGGCGGATCAGCGCGGAGATCCCCAACACCAGCCCGATGTTGGCGATGTTCGATCCGACGATCGCGCCCAGCCCGGTGTCGGTCGACACCGTGAGCGCGCCGAGCACGGAGACGAACAGTTCGGGGGCCGTGGTCGCGAACGCGACGACGGTGACCCCGACCGTCGACGCTTTCAGCCCGACAGCGAGCGCGAGATCGCTGGCGCCCTTGACGAGCAGTTCGGCGCCGAGGTACAGGAGGGCGGCGCCGCCGGCGAGCAACAGGAGTTCCGTGAGCGGCGACCCGACTAGCACGAATCGGGCTTGTCGTCGGTATTTTAAAAAGCGTCGTGATTCGAGGGCGCCACAGGGTCGCAACGCGTCGGGGGCGTGTTCGCCATCTGCGTGTTCGCCGTCTCAGACCTGCGTCGCGCGGAACTCGCCGTGTTTCATCCCGACGACGAAGGCGATGGCACCGAAGACGAGCATCGAGGGGAGCACCATCATCAGCGTCGTCTGAAGCTCCATCGGCGTCCCGAAGGTGACTCCGGCGGTTCCGAGGACGACGATGAGCGCGACGATACCGGCCGCACGCGGAAGGTCGAACTTCATGTCCACGGTACGGCTCGCGAGACCCTAAGGGTTCGGCTCGCGGCGGCGGCGTCACCGGCTGGACAGCGCGGTCAACCCCCGGGCAGCGCGGCGCTACGCCTCGATGATCTCGTCGTCGTCCGCCGGCGGCACCCGCAGTTCGCCGTCCATCGAGACGACCGCCCGCCCGCCGACGCGCACCGCGTCGCCGTCGACCCGGACGCGGACGTGACCGGGGCGATCGATGAAGTGGCCCTGCTCGAAGCGCAGCTCGTCCGGGGCATCGCCGTCGAACGCGTCGACCTCGCGGAGGTAGGCCCCGACCGCGCCGCTGGCGGTCCCGGTCACGGGGTCCTCGGACACTCCGACCGCCGGGGCGAACGCGCGCCCGTGGAGCGTCGAGTCGGCGTCGAGCGTGTCGAACGTGAACGCGTACACGCCGGCCACGTCGTGCGATTCGGAGATCGCCTCGATCGCCGCCGTGTCGGGGTCGGCCTCGCCGAGCCGTTCGAGGAAGTTCACGGGGACGACGAGCCACGGGAGCCCGGTCGAGGCGACCGCGACCGGGAGGTCGGCGCCCACGTCGCGCAGCGCCGCGGGGTCGATCCCCAGCGCGTCGCCGAGGCGGCCCGCATCGAGGGTGGAGCCGTCGTCCGCCGTCTCGATCACGTCGACAGTCGGCGGGTTCTGTCGCATCCAGACGGTTCCGTCGTCGTCGACCGTAATCTCGAGGTCGCCGACGTTGGTCCGGAGAGTCCGGTCGCCGGCGTCGATCGCGCCCTCGGCGAACAGGGCGCCGTAGGTCGCGATCGTGGCGTGGCCGCACAGATCGACCTCGGTCGAGGGCGTGAAGTATCGGAGCCGCTCGTCGGCGTCGGCGGCGGCGGCATCGCCACCGGGAGCATCGCCATCAGGGGCGTTGTCATCGGCGGCGTCGAACAGGAACGCTGTCTCCGACGCACCGAGTTCCGCGGCGATCCGTCCCATCCGGTCGTCGTCCAGCCCCGCGGCGTCCGGCACGACGCCGGCGACGTTCCCGGCCAGCGGCTCGTCCGCGAACGCGTCGACGAGAAGCGTGCGTCGCGTCTCCATGCGCCACCGTGACGGTCCGCCCTCAAAAGGCTCCCGAGAGGAGCGGCGCCGACATCGGGGACGACAGGTCCGGAAAGCGATGTGAACCCTTTTGCCCTCCACGCCGGATGTACCCCTATGGGCCTCTTCGACCGGCTGCGAGGGAACGACACGCCCCGCGTGGCGTTCATCGGGATCGACGGGCTTCCCCACCGCCTCGTCGCCGACAATCCGGACACGTTTCCGACGCTGTCGGCGATCGCCGACGAGGGCGACGGGGGACCGATCGACAGCGCCGTGCCGCCGGAATCGAGCGCGTGTTGGCCGGTGCTCACGAGCGGCGTGAACCCCGGCGAGACCGGCGTCTACGGCTTCCAAGACCGCGAGGTCGGCTCGTACGACACCTACGTTCCCATGGGCCGCGACGTGCAGGCGACGCGTGTGTGGGACCGGGCGACCGACGCCGGCCTCGACGCGACCGTGATGAACGTCCCCGTCACCTTCCCGCCGCAGCGAACGGTTCAGCGCATGGTCTCCGGCTACCTCTCGCCCGACGTCGACAAGGCCGCCCACCCGGAGGAGCTCCGGGAGTACCTCACCGAGAGCGACTACCGGCTGTCGGTCAACGCGAAGCTCGGCCACCGAGACGATAAGACGGCGTTCGTCGAACAGGCCCGCCAGACCCTCGACGCCCGTGCGGAGGCGTTCACCCGCTACGTGGAGCGGGACGACTGGGACCTGTTCGTCGGCGTGTTCTCCACCCCGGACCGGATCAACCACTTCCTGTGGGGTGACTACGAGGGCGGCGGCCCCTACCGCGATGACGTGCTGGCGTTCTACGCCGCGCTCGACGAGCACATCGGCGCCATCCGGACGGCGCTCCCGAACGACGTGCGGCTCGTCGTCGGCTCCACGCACGGGTTCACGCGGCTCCAACACGACGTGTACTGCAACGAGTGGCTCGAACGCGAGGGGTGGCTCTCGTACGACGGCGACGACCACGGTTCGCTGTCCGACATCGACGACGACGCCCGCGCGTACTCGCTCGTTCCCGGTCGCTTCTACCTCAATGTGGAGGGCCGTGAGCCCGACGGTGTCGTCCCCGAATCGGAGTACGAAGCGGTCCGGGAGGAGCTCCGGACCGAACTCGAGGCGTGGGAAGGCCCGAACGGAAACCCGGTGGCGAAGCGGGTCGTCGAGCGCGAGACGGTGTTCCGCGGCGACCACGACGCCATCGCACCCGACCTCGTGGTGGTCCCGCACGAGGGGTTCGACCTCAAGGCCGGATTCCGTCCCCGCGGCGCGGTGTTCGATTCGGACGGCCCGCGGACGGGAATGCACACGTTCGAGGACGCCGCCCTGTTCATCGATCACCCGGACGCGAAAGTCGAGGACGCGGACCTCCTCGACGTTGCGCCCACGCTCCTGCGCCTGCTCGACGTCGAGTACGGTCGGACCGATCTCGACGGCGCGAGCCTCATCTGAGGTGAGTTAACGTGGAACGCACGCCGGACGGCACCCCGGTCGGCGTCGACGACCCGTACGCGGTCGCGGGCGTCTGCGACCACCTCACCGACGACGGTCGCTGTCGGTTCGCGCTGACGCGAGCCGGCGACGACCGCGAGTTCGCGGCCGAACGCCGCAGAGACGGCTACCGCTGTCACGTCGGCGAAGCGAGCGCGTGGCGTGCCTGCCCGCAGTACCGATCGACGACGGACGGACGCGAATGCTCCCGATGCGGGCTGCCGGAGGTCCGGTTGGCCCACGACGACGCCCGCCCGCTGGTCGAGGAGCACCACCTGTCGTACGGGGACGCCGCCTCTGGTTCGCCCGATTCTCCCGACTCCGAGGACGCCGGTCCACACGAGATCACCGTCGCTCTGTGTCGCTGGTGTCACACGAAGGTCCACAAGTCGTTCGCCCGGATCGACGACGACGCCAGTCCCGATCCCGAGGCGATCGCCGCGAGAGAGAGTCGCCGGAGCAAGGAGCAGTCGGAGTCCGCATTCGAGACCGCGAGCGAGCGGTTCGACCGAGAGCCGTAGCGAGACGGCGACGCCGAAGATATCGTCGCTCGTCGCGGCAGCTCAGTTCTCCGGCTTCGGGCGGATGAGGTTCGCCAGCGCGACCAGCAGGCCGAGGAACCAGCCGAGCGGGACGGAGATCCCGACCCACATCAGGACGTAGCCGAGCCCGGTGACGCCCCACTGCTGTCCGAACGTCTCCAGGTCGAAGGCGCCGCGAAGCGTCTCGTTGATCCCGCCGACGGCGAGGAACGTGTCGAGGATCCAGCGCGCGAGCTCGTAGCTCGGGTCGAGGACCACGTTCGAGATCGAGGGCGTGAGCAGCCCGGCGACGACCGGCGGCAGGAAGATCGCCGTCATCGCGAACGGGTACGCGAGGAGGACGCTAACGAACCGTCCGCCGGTCTTCGAGAACCCGGCTGCGAGCCCGGCGGCGACCACGGCGACGACGCTGGCGCCGCCGATACCAAGCATCACCTCGGTCGGCAGTTGGAAGTGCGCGAGGAGGGTCAAAGAGCCCCAGACGACCGTGGCGACGATCACCGCGCCAAGCACACCGAACCGCGTGACCGCGGAGTCGAGCTTCGCCGCGTAGTACCGGGTGGCGAACCCGACGAGAAGCAGTGGATACGCCACCGCCACGAGCGGTGCCCCGACGACGGCCCAGAGGTAGTATCCGACCGTCTGGACGGAAGTCTCGGGTTTCCACTTCCCCAACACCGCGCTCGGATCGAGCTGTCGGGGAAAGACGACCTCCATCCACGTCTCGTGGAGGCGAACGACGTCAAGGAGGAGCGCTTCCACCAGCCCGGTTTGTCCTCGGCGTTCCATTTGGCTCACCTCGCGCGCGACACACCGTGAACTTTGTGCCTTCGACTTCGCCGCCGAACCGCTCCGTGGCCGCCTCACGAGCGACCAGTTAGCAGACCGAAGGGTACCGGCCAGAGGCCACGCGACTGCGAAATTATCAGATCGGTACACCCTCGACGATACGCTTAACCGTCTCATCGGGCGTATCGGTAGGTATGCATAGACGCGGACTGCTCGCGGCGATCGCCGCATCGTCATCCGTCGCGGTCGCCGGGTGTGCCGGCGCCGGCGGCGAGAACGGTAACTACGAGTTCGACGCGGAGCCGGCAACCGTCCCGTCCCCGGCCGCGTCCGAAGCGGGGTACGACGGAGAGGAGCCGGAGTCGTTCACCGTCGAACAGGAGTTCGACGTGGCCGGCGTGAACGCGCAGCTGTCCGCGACGACGTGGATTACCAGGTACGAGAACGCGGACAACGGATCCGCGCTGTCCGTGGCAAGCACTCCGGACGCGTCGGTGGGCGGGCAGTCCGTCAACCCGCTCGTCCGCGCGGACGACGCAGAGCTGATCCGACGGTTGTTAGAACAGGTCGATCAGCGCGGCATCGGCGGCAACGACACCGAGATCGAGACGAGTGACATCGAAGAGCGGGGGTCGGAGACTCGAACCGTTCTCGACAAAGAGGTGGAGATCGCGATCTTCGAAACGACCGTCAACGCGGAGGTCAACGCCGGCAACGGACAGAGCGGAGAAGTGGAAGACGTTCCGGTGTACCTGTACGTCGGGACGGTCCAACACGACGAGGACGTGATCGCGCTTATCGGCGTCCACCCCGCCGCCGTCGACGCCTCCGACTCGCTGCTGTCCCTGATGGGGCAGGTCGAACACTAACGCCCTATTTGCGGTCCGTTTAACCCAACAACTCCGGCTAGAGAGTCCATACTCTACCGCAGTACGCTTGTCCGGAATCCGCCGACTACGCCCCTTTTACCGGAGATGTTTCCGCAGGCGGAAGCTTCCCGGTCCGTAATTCACTTATAAGCAATCCGACCGAATGCGACCACCGCGCGTTGTGAGACAGCGGGACGGGCTTCCACTGTCGCGATCCGCGGCCTGAGTCCCCGAGAACCGCTGTTCTCGCAGCCGGAGACTCAACAATGGAACAGCGACTAACGATTCGGTGTGCGGTAGTCTGTACCCTCGTTCTCTCAGTCGCCTTTTTGTCCGTCATTGGGGTTGGGATAATGTCGGTTAGCGGGGCAGTTTGGAATGTGAGTGAGGCGGAAGATATTGAGATTGGTAGTAATGAGAACCAAACAATTAGTGGAATTAAAACACGAGGTGATGAGAAAAATGTGAAAATTCGCGTAGGCTCTCTTGTTAGTAGGGGAGCTGATCTTGACGGTTCAAATTCGTCATACACTGTGCCTGATCGAGACGATGTGTCTCCTTCAGATGTCTACATTAAAAACAAAGACGCTCTTCTGTAGGAGAT
>NZ_NHOA01000153.1 GCF_002727125.1 Halorubrum persicum
CGACCGATTCCGACCCAAACACATCCACTGCTCTGTTGAATCCCCAAAAGACATCGGGATCGGGTCACTCTGTACTCGGCTCAGGAGCGCTGCCGAGAGAATTCAGAGATGGACTCTTGGTAGAGTGGGAGAAGATCGAGATCGCTGGGTGGATCGATCCACCTCCTTGACGACAAAAAGCGAAATTATCGCGCCTTCAGAGATCGCGATCCCCGTGCGGTCATCGGATTCAACAGAGCACACCCAGTGGAATCATTTGTGTCGGACACCGCTGACGCGGTGTCCTTGTCCTCTTCGACTCAACAGCGGCAGCTCAGCAGTATCAACAATCTCCTACACAAGAGCGTACGACCAAAGGATGTGCCGCAGCGATAACCCCAATCGGCTTATGCGCTGAAATACGTTTCATGTAACGCCTCGCCCCGCTCGAACCGGTCGCGTGCAAGCGGAGAGATGTCGACTGTCGTAGCCTCGCCATCGAGAACGAGTTCCGCGACTAGTTGGCCTGTTGCGGGCGACTGCATGAACCCATGGCCTGAGAACCCGGTCGCGGTGAGCAAGCCCGGCATTGACTCCTCGATGATGGGGTGATGGTCCGGCGTCATTGCGTACAGTCCTGCCCAGCCGCGGATTACCCGAGAATCGGGGCCAAAGTGGTCGGCCACAGTGGCGACATGTTCGACGACGTCCGCGGCCCAGTCGAGATCATGGGATTTTTCATACTTGTCGGGGTCATACGGTTGGTCGGAGCCGAAGTGACCGCCCACCAGCGCCTGGCCGTTGCGCTCCGGCCGGAAGTAGCATCCGTCGTCAAGGTCTGTCACTAGCGGGTTCGAGTCTGGTACCGGTGATTCAGGGTCAACGATAAGCGCTTGGCGGCGTTTGGGCGTCACTGGGAGGTCGATCCCGACCATTGAAGCGATCTGGGGGGACCAGGATCCGGCGGCGTTGACGACAACATCGGCATCGTAACGCCCCTCAGTTGTGTCAACACCGACAACACGGCCGTCACGAACACGCAGATCGGTCACTGCGACGCCCGTCTCGATAGCGGCGCCAGCTTCCGTTGCTGCCATCGAGAAACCTTGTAATCCCAGGTGAGGATCTGCGAAGCCGCCAGTCGGACAGTACGCCGCGGCGACGTACTGCCCGGTCCGTAGACCGGGGACGTACTCGGTAGCCTCCTCGGGATCAAGGATCCGGCTATCGACCCCGTGGTCGTTCTGGAAAGTCACCGTCTCCTCAAAGAGCGCGGCCGTCGAGTCGTCGCGCGCGAGGTAAAGGTATCCAGGACGCCGGTATTTGATGTCGGTTCCGAAATTTGCCTCAAACGTCTCCCAGACCGAAATAGCGGCCTGCGAAAGCCGGATGTTCACCTCTGTGGAGAACTGTTCGCGGATACCACCAGCCGCGCGGTCCGTCGCACCCGCACCGAGCGAGGCACGTTCGAAAAGGATCACATCTGCCCCTCGTTCGGCCAAGTAGTACGCGCTCGCACATCCCACGATCCCGCCGCCGATGATAACGACTGTCATTCCGAACGGTGTCTGTGTCCACGACGACATAATACCTTGTCCTGCCACATCGACAGCAGATTTAAGTCACAGGCGGGCACCTATGATAACATCTCGCATGGAAATCACAGACATATCGGTGTACCAAGTCGATCTACCTATCGCTGAGGGGAGTTACGACTGGTCGGGAGAGAACTCTTACGAGGCGTTCGACTCGACGATCGTTCAACTGGAGACAGACGTGGGGTTCGTGGGTTGGGGAGAAGTAGCGACGCTCGGCTCCGCATATCTGCCGGCGTACGCTCGCGGCGTGCGAGCGGGCGTCGAAGAACTAGCGCCCACCGTGCTTGGAGCCGATCCTACGCAACCACCGGTGCTGGCAGAACGCCTTGACCGCCAACTCCGGGGGCACCCCTATGTCAAGTCAGCCCTCGACATGGCGTGCTGGGACTTGGCGGGAAAGGCCGCCGACGTCCCGGTCTCGACACTACTCGGCGGGCGGTTCGGCGAGGACGTTCCTCTCTACCGGGCAATCTCTCAGGACACCCCCGAAGCGATGGCTGAATGCGTCGCCACCTACCGCGACGAGGGCTACGAGAACTTCCAGCTCAAGATCGGCGGCGATCCGATGATCGACGCAGAGCGCATCCGGATGACCCGGGACGAACTTGACGATGAGTGCATCGTCGATGCGGACGCAAATACGGGTCTAACACGACCCGAGGCCGTCCGGCTCGTCAAGGAAATTAAAGATGTTGATGTCTATATCGAGCAGCCCTGCCACAGCTACGAGGCCTGCCGCGCGGTCCGCAGGCAGACCGACCACCCGTTCGTCCTAGACGAGGTGATGACCGGCGCAGACGCTGTCGTTCGCGGTTACCACGAGGACGCGATGGACGTTGTCAACCTCAAGATCGCGAAGGTTGGCGGATTAACTCGCGCGCGAACTATCCGCGACCTCTGTGCCCAGTTCGAGCTCTCGATGATCGTCGAGGACACGTGGGGCAGCGAGATCGCGACGGCGGCGATCGCCCACCTCGCCCAGAGCACGCCAGCCGAGTGTCGGTTGGCAAGCACTGATTTCCAGAGTTACAACGGGGTCACGACCGCCGACGGGGCCCCAGAGACAGCCGATGGCCGGATGCGCACCCCGAGGACTCCTGGGCTCGGTGTCGAGCCACGTCTGGATGTCCTCGGCGACCCGGTGGCCACTTACGGAGGAGGCGCGTGAGGGACTTCGACCGGGCAGACTGGGAATCGACCAGCGATGACACCGACCGTGACGGGGAGGCAACCGACGACTGGGGATGGGCAACCGACTGGGAACCACCCGCGTCGTGGCCCGTCGTCGAGACGATTGACTCGCACACCGGCGGCGAGCCGCTGCGCATCGTTGTCGACGGCTGGCCGACAATCGAGGGCGACACCATCTTGGAGAAGCGCCAGTACGCCCGCGACAACCATGACCACCTGAGGAAAGCACTGATGTACGAGCCTCGCGGGCACGCAGATATGTATGGCGCAATTCCAGTCGAGCCCGAGCGCACCGACTCCGACGTGGGTGTGCTGTTCACTCACAACGAGGGATACAGCACCATGTGCGGCCACGGCATCATCGCCTTGGCGACGGTAGCCCTCGAGACAGAGATGATTGAGCCGACCGGCGACGAATCCACAATCCGTATGGACACACCTGCCGGCCTCGTGACTGCATACGCTATAACGGACGGCGATGGTGTGGCCTCGGTGGCGTTCGAGAATGTCCCCTCGTTCGTCTACGAACCGGAGCTTGCCGTCGAGGTCCCCGGGGTTGGTGAGGTGACGGTCGCAATCGCCTACGGTGGCGCGTTCTACGCCTACCTCCCGGCTGCCGACGCCGGTGTCGAGATCAAACCAGACGCGGTCGACGACCTGATCTGCACGGGCTCCGCGATCAAGGCTGCAGTGAACGATGAGATCGAGATTGGTCACCCCGAGGACGACGATCTCGGCTTCCTCTACGGGACGATCTTCACCGCTCCATCTAACCGGGACAGCATCGACAGCCGCAACGTTTGTGTCTTCGCCGACGGCGAGGTGGACCGATCGCCGACAGGGACCGGTGTCAGCGGTCGCCTCGCGCTGGAGTCTTACCACGACCGCCTCGAGCAGGACGAGCCATTCGTCGTCGAGAGCATCGTCGGATCGACGTTCACCGGACGGCTTCGCGGCGATGCGACCGTCGGCCCCTACGACGCGATCGTTCCCGAGGTTGCGGGCAGCGCGCACCTCACCGGCCGCTCTGAGTTCGTGATCGACCCAGAGGATGCACTCGGCGAGGGGTTCCTGCTGCGGTAGCGGGCGGTCGGCCGCTGGAAGTAAGCTCGGTCGCTCAGAGCAGGTTGCCTGCTCGGCGTTGGCGACGCTATCGGCGCCCGATCTCCCCGCAACGACGATATCGCACTTACTTCTCGCGGCCTGTCCAAACATTGAAGCCGGCCAGATGAGAAAATGTCGATCGCGACAGTATGCTTGTTGCCCGATTTCTCCACTCGGTGAAGCCCCCAAGCGTCGAGGTGGACCGGGTCGAATTCGTGGAACGTCGCCAAGCCTTCTTCGGGGTAGGTGGTCAGTTATCCTGCTGAACGACACAAACCTGCTAGTTTTCGTGATCGTGTATGTATGTATGTAGGATGTCCCAGCAGCATGTCGATCCACTCGAAGCTAAATTCTTCACTGCCGGGAGTTCGTACACGCTGTCGAGGTCGGTGACCAGGCTGCGCAATGCCCACAGGTTCGACGTGCCCGCATCGCCATTGATCGGGATGACGCTGTGGAGGTAACTCTCACGCGGCAGCTCAGGAAGGTGACGAACTCGTCCAGCTCCTCAAGTACTGCAACCGCGTCCACATCTCGTCACTTGAGGACGTTACTAGTGCAGCGTTGCCAGCCAGTGGAGGCACATGTACGTCAATTCCGATACGACGTTGCCGGATAATAGTTCTGTTGTAATTGGTTCTGTCGTTACCGCTCCGGGCGCGAGCGCGTCGACGCCGATTATTCGACGCGCGTCCGACTCTGCTCGCGCATGAACTGCTGGAGGTACCAGTAGCCGCCAGCGAATTTTCCGGTGGTGCCAGAGAACTTCCAGCCGCCGAACGGCTGGGCCTGGACGAGCGCACCAGTCGTCGCACTCTGGGTCCGGTTGACGTAGGTCATCCCGGACTCGACTTCGTCGAACCAGCGCTCGATCTCCGCCTCGTCTTGCGAAAACAGCCCAGCACAGAGGCCGTACTCGCTGTCATTAGACTTCTTGATACCCTCGTCGAGATTGGAGACAGGGTGAACCGTCACGAACGGGAGGAAGTGTTCCTCCCGAGCGAGCTCGTGGTCGTGGGGGATGTCAGTGACGACGGTCGGCTCGACAAACCGCCCGTCAGCTAAGTCGCCGTTCGTGCGGACGTTCCCACCGGTGTGGACGGTGCCGTCGTTTCGGGCTTTCTCGGTAATCTCTTGGTAGTACTCGACGGCGCTGTCGTCGATCAGCGGCGAGACAAATGTGTCTCGGTCGGTCGCCTGCCCGGCGGTGAGATCCTCAGTCTCGGCGACGAGCTTATCGGTGAACTCGTCGATAACATCCTCGTGGACGTAGACGCGCGAGGTCGCCGAGCACTTCTGCCCGCTGAAGGAGAACGCTCCGTTCTTGACGCCCTCGACAGCGTCGTCGACATCCGCAGTATCGCTCACGATGACCGGGTTCTTTCCGCCGAGCTCGGCGATGACGGGACCGCGCTTACCCAGATCCATGAACGTCTCTTGGATGCGCAGGCCGACATCACGAGACCCGGTGAACGCGACGCCGCTAACATCCTCGTGTTCGACGATGGGCTGGCCAACGTCGCTGCCACCGCCCGTGACGAGATTGATGACGCCCTCCGGGAGACCGGCCTCGTGGAGGATGTCGACGAACAAGTGGGCGGTCAGCGGCGTCGTGCTCGCAGGTTTTGCGACGACGGTGTTGCCGGCGATCATCGCGCCGCTGCTCATGCCGACAAACAGCGCCATCGGGAAATTGAACGGGGAGATGACACCGAAAACGCCGTACGGACGCAGGAGGTTCGTGGTGTGCTGGCCAGGCGTTGGCTCGCCGGTGTCGAACTCGTAGCCGTCGGCCCGCTCAAGCTCGCTGCTGTAGAAGTCGAGAAAGTCGATGGCTTCATCGACATCAGCCATCGCCTCAGTCCGGTTCTTCCCGTTCTCCAGCGAGAGAGTTGCCGCGAGCTCGAACTTCCGGTCGCGCATGGTATCTGCCGCGTCCTGGAAGATTTGGACACGGGATTCGACATTGCGATCCTCCCACGCTGACGCCGCCGTCGTGGCTGCGCTTACTGCGGCCTCGACATCCTGCTCTCGTCCCGCTGCGAACTCACCGATCTTGAGGTCTAGGTTGCCGGGGCTAGTCGCGGTGAAGGTATTGTCAGTCTCAACAGGTTCGCCGTCGATCTTCAGCGGGTGAGACTGACCGAGGTCGGCTCGGACTGACTCGACCGCCTCCTCGTAGGCCTGGTGGAATGCCTCCTCGCGGTCATCTTGCTTATGTGTGAGGTACGTCAGCTCGTTATCGTACGCTCTAGGTTGCACACTCGAGATGTTGTCGGGACCGTTGATATAGGTTCGGGTTTTGCTGAGTGGTCGCGTTAAGTTAAGCAAAAACGCAAGACTGCGAAAGTATTCGGCGAGTTCGGGAAATCCAAGTTATATACTCAAGATAGGGAGTAACTTCGGGAGAAACAGGATCTGGCTTCTCAGTTTTCCTTCCCGTCGATCATCACAGCACGATCAGCTACAACATTCTCGAACACTTCAGCAAATTGCATGACTGCAGCTATGTTGACACTAACTTAACGCGACCCATCACGTTGGTCTCAGGAATTTGGGCGATCCCGTAGTCCGACATGTAGTGTCTCTCGCCGTTCTCGAGTGTAGTCGTCGCCGCGTCCTTGATCAGCTGAGGGATATCGATATCAGGCCGACCGAGGTTGGGGTTAACAATATTTTCGTTGGAGGCTTTGAGTCAATCGCACTCCTCCAAAATAACTCTGATACTTAAAAAAGATACCGACGCGATGCGCACGACAGAAGTAACGAGGTCCATATACTGTCCCTCGAAGGTAACCGTTTAAATCTCTGCTCCATCGGTGGAAACAGCGCCTCTGCTCGCCGACAACGACCGCTACGCTTCCAGCACTCACTGTATAGTTGTCGTAGCGGCACATCGCTGTGGGCACCGTTTGGTACCGAACGACGGGGACTTAGTCGATCACCGTGCCTTCCGATAGTGGACTCCCACCGTTGAAGCGTTCGGCCGTCAACGAGGAAATGTCGATCGAGGTGGCTTCGCCGTCGACGACGAGCTCTGCGACGAGTTGGCCCGTCGCGGGCGACTGCATGAAACCGTGGCCAGAGAAGCCGATCGCATTAACGAAGCCGGGGAGTGTCTCCTCGATAATCGGATGATGATCCGGCGTAACTGCGTATAAACCTGCCCAAGAACGCCGAATCTCCGAATTCGGGCCGAAGTATTCAGCGGTGTCTGCTGCCGCCTCGACCACCTGTGCGGACCACTCGAGTGGGACCCGCTCGTCGAAGCTGTCCGGGTCCTGAGCTGGGTCAACGTCGGAGAAGTGACCGCCGGCGACGACATTTCCTTTCCGCTCCGGACGGAAGTGGACACCCCGGTCTGCGTCGATAGTGAAAGGCGTATCCGGTGGCACCGGCGTCTCGGGGTCGACAATGATAAGTTTGCGCCGCTTCGGCGTGACTGGCACGTCTAGGCCGGCCATTTCGGCTACCTGCGCTGCCCACGGTCCGGCGGCGTTGACGACGAAGTCGGCTTCGACTGGTCCCTCGGATGTCTCAACACCTGTGACGGCCCCATTCCCGTCGAGTGTGACATCGGTCACCGTGACCCCGGTGCGAATCTCGGCACCCGCCTCGTTCGCGGCGATAGAGAACCCTTGGAGGCCAAGATGCGGATCGGCGACACCGTCGTTGGGGGAGTAGGCCCCGCCAAGGAAGCGGTCTGTGTACAATTCTGGACAGATCTCTCCAGCGCGTTCTGGAGAGACAAACTCACTCTCGACACCGAGTTCCGCCTGCTTGTGAACGTTCTCACGGAATCGCTCAGCTGTTTCCTCGGTGCGTGCCATAAAGAGATAGCCGGGGCGGCGATACTCCAAGTCAGCGTCGAATTCCGTCTCAAAGCTCTCCCAGAACTCGATGCTGCGCTGAGAGAGCTTTGAACTCACCGGCGAGGAGAAATGGGCGCGGATACCGCCGTTGGCACGATCTGTACTCCCCGACCCAAGTGAGTTCTTTTCGAGGACAGTGACGGCTACCCCGCGCTGGCTGAGGTAGTACGCACTTGCGAGTCCAACGATTCCCCCACCTACGATTGCTACCTGCATGTGACCTGTTAGCGACTCGGGGTATATAATATCTGGCAACTAGGCAGGAAACAAGGAAGAGCATAGAGCCAGTCGTTCGCATAGGAGTTTGAGTCCTTCAGAGTGACTAGCTCAAGATAGGCGTTGAAATCAACGGATAACTTGCGATCTGATGTTGAATAGGATGTACATCAGGCCGAAGGCCGCGAGTCCTTATGCCCGCCCATATAAAATCGATAAGCGCCAATCTAGATGAGATACCTAGAGGGTGTTATCTTATGCTCTGTTGAATAGCAGTGTTGGCCGAGGCAATCGGGATTTGAATCGGCTTGTGACCGGTTGATACTATGGTCTCCGGATCGATATCGTTGCCTCGTGACTCAGAGGCCGCTATTCAACACGGCATTATCTTATGCTTCATTATGAGTATAAATAACCAGAATAGAAGCTCCATTTATATAGAATCTGATCCGAGAACTCTGACTCCATTCGGATGTGAGAATTGTACGACTTCTCTCACTATGTTCTTATTTCTGGGATCGGGCGGTAAATGAAAGTTTTAATTACAGTTAATGAAGTCCAATTCTTGAGGACAAGTTCAAAATCGTCAGTCCGGAAATTGATGAAATGTACCTCGATTATGACCGGAGTGGCTGGGACGACTACACCGTTGGCGAGAGCCTCCAAATCGCTGAAGCGGGCGGTGACATCGAAGTCGTCGACATCACCGTTGTCCGGATAAAGCGAGGAAACGACCCAGATAGCACTCGCGAAGATTCGCAAAATCGCGCGGTCCGAATCTGGGACGATACCAGGATGGATGTCGTTTTTCTCGACACCAGGACGACTGCCGAATCACTTGTTGCGGTCGTGGAAGATGACAATCTCGACATTATGTTCTCGGAAAACCAAGCAAAAGACGACGACTTCAATTTCATTAGAGTTCCATTTACCAAGGCGCTCAGCTACGAGTGGGCGGTGATCGTGAACGCACTCGACGCAAGAAGCCACTCGAAGGGAACGTCACGTCCATTCGCCGCGAGCTCGCGGACGCCGTGAGTGTCAATCTGCATGTGAGTTTCGTCGCTGGGGACATCGACTCCCAAATAAACGAATTGGACCGCGAGGTAGTCGACCAGATCGATAGCATCGACTACGACAGAGAGTTCAACCATGCGTCTATACGCAGGGGCCCGTGGCTCTCGCTGAGAACCTTGACACCGAGTTTGTCGTAGCGCCGAACAGGATTGATAATTCACCCATACTCGATCGAACGTACACCTCCGAGGTCACCGATGCCGACTCGGTTGGGTGCACATTCCAATCACCCTATAGCTCTAATGTTGATTTCCCCATCGATGACCCGCAGGTCTCGTTCTATGTACTGTTCGCATCGACGAGTGGCCAGCCACTAAATGGTCTCGCGACGCCAATCTCTCGGCGCCCGACGAAGAAATCAACGAGGACGCCAAGTAGTTGACCGTGACTGACTTTGAAGAGATCGACAACGAGGACACCGACACTTGTGACATAGAGCTCCTCGTCTCTATCGGACGTAATATGGGGTGGGGGGTGAGAATTTCGCACTCGTCAAAGAGTCAGCCGTGTTACCGGGGAAAAATTTTCATCTTCTCGTCTAATCGGGTATAGCGGCTAGGTACCACAACCCGGAAGGTCGGGTAGTATGGTGAGTGAGTGATGGCGGTGGTCTACATCGTCATTGATATCTTCGAGGTCACTCAGCATGCGGGAGTGAAAACATTGAGACAGTCATCTCGTTCAACACCGATCCCAACGCACTATCTTTGAAACAGACAACTACTGTAGCGTCAGCGAACTCTTCAACTTCGTTCCCGATCGTTGGAGATCTCAGCGACGAACTACCAAATATATGAAAAGAGTTTTGTATCCCTTAAGAGGCATCACGTCTCTGAGCATCAACCGAAAAAGTCCAGAGAAGTTGCAGCGTTCCTCATCTCTGATCGAGACAGTTAGGCGACCGGTACAACGATTCCGGTCAGTCGCGACGACAATCATTCAACCCGTAGATTTAGTGGAGTCGAATATTCGTCTACATCATACGTATTGTTGGATCTCAAGGCGCGGCTATAAGTCCAGAAGACTCCCGGATTCGAGCTGGATTCTATTCTAAAATGTGTTTAACGTGTGAACTTATTCAAATTACAAAAGCTACAATGGAGTCACACAGTACCGAGCAATACCAAAAAGAAGGACAGCGAAACAGACGATCAGCATCTCGGACGTTATCAGACGAGTGAACGGCACCATTATCTCCAACCTGCTCCCGAAATAAAACATTAATAATCATAATGGATGCATATTTAAGTATATTTGATGTTCCAGGGCCCAGATTCCGAGAGGACGGCCGATACCAGGTGGAGACCAAATCCAAAAGTTCATATTAGTAACAAATAACCGGCAGCCAAGTTACTACCCTATGAGCGTCAAAATAAAGCATTTGGATGATAGTCTCGAGGCAAAAGCTGAGTTACACTCTGTCCGGCTGTGTTGAATCGCCAT
>NZ_NHOA01000116.1 GCF_002727125.1 Halorubrum persicum
CATCTATTCAACACAGCAGTCTGAATTGCCGTGTTGAATAGCGGCCTCTGAGTCACGAGGCAACGATATCGATCCGGAGACCATAGTATCAACCGGTCACAAGCCGATTCAAATCCCGATTGCCTCGGCCAACACTGCTATTCAACAGAGCAGTCTGAATGCCGACTCATGGGGAACATACTAGATACCGACGTCAGAAACAAGATTTAAAACTCGAGTTGTTCCTTGTCCGTCAACGATTTTTTTTCCAAGGTTCCGCCGTTGGACTCGGAGAGTTTTATTCGAGGAATATTCATTGATACCACGCCGGAACGACGTTTGCCCGGATCCACGATCAAGAACGGTTGCCGCGTTGCGATCGCGGAGCGAATTCGCGATTGGCTCTTGATTGTCGATAACTGGTATAGAGATGATCGGCGTTCCGAGCGCAAGCAATTCATATGTAGTTGTGCTGGCCGTTGCTACGGCAAGGTCCGCTTGGAACATTCGCTCTGGGAGGTTATTTGGGTCGCGGACGACACGGACATCCGTGCTCACGTCTTCGGCCACCTCTTTGATCTCCGCTTCTTGTTCTATCGAGAATCCGGGCCCAACAATAGCATCCACACAGAGAGAAAATCCTTCGAAAGCCCGAATCACGATCGGAGTCAGTTCCGCGACGTCGCTCCCCCCCATCGTGACGATCGCACGGCTCGGCGGATCGCGCCACGGCGGATCCTTTGAGGCGTATTCCGTGATCT
Source organism: Halorubrum persicum (assembly GCF_002727125.1). Taxonomy (GTDB): domain Archaea; phylum Halobacteriota; class Halobacteria; order Halobacteriales; family Haloferacaceae; genus Halorubrum; species Halorubrum persicum. Next base: position 741 of record NZ_NHOA01000116.1, read on the forward strand.
CCTGTCGCAGGAGGAGGTACTCTGGTCCGAGACACCACTCTGGTTCCGAACCGATCACGTTGTACTCCAAGTCTGACGCGTAGAGGTTCCCGTTTACAAGCACGTCGGCGCTGATCCGATGCCGAGTATCGTCAGCAACGACCACGAGCGGGGTGGCTTCCCTGAGCTGCTGCTGGTACATCGCGTCCGCGAGATACGAGTCTAGGACAGTTATGTCTGCGTGATCGCGAGTGAACTCCCGAACCGGCGTAGGATCCTCTCGAGAAGAAATAGTCACCGTATCTACACCGTCAGGGCAGACTTCTCGGACGTGTGCCGGTGTCGTCGTAACGTACGCGACTCCGTGGCCGCGAGCGAGGAGTTCGCTGGAGAGCGCACCGGTTCTGACGAGGTGCCCATAACCGATCTCCGGGCCGCCATCGGCGCGTACGGCGACGTACATCGAACGTCAAACGCGTTCGATGGGGTTCGTCAGTTTCCCGATTCCCTCTATTTCACAGGTGACTGAGTCCGCATCATCGAGAAAGTTCGTCGGGTTTCCGGGGTCTCCAAGTGCGACGAGATCGTTTTCATGGAGCTTACAGATATTGCTTGCAAACGAGACCATCTCAGGAATTGAGAAGGCCATCTGTTCGGTCGAACCCGAGACGGTCGTTTCGCCGTCTACGCGGATCTCTACGTCGAGGTCGTCGTATGTCGTTTCCGCATCCCGGTCCACGTACTCGCTGAGGACGGGTGAAAACGTTGGGAGAAGTTTGTAACCGACACCAGTTATCATCCCGTGATCCGGATCCGACCAGCCGGGCCAATCTCCTGACGCGGTGACATCATTGGAAATTGTGAACCCCTTAATTGCGTTCCAAGCTTCCTCCTCGTCAGCTTCGTAGATGCCTTCGCCGATGACCGCGGTGATCTCGGCACCGGGTTTTATTTTCTCAACCCGGTCGGGGATCCGAATTGTTTCGTTCTCATTGATCACCGCTTCGTCGGGGACAACCCAGAGGTCTGGCCAGCGATACGTCCGCTCTGTTTCCTGTTGATGGGTTTGGAAGGTACCCCCAAGAGCGACGAACTTTCCTATTTGATCTTTTGGGAAATTCACAACGAGGATTGGTTCAGCAACCCGATTATATCTGTCGCTTAGATTTTTATTATTTCGGCTGAGGAAAACTAATGAATTCAGAGAATTAGATGTTGCTGATCTCGCGAATAAACGGCTTCATTTCACGCTCATAAGTCTCATCGATCACAGCCGGGATCATCTCATAGCGATGCCAACCGGTTGTCAGCTCTTGATGGATGAAGTCAGTTACCTGATCTACGACATCATCACGCGCAGGAGTTGTTGGATGGCTAACTCTGTCTCCTCCCAAATATTTTCGCTGTAATTGGTGGATAGTACCCTCTGGGAACGTTTGGAGTATTTTCTTCGGCGTTGAACTTGCTTCCGGAACGCGTCTCGTGAAGGCTGGGAAACCACATCCGCCTAACGTTTCCGTGAACCCCAGTCCCCGTCCGTCTTCACAGAGTAAAACAGAGGGGCGGCGTTTGCGGAGGAATCCGACATGTCCGTGTACCCGGTAGCCGACGTGTAAATCACAGTCGGAATAGAAACTGATGTTGGAAACATCACCACTGACATCCTTCTTTTCGAATCCATATTTATTGGCGTTTGAAGCCAATTCCTGACGTTTCGGTGATTGGCTGGGATCCCCATGTGTACAGAATAATTTTTCCGCATCTGGGAACATCCCACCCAGTTCGCTCATTAAAGATTCAGCCTGATCAAAGTATTGAGATTGATGTGGGTCAGTAACTACCAATTTATCTATCTTTTCAGGCTTACACATTTTTTCACCCAAGCTTTCGAGATCGTACCAAGCACAATCGCCGACCATCCGAGAGGAGATATCCAACCCCTCTAGTGCTTTCTGAGTGTAGTAGTCGCGAGAACTGACAGCTGGTGCGTGTTTTGCTACATACTGGTAGAATTGTACGACAGACCGATCGTACTGTGGGTAATTTTCGGATGTGAGTTGTTCGTAATCTCCTGGGAAGTCAGACCACGCGGAGGCTAGCGGGACGACAGGAACACCAATAGAGCCGTCTACTATCGCATCGGCGAGTTTTGGTCTCCAAATAGATGAGCGAATTCCGAAAGCTGCAATCAAGAGAGCTTTGGATTCGTTTATTAGATCAATATCTTCTAGTAATTCATCCACGTCGTAGTACGATACGACCCGCTCGTCAGTGATGTCATCGATGAATTCCGCGGCGGACTCTCCAATCAACTTGTCGCCAACATTATATGATCCGTCATCCGGGAGGCTCTTAAAAAGAGCGAGCATACCAGATACGTCCTACGCGGATTATTAAAATTAGCGTTTAGCGATCCACTCGGCGACTTTTCGTGGATTATCACCGACGGCATTCAACGCATCCACAAGCGACCAATAGTCGGCAGGGGTATCGACAGCGAGATGGACGCCTGAGAAATGATTCCAAGAAGGATTATCAGACCAATTTGTATCCCAATTAGCAGGTTCGGACCGAGCCAGTTTAACCGGATGCGTCTCTTCAAGAGCGTGAAGTTCACGCAAGAGATCCGGGTCGATAGCGTCAACACCGATCCCTACCGGCATATTCCCAGTGACGTTCGTCGTGTATCGCGCGTCATTCGACATGTGTTCCTCAACCACGCGATCGATTTCCTCGCTTGGCACAAACGGGCAGTCCGCGGTGATCCTAACAAGGAGATCACATCCGGTTTTATTTATCACCTTAAGATGACGTTTCAACAGATCGTCTTCGGGGCCAACGAGATGGTCAATTCTGGATCGGTCACAGTAAGTTTCGATGGCGTCATTCTCAGGACGATCACCGATAGCAGCGACAGTCTCATCAACGGTTTCAGCGTCCCTGCTTCGATCTATCGGCCACTTAAGCAAACGACGGTCTCCAAGGGGAAACAGAACCTTTCCAGGCAGTCGTGTCGATCCAAGTCTCGCTTGAATACTCGCAGCAATGAACATACTGATCCGTCTTATCTCGTTGAACTTAACTACACCTCAGATTAGAGGGGCGACGTTAACTTAGAGAATGAGGCGTTCGAGTTTCAATTGCCTACGTCAGAAATCGAACGCCTTGCCGGTCGTAGCAACTGGATTGACTTAGGATTTATCGAGCGAGAGTGGATACCCCACAAGATCATTGAAACGGGTATTCAAATCACCTCACTGGAATATCACTTCCGAATACAAACAATACCTTGAAAGGCTGTGTTGAATCGCCATACAGCAGCGAGGTAGGCCGCTAAATCAAAGGAGTTGAAGCGGGAGACTTCAGTTGTTCATGACCCAAATCTCCCGCTTCATCGGGGAGGTTGTGCCGGTTGCTCAAAGAGTTACTGGCGATGGAGGCGAATCCGCCGCCCCGGACGGTGGCGGCGGATTCGCCGACTACGCACTCGTTTCCCTCCATTGTCTCCGGATTTACCTCGATACGTCGTACCGCATGACAATCGACTTGCTCAAAGAAATGCCACAAATAACCGGGGAGATCGGCCTCAGCGCGGCCGATCTCCCCGCGCCGTCCACGTTGTGTAGGGCGTTCGATCGGATCAGCATGAGCGTCTGTCGAGTGCTGCTGCGCCAGTCGGCGCAGCTGCACGACCTCTCTGAACACGCCGCGATCGATGCCACGTTCTACGACCGCTCACCAGCCAGCCGCCACTACTGCCAGCGAATCAGCTACCGCGTTCAAAAGCTCAAGGTTACGAAACTCGTCGATACAGCGTCGAAAGCCGTCCTTGACGTTCACTGCTCAACAAATCGAGAAGGAAGCGACGCAGACCTTGCTGAGCAGATCGCCCGCCGGAATGCGGGCGATCTGCGGTCTCTCGCGGCCGATAAAGGCTATGACAAGCAACCGCTCCGTGAAGGCCTGCGTGAGCTCGGGATCAGACCGCTGATCAAACATCGGATCTTCGCACCGTACGACCACGCACACAACGCCAGAATCGACGATAACAGCTACAATCAGCGCTCAATGACTGAAACCGTGAACTCGGCTGTCAAGCGCTCGCTCGGCTTCGCCGTGCGAGCGCGCTCGTGGTTCCGTGAGTTCCGCGAAATCGCGCTGATGTGTGTCGTCTATAACATCACACGCTTCGTCAAACAGAGAATCTCTTCGCCTTACAGCGATTCAACACAGCCCCTTGAAAAGTTTGGTGTCGATCGGAGCCGAACAGCAATTCACAACTGGATTCAAAAGGCCGATCTACAGCCGAGAGACGGTGTAAGCCCGAATCGCGTTGCCGTCGATGAGACGGCGATTCAGATCGACTCAGACAGATTCTGGCTGTACGCTGTGTCGATCCTCGGACAAACGAATTCCTCCATATTGACGTTTTTCGTGTCCAAAATCAACAATTCACATTGGTGTTTCTCTTTGAGATTGCAGAGAAACACCACGTTGACGATGAGCAGTTTCTTGTTGATGCTGGCGGATATCTCACAGCTGCGCTCTCACGGACTTCGCTCCGATTTCAAATAGCTCGTCATGGAAATCGGAAGGCCACCGAACGTGTTTTTAGAGAAGTAAAATCCGAAACCCTCCGTTATCAAATACATTTAGAAACGCAGAGCCGACGGTGACAGAATCATGGTTTCGAGCCTTCGCCGTCTGTTGGAACAGATGCTAAAGTTAACATGACCTCATCTGACCCACCTATCGTCTGTTCCCATTCTCCGAACAGATGTGCTGCTCACAAAGTATTTCCCACCCCACCAACACCTCTCACCCATGCAAGCAGTCGTACTGGCCGCAGGCAAGGGTACCCGTCTCCAACCGCTCACCGACGACAAGCCGAAAGTGCTCGTCGAGGTGAACGGCACGCCCCTCATCCAGGACGTCTTCGACAACCTGATCGACGCGGGGGCGACCGAACTCATCGTCGTCGTCGGCTACAAGGCCGAGCAGATCATCGATCGGTACGGCGACGAGTACGACGGTGTCCCGATCACCTACACTCACCAGCGCGAACAGCTCGGGCTCGCACACGCGATCCTCCAAGCGGAACCCCACATCGACGGCAACTTCATGCTGATGCTTGGCGACAACGTGTTCCGCGGGAATCTCGGCGACGTGGTGAACCGTCAACAGGAGGACCGCGCTGACGCCGCGTTCCTCGTCGAGGAGGTGCCCTACGAGGAGGCCTCCCGGTACGGCGTCCTCGACACCAACGAGTACGGCGAGGTGGTCGAGGTTGTCGAGAAGCCAGACGACCCGCCGAGCAATCTCGTGATGACCGGCTTCTACACGTTCACGCCCGCGATCTTCCACGCGTGTCACCTCGTCCAGCCCTCCGACCGTGGCGAGTACGAACTCCCCGACGCGATCGATCTCCTCATCCAGTCCGGCCGCACCATCGACGCGATCCGACTCGACGGCTGGCGGATCGACGTCGGCTATCCCGAGGACCGCGACCGTACCGAAGAACGTCTAAATGATCGTGAGGCTAGTACGGAACACGATAACTAGAAAGCAGACGGAGAAACTGTCGATAGCTGAAATCTTGTTTTAGCCTCCAATTAAGGTCTCCACTCAAAATACCACAATTCATATATAGTTAGTGCCGGAATCTATCAGAGATGCCAGACGAAAACTCCGGAGACGATATCGACAAAGCTGAAAGTACTGATGTCGATAGTTCCGGAGACCACCTCTCCGACATTCGAGATGGCGTGGGCTGCACGGAGATCTGGGAACACCTATCTGATGAGCGGAATAGGGAACGGCCGGAAGGAACAACCACTTCCTGAGCGTTGCTCCTCACCGCTTACTACTAGTTCCAGAAATACCATTTCCAGTCGAATCGCTATCGATGCCCTCAGCGCCCTCTTGATCGATATACTCCCAATCTTCAGTATCTAGACGACCCTCAAGATATGCTTCTCCGTCTTCGGTGATCATATAGACACCATTTCCGAGGTCGTTGATTAGACCATTCTCGGCCAATTTCTTACACCGACGATGGACCTGTTGGCGAGAGTATCGGATTGGACCTTCACGTTTCATTTTAGTCGGGGAACCGGACTCATGTTCAGATAGATACTCCAAAATACGATCGTCTACTGCGGTCATCCAGTTGCCCGCGTATCTCATATAAATCTCTCATACACCAATGTCCATATTACAGTCGTTTGTATATTTTATACACCTTCGTCACATTGAAGTAACTAGGGTGTTATAGTAGAACCACGGAACCCGAGTGACGAACTCTCGGCTCGTGAGAAAGTGTAGAAATCCCGACCGCGGTGCTCCAACACCCGGCCGGGACGGGTTCTGTGCGGCATCACAGAACCATGCTAATGCTGGCAACTGCGGGGCTTAAGCCCTGCGAGACGACTGACGGATCGAACAGTAACAGTTCCGGCTGTAGTTTGTGTACCAACACAGCCGACGGCTACGACGCTATCTTTGACGGCCCACTCTGTAGCACGTGCGCTGAGACACACAGCGCAGACGAGGACTCCATGGAGGGCCACAATGTCTAGCCACGCCGAGAGCGACGACATCTCGCTTGCCGATCTCTCAGCCATCCACCGCGACCTACTCTGGATACTCTCACAAACCGGCCCCAGCGAGAGCCGCCCACTCCACCACGCACTCGCTGGCTACTACACCGGCGGTATCAACCAAGCCCGAGTCTGCGACACTCTCGAGGAACTCATCGAACTTGACCTCGTTACCACACAAACCCACGACACGACCGAGTACCGACTCACCGAGTCGGCCCGCCGCACACTCTTCGCGCGCCAAGCGTGGCAAGCTGGCACTTGTAACGCCGAGAGAGGGCACGAATGACGCGCCCCGACAACCCACAAGCCGCAGACCTCGCCCAACTCACCCGCATCTCACTTGACACCCACAACCCGATCTGCCAAGTCTGCGGGCAACCCCTCCACGAAGGCGACGACATCACCGCCTATGCCTACCGCGCGGCCGGCGAACCCGCGTACGCGATCGGCTACATCATGTGCGGATCCGATAGCCACGAACACCCGACCGTCTTCACCCGTGGTGTTCGCGAGTACGTCCTCACGGGCCACATCGGGACGTGTTCAAACACCCAAACGCAATCCACAGCGTACGTCCTCCTCGACCCAACTGCGGTCGTCACGAGTCCCACGACGACCGCAGAACCACGCATCCACCCGGACGCCCAAACACGAACCCCAACCCAGCCAACACAACGGGAACCAACCCCGCTTCTCACGGCTGTCCGAGAATACGCCCGCTCTGATGGTGGCTCCCAACGCGAGGGGTCGGAGTAATGCTGGCCGATCTGACCCACCAGCTCATCACCAGCAGGTGATCAGCTGTGGAAACACGCCAACCTGCGGTCCGCAAGCGGGGGATCCGGCTCGTCAGCCACACCACGGACATCTCCACTGAGGGGATCACCTGTCCAGCGGTCTCGCCCCGACTGACCGAATGGGTACCAGACCTCCTCGCCAAACTCCGGCCGCACACCGAGCGAACCATCCGCGAGTACGCCACCACCGATCCGTGGCGAACGGGCTCCCAGCTCCTCACCAAAATCCTGCCAGCGTGGCACCACACGGACAGCCCATGGACCGACGACGTCGCTGAAGCCGTCGCGTACACCCGCGCGATCACGACACTCGCGCTCACCTACGGAGACCAACCCACCAAGACGCGCAGTCCGTACCACCAACAGCGACACGCCGATCTCACCGACACAGTCACCAGCATCGGGACGGGCCGCGGGCCAGTCAACGCCGATCTGGGCGCGCTCGCGAAAGGGCCAGTCGCACTCCATCGCGAACTCGACGATCAACCACGTGCCCTTACACTCCTGTTGGACGGCGACGCGTGGACCGCTCTCACAGACCGCCGCACGGGCGTCCGTGCACTCGCAGCGATCGCCGTGCTCGCCGATGGGTTCGACGTCAGACTCGTTGCCTCCCCGAGAGCCCGCCGACACCTCTTGAAGCGGTATCCTACCTGGAGTGAGTGTCACCTCGATCTTACTGAAAGCCGGGATCGGTCCTCCCACACCGACCACGCCCAAACTGTCGAAGCCGCGTGGGAGGCCATTCGTGATTTCGATACCGAGCCAGGAAAACGCCGGCTCCTCGGAAACCTCGAGGGCGAGGAATCCCGAAGCTACCGCGATCTTACCACCGACCACGCGATCGATGTTGCTGAGGGCACCATTGGCAGGTATGTCCTCGATCTCGAAGCTCGCGACTTAGTCACGGTTGACCGCCGTGGCCAGTACAACACCGTCCAACTCACCAATCTGGGCAAGCTCGCCGTCCAGCAGTATCTCGATGACAACTACGACCTCGTCCATCCGGATCAGCTCCGGTTTGATGGGAGTCTTACTGGGACCCCTCAACAACCTACAAGTACAGTGTCGCCCCGCCGGGTGGGCGAGGAAACACCCGCGCCCGACGAGTGGGTGGCAACAACCGGCGATCCAGATGAAGACGCTGACTACGTCCAGTGGCTCACGGGGCCTGCGAACGCTCCACGCCACCTCCACGAGCGATTCGGCACTGTTGCCCATGACGAGGCCATTACCCTCGTCGATGATCACCCACAGCCGCTCAACGACGGCCGTGTCGCGTACCTGAGCCACATCGACGATGAAACTCTTGTCGTTCTCCAGTGGGGTGGCCCCTTAGCCACCCTGGGACGTCTCGCGGGCGCCTTACTGAGCGAGAAGGCTCTCTCGAACATTCTTACCCCGACACGACTCGGCCAGGAGTTCGAGGCGATCGATGAGCCCAGCCAGCCAATTCCGACGGCCCGGATTCTCCGCCGTGGCCACCAAGTCGGCTGGTGTAGCGACGCCGAAACCACCTACGGTGCGTGGCGCGAGCGAATTACAACGGTTCGAGACCGTCTCCTCGCACAGGTTGCTGAACTCACAACCAGCGACGACACAGCCGCCCGCAGCGACCTCTTCGAGGATCTCCACGGTCTGATCGCCTCGGCGACCCAGCTGTATCACGCAGCCGGCATCGATCTCACGACCACCATCAGAGTGCCCGATACCGACGCCCTTGCACGCAACCCCACCCACCTCCAGGACCTCTGTGAGTTCCTCGCCAAGACAGCCTCCAAACAGTCTGTCTACGGCATTCACTCGGGCTACCGCATGCTGTTCGAAGACCGGCCCGCAAAGCTGTGCCGGCGACTCCCGTACGAAACGGACCACGACGCGACGATGGATCTCACGATGTCGTGGGTCCTTGCCGGCCCGACGATCACGGAACTCCATGACGACATCACTGCCGCCCTCTCGAGAGAACTCACCACGGTCCGGAAGGCGATCGCCGACGGCACTAAACCCGCACCGACACTCGAAATTCCGGTCGTCGACGGGACGACCTACCCCGCCATCCGGCGGGTGATCGACGAGGTCGTGATGACCCACGACGCCCAGTGGACACCCCGCGAGCGCCAGCGGCTCGTGCGGCTCTGTCTGCGCTCGTTCGGCCCAGCGGACACCACACGGCGTGCGTGTCCGTACGACGTCGTGGTGAGCCTGCTGCGAGCGCTGAACGAGTCTCGGACGCCGACGCTGGCCGCGGTCGAGCGCGCAGCGGCCACGCTCCCATCGGAGCGGTTCCGGCCCGATCTGTCGCCAACAGCGACGAAGCTGTACGCCACCCTCCTCAAAGCCGATAGCCCACTCGGCCGCTCGGAGCTAATCGAGCAGGCAGACATCTCCGCGAGCAGCTATGACCGAAGGCTCAGCGACGTTCACGAACTCGATCGTGTGAGAGCGGTCCAAGAGAAGGGCCACCGCCGGTGGACCACAACGGATCAACGGACACCGCCGGTGACAGCGTGGCTCCCACCGCACAGCGGCCACACGAGACCACCGCTGGTGACGCATCGACACGCACCAACCACCGGATGGAGCAGCCGACGCGCCACCCACACCGAATCTGCTGACAGTGCCGACTGGAGGAGACGCCCACCACTCGCGTTCGCCAGTCACCCCCCCGAGACCACCATGATTCCACGAGACACCGACAACGGACAGCACAGCCAGCAGCCGCCAACCAACCACAGACCACCAACCCACCTAACTGCCAGTACACCGCCGACAACAGCAGTCGCAACGCCACAAACCAAGCTCCAAACAGGAGATCACCAATGAGTGAGCCACACCTCGACCTGGAGACGGTCGTCAGACGCGAGCGCCCGGTAGCGACGGATGGGACCATTCAGGTCAGCACCGACAGGACCGACGTCACCGAGGGCTCGCGAGTCCTCCTCAGCTTCGGTGACGACCGCGAAACGACCTACGCAGTGCTCACACCCACGGAGGCGAAGCGGGTCGCCACAGCGCTCGAACAAGCAGCGGTCCGCGCAGAAGCAGCCGACGTCGTGGAGGATCATGCTGATGAGTGACGACACTGACCTCACCACAGAACTTGACACCGTGGGCACGCCGGACGGCGAGGACCCGGATCACGACCCGACCAACGGCCGCTGGTTCGAAACGGAAGTGGCCGACACACTCGAAATGTGGGGGTACAGGACAGCCCGCAACGAACAGCTCTTCGGCCTCGAAACGGACGTGATTGCCCGGCGGGATGACCTTCAGGGTGATCCGGATGATTTCCTCGTGGTCGAGTGTAAAGACTGGCACAAAACGGCCGTCCAGCGCGATGCTGTCGAGGCAATCGCCTTACGCGCCGCGCTCGCACGAGCAATGCCGGTACTCGCTGTCGCCGGCCACGTCACCGCGAGCGCATGGAAGTTGGCACAGCTGCTCGATGTCCGGATCCTCACCGAACCCGACCTCCGCGACGATCAACTCCCACCCCTGACCACCCGTCGACCGCCAAGCGGCACACTCCGCGCACGGCGGGAACCTCTGATCCGGGACTTGCGTGACCGACTCCCCCTCTTGCTTTGCCGCAAGAGCAGCCTTGACATCGAGTCGCCCGTGTTCTACGGGGCCAGCCGTGGTCCTTGTTACGTGCCAGATCGAACGGGCAACGACGAGTACGTCGACGCTCGCGAGAGCGACTACGAGTTCGGGTAGCGAGGATTCGTGACATCCTCCCCGGCTGAAACAGCCGGTCGTTGAAGAGCGCGAATTGACCATTGAGAATTTGTACTGACACGGATGGCACGTCACAACACCTAATGTGGTGGAGAGAGAATGTAGGGTAAGATGGCCTCAAACAACGACAAAATCCAGTTCCGGGGAGAAGCTGAGAAGGAGGCGACTCAGATTGTCGATCAGATGCGTCTTGGTGGGATCAATATCAGTGAGCTTGCTCGACAGGGTCTTCAAGAGAAACTCCGAGAAGTCCTCTCGGACGAGGAGAAGATTACCCTCCACCGGCGATACAAGGAGGGAAAACTTGCTGAAGAAGTTGCAGAAATCCTTCTTGGTGATGCCTTAGAAGAAATTGAGCGGGAGCAAGAGGCTTTTGAGGAGGCTACAGAACTTGATACGAGTGGCGTTTTCCAGCAGTGAAGATGGTGGACGATGATGTCCGCCACCCGGTTATCGTTGATACAGATGCATTAATTGCTGTTGCGAACACGGGTCTTTGGTCTCGAATTACGGACAATATCCAGCTGACGACGACCAACGTGTGTTATCATGAACTCAAGCGTCACGTTCGGGAGATGTCTGAGTACGCTCCTGATGAGACGAGAGAGCGCTGGGTTCACCATGGGAGCAAGAAGGCAGTTGATTCGTTCGACGACGAGGAGACGTCGTTTACGACGGTCGCGTGTGTTCCTCGACCACATGGGGAAGATGCTGGGGAGACCTCCGTGAAGATGGAAATCGAACAGCATACAGAGCTGTATCGGTTTGCGATTTTGATGGATGCGCACGGGCGTCAAGCTATTAATCGAATATTCGGTGACGCAGACGAGACAACTGGGAAGGCAGTTGCTCCCACGTTTTTGCTGTATCTATTACTAGATGAGGGGAAGTGTACTGTAGCGGAGTTTTGTCAGGCCTGTGGCGAAATGCTTCGAGGGGAAGGCTGGACAGGGTATCAAGCAATTCAGGCAGCATGGGAAGCGATCCCGGTGGATTGCTCGCAGTATCTCCCGAACGATCTGGTTTCATGAATCTCCAGAATAATATGTGAACTCAGTAGGTAACCATCCAAGTCGGTTGCCCTGGGTTCACAGAGGAAAGGAGGAAGCCAACGACTTCAGTCGTGGGTCCCTGACCCAGAGGTAGAGGCCGGCGAAGAGAGCATGATATCATCTTCCGAGACAGCATTTACCAGGCCGACAAGATGAAGCAAAGCCCACCCGAACAGAGATGTCACGCCTGCGCGGAGACTAGAGCCGCTCACAGCGGCAAGCTGGGGGTCAACAGACAGCCCGCTAACGACGAGGGTCGCTCCAAGCAACCCGAACACGACCCCACCGATTCCGAAAAGAGAGGCAGCAGTCTGCTGTGCGGACGTGAGGTTCGCGTAAGCCGCTGTAAACAACGTTAGGACCCGCTGATAATTTTTGACTGGATCAGCCGAGTCTGCGTGATCAGCCTCGTCGGCTGCTGTCGGACCATCGAGATCCGAGTGCTGTGACTCGACACCAGAAGTATCGACAGCGACACCAGTCGTCGTCGAACTGGCCCAGGAATCGGCGATAGAGTACCAGTACGGCCGTCCAGTCGTATTGGTATCAAGATAGCCGTGCTCGGCGAGTGTATCCAAGTCCCTACGCAGCGTGTCTGCTGTCACATCAAACGCGTCGTGGTCGGCCAACTCCTGAACACAGACTGTCCGTGCCTGCTGGTCGGTCAGTTCCCGACTGCGGTCGTCGCCCGGAGAATGGATGATCTCAACAATCTCTTTCGCCCGGGATTTCACTCGAGAAACCGGTTGCTGATCAGACCCAATCCGGTCGTCACGACTGATAGCAGCTTGTATCGCTTCAACAGGTGAGGGACTGTCCTCTCGCTCGCGTCCCGTCTCTGAGACGGCAGCCATCACGAGTGTGGTCCCACTGATAGACATAATATATCCGTGGTCAACTTATCAATTCTGAGAACCAACCTCTCAGCCCGATATATATCTGTCGGAGATTCGACTTTCGAATTCGAGAAATCGACTTTCATAATCCCCTCGTCAGTGCCCAGCGCAGGATGTACGAACCAACGACCTGTCGTGGACACACCACGGCACGACGAACCGACCACCGGTCACACCGGAGGTGGCCCGTATGAGCCAGCAAACACTCTCAACGGGCGCCGTCGAACAGCTATTCAATCGGCATGAAACGCGCCCAGAATTGTGGCTCCCCGAACTCCAGAACGGGCGCGTGAGACAGGATACGATTCATGTAACACCCCCCGTCAATCCCGTGGATAGAGACAAGCTCGTCCACGAGACGGGTGATGAAATCGCGGAGGCAATCACAGAACTCAGCAAGAAGATAGAGGCCCCGATTGAAGTACTAACGTACCCGCGGCCGGTATCGCGTACAGATGTGGATACAGCGGCGGTGCTGTGTCATGCGTTTCATATCGCTCCACACTTCGTCGATGGCCGCGCGATCCAGGCAGACATCACCGACTTCGACGAGCGGGTGCTCCAGAACCTCCTCGACGTCGCTCACGAGAAAATAGCCGATAGCTTCCCCGAAATGTACGATGTCGAGATAGGCGATCTCAACCTGGATCCAATTGCGACCGGTGGACCGACCGCCACCTGCCGACTCGTCAACGAGGATGCTGAAGAACTCGCTGGGGTTGGCAAAGTCAATGCGGAACCAATGAAAAAGGTCTTCGACGCACTCACGAGAGCGCGCGAGCCGTTCGTTCATCAGCTTATTGTTGAACCGGATGACGGAAAGCAGTATATTACCGCTCGGCTCGTAACGCTGTCGTCCGACCACACGTACCAAGGAGATCGCGGACTGGCCCGACTCGTCAAGGAAGGGGCTCCTGGAGACTTCGGACGGACGTTTAAATTGATCGGCCTCACGTCGAATTACAACATCGACATCGAAGACTACCTCCACATCGAATACGACCAACAAATCAACGGACAGATCGCCCACACGGTCAGTATCAGAGACGCGATGCGAAAACGGTACGATACGAGGTTCCAACACCGGCGCAAAATCGAGAAATTAAAAAAGATTGTGTTGGGCCATCCAGACTTTCCACGGCTACTCAACGGCTCAACAGGCTGGAAGCAAGCAGCAGAAGATCACGGGTACTACGGCCGGTTCTGGATCCCACCGGCGGCAATTGGCTACTTCACGAAACGGTACGTGCACTACTACGACATCGATCCGTGGACGAATTCGCCGGTCCGGGAAGCGCCGGTGTTCACGCCACGGTCAGTACGCGATATCGACGTCCAGACAGACTGGGAAACACCCGGACCGACCGTCGACGCTGAACAGCGACACCAGACTGACGGAACTGATGCCCACCTAAAACTCGGCGACAGGTTCATGACGTTCGCGCGTGCCCGCGGCGACGAGATCAGCCGTGTCGAACAAGATGGGGAGTCACTGCCGGATCAGGAACTCACCCCAGACGAGGGGTACATCAATACCCTCGAAAAGCAGGTCGACAGCGACGTGGTCAACGTTGAACCGGAGTACAAAAACGAGTCCAAGCCGGCGAACATTCTCACGAACGTCGAACGTGCAATCGGTGCGGACCGCCACGTCGTCCTCGTCTGTAAAAGCGAATCGGCCGCTGATCGTGTCTACGACATCGTCTATGCGACGTATAACGAGCAAACAGAACACGGCGTCCAAACGTATCAGGGAGGCGCAATCCCCGAAATCGACGAGAAAATGCTCGTCACAGCCGAATCCGAATCAACGTGGTGTCTCACCCCCGATGGCATGCTTGTCTACGTTATCGACGGCGAGATCGTCACCCGCTGTCCGGCTGACGCGGATCTCACCGAGGTCGACCACGGCTGTGCGACCGCGCAGAAAGAAGACGGCAGATACATCGTCACCACCCGTGACGGTGAGACGCTGACGTACGAGAGCAGAACTGCGTTCAAACGAGAGTGGAGCCGAGTCACGATACCTCACGTCCCGATCGACATCAGCTATCTGCAGTACGTGACGATCATGTACGAGACGGGTGCGGAAAGCGAAGACAGCGGTGACTTCGTTGAGTATGACGCCACACCCGAATGGGAACGCGCCGGGGGGAAAATGGACCGGTACAAGGAGTTCGGAAGCGACGTCGCAGACGCGTTCCTCACCGAGACGCCCGACACCGAATTCCTCGTCAGTGAGTGTCATTCGACGATGATGGAGCTCTACCAGTGGTGCACCAGCAAAGACGACCCGAACACAGGGTGGTTCAGCAAAGGACTGCCCGATGAGATCGACCGGAAAGACACGTCCGGAGGAAAGAAAGCGCTCGTTGGCTACGGGTGGGTGTTCCCCCGCGGGCTCGTCTCGCCGCATCTCGCGGGTGTCGACGCTGACGCTGATCTCTCGCTGTAATCGCTAGCACCGATTTCACGTATGTCCCTACATCGAACTTTCCTGCGACTCCGCTGGCCGGGTGTCGACATTGCCGACGAGCGACGAACGACACCACTGCGTGATGACCTCGCCCGGGCAGTATACACCGCGACCCGCCAGCCGGATGATCTCGTCGAGGCGACCATCCACACCGGCGCGCAGTCGCAAGAACTGCTTTTGGCGGCAGGGAACCGAACACTCGAAGCGAACTACCCGCTCATCCGGGCCGCCCAAGAAGAGCTCCCACAAGAGATTGGGTTTGAGATTGTCGACGCAACAAAACTAGGATCCGCTCCCGCACTAACGGCGTGTCTCCTCGGCCTGGAGACAACAGACACAGCTACGATCCGCGCCCAGTCCACCCGAGACCCGGAGCTATCCCCGCCACAAACGGCGCTCCAAGGGTATCTTGAGACGCTCATCGACACCGAGCTCGCACACGTGATTCGGATTCTCGTCCGGAACGCAGGCTCCAAACGAGAAGTAACACTCCGCGCAGCACTATACGACCCCGACCGCCAGTGGGTGAGCGACAGCGACTACGCCGCCATGCTCGATGATGGCACCATCGATCCGGCGACGTATTTTACCGACGACGCGATCACGTCGTCATGGCGTCTGCCGCTTGCGGGGACGTGGAGTGTGTCGGCAGACGCGCCCGTGCTCGGCGAGACCCATGAGACGCCGCGGGTGTATCTCGACAACGACAAACTCCGTGCGCTCGAGCACGACGAGACCCACCGACCGGACAGCCGCCGCCGACTCGCCCGCAGTTCCGAGGCGTTCGATGCCCTGCGAGACCGAACGCCAAGCCCGTCCCGGCAGCGCGCATACAGCTCCCTCGATGTCGATCCATGGCTGACAGTCGACGCCGAGACGCTGCCAGCGTTTCTCGCGCACGTACCCGCCTACTACGACCGAGATCGATGGCCGCGACGCGCTGGCTGGGAGCCGTTCACCTACAGTGTTGAATCCGTGCTTCGTGAGGCACCGGGGACGGTCCATAGCACAACGGCTGATCGAACGACACCGACACCCGACCCGCTCGACGCGCTCGATATCGACGCCACCGACGACCACACTGAAGCCGCAGTCATGTGGTTACAGACACGGGGAAGGCTTCAAGATCCGCGCTGGTTCCCCGCTGCCACGGTCGAACTTGTCCGCCCGGGCCTCGCACGGCCAGTCAGTATCGTCACCGACGAGACGCTCACTGCCGGGGATCTCATTGCGCTTGTCAGTGCCGCCGCGCGCAAGGAGACGACCGCGTATATCGTTACCGACAGCGACGAGACGTCCGATCGCGTCGCTAGGCTGTTGGCCCAGCCGGTTCGCGAGACAGCGCCGGAGCGAGTGCGGCTGTATACGGCCTCAGAGCCGCTCAAAGCCGGGGGAACAATGGCAGTGTTCCCTCGGTCGGCTGGCCCGCCAACGTGGTGGCTCAGGCCTGACGGCGCGCTCGAGTTGTACAGCGGTGAAAAGCGACTCAGGGAGTGGGCACAGCCGTGGACAGCCGAGACGCTCGTCGCCTCGCTCCCGACCAGTCGCCGTGGTGACGATGCGTACGTCGTCCGTGATGCCGACGGCGACCATCGCACGAAATTTCAAACAGCAGACGACCTCGCAGCGTCGTGGGCGCCACTTCCAGCGCCCGTTGCGCCGGCGTTTCTCGCAACCGGGCTGTATCATGGAACCATCCTGACGCCAACGACGCGCGGATTCCAGGAATACCACCACCACCCAACGTGGATTACAAAGGACAATCCCCGGTATCGGTCACCATCATTTACCGAGGCGGCCGTCGACCGATTTCTCGACGAGTACACCGTCACAACGGACGCTGATCCGCTTGGGATCGACCAGGTGTTTCCACGGCTCTGTACCTGGCTGCGAACGATCGATCCCTACGGGCTTGAGTTCGATCTTGATCGCGATCGAGTCGACTATTACATCAACGACTGTCGCCAGTGGCGGTATCCGCCGTCCGAACCGGAGTAACCGTCACCCCCGTCGGCGAGTACATGACTGACGGAGGCGCCGCCCCAAAGTGTCCATTTTCTGTTAGAAGATCGGAACTGAAACACAGAGCCAGCAGGGTCCGTGTGCGACCAGCATCGACTCCGAGCGAGCGGTCCCACCCCAGAGTAGTCCAGTCAGATTCTTGAGGGTCAGTGAACAACTAGTAGGGAACCGCCACAGAGCCGCCAGTCGTCGGACCGCCCCACCAGCAGCAGCAGTCTGTGTAGCAGTACTTGCTACCGCACCAGCAGCACCACAAATCGCACGCAGGCGGCGACACAGCAGCAGCAACTCCCGACTAATATAGTAGAGATAGTTCTCAAATATGGCAGTGATAACGCACTGTGTGTGGACACCAACTCAGGGGGGACCCAAGACTCAGTACCCGACTGCCGGCCGCTGTGGACAGAGAGATATCAATGGGGCGCTCTTGTGTAGCACATTGTTGATGGACTGCAGTCTTGCGATTTGCGGGTGCGTGAATCAAATTGGGAGTCCACGGTAGAGGTGGTTAGAAAGTCGATTAGTGTTCCCACTCAACTGGCAACGACTGTATCAACAATCTCCTACAGAAGAGCGTATATAGTAGAATCTGGAACTCTTTGTGTGGCCAGCTAGTAGA
>NZ_NHOA01000129.1 GCF_002727125.1 Halorubrum persicum
GCGCTCGCGGAGGGGCCGCTGGCGGACGGGGAGCGGGCCGATAACGGGAGCGGCTCCCGAGTGGTCGTGGCGAGCGTCGACACCGACGGTCTCGACGGGCCGACCGACGCCGCCGGGGGGGTCGCGGACGCGGCCACGCTCGATCCGGACGCCGCACGCGACGCGCTCGCCCGCCACGACGTGTCCCCGCTTCTCGACGACGCGGACGCGCTCCTGCGGACCGGTCCGACCGGGACGAACGTCAACGACCTGCGGGCGGTCGTCGTGGAGAACCGAGACGACGGGTAGGGCGGCGGCGGTCGGGTAGCTAACCGACTCGGTCGACCGACCGATTCCGAGACTCTCCCGGGACCGCAGCGCCGGAAGGCGGACGGACTTATGTCGGCGCCGCTCACATCTCGATCCATGACAGAGAACGGGGACGCGCCCGGCGGGGGCTCACGAGAGGGCGCGCTCGACGAGGGGCTCCGCGTGCCGTCCTGCGAGCGCTGCCCGGCGCTCGTCGAGTCGCGGAGCCGGATCGTCGACGGCGTCGGCCCGACGGACGCGGACCTGCTGTTCGTCGGCGAGGGCCCGGGCGCACAGGAGGACGAGCAGGGCGAGCCCTTCGTGGGACGCTCGGGCGGCGTGCTCGACGAGGCGCTGCGCGACGCCGGGCTCGCGCGGGCGGACGTGCGCATCACCAACTGCGTCCGCTGTCGCCCGCCGGACAACCGGGATCCGACGACCGAGGAGCTGGCGAACTGCCGCGGCCACCTCGACGCCGAGATCGAGCGGCTCGACCCGGCGCTGATCGTCACGCTCGGGAAGGTGCCGAGCGAACACCTCCTCGACCGGTCGGTGGCGATCACCGCGGAGTCGGGCGAGGTCGTCGACGCGCGGATCGCGGGGGCGTCCCGGCGCGTGCTGCTCTCCGTCCACCCGGCGGCGACGCTGTACGACCGGAGTCAGCGCGACGGCTTCTTCGAGACCATCGCGCGGGCCGGCGAGCTGAGCGGCGTCAGCGAGCGGGACGAGGGCGGCGACGGGCAATCTCGGCTCGGGGAGTTCTGAAACGAAGGGATCGAGCGAAAACCCGTGCGAACGTCCGCCACAATAGCTGTGCATACGAAACATAGAAAATAATATACCATGCGAGTCGAACGCACAACCGTATGTCCGACAACAGGTGGTCGGCGGATCGGCGAACGTTCGTGAAGACGGCGGGTGCGGCCGGGGTAGTCGGGCTCGCCGGCTGTTCTGGGGGCGGTGACGGCTCGGACGGTTCTGACGGCTCGGACGGTTCTGATGGCTCGGACGGTTCTGACGGCGCCACCGCGGGAGACTCCGGGAACTCCGTGCCAGAGGTCACGTGGGTTCTGAACCCCGCGGAAGAGGAGATCGACATTCAGGTGCAATACCAGCCGCTGTTCGAGTACCTCGAGTCCGAGGTCGAAGTGGACATCGTCGAACAACCGACTGCGAGCTACTCCGGCACCGCACAGGAGCTCCGGCGTGCCGCCGAGGGAGACCGACTCTTCGCGGACGTGTCACCGGGCGCGGTCGCGCAGATTCCCAGCGAGCTCGACGTGACGGGGATGCGGGTGGCGTACGGCGCGGAGCAGTACTTTTCGCTCATCACGACGACGACCGACAGCGACATCGAATCGCTCTCCGACCTCGAAGGCGAGGTCTTCGCGTCGGCCGCGCCGACGTCGGTCTCGGGAACGCTGTTCCCGCTGTACATGCTCAGCAACGCCGAACTCGATATCGGGAGCGCTCCCTCCGGGTCCCCCGAGGACTTCGACCTCCGGACCTCGGACCACACGACCGCCCGCGAACAGCTCATTCAGGACGACCGGATCGCGGCCGCCGGGACGGGCGCGTTCTCCACCGCCGCACACGTCCCACAGGAGCAGTTCGACGAGATGTCACAGGATTTCGTCGACATCTCGGCGGAGTACGAGGGAGCCGGGGGAAGCGACCCCGAGCTCCAGCTCCTCGCGGTCTCCGATCCGATCCCGCGCGCCCCCGTCGTGAGCAACGCCGCGTGGGAGGAGTCGCTCAAAGACGACCTCCGCCAGCTGATGATCGACGCCCCGCAGGAGGCGTTCGAGCACGATTCGCAGGCGGACATCGCCGAGGCGCTCAACATCGACCCCGCGATCCTCGACATGGACGAGTCCGAACTCAGCGAGGACCAACAGGACGACCTCGACCTCGTCGAGGCCCACTCGCTCTGGTTCAGCGGCGTCGTCGAGGCGAGCGTCGAGGACTACGACCCCGTCGCGGAGCTCGGTCGCGAGCTCGGCTTGGAGTGGAGCCAGCTGTAGACCGGCCGGCCATTTACACCCTCTCTTTATGACTTACATCGAAGTAGACGGTCTTACGAAGCGGTTCGGAGACACGGTCGCGCTCGATGACGTGTCTTTCGAGGTCCCCGCCGGCGAGTTCGTCATCGTGCTCGGCGTCTCCGGATCCGGGAAGTCGACGCTGCTCCGGACGCTGAGCGGACTGCTCTCGCCGACCGAGGGCGAGATCCGGATCGACGGCGACCCCATGATCGAGCCCCGCCCGGACGTCGCGATGATCTTCCAGCAGCACAACATCATCGGCGACATGACGGCGTACTCGAACTCGCTCTCCGGCGGCGTGCACCGCGCTGGGTTCCTCTCCAGTGTCCTCCAGTTACAGGACACTGAGGAGAAGCACCGCGCTCTCGACGCGCTCGACATGGTCGGACTCCTCGACGAGGCCGAACAGAAGGCGCGGAGCATGAGCGGCGGGCAACAGCAGCGCGTGGGGATCGCTCGCGCGCTCGTCCAGCGGCCGGAGGTCCTGCTCGCCGACGAGCCGGTCGCGAGCCTCGACCCCGGCAGCGCACAGAGCGTGATGGGCTACCTCCGGAGGGCCTCCGAAGACCGCGATCTGACGACCTTCTGTAGCCTTCATCAAGTGAACATCGCTCGGAAGTTCGGACACCGGTTTATCGGCCTCAGAGACGGTGAGAAGGTGTTCGACGGGTATCGAGACGATCTGACTATCGACATCATCGACGACCTCTACGGCGACATCGACACCGAGGGGATGTTCGTCCGCGACGAGGGTGACGGAGAGGGCGCGACCGACGAGGTCGCGACGACGTGACGAGAACGGAGCTGATCTACGAGTGACAACAGACACTACGGATTCCGACGGGACGCGCGGGCCGGAGGCGGTCGGCGTCGACGACGCGTCCGACGTTCCGGATCGCATCGCCGCACAGTTCGAGAACATCAAACAGACCCGTCGTCGTCGGGCACTCGGGTGGGCTGGACTCGCCGTCTTCCTCGTGTTCACGACGCTGCAGGCGTTCGCCGCGACGGAGCTTCTGAACCCGGACGCGCGCCTCGAAACGTTCACCGAGTCGCTGACCGGGTTCTTCCCGATCACCGACTACTTCGGCGTGCTCCCGTTCCTCGACCTCGGCCAGTACATCGGTTTCATCAGGCAAGAGAATCTGCTGTACGACCCCGAGATCGGCGGGCTGTTGTTCCAGTTCCCGCCGAACCCAACGGATATCTACGCGTTCTTCTTTCAGGAGCTCGGGATCTTCCAGATCTTCGGGGAGGCGGGAATCACGCTCGCGATGGGATTCGTCGGGACGATCCTCGGGTTCCCGTTCGCCTTGGTGTTCGGGACGCTCGGCTCCGAGCGCGTCACGCCGTTCCCGTTCAACTTCATCTTCCGCGGGACGATGTCCTTCATCCGGGCGATCCCCGCGATCATCTGGACGCTCATCTTCATCCCGTTCCTCGGGCTCGGCCCGGCCTCGG
This sequence comes from Halorubrum persicum, assembly GCF_002727125.1. GTDB lineage: Archaea > Halobacteriota > Halobacteria > Halobacteriales > Haloferacaceae > Halorubrum > Halorubrum persicum. The sequence goes on from NZ_NHOA01000129.1 coordinate 3,795, forward strand.
CCGCGCTCGCGATCGCGTTCGACACGATCGGGAACCTCGGCCGGCTGTTCGTCGACGAACTCGAAGAGATCGAGGACGGCCCGATCGAAGCCATGCGCACGACCGGTGCGAGCAAGCCCCAGATCGTCTTCTTCGGGATGTTGAGTCAGGTCCGAACCGGCTTCATCGCGTGGACCCTGTACATCTTCGAGATCAACGTCCGCGCCGCCGTTACCGTCGGCGTCATCGGTGCCGGGGGACTCGGCTACGTCCTCACCTCACAGCAGAACCTCCTGCGGTTCACCGAGATGATGGCGACGCTGCTCGCCATCTTCCTGCTCATCATCTCCGTCGAGCTGTTCAGTCAGCGGCTCCGATCGCGGCTGCGCTCCGACGACGTGGAGATGAGCATCTGGGAGCTCATCACCGGCTTCCCGCGTCGGATGATGGAATCGGCGATGAAGTGATCGGGCCCCGGACATCCGATCGACACGCGATCAACGGGCCGCCACAAGGGAAACCGACTTTTCCGTGCCCCTCCGAGGGGACGTATGAGCACTATCGAACCGCCGGCGGAGACGCTGGCGGACGTGGTCCTGGTCGACTACGGCCTCGGGAACCTCCGGTCGGCGACCCGCGGGTTGGAGCGCGCGGGCGCGTCGGTCGAGATCACCGACGATCCCGAGGCGTTCGCGGCCGCCGACGGCGTCGTCCTCCCGGGCGTCGGCGCGTTCCGCGAGGGGATGGAGAACGCCGGACCGCTTCGCGAGGCGCTGACGGACCACGCCGAGGCGGGCCGCCCGCTCTTCGGGATCTGTCTCGGGATGCAGATGCTCCTGACCTCCAGCGAGGAGGCCGACCACGAGGGGGAAGGCGAGGTGACCGGCCTCGATCTGATCGCCGGCACCAACGTCCGGTTCGACGTGGACCGGAAGGTGCCGCACATGGGGTGGAACGAGCTCGATATCGCGCGCGACCACCCCGTCGTCGACGGCGTGGACGGCGAGCACGCCTACTTCGTCCACTCCTACTACGCCGAGCCCGACGACCCGGACGCGGTCGTCGCCACCGCGGACTACGGCGTCGACTTCCCCGCCGTCGTCGCCAACGAGGCGGGCAACGTGTTCGGCACCCAGTTCCACCCCGAGAAGAGCGGAGAGACGGGGCTCCGGATCCTGCGGAACTTCGTCGAGTACTGCGCGGACCACTAACGCGGTCGAGTCGACGCCGGAGCGCCGACGCCGGAAGCGGGCAGATCGCGCGCCTTACAGCCCGTCGTACGGGCTGGGCTTCGCGGCGGTGAGCCGGCCCACCTGCTCGTCCGACAGATCGATCTCGGCGGCCGCGAGGTTCTCCGCGAGCTGGTCGGTCGTGCGCGCGCCGACGATGGGCGCGGTGACGCCGTCGCGGTGGGAGAGCCACGCGAGCGCGGTCTGGGCGGGCGTCGCGCCGACCTCGTCGGCGACGGCGTCGAGCTCGTCGTGAGCGTCGAAGTTCTCCGGAGTGAGGTACGCCTCCCGGAAGCGGCTCGACTCGACGGCCTTCGACTCCTCGGGGAGGTCCTCGTCGCGGTCGTACTTCCCGGTCAGGAACCCCTGTCCGAGCGGGCTCCACGGGGAGACGGCCAGACCCTGCTGGCGCGCGAACTCCAGGTAGTCTCCCTCGACCTCGCGGTCGACGAGGTTGTACCGCGGCTGGAGCAGTTTGAACGGCTCCCACCCCTCGTTCCGGGCGATCTCGTTGGCGCGGGCGACCTTCCAGGCGTTCGGGCGGAGCGTGGAGGCGCCGAGGTAGTGGACCTTCCCGGACTCGACGAGCCCGTTGAGCGTCTTCATCAGCTCGCGGGCCGGCGTCTCGTCGTCCCACCGGTGGATGTAGAGCACGTCGACGTAGTCGGTGTCGAGCCGGTCGAGGAGGGCGTCGACGCGGTGGCGGACGTTCTTGCGGTTCGTCCCGCGGCTGTTCGGGTCGCCGTCGCGGATCTGCCAGAACACCTTCGACGCGATCGTGTAGCGCTCGCGGTCGCGCTCGGCGAGCCAGTCGCCGATCCAGCGCTCGCAGTCGCCGCCGCCGTACACGTCGGCGGTGTCGATGTAGCGACCGCCGGCGGCCTCGTACCCGTCGAGCAGCTCGTGCGCGCGGGCCTTGTCGATCTCCACGTTGCCCGCCTCAGTCACGCGACCGAACCGCCACGTGCCGAACTGCAGCTCGCTCGTCCGGAGACCGGTTCGGCCGAGCCGGACCGTGTCGAGGTCGATCTCGTCGAGTTCGGGAGTCATCTCTCGATCGGTTGGGTCCATCGCCGCAAAAACCTACAGCAAGCGGATGCACCGTGTGAACGAGAGTCGGGGAAGTGGCGCGGTCAGCGCGACGCGCTCGCGGAGCCGGCGAGCGTCGCGACGCGTTCACCACGGCTCGTTCTTCAGTCCGAGCGCGTAGGCGCCGACGTTCGTGACGACGTGGAGGATCGGCGTCATCACGAGGACGACGGCGAGGACGGACGGGGTGAACACCGCGAGCGCCCAGTCGGTGTCGACGACGAAGACGGCCGCGAGCGCGACGACGACGAAGTCGAGCTGGTCGAGGCCCGGAAACGCCGCCCCGCGCTCGCGGCCCGATCGGCGCTTGAGGAAGGAGGCGCCGATGTCGCCGCACATCGCGCCGAACGCGAGCGCGAACGCGGCCGGGAGCGCGAACGTCGGGAGCTCGACCCCGAGCGCGGCGCTCGCCGGCTCCGCGAGGGCGTTGAGCGCGAGCGCGAGGAGGACTCCGGTCAGGGTGCCGACCGCGGTGCCGCGCCACGTCTTGCCGTCGCCGAGCAGGCGGGCGCCGCGCCACTCGCGACCGCCGTCGATGGGGCGGCCACCGCCCGCGAGCACCGCGGCGTTGTTCGGCACGTACGCGGGCAACATCGCCCAGAGCGCGGTCGCGACGAGCGAACCGATCATACCCGACCGTCGCCCGTCCGGGGTATATAAATCCCGGATTCGGCCGACCCGGTACCCGCTCGGGTCGACAACAGTCAAGTCGCTACCGCTCCGAGTGAGGCGTATGATCCCTCCGATCGCGCGGCGGTTCGTCGCCGGCGAGAGCGTCCCGGTCGCCCTGGAACACGCCCGAGCGCGCAACGGGGACGGCGTCGCCGTCATTCTGAACCTGCTCGGCGAGCACTACGACGACCCCGCGGCCGCCCGCGCCGACACCGACGCGTATCTCGCGCTCTTGGCGGACATCGCCGACAGCGGGCTCGACGCCTGTGTCTCGGTGAAACCCTCCCAGATCGGGCTCGACGTGTCCGACGAGCTGTTCGAGGAGCACTACCGCGAGATCGTCGCCCGCGCCCACGAGCTGGACGCGTTCGTCTGGTGCGACATGGAGGACGCCGACACCACGGACGCGACCCTCGACGCCTTCGAGTCGATCGCCGCGGAGTACCCGTGGAGCGTCGGCCAGTGCATCCAGTCGAACCTCAAGCGCACCCGCGAGGACCTCGACCGCCTCCGCGACGTGCCCGGCAAAATCCGGCTCGTGAAGGGGGCGTACGAGGAGCCGGCGTCGATCGCGTACACGGAGAAGTCGCGCGTCGACAGGGCGTACCGCGAGGACCTCCGGTTCCTGTTCGAACACCGCGACCGCGGCGTCGCGGTCGGCTCGCACGACCCCGCGATGATCGCGCTCGCCGACCGGCTCGCCCGGGAGCGCGGGACCGACTACGAGGTCCAGATGCTGATGGGGGTCCGCGACGAGGCCCAGCGCGACCTCGCCGCGCAGGGGGTGGACGTGGCCCAGTACGCCCCGTACGGGACCAAGTGGCTCTCGTACTTCTACCGGCGGGTTCGCGAACGCAGACAGAACCTCGCGTTCGCGCTGCGAGCGGTCGTCGGTCAATGACGACGACCGCCGGACCGGCGAGCGCGCGTCGAGCGCGCCCGAGACGTAGAAGCCCCTTTAACCTTCGCCGACGGACACTGGATCGATAGATGTCCACGTGGAAACGCGACTTCGCCAGCGGCCTCATCGTGCTGGCTCCCCTGTTGGTGCTGCTTCTCGTCCTCCAGTGGATCTACCGGTATATCGCGTCTATCCCGCTGATCGAGGGGCTCCAACCGACGATCATCCCCGCGCCGCTCGAGCCGGTCTCGCGGGTGATCATCGCGATGGCGGTGTTCGCGACGGTCGTCCTCGCGGTCGGCTACTTCATGCGGACGACGCTCGGTCGGCTGGCGGAGTCCACCGTGGACGGCGCCATAAACCGGATCCCGGCGCTGCGCGTGGTGTACAACGCCTCGAAGCTCGCGATCGAAACGGCGGTCTCCGGGACCGACGAGCTCCAGAGCCCGGTGTACATCGAGACGTGGCCGGGGATCCGCATGACCGCGTTCCGAACCGGGAAGAAGACCCGCGACGGGAAGATCGTCCTGTTCATGCCGACCGCCCCGAACATCACCACCGGCTTCGTCATCGAGGTCGAGCCGGAGCGCATCGAGGAGACGGGCGAAACCGTCGAGGAGGGAATGACGCGCGTCCTCTCGGCCGGCTTCGCCGAGTCCGCACATCAGGTCCCCGTCGAAGAGGAACATCCGCCCGACGGGACCACCGGACGGCCGGGCGGCGTCGGCGGCGTCCGAACCGACGGGACGCCCGGTGAGTCCGACCGCCCGTCCACGGACGGCGGGAACGACGGGGCGGGCGACGGCGACTGATCGGGGGCGGTGAGCAAGCGAAACCGACGGCGAGCGGGGACCTACAGGTAGGTGAACCAGTCGTCGTGGGCGTCGGTCCGGCGCTCGACCAGGTCGAAGAAGGCGCTCTGGAGCTCCTCGGTGACCGGGCCGCGGGTGCCCGCGCCGATCTCGGTGTCGTCGACCGAGCGAATCGGCGTCACCTCGGCCGCGGAGCCGGTGAAGAACAGCTCGTCGGCGGTGTACAGCTGGCCGCGAGAGATGACGGCCTCGTCGTGGACCTCGTAGCCGCGCTCTTCCGCCAGTTCGATGACGGTGTCGCGGGTGATGCCCTCGAGGATCGACTGCGCGGGGCCGGTGGTGTAGATCTCCCCGTCGTTGATCATGAAGATGTTCTCGCCCGGCCCCTCGGCGACGTTCCCCTCCTTGTTTAAGACGATGGCCTCGACGTAGCCGTTCCGGCGCGCCTCCTCGCCCGCGAGCATGGAGTTGACGTAGAGCCCCGTCGTCTTCACGTTCGTCGGGACCTGCGAGGAAGCGTGTTTCCGCCAGGAGGAGACCATCACGTCGACGCCGTCCGTGAGCGCCTCCTCGCCGAGGTACGCGCCCCACGGCCACGCGGCGAGCACGAGGTCGGTCGGACAGTCCTTCGGCGAGACCCCCAGCGAGTCGTAGCCGTAGTAGGCGATCGGCCGGATGTAACACGACTCGAGGTCCTGCCGGTCGAGCAGTTCGAGGGTGGCCTCGGTGATCTCCTCGCGGGAGTGGTCGATGTCCATGTCGTACATCTTCGCGGAGTCGAACAGCCGGTCGAGGTGTTCGTCCCAGCGGAAGATCGCCGGTCCCTGTTCAGTGTCGTAACAGCGGACACCCTCGAACACGCCGCTCCCGTAGTGGAGCGCGTGCGTCAGAACGTGAGTGGTCGCGTCCTCCCAGTCGAGGAACTCACCGTTCTTCCAGATCGTGTCGACGTCCATCTCGTCGAATCCCATACTCGGAGGTTGCGGTCGGCGGGCTTAAAACTGTGACAACCGGCCGAGTCTGTCGCGAGGGGCCGAAGACCCCTCGCTGCGCGCGCCGACCGCGCGACGATCGACTACGTAAGCGCCTCGACGAGCGCGGCCCCCTCGACGTACGGGATCCCGCGCCGGCGGGCGTACGCCTCGGCGTCCGCGGGCGAGAGCGCGTCGCCGGTCTCGTCGTCGAGCATCTCACAGACGACGGCGGCGGGCGCGGCGTCGACCGCCTCGGCCATCGCGAGGCCGAGCTCCGTGTGGCCGGTCCGCCCGCGCAGACCGTCGCGAGCGCCCCGCAGCACGTGGACGTGGCCGGGAGCGCGGAAGTCGGCGGCGAACGCCTCGGGACCGTACGCGTCCGGGTCGGCCCCGACCGCGGCGGCCGCGTTCGCGAGCTCGACGATCGTCAGAGCGCGGTCCTCGTCGGTGATTCCGGTGAACGTCTCGCGGTGGTTCACCGGCAGCGAGAAGGAGGAGCGGTCGTCGTACTCGGGGTCGTCGTCGACCGCGGGGTGATCGAGCGCGTCCGCGAGGAACGGGAGCTCGAACGCGTCCGCGACCGAGTCGGAGACCGCGACGCAGATCAGCCCGCCCGCGTCGTTGCGCATGTGCGCGACCGCCGCCTCGTCGACGGCGCCGGCCGGGTAGACGATGTCCGTCTCGCCCTCGCGGTCCGCGAAGTCGTGGACGCACACCGGGTCGCCCGCGCGGAACGCGTCGAGCGCCCGCCGCACCGAATCGGGGACGGAGTCGGGAATCGCCTCCGTGTCCGCGGGCGACGACGTGGCGTCGGGGTCGACGTCGGCGCGCATCAGGCGGCCTCCGTCTCGACGGCGTCGGTCGGAGTCTCCTCGCCCTCGTCCGCCTCCGATTTGCCCTCCCCGGCGGACGAGTCCACCCGGCTCGTCGCGGCCACGCGGACCTCGACCGCGTCGTCGTCGTCGAGGTCGAGCACGTCGCGGAGCCGCTCGGGAGCGATCAGTTCGAGCTGATCGTCGTCGTGATGGGTGCGGTCCGGGACGATGGCGTGGACCTCTTCGTAGCGCTCGTCGCCCGCGACGAGGGTGACGCCGTAACAGGACGCCGCGCCGTAGGTGCGGTCCTCGCCCTCCCACGCGTCGATCGGGACCGCGTCGATACCGGCCATCTCGCCGCGGCGGCGGACGCTCTCCTCCGAGAGGTCGACGTTGAGCGTCCCCGGGAACGGCTCGTACCCCAAGCGTGACCGGAACTGCTCGGCGTAGCCGGACAGGGTGATGTAGTGGCGTCCCTCGCCCATCCCGCCGGTGACCGCGCCGCGGAGCACGAGCTCCACGTCGGTCTCGAACAGCCGGCGGTAGTCGGCGTACTCGGCGCGGAGGGCCGCCTCGCCCGCGTCGGTGACGCGGACCCACTGGCCGTCGCCGACCACGTCGCGCTCGATGTACCCCGCGGATTCGAGCGTCTGGAGCCGCCGGGAGGCGGTCTGCGTCGAGGCGTCGAGCCGGTCGCCGAGGGCCGCACACGACACCTTCGTCTCGGTCAGGCCGCCGACGAGCCCGACGTGTTTCAGGGCCGCGATCGCGGCCGGGTCGGGGTCCGCCGTCGACGTCGCTTCTGCCATATCCGGATCTGCGTCGCCCGCACGCAAAAGAGTAACGGAAGTGAGATGCGTTCCAAAAACGTTAATCGTGTTGGGAGTGGAATCCGTCGATCGGACCCCTTCGACGTGAGTGAACGTCGTGGGGCACCGCACCTAACCCCATCGGTACCGGCGCCCCTCCGTCGCGGGCTGCAGCGCCGTCGAATCATCGTGAGAGAATCACCCGCGTGCGCCTCGTCGAAAGGTAAGGTACAAATACGAACGGCGATTGGTTCCGGGTGCGGGCTCGTAGATCAGCGGCAGATCGCTTCCTTCGCAAGGAAGAGGCCCGGGGTTCAAATCCCCGCGAGTCCATAACTGTCGGTTATCTTCTCGAAGGTTCCTAAATTCGTTAGCTGAAGCTTTATCTCTCCAAAATACGGCTTCCGGTGCGGAGAATAAATCTGCGCCGAAAGGGAGAGTCCATAGATTCCGGATATTCGGGTCCCCGACGTCTGCTGATTATATCGAAGGAAATCGGGGTGATCTGCGGTGAGCCTTACCGACGGCTCGACCGGGACGACCCTGACCGCCGACGGTCCGGGCGAGTTCTGGTGTCCGTTCTGTAACCAGCGCTGTACTCGGAACTCGACGAGCGGCATCGAGTACGGGCACGCGCTGGACTGCGTCGAGCGGCCCGACGACCTCCAGAACCCCGACGAGAAGTGACGGGCGCAGCTGCGCGCCGGTCCACCTCCCCACAGGTTCGGTACGATCTCGCTCGCCTCGTCGACGCGACCCTCGGCAGTCTCTCCAAGCGGTCGGCGACCTTGCGGTCCGTGAGGTCCGCCGGACGCGGACCGAACGGCGCCGACCGCGCACAGGCGACCGTAGGTCGCCAAACGAGTGGCGGTGCTGTCGCGGTCGCACGCACACCTGGAGGTGAGCGATGAGCGCACCTGACGAAGGGGGTGCGTCTTGGCCTTCCAAGGAGACTAACTCTGTAACGGCTTCTCTCACCGGATTAGAGGAGGATGCTGATCCCGTCGTTGAACGTGTCTCCGAGTTCGCTACAGAGTACCCACATCTCGCCGATCAACCTCTCTCTGAGACGCACGGGCGGAAGCTCCGCCGGATCGTCACGGAAGCCGAGTGGGAACAGGAGTTCGTCGATCCCGATCAACCGTTCGAAGACTCGTTCGCGGTCGACACGCTTCGCGAGCGGTCCGCCGGGACGTGGCTTGACGCTGTGCACGCCTTCCTCCGTGCGCACCACGAGTACAAGGGCATGCTCGCGCGGTTCGAAGATCGCGAAAGCGGCGACGAATTCGACGTTCCGCTTGTTGACGCGTGGGGCAAGGAGTACAGCAAGAAGCAGTACGCACGAGCCCGCGCGCTCCAGCGGCAGATGTCTGGCGGCGAACGTCCTTCGGGCGGAGAAGCAACCCCTGCATGGGACGACCCCGTGACTTCCATGCTGACATTGACTGCGTCATCCGTCCCTAACGGAACCCGCGTCCCGCCTGTCGACCAGATGGACGCGATACACGACGCCTTCAGCTACGGCGGCGTTCGCGACACGCTTCGCAACGTGATGGAATATCATCTCAATCTCGACTCCGAGCAGTGGGGATACTGGCTTCAGGCGGAACCGCACGGGATGGGCTCTGCCTCGGACCCTGAGAAAGACGCCGGTCTCAATGCCTGCTACACTCATATTCACGTCGGCGTCTACTTCGACGGCGGACAGTTCGAGGACCTCCGACCTGTCGCCTCCGAGTTCGAGCGGGTGATCGACAAACACCTGGAAGTCTGCGACCTCGCTGGTTGGTCAGCGCACGACTACGACGCGATCGACGACTACCTCCACGAAGACGACGGCTGCATCTCGATGAACGCGGACGTGGGTAACCTCGGTTCCTACCTCGCCGCGTACATGGGCGGCTACACCGAGGATCTCCTCGACAAGCCGATTGAATACATCGCATGGGGTGCCGTCTACTGGTCGGCAGCTCGCCGCCGGACCTCTCGCTCCCAAACCGTGAATCAGGCTATCCGCGCTGATCGGTGCGAACAGCGGGCCGAAAACGAGGAATCCGGACAGGTCGACCCGCACGGAGACCGCGTCCGGTGGGATGACGCCCACGGCGCCGACGTGGTCTGTGCGTGCTGTGGCTCCCCGTGGACTGTTGATCAAGACCGTCTCGACGGACCGCCTGACACGGAGCCCGCGCTTGACGCCGATCTCCAATGGGCAGCTGGCGCAGCGACACCTCCGCCGGAACCTGAAGCCGATCGCTCGCTCGCTGAACGATGGCCGAGTGCGGATAGTGCGTGGTCCTACGGTGAATCTCCGCGAAAGGCGCTGATCCGCGACCGTGTCAAAGGCTACCTCGACGTTCATGGGCGCGACGTGTCGCTTCCTGCGATACTGGCGCACCTGAACATCGACCCGTCGTACAAGGATTTCGTTGGAAAGATACTGAATGGCGAAGATAGCCAAAAATCCGAGGCGTTCGACCGACGTTCGAATGAGCCAGCGTTCGGCTACGAGTTGAAGGCGATCGTCGATAGCGACGGCAACGAACACCAACCCGGAGGCGGCGGCGTCGACATGGTAGCCCTAGAACTCCCGATAAGGAATGTTATCCAGAATACTCGGCTCCAGCACGACCTCGCGCAAGGGGAAATCTTCCGCAACGCTCGAACCGAGGTTGCGAGTCACGGCCCGACAATGATTGCCGCCGGATTCATCGAGAATGGGATTACCGACCCCGAGGTAGTCGATCGGCTGCTGATTGTCGAAGACTACCACGTCACCAATCCAGCGATGGATCGGGATGAACCTCGATGCTGCATGTTGCCTCCTGATGAAAACTAAAAGACTCTACCGAATTCCTCCGCAGATGTACGTCTTGGTTCCGCTAATCAGTATAGGGGTCTGTCTAGTGGTTATTCCTCAGATAGAATTGTATCGCAGTAAGGACAAAACTCTTGATTCACGAAGCGATTGACTCTCTTTTTACATTTTGGACACTCTTCAATCACGACGAATGGCCACTATCATCTTCTGCGTTTTTAATTGGTCCCCTAAATTTCGAGCCCGCGTCGAGATCGGGTCTTCATCCTGAGATACGCGTCCCTTGGCGACCGACTGTTCAAAACCTATATTTCATCTGATAGATAGTGGCTTCTTAACCCGTCTAACAAGATGACGGCTCAGTCGAACTACTTTCACTTAGCCTAGCATCTGAGCTTATATTATAATTACTGCAACTAACAGTTGGAAATGTCGACTGAAAGACCGACACCGCCTGACGGTTACGAACGGTTCGAAAGCAACGATCCCGACAGCGACGTGCCGACAGTGGAACTCGAACCGGGCGAGGTGCTTGACGGGCTCGTGCTCGATCTGACCGAAGGAGAAGGAGACTACGGCCCTTGGTACCGCTTGAAGATCAAGGACGAAAGCCGCGGAGTCGTGCGATACTTCGCGAAAGACGAAGTCAAGCGCGCAGCTGCAGCCGACCGCATCGAGGTCGGCGAACAGATCTGGGTCGCGATGGACACCGAAGAGGTGACGCTGGAACGCGACGACGGCTCGACGCACGACTACAACCCGACGATGGTCGGGTTCCCGGGTGGTGACTGATGGCGTCGTCCTACTCGAACTCGATGGGCGACGCCCTCTCGGACTACACGCACCTGCGGACGCTTCCGGCGCTGCTCTCGGTCGTGTTCATCCTCGCTGGACTCTACCAGTTCGGCGGGATTTCCGAGGTGATGCTGACGTGGATCGACTACACACTCACCGCCGAACACGCCACGTTCATCTCGCTGGCTGCGTACGCGATCGCCTTCGCCAGCAGCGAGACCAAGCAGTTCGACAGCTACGAGCAGTGGGAACAGGTCGCGATCGCCCTCGGTCCGGTGATCATCGCGGGCTACCAGTACGTTCCCCAGCTCGCTGACCTCATCAACACGAGCAGCAACCTCGGCCCGATCGTCGCGTTCCTCGCGACTGTCGTCGCCTGGGGCGTCGCTGTTCGGTAAACTCCACCTCGAATCTCACCTTATGAGTTCCAACCATGACACAACGACTAGCTGTAACGCCTCTGACCGCCCTGCTGCTCGGAACCGCGTGGAGCCTGACGATGCTCCTGCTCGGTCTCGCGCTCGTGTGGGCCGCCGGACCTTCGTGAAGGGTCTCGGCGCCTCCGCTATTGGCGCCGCCGCCCTCGGCTACGATGACGGCCCCGTAGGGGGCGCCCAAGCCTTCGACTGGCAGAAGGCTGGCGTCGCCGCGACGACAGTTGTGGGCGGCCCTGTCGCCCTGCTCGCCTACGGCGCTTCCCTCGGCGGCCCCGACGACTCCGAAGTAGCTAGCGCCCTCGATTGGCAGTCTCACGTTCACGAGTTCACTCGTGCCCGTGAGGATCAGCTGCTTCTTGAACAGACTCTTAGCTCTCTCGAACGGGATATTCAGCTTGTCGAGAACAAAGCCCGCGAACAGGCCATCTTCAACATCTACGAACAGGGCGTTGACTCTGGTACTGAGGCTGACGCTACTGCTGCTGCTGAGAAAGCGATCAACGACGCTTACGCGACCGTCCAAAAGTCGATTCTCCAAACCTACAGCATCCGGGCTGCTCGCTACAAGACGATGATGAACAACCTCGGTACTGAAATTCTCCTCGGTGAGTCGACTCTGGGCGATTACAGTACTGAACCGTACGGCCCTATCGAAACCGCCTCGACCACTCTGTACGATGGTACAACTATCGATCATCAAGGTGGCAACGGCTCCGGGGGCGGCCAAGACGGAGTCTCCGGTGGCGATACTGCCCTCATATTCGATCCGACCCGTTGGACCACCCTCGCTGATGGTGTCTCTGATGGGGGTACGGTCGACAAGTTCTACATCAACAAGCCCGACCCCGCGAACTACAGTTCAGCAGACTCGTCCGACGCCCTCGACATATCTGAGTCTAAGGTGCTTTGCCTCGACGTGTACCGCTTCGCGCAACTGCTCCTCGATCTCGAAACCGCCCACTCGAACATGATGGGCGAAGTGTCGGCGATGGTTAGCTCGTACTTCCAACCCGCCAAGAACGGCGAAATCGACCTGTACGAAGCCGTCGGCCCGCAACATCTCGCTAACACCGCCGAAACCGCGAAGGACTACCAAGAGGCGGCGATGGCGCTCCGTGCGATGGGATACCCGATGAGCAAACAGGTCGTCACGTTCACGCTTCCGAAAGCGTCGGGCGACGGCGACCTCGAACTCACCGGCCGCCTCTCGTGGACTGCCCACAGCGGCAACACTCTCGACGTGGGCCAAACTCATAATGCTGCGAACATCCCCGGCAGCATTTTTGCTGCTGTCAACCTCCCCGAAGGGGTCGACTCTATTTCGGGCAACACGACCGACACCAACACGACCAACACGACCGACACCGGCTCGACCACCGAAGGCCCCGGCGCAGAGATCGTCGAACTCACCGACGAGTTCACGATCGTTTCCGCCGAAGGTGCTGACGGTGTCTCCTTCAACGATCGAACGCTCGCTTCGTCTGACTTGACGAACGAGGAGATCGTCCAAATCTACAAGGAGAACCATACGGCCAACAAGGAGGCCACCGAGAACGTCCACGAAACCGCCACCGGCGGCGGCGGCGGTCTCTCTGGGATGAGCACGACTGAAAAGGCGATCGCTGTCGGTGTCGCTGCGCTCGTCGCGCTCGGCATCCTCAACAACTAACCCATGCGGCTCGCTTTATTCGCGCTGCTCGCGCTCGTAGCTGTCGGCTCGCTGACTGGCGGCGTCGCGGCGCAGGACAACACGACGGCGGTCGCGAACGCGACTGACGAATGCACAGAGACGATCAACGAGTACACGGCCATCTGCGACGCCGAACTCGACGGCTCGGACGTGGTGATCGATATTCACACGGACGGCCCGCAAACCGTGGTCGTCACCGAGGCGTTCCGAAAGGGCTCTGGTGAGCTGAACCAGCGGCGCGTCTCGCTCGACGAAGGCCGCAACACCATCCGCCACCGGGTCACCGTCGACGGCGGCTCCGAGGGCGTCACGATCGCGGCCGGGCAAACCCTCTATCAGAAGGAGGTGCGCTCCTCGTCGACGATCGTCGCCGGTCCGTTCACCGGCTCCGACGTACAAGCGGCCGGGATCGGTGGCTCGCTCGGCGTCGCGCTCACCACGCTATACCTCGTCGCCCGCCGTGTCTACGGCCGAACCGAAGAACCGGAGCGGGTAGCATGACCCAACACAACCCGCCGACTCTGAAAGACGAACAGCCCGCCTACCTCGACCTGCTCGACTGGGTGCGCGCTCGCGCGCCCCAGCTGGTCGTCATCGGGACGGCCGCGACGATCATCGCGATGATCACCGGCTTCGGGGTCTCCGTCCCGCGCTTCTGGTACGTGGCAGGTATCACCGCTCTGCTCGTCTCGCCTCTCGGCTGGATGACCGGCTCCAAAGTTGTGAGCTGGCTCTACAACCCGTCGTTCGTCTGGCTGATCGACCTCGACGCCCGCGTGCTTGAGGGCGGGATCTACCGGCTCCCGCCCGACGACTTCCGCGAGATGGACGTGCTCGACGGCGACGAGTTCATCAACGCCTCGTACTCGCTCACGCAGCTGTCCCCGAGCCTCTACGTCGGGAAACAGGTCGACCTCGAAGACATGACCGTCGTGGGCACTTGGCGCGGGACGCTCGACGACCGCGAGCTGACCCGCGCACTTCGCGCCGTCCACGAGTGCCGCGGCCAGCTCCAGGAGGACGCCCAGCGCGGATTTATCCTCGAGGCCTCGGCGTTCACGGTCGTTCGGCGGGCGACCCGGAACACGGTCAAGAGCGTGATCGAACTGTTCGAGGACGGTTCCCTCCCCGACTCGGGTGATGGAATCGGCAAAGCGATCGACAAGGAACTTGAAGAGTTCGGCCTTGATGATCCTGCCGGTGATGACCTCGCCGATCTCGTCGACGACCAGGACCTTGACGACCTCGACCACAAGTCCGGTTTCGACTTCTCCGAACCGGAGCCGTCGACCGACCGGAATGGTCACGCCGAGAAAGTCGAGGTGTCGGCCGATGACTGATGTTGATGAGGGGATGCTGACCGCGGCGAAGCTCGCCGAGCAGCTGCGTGGTAACATCGAAACGGATCGCGACCTCGCCTCCGGTGCTGGCGCGCTCGACCCGGACGACGTGTCCGCCTCGATGTTCCTCGACGATCTCCGCGCCGACCTTGACGGCGGCTCCGAGCTGCTGTCGCTCGTCGACCGGACCCAACAGTCCCGGCAGGCGTCCGAGGCGATTCGGTCCGGGAACTCGATGCTGCTCTCACACCTGGTCGGGATCACCGAACAGGACCTCGACGGCTCGGCGCTTCGGCTCCCGCTGCGCCTCGACGACGTGATGACCAACAACGACGCGACGGCGTTCATCGGCGGCGCCGGCAACCCGAACACGGGGAAGACCAACCTGATGGCGTTGCTCGCCGAACTCCGATCTGCCACCGTCGACGATCTCCTGGTGATCTCGAACTCCCGCACCTGGGACCGGACTGATCTCGTCGTCACGAGCGCGCACGACCTCGCGGTCACCTGCATCGAGCATCGGGACCGGCCGAAGTTCGTGTTCATCGACGAGGGCTCGACGCACTTCGACGCGCGGACGAACAGCTACGAGGTCGCGGCGCAGTTTTCTCCCCTTGCTAAGCGGATGGCGAAGGTGAACGTCGACGTGTTCGGCACGGTGTTCCACACGGGCAAGGACTGCCACCCGGAGCTGAAGCGGCTGTTCACGACGGCGTTCTTCAAGCACTCGAAGAAAGACGTCGACTTCTTCGCTGACTGGCCCGCTGACGCTGACAAGCCGACCGATCAGCTGTTCGGCGGGACGGTCGAAAACCTCGAACCCGCGACCGCGGAACCCGACCCGAACGACGCGGCGCCGTGGGATTGGAACCTCCAACCCGACCTCTTCGCCCTCGATCTCGACTGGCCCGAACTGCTTGACGAGTTGCACGACCGAGGACCAACTGGGTAATGATATCCCTATCGGATATGTTGAATGTTCTATTGGGCCAAAGTTTTGTGTAGAAAGTAGACATATTCAATTTAATGGTCATCATCTACTGGAAGAGCCGGTTGCTAGTCGATTAGATCAAGGATCTCGTCCACTTTCTCTTCGAGCTGGAATATCTTCTCGTGAGGAAGTTCTTCTATATATGATTCCCAATTATATTGGTTCTGGAATATATTCACGATCTCTTCGCAATACGCTTTATATAGCTTGTATTGTCTGAAGTCTTGGTTTGGATATGGAAATTCACTGCTGATTTCCAGATGCGCGTTTAGTGTTGAGTTCTTTCGATCTGGATCCTGGCGGCCAAATGCAGCGTGTTCTCTCACTGATTCTGGGTGTCGCTCTGGGAGTCCGACGCCCCAACTTAAATGTTCTATTGAAATATTAAGTGTGAACTGATCACTGCTAATACTGAACCCAGTAAAATTCTCATTGATACAGACTTTGGAACCCTCTGGTATCCTGAAACCCGCGGTAGATGTGCTATCTGTTGGTAGAAAACCCGGCTTTTCCATATCTGTTTTCTCTAATAACGGATTTGACTCTGATTCAAGAATCACGTCTTCCGGACGCAGATCTTTGAGTCCAAATGATAGTTCCTCCACCTCACCACTTACTTCAGAAGATAGAGCAGATTCATGGAGCAATTTAAATTGAAACCCAAGCAACAGTGATGAAATCACCAGAGCACTCTGAAGAGTATACATCTCGTCAGGGATATCTCCAGAACCATCATAATCTAGAGTTTCTTCAAGCAATGAGTTCTCTTCACTGCTTAGTTGATCAAAATGGCGTTCAAAATCGTAATGGTAATTTGGTTTGTATTTGAGATCTGCCGGGATACCTTCCTCTTTTAATAAATAGCGTATATTGGTTGAATAGTTCAGACTTGATCCACGATCGCGCTCGAATAACGATACTAACTCTTCATTCGTCACCAAACGTGTAGATTCTCCTGCTCTGATTCGGTACTCCCGCTTCCGAATTTTTCTTCCCGACCTCTCAACAACTGCTAACGGCAATGGGTTTGAATTCTGCTTAATTTCTAAGACGAATACTGACCCTTCTGACAAATCATCCGCGTCTTCTGAGTAGATAGAGTACGAGAAATCGACGGATGGATCAATCTTTGTGTCATTTATTTCTGAGATTGTTCCAAGAGCGCCTTCTTCGGTTATATATCTCCCCTCCGGTTCTCCCTCGTCGTTAACTCCAATTACAAGCCTCCCACCCTTGTTATTCGCGAATCCTACAATATGCTTCGCCAATTTATACCTATTATTTGCATTTGGATTTGTAAGCAGCTCACTACTTTTAAAATCGAGTACATCATTCTCTTCCGAATTGAGAAGTGAAAATAGATCCCTATTCTGAACATAAATTGGCATAGGCTCACGAGAGTTCGGTATTGTATATTTCTTTCCCCAACCACTCTGCGCACAATTTTGGGCGTGTGAAGGAAGTCTGCTTGTTGATCAGACAGGCTATAATGCAGAATTATATGCGGACCAACACACCCACCCTTCTATTGGTGGGAGCCTGCGTAATCCCCCCCCCCTTGTGGGGGGTTGCGCAGGCTACTCCTCATCTATAAAATCTATTCCATCCTCTGTTATCCACCAAACTGGACTGTTTCCTGCTTTCTTTTCGTTGACTAGTCCCTTCTCCTCCAGAGAATACAATCTCTTTCTGATTCCATTGAGAGAAAATCCCGTTTCTTCGGCTACCTCACTCGTTGTCAAGACCGGGTCAGTCGCCGATCTCAAAATAATAAGAATCTCTTTGTCGCTGATCGTCTCCTTTCTCCCGGCCATTACCCCCAATCTCGTCTGCTCCTACTAATTATCACCCTCTATTTTGGTGTACTATTACAATTAGTATGAGCGTTACAACTAAGTCACCTCGATATGACTTGTTAGCTAACGGAAGTGCCCCAATCAAAACCGGACCTCGCTGCTGGTGACAGCAGGTCCGGACGGGCTTCCGTGAACCAGCCACGAAAGCCATGTCAGCAAAGACGACCGGGGGTATTCAATCCCCCCACGACGGACGGGATCGCCCGACAACCAGCGATAGAATCCCGTTTCACTTTCGCCGTTTCGTTCACTTTCACTCCCCGTACAAGGATTTCGTCTTTTATATGTCACCTCGTCGGCGTGAGATGATGCCCTCAAAGGAACTCGTTCGTATCGAGAACGAGCGCGATCGCTGGCGGTATGTCTGCCCTCTCGGTCACCGGACGTGGGAGCCGACGAATCACCACTTCTGGTGCCAACACTGCGCGCGCCGGGACGACGTGGACGGTGCGTTCTACCAGCTCCGCGACCGGAAGACCGACGCGCTTCTCCTGCGCCACCAGGTCCAGCTCGTCACTCCGACTGGTCCCTACGACGAGGATCTCGACAGGGGTGAGCGATGACGACGCTCTACTGCGCCGAGTGTCGGTCCCGGTTTGAGCCGGACGACTCGCACGTCTGGATCCAAGGTGAGCGGCGATCCGTCGACGATCGCAACCAGCTCGAAGACTTCGCGATGTGTCCCGATTGCTGGGCCGATCTCACCGAAAACTGGGGTGAGCCGGTTTGAAGAGCAATTCCGGCCGCGATCTATCTACCTGCCCGATCTGTGACGCCTCGATCGACCCGGACCCGCCGGACGGGTTCACCCCGTACGCGCGACAGGTCGGCGGCTACCTCGACCACTTCGCCGAGGCGCACCCGGACCACAAGATTCTCGATACCCCGGAGGGGTTCCTGTGAGCGACGACCTCCAACCCCTCGAACCCCACGAGGGAGTCGAGCGGTTCCTCCGGTACCGGGAACCGTCCGTTCGGCCGTCGACGCTGAACAACGCCCGAACCCGACTGAATCACTTCCTCGAATGGTGTGATGAGCGGGAAATCGAGAACCTGAACGACCTCGACGGCCGCGATCTCGCCGACTTCGTCGCGTGGCGACAGGGAGATATCGCCCCGATCACGCTACAAAAGCAGCTGAGTACGGTCCGGGCCGCGCTCGAATGGTGGGCGGACATGGAGGCCGTCGAGGAGGGTCTTCGCGAGAAGGTCCATTCGCCCGATCTCCCTGACGGTGCGGAGTCTCGTGATGACCACCTCACGGCCGAACGCGCACAGTCGATCATCGCCTCGCTCGACCGCTACCATTACGCGAGCCGTGACCACGCGCTGATCCTCTTGCTCTGGGTCACCGGAATGCGCCGGTCCGCAGCTCGGTCGATAGACGTTGACGACCTCCGTCCGGACGACAACGCGATCGTCATCGAGAATCGCCCGGACAGGGGAACCAACCTGAAGAACGGCGACGCTGGGGACCGATGGATCTACCTCGGTCCCGAGGTCTTCCAGGTGATCGAGGACTACGTCGAGAATCCAAACCGGAATGATGTTGTCGACGACTACGGCCGCCGGCCCCTGTTCACCTCGAAGCAGGGTCGTCCGGCGGGAACCACGATGTACGACTGGGTGACTCGGGCGACGCAACCCTGCCAGTACGGTGGTTGTCCGCACGGTCGGGACCTCGACGAGTGCGACGCGCTCGGGCACGACGGATACCCGAGTCGCTGCCCATCGTCGTGTGGGCCGCACGCGATTCGGCGCGGCTCGATAACGCATTTCCTGAACGAGGGGACGACGCCAGAGGTTGTCAGCGAACGGATGGATGTGACGCTTGACGTGCTCTATGAGCACTACGACGTGCGGTCTGATCAGGAGAAGATGACCGTGCGCAAGAATGTTCTCGATGAGTCGGAGGTGTTGTCAGATGATCGGTAGTTCTCCTGCCCCGCGAGTCCATAACGGATCCGCGTTTCTGCGAAGGCATCTAAACCCGACAGAGACACCGCCTCGCGGGCGTTTTATCCGGTGAGAGATGCCGCGACCCGGACGGTCGAGGCTACCCCCCACGGCTCGACCGTCTGGCGAAGGGAACACGGCCGGTCGAGTGAGCCGAACCGCCGTTCCGCGACCCAGACCGCTTATATACTCCGAGTCAGTTGGGCGTCACATGGGCATTTCCGAGTTCCTTGAGGGCCAGAACCTCACGCACCGCCAGATGGGAGCCGTCATGATCGGGTGGATCCTGCTCGTCACGATCGTCTCCGTCGGGCTGTTGCTGTACACGGCGTCGACGTAGCTGATCCGGCGGACGGGGCCGCGAACACAACCCTCTTTTAGTCGTTCGTTGTCTGGCGAAGTATGGCACGCGACAGCGACACACACGACGACGGGGAGCGCGATCGGCGGCTCGTCGGCGGCTGGGAGGGGCGCTACTACGAGGACTTCGAGGTCGGCGACGTGTACAAACACCCGTACGGGCGGACCGTGACGGAGACGGACAACGTCTGGTTCACCAACCTCTCGATGAACCTCAACCCGATGCACTTCAACGAGGCGTACGCCGCCGAGACGGAGTTCGGCGAGCGCCTCGTCGACGGCACCTTCGTCATCGCGCTCGCGGTCGGGATGAGCGTCATCGACGTGAGCGCCAACGCCACCGCGAACCTCGGCTACGACGACATCCGCCACCACGGTCCCGTCTTCCACGGGGACACGCTGTTCGCGGAGTCGGAGGTCGTCGACAAGCGGGAGTCCTCCTCGCGCGACCACGTCGGGATCGTCACCACGGAGCTGCGCGCGTACAACCAGAACGACGAGCTCGTCCTCTCCTTAGAGCGCACGCCGATGGTGCTGAAGCGCTCGCACGCCGAGCCGAGCGCGGCCCAGCCGACGGGCTGGCCCGAGGGGATCGGCACCCAGCCGGAGGACCTAGAGTGACGCCGGCCCCCTCCGGCCCCACGGCACCGACGCTCGACGATCCGGTCCCGGAGACGCGGCTCGGCGGCGACCTCCCGATCGCGTCGCCCGCGGAGGCGGCCTCGCTCGTCCCCGACACCGCGACGCTGCTCGTCTCCGGCTTCGGCGGCGTCGGGTACCCCAAGCTCGTCCCCGAGGCGCTGGCGGCGGCCGACGACGCCCGCGAACTCACGGTCGTCTCCGGCGGCGGCGTCGGCGACGAGATCGACCGCGCGCTCGTGGAGTCGGGCGACATGGCTCGACGCTACCCGTTCGTCCCGAACGAGACCTCCCGAGCGGCGGCCAACGACGGGCGGATCGAGTTCCACGACCGTCACATCTCGCGGCTCGCCGACGAGGTGCGCTTCGGCGGGCTCCGCGCCGGCATGCGCGGGGAGACGATCGCGGTCGTGGAGGCGGTCGCGGTCGGGCCGGGCTGGCTCGTTCCCTCCACGTCGATCGGCCACACGCCCGCGTACGTCGGCGCGGCCGACCGCGTGATCGTCGAGGTGAACCGCGCACAGCCCGTCGAACTCGCGCAGGTGCACGACATCCACGTCCGCGACGCCCCGCCGAACCGAGGGCCGATCCCGCTGGACGACCCCCTCGGAGGGACGGACGGGCCGGCGGTCCGGTTCGACCCCGAAAAGCTGGCGGCCGTCGTCGAGACCGACCGGGCGGACGACCCCTACGAGTTCCGCGAAGTCTCCGCGACCGACGAGGCGATCGCCGGGAACCTCGGCGGGTTCCTCGAGGCCGAACTCGACCGCAACCCCCTCTTCGACGAGGCGGCGAACCTCCAGTTCGGCGTGGGGAGCCTCGGAAATGCGCTGATGGGTGCGCTCGCCGACGTCGACTTCGGCGACCGCCCGGTGTCGTACGTCGGCGAGGTCGTACAGGACGGGCTCCTCGACATGCTCGACGCGGGCGACCTCCGCGGCGCGAGCGCGACCTCGCTGGCGCTGTCGGCCGAGGGGCAAGAGCGCCTCTTCGACGACGTGGAGCGCTACGCCGAGGACGTGGTGTTGCGGCCCGCAGACGTGTCGAACGCGCCGGAACTGATCGACCGGTTCGGCGTCGTCGGAGTGAACAGCGCGGTGGAGGTGGACCTCTACGGTAACGTTAACGCCACCCACATCGGCGGCACCCGCGTCGTCAACGGGATCGGCGGCGGCGGCGACTTCGCGCGCAACTGCCGGCTGGGGATCGTCGCGCTCCCGTCGACGGCGGTCGGCGGCGACGTCTCCCGGATCGTGCCGCTGACGCCCCACGTCGATCACACCGAACACGACGCGAGCGTGATCGTCACGGAACACGGGGTCGCTGACCTTCGCGGCCTCTCGCCGCGCGAGCGGGCCGAGGCGCTCGTGTCGGTGGCCGACCCGGCGTTCCGTGAGGACCTCGACGCGTACCGCGAGCGAGCCGCGAGCGAGGGGGGGAATACGCCGCACGATCTCGACACGGCGTTCTCGTGGACACGAAATGACAACTAATAACGCGTTTTACCAGGTTTCATCCGGAGAATGAGAGAAATAACTGCGGATTGACTCGAACTGTAGTGAGAATCACCAAATCACCCGACGGCGCGGGTGAAAATGGGCCACCTGCGACACTCTTTTATCAATCGGGGTGTACGGCTGAGCCACATGATAGATGGTGACAAGACGTCTCGACGTGACGTAGTCAAGGGTGCGGCGACGCTCGGCGCAGTCGGACTGGCCGGCTGTTCCGGAAACGGCGGCGACGGCGGTGACGGCGGCGACGGCGGCGACGGCGGTGACGGCGGCGACGGCGGCGGCGACGTCACGATCACGATTGGGGGGACGTCGACCGGGAGCTCGACGCAGGCCGCGGGACAGGCGCTCGCCCGTGCCGCGTCGCAGCACAGCGACTTCCTCAACATCTCCGTTCAGGAGACGCAGGGATGGACGGCGAACCTCTACGCGTACGAGAACGGCGACATTCCGGCGATGGGCGTCGACAACAACTCGCTGGCGAAGGCGCTCAGCGAGGAGGGGCCGTTCGCCGACGACCCTGTCGAGACGCTCCCCAACCAGGGGTTCCTGTTCACCTCGCTGCAGATCCACTGGGTCGGCCTGGAGAGCAGCGACGTCGAGTCGGTCTCCGACCTCCGTGAGGGCGGCTACACGATCTACCCGATCCAGCCCGGCTTCGGGACGCGGCTGCTCACCGAGGAGATCCTCAAGGAGGCCGGCATGTGGGAGCCGAACGACATCCTCAACGTCGACACGGGCGACATTCCGGGCGCCGTCGAGGAAGGCCGCGTCGACGCGCTCTGTCTGTACGGCGCAAACGGCGTCAACCTCTCCGGCTGGTGCCAGGAGGTTGACGTGCGCAGTGGCGGCGGGCTGAACCTGCTCGAGGTCGACGACGAGTTCCGCTCCGTCATCGAAGACCACCCCGGCGCAATCCTCGAGGAGATCGATCCGTACGGGTACGAGCAGGAGGTCACCGCCTACACCGACACGATGACGACGTGGTCGCTGGCCGGCCAGTGGGCGTTCAGCCCGGACATCCCGGCGCGGGCGACCGAAGAGGTCTGCCGGCTCGCCATCGAACACGAGGACACGCTCCGCGAGTCCGACCCGACGACCCTCGAGTACTCGCCGGAAGCGATGACGCAGACGGTTATCCCGGAGATCGATATCCACGCCGGCGTCGCGAACTTCTTCGAGGAGAACGACGTCTGGGACGACTCCTGGAGCCGCGGCGACGAGTAGCACCGACCGTTTAACCACGCGACCACCCCTTCCCTTTCCGACGAATGGCAACATCCCCCGACGACTCGACCGATCCGACCGACCCGCCAGACTCAGCGGCCGTACCGGATGAGAGCATTCTCGACGACGAGGAGTCGCTCGACCTCGCTCCGGGCTCCCGCGGTACCAAGCAGCTCTGGCTGTATCTGCTTTCGCTTCCGTTCTGGATCCTCGTCATCTTCGTCCCGACGGTCATCCTGCCGAACTTCTTCGCAGGGGCGTACGGGGAGGCGCTTCCGGCCCTGCTGTCCGACGACCCCGCGGCGCTCGCGACGCTGATCGAAGACACGTCGACGACGGTCATCGGCATCGCCGGCATCGTCGGCGTCGCCGGTATCACGGCGCTGATCCTCAGATACGGGCGGGGGATCGAAGAGCGGCTCCGGATGGCGCTCATCTCCTACTCGATGCCGTTCTGGCTGATCGTGATGTGGTACTCGTACACCCAGCAGATGCCCCGCGGCCAGTACGCGGTCGCGTTCCTCGGGTGCATCCTCGGGCTGTACGTGGTGTCGGAGCTGGACGACCCGCTCATCGAGCGGAACTGGATCGAAGTCGGGCTCCTCGTCGTGTCGGGGCTCATCACCGTGGCGACGAGCGCGTACCTCTTCTTGAACTACCAGCAGGTCGCGATCGACACCGTCGGGCGGGCGACCGACCCGCAGATCGGGATGGCGTTCCTGTTCACGCTGGCGATGATCTACCTGACGTGGCGGTCGTTCGGGATGACGTTCCTCGTCGTCGTTCTCGCCGGGATCGCGTACGGGCTCGCCGGTCCGGCCATGCCCGGCGCGCTGAGCCACGGTGGGCTCTCGCCGTCCCGCATCCTGCGGATCCTCGTCGTGAGCGTCGACGGGTTCTACGGGTTCCTCACTCGGCTCGTGGCGGCGTGGATCGCCTTGTTCCTGCTGTACGCCGGACTGCTGAAGGCGTACGGTGCGTTCAACCTCATCCTTCGGCTGGCGGTCCGGTCGGCGAAGTACGTCGACTCCGGGATCGCCCAGACGGCCGTCATCGCGAGCGCGGTCATCGGCTCCGTCAACGGGAGCCAGACCGCGAACGCCGGGATGACCGGCTCGTTCACCATCCCGCTGATGAAGAAGAACGGTGTCAAACCCGAGACGGCCGGAGGTATCGAGGCGGTCGCCTCCACCTCCGGACAGGTGCTCCCGCCCGTGATGGGCGCGGGGGCGTTCATCATGGCGTCGCTGATCACGGGGGTCACCTACGTCGACGTGATCATCGCCGGGCTGATCCCGGCGGCCGTGCTCGTCGTCTCGATCGTCATGGCGGTCCACTACGTGGCGGCCCCGCAGATCGACGATCCGGAGATGAGCAACGTGTTCCAGGAGTCGATGACCCGCCGGGAGATGGTGTTGGAGTCGGTGAAGTACGGGGTTCCGCTGGCGATCCTGATCTACGTGCTCGGCGTGTTGCAGTACACCGTGATGACCGCCGCGCTGTACACGGCGGTGTCGATGATCGCCTTCGGGATCGCGATTCCGCTGGTGCAGGCGACCCTCGACGGTGAGAGCCGGAAGGAGGCGTTCGTCGGAACCCTCGAGCAGACCGTGGACGGCTTCCGCGAGGGGGTTATCGTCGTCGCGCCGGTGACGATCATTCTGGCGGCGATCAACGGCGTGGTCGACATCCTGATGGCGACCGGCGTGCCGACGGCGATCTCGCTCACGCTGCTCGACCTGTCGGGCGGCGTCCCGATCATCGCGTTCGTGCTGGCGATGATCATCTGTATCCTGCTCGGGCTCGGTATGCCGACGACCGCCGCGTACACGGTCGTCGCGCTCCTGGTCGCACCGACGCTGATCAGCCAGTTCGCCGTCCCCGAGTTCGCGGCGCACTTCTTCGTGTTCTACGCCGCGATTCTGGCCGGGCTCACGCCGCCGATCGCGACCTGCGTCGCGGTCACCTGCGGGATCTCCGGCGGCGGGTTCTGGGGAAGCTGTAAGGAGGCGCTGCGCATCTCCGCGCCCCTGTTCATCCTCCCCTTCGCCTTCGTCTACCACCCGGAGCTCGTCTCCGGCTCGTTCAACTACGCCTCGCTGTCGGCCGGCCTCCTCGCGCTGTTCGGATCGATAGCGATAATCCACGGGATCAACTACCAGTTCGTCTTCGGCCGCGGACAGACGTACGGGCTCCGCGTGGCCTTCTTCGTCGCCGGCGTGCTGGCGATGGTCCACCCGATGCAGATCGTGCAGGTCGGCTCGCTCGCCGCCGTCGGGGCGCTGTACGTCTTACAGACCGTGGTCGGGCGGCCGAACCCGATCGCCACGATCCGCGGGGCGACCGGGATGCTCTCCGGGCGGAAGCGCTAACGCGCGGAACACTCCCGCAGCGCTTTCGGACCGCGACCGGTACCCGAGCCCACTTCTAAGAGACCCGGAGCGGTACGGGCACGTATGGAGATTGTGGAGAACACCCTCGACGGCGACCTCGACGAGTTCCTCGCTCGGCCGCTGTTCTGTTTCCTCGGGCAGCGCTCCGAGGGCGGTCCCCGGCTCTCGCCGCTGTGGTTCCTCTGGGATGACGGGGCGATCTGGAACGTAGCGCGGCTACGCGACCGGTCGTACCCGGACCGGGTCCGGCGGTACCCGGAGTCGGCGGTTGCCGTCGTCGACTACGATCCGCGCACGGGCCGGGTCGAGCACGTTGGAATGCGCGGGACCGCGACGCTGGACCCGTACGACGAGAGCCGGGCCGATCGGTTGTTTCAGAAGTACCTCGGTGAGGACCGGAGCGAGTGGCCGGCGATGTTCGGCGACATCGATCCCGACGGCTACCGGCTCGTCAGATTCGACCCCGAGACGGTCGTCGCCCGCGGTCAGTCGTACCCGGCGCCGCCCGGGAGGGAACGCTAGCGGACGGCGAGGTGCGGAAATCGGAGCGCGTGCTGCGGTCAGGCCGTCCGAAACGACGGGATCAGTACGACCGCGGAAGCCCGAGCACGCGCTCGCCGAGGTAGTTGAGCGCGAGCTGTTGGGTCACCGGGACGAGGCGGGTCAGCCGCGCCTCGCGGAAGTACCGCTCCACGTCGTACTCGCGAGCGACGCCGAACCCGCCGTGGGTCTGGACCGCGGCGTCGGCCGCCTCGAACGCGGCCTCGGCCGCGAGGTACTTCGCGACGTTCGCCTCGGCGCCGGCCTCGGTCCGGTCGAGGTCGTCGAGGCGGTCGGCGGCGTCGTAGATCACCTTCTTCGCCGCGAGCAGGTCGGCGTACGCCTCCGCGAGCGGGTGTTGGATCGCCTGGTTGGCGCCGATCGGTCCGCCGAACACCTCGCGCTCGTTGGCGTAATCGATCCCGCTTTCCAGCGCGGTCTCGCCGAGCCCGAGACACTCCGCGGCGATCACCAGCCGCTCCTCGTTGAGTCCGTCGAGCACCTGGTAGAACCCCTGCCCCTCCTCGCCGATGAGGTTCCGGGCCGGCACGTGTACGTCGTCGAAGTAGAGCTGGTAGGAGTGGACCGCCCGGCTCGCCGACTTGGGGATGCGCTCGATCTCCAACCCGTCCGCGTAGGCGTCCTCGAGGTCGACGAGGATCATCGAGATGCCGCGGGTCCGCTTGTCGACCTCCTCGCGGGGGGTCGTCCGCGCCATCAACACGAGGTAGTCGCTGTCCTCCACGCGTGAGATCCACACCTTCTCGCCGTTGATCACGTACTCGTCGCCCTCGCGTTCCGCCCTGGTCTCCATCGCCGTGGAGTCGGAACCCGCGTTCGGTTCGGTCAGCCCGAACGCCTGGATCGTCTCCTCGCCCGCGGCGACCTTCGGGAGCAGCTCCTCCTTCAGCTCCTCGTCGGCGTATTTTACGATCGGGACGGAGTTGTAGATCCCGCCGTGGATCGACTGCGGCGCCGCGAAGCCGCCGCCGCTCGCCGCGATCTCCTCCATCATCACGACCGCCTCGCTGGTCGACATCCCGACGCCGCCGTACTCCTCGGGGATCAGCATCCCGAGCCAGCCGTCGGCGGCGAGCCGATCGACGAACTCCTGCGGATAGGTCGCCGTGCGGTCGCGCTCACGCCAATACTCGTCGTCGAACTCCGAACAGAGATCCCGGATGCTCCGCCGAACGAGCGCCTGTCGTTCGGTGAGGTCGACCGAGTCCCGCCAGTCTCGTGGCATGCGCGGACGTGGATCGCCCCATCCAATAAGGATTCGCGTCGTGGCGAACCGTGCTCGGATCGGTGGCGTGCAGTCCCGCGAATCCCCCGCCCCGACGGCCGTCAATTGCCGAGAGCGGACCGCTTATGGATCGGGCTGTGGTGGCTGACGGTGAATGGATCGCGCCTACTGGCGGACGGTGTCGCTGGTCACGTTGTGGCAAGTGTCGGCGAGCATCTGTTACTACACCGTCTTCGCGGCGACTCCCTTCTTCCGTGACGAGTTCGGGCTCTCGCGGTTCAGGGTAGGCATCGTCGTCACCACGCTCACCCTCGGCTACGCGATATTCCTGCTGCCGGTGGGCGCGATCACGGACCGGTTCGGCGAGCGGCGGACGCTCTCGCTCGGGCTCGTCGGGCTCGCCGCCGGGATGGTGCTCGTCGCCGGCGCGCCGACGTACGCGCTGCTCTTGGCGGCCGTCTTCCTGCTCGGCTCGGTGTACAGCACCGCGATGCCCGGAACGAACAAGGCGGTGTACGACAGCGTCGCCCCCGGTCGCCAGAACACCGCGATGGGTATCAAGCAGGTCGGCGTCACCGGCGGCAGCGGGATCAGCGCGCTGCTCGTCACCGGGCTCGCCGGCTACTTCTTCTGGGAGATCGGGTTCCTCATCGCCGCGGCGGTCGGCGTCGTCGTCGCGGGCGTCTTCTACCTCTTCTACCGCGGCGAGGGCGGCGGCACGAGCAGCCGCCCGGACCTCCGCGGGTTGGCGTCGAACCGCCCGTACGTGCTGTTGGTCGTCTCCGGCCTCTTCCTCGGCGCCGCGCTGTTCACGACCACGGGGTACACCGTGCTCTACGTCGAGGAGTCGATCGGCGCGTCGGTCGCGTTCAGCGGCGTCGTGCTCGCGATCGTCCAGCTGTTCGGGAGCGGCGGACGGCTGCTCGGCGGCTGGCTCTCCGACCACCTCCCCGGCGACCCGCAGACCAGGATCGGCGGAATTCTCTTCGTGCAGACGGTCGCCAGCGCGGTCCTGTTCCTCGTCGTCGCGCGGACCTCGACCCCCTCGAACGCCGGGATCGCGTTCGCCGCGCTCGGCTTCTTCGTCCTCGGGTTCACGGGCGTCTACTACTCCTGTATGGCGACGCTCGTCCCCGCCGACCAGATGGGGAGCGCGACCGCGGGGTGCCAGGTCGCGTTGACTTCGGGAGCGCTGTTCGCGCCGCCGGCCTTCGGCTATCTCGCGGACACCTTCGATTACCGAGCGAGTTGGACGCTGCTCTCGGGCGTGTGTGTCGTCGCCGCCGTCCTCGTCGTCACCGTCATCCGGTCTGACCCGCCCGTCGGGGAGACGGCGATGGCGGAGTGATCGGGAGCGCGGGGCTCGGCCGCGTCTCGCGGCAACCGCGGCAGGTACCCCCGGACCTATCATAACCGGTGGAGAACCAACCGGCAATGGACTCTGCCGAACGACGGATCGTGGCGTTCACCGCCGGGTCTCACGGACTCGTCCACACCTACGAGCTGTCGATCCCCATTCTGCTGACCGTGTGGATCGGGGAGTTCTCGACGACTGCGGCCGCACTCGGGCTCGTCGTGACGGTGGGGTACGGACTGTTCGGCGTCGGCGCGCTCCCCGGCGGGATCCTGGTCGACCGCTTCGGATCGAAGCCGCTCATCCTCGCGTGTCTCGCCGGCATGGCCGGCTCGTTTCTGCTCGTGAGCGTCGCGCCGAACCTCCTCACCCTCGCGGTCGCGATCGGCGCGTGGGGCGTCACTGCCAGCGTCTATCACCCCGCGGGGCTGTCGCTGATCTCGAAGGGGGTCGAACAGCGGGGGACCGCGCTCGGCTATCACGGGATCGGCGGGAACCTCGGGATCGCGCTGGGGCCGCTGGCGACCGCGCTCCTGCTGTTGGCGTTCGACTGGCGGATCGTCGCGGCCGCGCTCACGGCGCCCGTGGTCGTCGTCGCCGCCTACGGGGCGACCGTCGACGTCGACGCCGCGATGCCCGACCGAGCTGCGGTGGCGGCCGACGGCGACGGCAGCAGGGGCGGTGGAGACGAGGACGCGGGCGCCGGCGGGGACGCGGGCGACGCGAAAGGCGAGGTGTCGGTCTCGACGATCGCCGACGACACCCGCGTGTTGCTCGCCGGCGGCTTCCTGATCGTGTTCGCGTTCGTCACGTTCAGCGGGCTCTACTACCGGACCTTCCTCACGTTCCTCCCGGAGCTCCTCAGCGACGTGCTCGGCGGCCTGATCGACGTACAGCTCATCGACCCCGAGAGCCCGTACGCCGACGAGTTCGACGTGGGGCGGTACCTGTACGTGGCGGTCCTCACCGTCGGCGTGTTCGGGCAGTACCTCGGCGGGCGGATCGCCGACCGCGTGCCGCCGGAGCGAGGGCTGCTGGCGTTGATGAGTGTGCTGTCGGTGCTCGCGCTCCTGTTCGTACCCGCCGGCAGGACCACGGCGACGTTCATCGCGGCCTCGCTCGCGCTCGGCGTCGCGCTGTTCACCGTCCAGCCGCTCTCGCAGGCGACGGTGGCGGCCTATTCGCCGAGCGAGGCCCGCGGGATTTCGTTCGGGTACACGTACCTCGGGATCTTCGGCGTCGGCTCGCTGGGCGCCGCGCTCGCGGGCACGGTCCTCACTCGGGCCGGCCCGCGCGAGCTGTTCGTCGTCCTCGCGGGCATCGCCGCCATGGGCGCGCTCTCGGCTGCCGCGGTCACGCGGTTTGCGACACGACAGGACTGATTGTGGCGACGGTCGCTTTTAAGGGAGCCCGGGAGAAATCGTGGCGTATGTACCACGCCCTGTTGCCGGTCGACATCGAGTCGAAGCGCGCGCTCTCGCAGGTGGACATCCTCGAATCGCTCCCCGCCGATCCGGCGGAGATCGAAGTCACGCTGTTGCACGTGTACGAGTCCGTCGACGCGCCGGCCGACGAGGCCGGATCCACCGTCATCGACGACATCAACGAGTCGATCGAGGAGCTCCGCGGGATCCCGGACTCGCTCACCGATGTCGAGGCGCGGCTCGACGAGCTCGGAATCGCCCACGATCGGGAGCTCCACGTCGGCGACGCCGCCGAGGCGATCCTCACGGTCGCCGCCGACCGAGACGTGGAGGCGATCGTGATCGGGATGCGCAAGCGCTCGCCGGTCGGGAAGGCGCTGTTCGGCAGCGTCAGCCAGACCATCCTGCTCAACGCCGACCAACCGGTTATCGTCGGGAAGCCGAGCGAAGACGAGTAACGCTCCGCCGAGGAGCGCCCCCGACGACCGCGGAGTCGCCGAGCGACCGACCGCTTTTCACGCCGTCGCCGCGTCCACCAGCTCCGCGACCGACCGCCCCTCGAGCGACTCGACCACCGCCGTCAGGCGATCGGCGTCGACGGCGGTCCCGGCGAGCAGCCCCTCGGCCTTCGCCCGCGTGTCGGCGTCGGACATCGGCTTCTCGGGCTCGCCGAGCGGGACGCTCACGGACCGCTCGTGGGTCTCGCCCGCGGCGGTCACGGCCACCTCGGCGCCCCACTCCTCGGGGAACCGGCGCTCGATCGCCTCGTCGGTCGTCACGCTCGTGGCGTCCATCAGCCGGCGAATCGCCGGATCGTCCCAGCGCGGCGGATCGTCGAACCGACCGACTGCCCGGAGGAACGGCTCGGCGCCGGCCGACCCCTCGGTGAGGACGAGCGCGGCGGCGAACGGCGCCGAGAACTGGCAGTCGACGAAGCTCTCGGGGCGGCGCTTCGCCTCGATGGGGTCGCCGGTGAGCCTGACGCCGGCGCTCGGAATCGCGATCCGGATCGACTCCACGGCCGCGGGGTCGACGGCGGGCGCGATCTCGCGCAGGCCGTCGATCGCGGAGTGGAGATACCGGCAACAGGGGTACGGCTTGCGCCCCGTCTCCGCGATCGCGTCGCGCTCGCCGAGCCGGTCGAACGCCGCGGGGTTCGGGTCGTCGCTGTACCCGGTGAGGAAGCCGTGCTCGCCGCCGAGGGGGTCGGCCGCGCCGACGACGCCGGCGGCCGCCAGGTCCGTCGCTTCGATCGCGCGGCGGGCGGCGAGTCCGGGGTGGAGCCGCTTGTTCCACGCGCCGTTCGCGAGGAACTGGAGGGAGCCCGCCGCCTGACTCCCGGCGATCCCGAGGGCGTTCCGGAGCGCCTCGGCGTCGAGTCCGCGCGCCACGCCCGCGGCCGCGACAGCGCCGAAGGTCCCGCAGGTGGCGGTCACGTGGAAGCCGCGGTCGTAGTGGGAGTCGGGCCCGACCGCCTCGCCGACGGTGCAGGCGACGTCGTAGCCGGCGGCGACGGCCGCGCGGAACCGCTCGATGTCGGCGTCGGCCGCCTCGGCGGCCGCGAGCGCGGCCGCGATCGTCGGCGCACCCGGATGGAGCGAGGAGGGGAGGTGCGTGTCGTCGAAGTCGAGGCTGTGCGCGAGCGCGCCGTTCGCGAACGCGGCGTCCGCGGGCGTCATCAGTTCGCCGGTCGGGAGGACGGTGGCCGTCTCGTCCGTCGCCGGGTCGGGGGTCGGCCCCGCGATCCGGTCGATCCCGTCGCGGATCGCGGGCGAGGAGTCCGCGTGGGCCGCGCCGCCGATCGCGACGGCGAACCAGTCCAGCAGGTGCGCCGGCAGGTCCGGGCGGTCGCCGTCGACGGTCTCGCAGTGGTCGACAATGCGGTCGGTTACCATGTCGATGGGTGAACGGCGGACCGCATCAAGGTTCGGCTGACGGCAGGAGGGAAGGGGGGACGGGCGAAAAAGCGACAGGACGTTCGGTCAGGCCGTGTGCTTCGCTTCCGCGGGATCGTCGACGACCTCGACGCCGCGGTTGTTGACGGCGTGGGGGTCGAGCCCGACCTCCTGGAGGAACTGCTTGTAGAGCCGCTCGACGGTCTCGCCGTCCTTCTGCTTGTCGCTGGCGTGGTCGCACAGCTCGATGAGGTTCTCCGGCACGTCGTTCTCGTGGACGATCCAGTGGTTGATCGTGTCCGAGAGCCGCCGGATGGGCGAGGTGAAGTGGCCGTAGATGTCGAAGTTGAGCGCGTGGTGGCCGCCGAACGGGTCGTTCATATACTTCGCGCGGGGCATCACCTTCAGCACGGCCCGCTGGATCTTGTTGAGCTGGCGCCCGGGCGACTCCTCCAAGGCGGCGTTGACCGCCTTCCGCGGGTCGTCGCCCCACGCGTCGCCGGGGATCGAGACGCCGTCGAGCTCCTGGATCTCTTTGAGCGCCTCGCTCCACTGGTCCGGCGTCGGCTGCGGGTGGACGCGGTACATCGCCTCGACGCCGCGGTCCCACATCAGCGTGTGCGTGACCGCCTTGTTCGCCTTCAGCATCGACTCCTCGATGATGGTGTGCGCGCGGTCGCGGCGGGGGTTGAGGACGAGCGAGCCGTCCTCCTTGCGCTGTTCGTGCATGCGATCGGCGAGCTCGAAGGCGAGCTCGTTCTCCTCGCCGAGCGGGAGCGAGGGGTCCTCCAGCCGGTTTTCACACTCCTTGTACGTGAGCCGCTCGTCGGAGTTGATGACGGATTTGTAGATGTCGATGTCCTCGAACGAGAGGGTCTCGTCGTCGATCTCCATCTCGACGGTGTGCGCGAGGCGGTCCTCGTTCGGCACGAGCGAGCAGACCGTCTCGGCGAGCACCGGCGGGAGCATGTGGATCGTGTAGTCGGGCAGGTAGACGGTGTTGGCTCGCTGGACCGCCTCCTCCCACATCGCCGTCTCCGGGGTGACGTAGTGGGTCACGTCGGCGATGTGGACCCACAGCCGATAGGCCCCCTCCTCTCGCTTGATCGAGATGGCGTCGTCGAAGTCCTGCGCGTCGACGGGGTCGGTGGTCCACGTCGTCAGGTCGCGGAGGTCCTCGCGCTCGTCGATTTCGGCTTCGATCTCCGCGTACACGTCCTCGGTCCGCGCCTCAGCCTCGCGGATGACCTCCCTCGGGAACTCGTCGCGGATCTCGAACTCCTCGAACAGATCCGTCCGCTTCTCGGCGAGGCGGTCGGCCAACTCCGGCGTGATCGTCACGGGACCCTGGTCCTCCGCGGACCCCGGTTTCGGCTCATCGTCTGGCATACGGTGACCAACGCGTGTCCGTTAGAAAGGCCTGTCGGGGCGAAGGAGTGGGGACACCAGATCGGGACCGAGAGGAGGTCGTTCTCCGCGTCCCGCGCCCCCGAACCACCGCACCCGACCCGTCACCGGTCGCGCTCGGAGCGGCCGGGCGACTCGCCGTCGTCGGCGACGGCGTCGGCGTAGCGGTCGAGGAACTCCTCGCGAGAGAGCCCGTCCGACTCGATCGAGAGGATCAGCGATTCGAGCCCGTTCCGCGGCTGGTGACAGATCTCGTCGTCACAGTCGGTACAGAGATACTCGAACTCCTTGTCGCGCCGGTTCCAGCGGTCGCCCTCCTTGTCGTACTCGCGCGCGTCCTCGCGCAGCACCGAATCGCCGCACGCGATGCAGACCACCGTCCGCCGGTCCCGGCTCTTCCGGGAGCGCCACATACTGGCCACGTCGGACCGGGCGTACTTAGCGTTTGGTGCGCGGCAGACGTCCGTCGGACGCCCCGAGGGGGTCGGCACGCCGGAGAACTGCGAGGCGTTCGAGGAGATCCTCACCGGATGAGCGGCCAGCACGGCGCGGCTCTCCCGGCCAGCGAGGAGGTGGACGGCGGTGGCTGAGTACCTCCTCGAGCTCGGATCGTGTCCGCCTCGACGGAGTACGCCCACGAGATCGAGGCGCTGCTCGAACCCGTTCGCGACACCTTCGCGGCGGTGTTCTTCTTCTGGATCGGGCTCATCACCGGCCCGCTGCTGTTCGGCGGCGTGGCGGCCCTGATCGCGCTCGCGGTGGTCGTGACGACGCCGANNGGAGGCCGGCGCGTTCGACCCGGCGCTCGCGGCGAGGATCAACGTCTTCGCGGTCGGCTACGTATCGTGATGGCTATCCTCGGGACGGCGCTGATGCAGTACTCCGGGCCGTTCGAGTCGGTCGCGACCTCGTGGCTGGATCGAGGCGGAGACGACGGCGCGGGCGGGCGTAATC
>NZ_NHOA01000042.1 GCF_002727125.1 Halorubrum persicum
GGCGGGACTAAGGGGCAACCGCGAGTCCTCGCAGGTGGGGCTTTGAAACCGTTAACCGTCGATCCCGTACTACCGAAACGGCGGTCACACAGTTACTCCACCTCCCGCGTCAGCTGCTCGCGGTACGGTTCGAACCCGTGTTTCTCGTAGAACGCCATCGCTCGCTCGTTGTCGACGTCGACGTCGAGCCGGAGCTCGCCGCAGTCCCGCTCCCGAGCGTCGGCCGCCGCGCGCTCCAGGAGCCGGCTCGCGACGCCGCTCCCCCGGTACGGCTCCCGGACGTAGATGTCGCCGACCACCAGCCGGTCGGGACGGTCGAACACCGTGGGGCACTCGTCGACGCTCGTCGAGACGAACGCCACGAGCTCGCGGTCCGGCTCCGGGACGCCGGGGGGCGCGGGGTCGGTCGGGGCGAGGGCGTCGCCGTCGGTCGCACCCGGATCGGCGTCCGAGCCGGCCGCGACGACCCACACCCGGCGGTCCGGGTTCTCCCGCAGCAGGCCGAGCTGGAACTCGGTCTCCGCGGCGATCAGCTCTCCGTCGGGTCGGTCCGCGAGCGCGTGTCTCGCCACATTCGCTGCAAGGTCGCGGTGATACGGGAGCCACAGCTCCGCCGCGTACCGCTCGACGGCGGCCTCGGTGGCCGGCAGGCGTCGGATCTCCATACGGCGGCAACCGGAGCCGGCGGCATACGCTTTCGGGTCGCGTGGGGACCGGTCGCACCTCTCGATATTCGGGAGACGAAAGCTTGAAACGCCGCTCGCTCGACCTGACAAACATGAAACTGCGGGTCATCGAGAAAACCGACACGGAGCTCCGCATCGAGATCGCCGGCGAGGACCACACGTTCATGAACGTGCTGAAGGGCGTCCTGCTGGAGACCGACGACGTCGCGGCCGCGACCTACGACATGAACCCCGAGCAGTCCGGCGGCCAGACGGAGCCGGTGTTGACGGTGAAAGCCGAGTCCGGCGATCCGCTCGACGTGCTCGCCGACGCCGCCGGGTCGATCACCGACCGCACGGACGCGCTGCGCGACGCCGTGAAGGCGGCCTGAACCGGGACCGACGAGCGTTTCGGAGCGTCTTTTCGTCCGCTTTCTCGCCCTTCACCCTCCGCTCTTTCCCGCGAGCCGCCCGGCCGAACGAGGGGCATACCTAAGTGCCGACTCCCGAAACGGGGAGGTATGCCGCCGAGCGTACTCATGCTGGGATGGGGATATCCGCCGAACATCACCGGTGGGCTCGACGTTCACGTCGGTGAACTCTTCTCCGGGCTCCGCGACGACTTCGGGGTGGACGCCACCCTCGTGTTGCCCGCGGAGTTCGCGCCGGACGACGAGCCGGGGATCGAGCCGGTCGAGACGGGGAAGGGGGACGTTGCGGCCCGCGTCGACCGCCTCAGCGACCGGTTCGCGGATCTCGCTCCGGACCACGACGTGATCCACACGCACGACTGGTTCGGCTACGGCCCCGGCCGACAGGCCGCGCGCGCGTCGGACGCGACGTGGGTGTCGTCGTTCCACTCGCTGGCGAGCGACCGCAACATCGACCCGCCGACCCGCGAGGTCGAGACCGAGCGCCGCCTCGCGAACGCCGCGGACACCAACATCGCGGTCAGCGAACTCGTGCGCGAGGACATCCGCGAGCTGTACGACGCCGACTCCCGCGTCGTGTACAACGGCTTCTCGACGCCGAAGTTCTCCGGGAAAGACATCCGCGAAGACCTCGGAATCCACGGCGAGATGCTGTTCTTCGTCGGGAGACACACGGACCAGAAGGGGATCTCGCACCTGCTGTACGCGATGCGGAAGCTCCACCGCCACGACGTGACGCTCGTCGTCGGCGGATCGGGCCACCAGACCGACCAGCTGAAGCGGTTCGTCGAGCTGCTCGGCATCGAGGACCGCGTCGAGTTCGTCGGCTACGTTCCGGAGGCGGAGCTGGGCGACTACTACGCCGCCGCCGACGCGTTCGTCTCCCCCTCGTACGCGGAGCCGTTCGGCATCACGATCACCGAGGCGCTGGAGTCCGGAACGCAGGTCGTCGCCACGCGCTCGGGCGTCGCGGAGGTGCTCCCGGACGACTGCCTCGTCGAGGTGGAAGTCGACTCGGAGTCGATCGTCGACGGGATCGCGACCGCGCTCGACCGCGAGGAGCCCCCGGCGTACGAGCGGCGCGAGTGGTCGGACGTCACCGAGGACACGCTCGCCGTCTACGAAGACGTGGCGTAAGACGCTCGGCACTCCGCTCGGCGTTTCTCAACTCGTTTCCACTGGTATCGACCGCGGCTCACCGCGTCTGCCCGGCGCTACTCGCCGGCTAGTCGCCGCCGCTCGCGTCGCCCGCGTCGCCGTCGACAGCGCTGCCGTCGCCGCGGTACACGTCGAACTCGGTGGCCGCCTCCGGGTGGGTGATCCGGAAGCCGTCCGCGGTGTCGATCACGCCCCGTGTGCTTCCGGACTCGCCGCCGTACGGGCTCTCCTCGCCGTCGACGCCGCTCCCGCCCTGATACGGCGAGGTGTACGGCGACTCGGAGACGGGCTCGTCGAAGTCCTCCGGCGGGAGGTAGATCCGCTCGCCGCTCGCCGAGCGCACGACGACCGCGATGTCACGAGTTCCGCTCACGTCGATGACGGTCCGCTCTCCCGTGACGCGCGCGTCGATGTCGATCTCGTCCATGCCCCACGTTGCGGACGGGGGCGGTTTAGCACTACCGGCGCCCGCGGCCGACGAGGTCCCGGAGGCGGGCGACGGGCACCGCGGATCCGAGATCCGGGAGGGGTGGTGAACCCTTTTGTGCGGTCGCGTCGAACTCCGACCCGATGGACGTCAACAGCCATGCCGAGGAGCTCGCCTCCGACCTCGGTGTCGACAAAGAGGAGGTCAAAGCCGACCTGCAGAACCTGCTGGAGTACAGCGTCCCGATCGACGAGGCCAAACAGAGCGTCCGCCGGAAACACGGCGGGGGTGGCGGCGGCTCGACGCCGACGCCCGACGCCGTCGACGTGGGCGAGATCACCACCGACCACGACGGCGTGACGGTCACCGTCAGGGTGCTCACGCAGGGGACCCGCACGATCCGGTATCAGGGCGACGACCTCACGATCCGCGAGGGGGAGATCGCCGACGAGACCGGTGTCATCTCCTACACCGCGTGGCAGGACTTCGGCTTCGAGCCGGGCGACTCGCTGACGATCGGCAACGCCGGCGTCCGCGAGTGGGAGGGCGAGCCCGAACTCAACCTCAACGACTCCACCACCGTCGCCATCGCCGACGAGCCCGTCGAGGTCGATCGGGCGGTCGGCGGCGACCGGAGCCTCGTCGACATCGACGCGGGCGACCGCGGGCGTAACGTCGAGGTCCGCGTGCTGGAGGTCGACGAGAAGACGATCTCCGGGCGGGACGGCGAGACGGAGATCTTGGAAGGAGTCGTCGGCGACGCCACCGCGAAGCTGCCGTTCACCGACTGGCAGCCCCGCTCCGAGCTGAAGCCGGGCACCGACCTCCGGATCGAGGACGTGTACGTCCGCGAGTTCCGCGGCGTCCCCTCGCTCAACCTCACGGAGTTCTCGACGGTGACGCCGCTCCCGGACCCCGTCGAGGTCGCCGAGGACGCGCCCCGGCTGTCGATCGCCGAGGCGGTCGGCTCCGGCGGCATGTTCGA
The DNA here is from genome assembly GCF_002727125.1 of Halorubrum persicum. Taxonomy (GTDB): domain Archaea; phylum Halobacteriota; class Halobacteria; order Halobacteriales; family Haloferacaceae; genus Halorubrum; species Halorubrum persicum. Next base: position 3,667 of record NZ_NHOA01000042.1, read on the forward strand.
CGTGGAGATCGTCGGCAACGTCCTCGAGATCCGGGACGGCTCCGGGCTCATCGAGCGCTGTCCGGAGTGCGGCCGCGTGGTCCAGAACGGCCAGTGTCGGAGCCACGGCGACGTGGACGGCGAGGACGACCTCCGCGTGAAGGCGATCGTCGACGACGGCACCGACACCGTCACCGTCGTCCTCGACGACGAACTGACCGCCGAGGTGTACGGCGGCGGGCTCGACGACGCCCTCGACGCCGCGAAGGACGCGATGGACAAGGCGGTCGTCGCGGACGACATCGCCGACTCGCTGGTCGGGCGCGCGTACCGCGTCCGCGGGAACCTCTCGGTCGACGACTACGGCGCCAACCTCGACGCGACCGAGTTCGCGCTCGCGGACGACGACCCCGCCGACCACGCCCGCGCCGCGCTCGCGGAGGTGGGCGAATGAGCGACGACGGGCCGGGCGCCCGCGAGGTCGCCCACCGGCTGTTCGCCGCCGAGTTCGACGACGCCTCCCTCTCGTACTCCGAGAGCGACGAGGAGCGCGCCCCGAACTACGTGGTCACGCCGACCGGCGCGCGCGTGAACCGACTGTTCGTCGCCGGCGTGCTCACCGAGGTCGAGCGCGTCAACGACGAGACGCGCCGCGGGCGGGTCGTCGATCCCACCGGCGCGTTCGTCACCTACGCCGGGCAGTACCAGCCGGAGGCGCAGGCCTTCTTAGAGCGCGCCGACCCGCCGTCGTTCGTCGCGCTCACGGGGAAGGCGCGCACCTTCGAACCCGAGGACTCCGACCGCGTGTTCACCTCGGTCCGGCCCGAGAGCCTCAACGAGGTCGACGCCGACACTCGCGACCGGTGGGTCGTCTCCGCCGCGGAGGCCACGCTCGACCGGCTCGCCGTCTTCGCGGCGGCGCTCGACTCCGACCTCCGGGGCGAGGCGCTCCGCGCGGCGCTCGAATCGGGCGGCGCGCCCGCCTCGCTGGCGGCCGGAATCCCGAAGGCGATCGCCCACTACGACACCTCGACGGCCTACGTCGAGGCGCTCCGGCGGCTCGCCGTCGACGCCCTGGAGCTGATCGCCGGCGACCGCGACGAGGTGCGCGCCCTCGAGGCCGCGCCCGACGAGGGCGGCGAGGCCGCGATCGGCGCGCTCCCGGAGACCGACGTTACGATCGAGGCGCCGACCGACGCGGTCGCCGACTCGTCGGCGGCCGATCCGGCGGTGTCCGACTCCGAACAGCCCGAACCGGTCTCTGAGACGGACTCCGAGGCCGCGGAGGTCGAGACGACTGAGACGAGTGAGGCAGCCGAGGCGACCGAAGCGACCGAGACGGCCGAGGCGACCGAGACGATCGACTCCGAATCGACGGAGTCCGCCTCGATCGGCTCCGAAGCATCCGACGCTGCCGATGCTGTCGACACTGCGGACGCCGCCGACGCCGCCGACGCCGCGGCTGTCGACTCCGACTCCGCACCCACCGGGACCGAGTCCGCCGCGTCCGTGCCCGACCCCTCGGAGACGGAGTCCGAGTCCCTCGACGCCGAGCCGGAACCCGACCTCGGTTCCGAGCCCGCCGACGAGAGCGACGGACTCGGCGACTTCGACGCCGGAGCGGGCGACGCCGGCGAAGCCGGCGCGGAGAGCGCCGACGTCGACCTCGACGAGCCGCCGACCGAGCCCGCCGCCGACGAGATGTACGAACTCGACGACGCGGAGCGCGAGGAGATCGAGTCGGAGTTCGGCACCGACTTCTCGACCGGCAGCGAAGTCGACGAGCCCGGCGAGGCCGACATCGACGTTCCCGACCCCGAGGAGATGGAGGAGCCGGCCGCGGCCGAGAGCGCTGACACGGCCGCGGGGCAGTCGGACGCCGGCGCGCAGCCGGCGGACGAGGTGCCGGCGGGCGACGAGGCGGGCGAAACGGCCGCCGACATCGACCTCGAAGCCGCGGTCGTCGACGCGATGGGCGCGCTCGACGACGGCGACGGCGCCGACCGCGAGGCGGTCGTGGAGGCCGTCGCCGACGATCACGGGGTCGCGGCCGACGCGGTCGAGGACGCGATCCAGGACGCGCTGATGAGCGGGAAGTGTTACGAGCCGGGCGACGGCATGCTCAAACCGATCTGATGACGCCGGGGGCGTCGCCCGCCGTCGAGCCGGTGGTCGGCGAGCCGGCGGCCGTGGCCGACCTCGGGAGCGAGCGCGCCCTGCTGGTCGCCGACGTGCACGCGGGCATCGAGGTCGGGCTCCGCTACGAGCGCGGCGTCGAGCTCGACAGCCGCGCCGCCGAGCGCCGCGAGCGCCTCTGCGATCTGATCGCCGAGACCGACGCCGACCGACTGGTGGTTCTCGGCGACCTCGCACACCGGATCGCGGCGCCGGAGGGCGACGAACGCGAGGAGCTCGTCGAGCTGGCCCGGGCGGTGACGGACCGGGTCCCCATGACGCTCGTCGAGGGCAACCACGACGCCGGAGTCGCGGAGGCGTTCGCCGACGATCTGGACGTGATCGGGGCCGGCGGCGGGATTCTCGGCGACGGCAGCCGCGGCGCCAACGGCGCGTCCCCCCGCGGAGACACGGGAATCGGCGTCCTCCACGGCCACACGTGGCCCGATCCCGCACTCCTCGACGCCGACGTGGTGTGTATGGGCCACGAGCATCCCCAACTGCGGCTGGAAGACGCGGTCGGCGGGTCGCGCGTGGAGCGCGCCTGGCTCCGCGGACCCCTCGATCCGGCGGCGTTCGTGGAGGGGGACGAGCATGCTCCCTCCGAACCGCCCGAACTCGTCGTCTTTCCCGCGTTCAACGAGCGCTCCGGGGGGACGTGGATCAACGTCGACGGCCAGTCGTTCCTGGCGCCGTTTCTCCCGGAGGCCCTCCCGTCCGGCGACGCCTACCTGTTGAACGGGACGCGACTCGGCGACTTCCGACGGATCTGAAGGGGCGACGCTCCTCCCCGGCTCGCCGCCCTCCCGCGCCGGGAGCGTTTTTCTCTCGCGGGACGAAACGACGCCCATGACCGTCGACCGCGCGCCGACCGAGATCGACGAGGCGGGGTGGCACTGGCTCCGGGTCAAACACGTAACGGGATTTCCGCGGGACGCCCGGGACGGCTACTTCCCGGAACACGATGTGACGCGGCCGGCGGCGACGACGGAGGCGCACCTCCCGGCGATCGAGGCCGACGAGGAGTCGCTCCCGGCCGACGCCGAGACCGTCGCCGACGCGGACCGGCTCGCTCTCGAAACGACGTACCTGAGCGGGAAGTGGCTCGTCGAGCGCCCGCCAGAGGCGGTGGACGACCTCTGGGAGGCGGTGGTCGACGATGTCGCGGCGGGGCGCTTCTGGGACGCGAAGGTCTCGACCCGCGCCGGCTGCGAGGCGTTCGGCGAGACGGAGCACGCGGTGCTCGTGTTCACGCCGAACTACTTCGACCGGAGGGACGTCGATCGGGTGCGACGCCGGCTCAGGGACGCCCACGGGGTGACTCGAGAGATCCGGTACCGCCCGGACGTGTACACGCTTGAGGGCGTCCACGAAACGCGGCTCGGCCCCCTCACCGACTCGGGCTCGGCGCGATTCAGAGGTTGAGCCGGCGACAGCGCCGGCGGCTCGCGGCGTCGCCGACTACTCGACCGGCCGGAACCGGAACCCGTCCCACGCCTGGCTCTCGGGTTCGCGGATCCCGGCGCCCGGTTCGCGCAGTTCGCCGGCGTAGACCGGCTCGACGCGGTCGCCGATGTCGACGTCGAACGTCTCCCCGGAGTCGTCCTCCCGTCCGGCGATCTGTCCGAGCGCGCGGACGGCCGGGCCGTCGTACTCGTCGCCCAGTTCGAACTCGACGATAGCGAGGGTGTTGGGTTCGCGGACGCCCGGCGGCGTCGCCGTCGAGGTGGTCCACGTGAGGACGTGCCCCTCGTACTCGCGGAGGTCGACCGTTCCGACGCGCTCGGCACCGTTCGGGCTCACGGTGTGGGGCGGGTAGGTGACGGTGCCGTCCGCGTACTCGGCGGCCTCGAAGGTCGGTTCGGCGGTCTCTTCGCTCCCGTCTCCCGCGTTCGCGTCGTCGGTCGCGTCGTTGTCGCTCATTGGTTACCCTCCAGAATCGTCGTGGTCACGCAGTTCCCGAACCCGCCGACGTTGCAGGCGAGCCCCGTGTCGGCCTCGACCTGCCGCGGGCCGGCGTTGCCGGTGACCTGCTCGAATATTTCGTACACCTGTGCCACCCCGCTGGCGCCGAGGGGGTGCCCCTTCGACTTGAGGCCGCCGGACGTGTTGATCGGGAGGTCGCCGTCGCGGTCGGTGACGCCCTCCTCGACCGCCTTCCACCCCTCGCCCTTCTCGAAGAAGCCGAGGTCCTCGCTCTGGAGGAACTCGAGGATGGTGAACATGTCGTGGAGCTCCGCCACGTCGATGTCGTCCGGCCCGATCCCGGCCATCTCGTAGGCGATATCGGAGGAGTCGACGACCCCGCCCATCGTCGTCGGGTCCGCGCGCTCGTGGACGACGTGGGTGTCGGTCGCGCCGCCGATCCCCGAGACGACCGCGTACTCGTCTTCGGGGACGTACTCCGCGGCGACCGACTCCGGACAGAACACGAGCGCGGCCGAGCCGTCCGTGATCGGACAGAAGTCGTACAGGCGGAGGGGGTCGGCGACGATCGGCGAGTCGAGCACCGTGTCGAGGTCGACCTCCTTCCGGAACTGCGCGTGGGGGTTGTCCACGCCGTTCGCGTGGTTCTTCACCGCCACCTTCCCGAGGCTCTCGCGCGGCGCGTCGTACTCGTCGAGGTAGAGCCGCGCCGTGAGTCCCGCGAAAGAGGGGAGCGTCACGCCCTGTTTGTACTCGACCGGGTGGGTGAGCGACGCGATCACGTCGGTCGCCTCGGCGGTCGTCCGGTGGGTCATCTTCTCGCCGCCGACCAGCATGGTGAGGTCCGACGCGCCGGAGGCGACCGACTGCCACGCGGCGTACACGCCGGCGCCCCCCGAGGAGGAGGTCTGGTCGATGCGGGCGGTGTAGGCGGGCTGTGCCGCCAGATCGTGGGCGAGGGCGTTCGGGACCCCGGTCTGCCCCTCGAACTCGCCGCTGGCCATGTTCGAGACGTACAGGTGATCGAGGTCGTCGCCGTCGATTCCGGCGTCGTCGAGCGCGGCCGCGCCCGCCTCCGCCAGCAGCTCTCGCACCCACGCGTCACGCTGCCCGAACGGGGTCATCGACGCGCCGATGATCGCTACGCGTTCCATACCCGTGGGTCCACGGCGCCCGCCTAAAGCGTACCTCTCTGCGGTCGGCGAGCGACCGATCGACCGTCGTCCTCGCGGCTCACTCCCCGCGTCGCCCGGCGTGACCGGGGTAGTCGCGCTCGAACCGGGAGCCGATCTCGTCGCGGTCGAGGCGGATCACGACCGGGCGCCCGTGCGGGCAGGTGTACGGGTTCTCGCACGCGTCGAGCCGGTCGAGCAGGTCGACGACCGCCCCCTCCGTCAGCGAGGTGTTCCCGGTTACGGAGGGGTAGCAGGCGAGATCGGCGAGCAGCTCGTCGACCACGTCGGTCACCGGCTCGTCGCCGGCGGCCGCGTCGTCGACGAGCGCGGAGAGCACGTCCCGAACGAGGCCCGGATCGAGCGCGGCGTCGAACACCGCCGGGACCGACTCGACGATCACCTCGCGCTCGCCCGCCCGCTCGGCCCGGAAGCCGACTCCCGCGAGGTCCTCGACGAACTCCTCGAACAGCGCCGCCTCTCGAGCGGTGAGCTCTATTCGGACGGGCTCCGCGAGCGCCTGCGCGTCCGCGCCGCCGGCGAAGGCGGCCTGCAGGCGCTCATAGTTCACGCGCTCGTCGGCGGCGTGCTGGTCGATCAACACGAGCCCGTCCGGCGCCTCGGCGACGACGTACGTCTCGTGGAGCTGGCCGAGCACCCGCAGCGGCGGGAGCGAGTCGTACGTGCGCTCCGCGGTCGTCGCCTCGCCGTCGAGCGTCCGCTGGGCGGTCGGGGTCGAGCCCGAGTCCGCCGCTGCCCCCAGTTTCCGTTGTCCCCCCGACGTGTCGACAGCGGCGTCCGTCGCGGAGTCGGCGGCGTCGTCCGTCGCGGAGTCGGCGGCATCGGGCCCGGAAGCGTCAGAACCGTCGTCGTCGTCCTTCCCGCCCCCACCGCTCTCGTCCGGCTCCGACTGCCAGTTCCGCGGCGAGGGGCGGTCGGTCGCGGAACCGCCGGACGTGTCGGGGGGAACCGACTCGCTGGGAGTGACCGACTCGGCCGCTTCCGCCCCGACGTCGCCGACCGCCCACGCCTCCTCGTCCGTGGGGTCCAGTTCGGACGCGCCGGTCGCGGACGCGGCGGCCTCACCGCCGCCGTCGTCGTTCTGATCGTCGCCGTCGTTCGGACCGTCGCCGCGCCCCGCCTCGCCGCTCCCCAACTTGCCCCCGTTCCGATTCCGTCCGCTCCGATCGCTGAGCGCGGCGCGTTCGTGGTCGGTCCCCGCGCCGCCGACGGCCTCGGTCTCCGGAGACTCGGGGGCGACCGCCGTCTCGTCCGGGGCGGACTGGCCCCTCGGAGCCGTCGACCGGATCAGCCCGTGGTCTAGGAGGGCCTCTTCGACGGCGTCCTCGACGGCTTCGCGCACCGCCGGCTCCTCGTCGAACCGGACCTCCAGCTTCCGGGGGTGGACGTTCACGTCGACGTCGCCGGGCGGGACCTCGACGAAGAGCACCGCGAAGGGGTACCGGTCGGGCGCGAGCTGGCCGCCGTACGCGTCGAGGACGGCCTCACGGAGGGCGCTCGCGGTGACGTACCGACCGTTGACGTAGGTCGCCAGGTACTCGCGCGTCGACCGGGTCGTCTCCGGGTGCGAGACGAGCCCGCTGACACCTCGAACGGGCGGGCTGGCGGCGGAAGCGGGGTCACCGGCGGAGTCCGGGTCGCTCCCCTTCGGCTCCCACTCAACGTCGACCATCGCCTCGGCGACCTCGCGGCCATAGACGGCGAGGACGGCCGACCGGAGGTCGCCGTTCCCCTCGGTCGCGAACGTCTCTCGCCCGTCGTGTTCGAGCGAGACGGCGACGCCGGGGTTGGCGAGCGCGTAGCCCGTGACGACCGTGTTGACCCGGTCGAACTCGGTGGCGGTCCGCTTGAGGAACTTCTTGCGTGCCGGCGTGTTGTAGAAGAGGTCGTCGACCTCGACGGTCGTCCCCTCGGGGCAGCCGGCGGGACGCACCTCTCCCACTTGGCCGCCCTCGACGGCGATCTCCGCCCCCGCGTCGGCGCCGGGCGGGCGGGACCGGACGGTGAGCCGCGACACCGCGCCGACGGTGTACAGCGCCTCGCCGCGAAAGCCGAGGGTGCCGACGCCGCGGTCGAGGTCCTCGATGTCGCCGATCTTCGAGGTTGCGTGCTCGGCGACCGCGGCCTCCAGTTGCCCTTCCGGGATGCCGACGCCGTCGTCGCGGACGCGGATCCCCTCGGTGCCGCCGGCCTCGACCGACACGGCCACGCGCGTCGCCCCCGCGTCGAGGCTGTTCTCGATCAGCTCCTTGACGACGCTGGCCGGGCGCTCGACGACCTCGCCGGCCGCGATGCGCTGGACGGTCCGCTCGTCCAACCGCTCGATGTTCGGCGGCTCCATTGCTACCCGTTGGTGGGCCGAGCGCGCACTTGAACCCGTTGTCGGCGGCGGCGACGCCGGACGGAAGGTGTGTCGCACGGCGAGCCGATAGAAAACGGACCGAAAGCGGACTGAAAGCGGACCGAAAGCGAACCGAAAGCGAGCCGAGGCGGAACCGGGACGGAGCCGCTTAGCCTTCCATCCCGCCGAACGAGAGGCCGTCCTCGACGGAGCGCTGCGCCGCGAAGTAGACGATCGCGACGGGGAGCGCGAACAGGTTCGCGAACGCCGCGAACCGCGTCCACGGCGTGGAGAACCGCCCCTCGGTCGCGATGTTGTACAGCTCCACCGAGAGCGGGTAGTTCTCGGGGCGCAGCAGCGTCTGGGCGATGATGAACTCGTTCCACCCGGCGAGCCAGACGAAGATGAGCACGACGGCGAGCCCCGGCTTCGTCAGCGGGAGGATGACCTCCCGGATCGTGTCCAGGAAGCTCGCGCCGTCGACCATCGCCGCCTCCTCGTAGGAGACGGGGATGTTGTCCATGTACGTCTTCAACAGCCACGTGTTGAACGGGATCGCCGACGCGGCGTAGAACAGCCCGAGGATGAACAGGTTGTTCGTGAGTCCGTACGTGCTGAACAGCGAGTAGAGGGCGACGAGCGTCGCGATCGACAGCCCGGCGCCGATCTGCGTGAACAGCACGTAGCCGTAGAGGATGCGCTTGCGCCCCACGAACTGTCGGCGCGAGAACGCGTACGCGGCCGGGACGATCATCCCGAAGCCGGCGACGAGCGTCACGCTGACGATGTAGAGGCTGTTGAACAGCGCGCCGGGACCGGTCTCGGTGCCGGCCCATCGGAAGCTGACCAGCCCGCTCTCCCCGCCGAGGACGAGCTGGGGGTACCCCCAGTCGCCGTCGACGAAGAAGAAGTCGGACTCGAAGATCACCCACCGGTACGCGCCGAGGTTGTACGTCGTCGGATCGGGGAAGATCCCGCTCGTGTTGAACAGCCGCGACCCCTCCGCCAGCGACGCGGTCGTGATCCAGAACAGCGGGAACAGCAGGACGAGCACCATCGCGAGCCCGAACAGCGTCATCAGGACGCTCTTGGTCACGTCCCACGCGGTGCGCTTCCCGGTTCGAACGTCGTACACGGCTCGCTGGACCATGACGGCGAACCGCTGCGGGGCGGTCGCGAGCGCGATCAGCTTGGCGGCGACGAACGACGCGAACGCGCGGATCGCGCTCATTCGTCACCCACCCCCTCCGCGAGGCCGCCGTAGCGGACGGCGGCGTACATGAACAGCCCGACGAACGCGATGCCGACGATCAGGATCGCGGCCGACAAGCCGAACTGGTTGAACGTGATCGCCTCGCGGTAGCCGTAGACGATGATCAGTTCGTTTTGCCGCGACGGACCGCCCTGGTTGAACACCCACGGGATCAGGAACTGCTGGAACGAGGTCGCGGCCGTGAGGATCGACGCGAACAGCACCGGCCCCTTGATCGCGGGGAGCGTCACGGTGCGGAACCGCTGGAGCGCCCCCGCGCCGTCGACCATCGCGGCCTCGTGGAGCGACCGGGGCACGTCCTGCAGCGCGCTCACGATGATGATCACCATGAACGGGTACGCCAGCCACACCTCCGTGGTGACGTACGCGAAGAACGCCTCCCACCGACCGCTGAGGAAGCCGATCGGCACGTCGAAGAGGAGGAGTTCCGGCGCCGACACCGACGACATGAGTTCGTTGTACCGGCCCAATATCGTGTTGAAGACGCCGTAGCGGGCGTCGCTGAACATCCCGCGCCAGACGGTGATCGTGAAGATGCCGGGGAACCCCAGCGGGACGATCACCGCCGCGCGCATGTACCGTTTGCCGGCGACGCGCACGTGATTCAACAGCAGGGCGATCCCCACCGCCAGAAACACCTTGAACACGAGCGAGACGGCGACGAACAGCCACGTCGTGAACATCGACGTACGGAACTGCGGGTCCGCGATCAGCTGGACGTAGTTTTCCAGCCCGATCAGCTGCGCGCCGCCCCCGATCACCGACCCGGCGAACGTCGCGTCGGTGAGCGAGATGTAGAAGAGGTAGATGATCGGATACAGCATGAAACTGGAGAAGAGGATCGCGCCGGGAGCGACGAGCAGGAGCCCCCAGTCGCGGGTGGAGAAGGGCAGCGCTGCCCGGAGGCGCGACAGCCCGCTGACGTCGGTGCCGAGTTGCGAAGAGGCCATGGTCCCGAACGGGGCCTACAGCGCCTCCCGGATCTCGGAGGCGGCCTGGTCGAGTGCGGCGTCGCTGTCCTGCTCGTCGTTGAAGACGCGCTCCAACGCTTCGGTCACGGGCGTCCAGACGCTGTCCATGTCGGGGTGCGTCGGGATGGGGACGCCGTGGTCGACCTGCTGGGCGAACGCCTGGACCTCGTTGGAGAGGTCGTCGTTGTTCACCACGTCGGCGAGCACGGGGATGTACCCCTGCTCTTCGGCGTTGGTCTGGATGACGTCCTCGTTGGTCGTGTACCACTCGGCGAGGCCGGTCGTGGCGTCGACCGTCGACTGCTCCGCGTCGGCCAGCATCGCGCTGAAGTAGAACAGCTGGATCCCGGAGTAGGAGCGCGGGTTGTTCCCGTCGACGGTCGGGAGCGTCGTGACGCCCAGATTGTCGATCTCACCCTGCAGGTTGCCGAGCTCCCACGGACCGTTGATCGCGAACGGCGCGAGGCCGTCCGCGAACGCGACGATCTGCGACTCGTAGCCGGGGTCGGACGGGACGTACTCGGACAGCGTTTCGAGCGCGTCCATGCCTCGCTTACACGCGTCGCTGTCGACGGTCACCTCCAGCTCCTCCTCGTCGAAGATGTTCCCGCCGTACGCCTGGATGAACCCGCTGACGAAGTAGGGGTCCGTCACGGGGTACGAGAGCCCGTACTGTCCGTTCTCCGGGTCGTGGTGCTCGTCCATGATCGAGACCATCTCCTCCATCGTCTCGGGCGGCTCGTCGACCATGTCCTCGTTGTAGAACAGCGCCACGGTTTCCGAGGCGAACGGAAGCCCGTAGAGGGACCCGTCGAACTGGGCCGCCTGACGAGCGGTCTCGGTGTAGCTGTCGAGCGAAACGTCGACGTCGTCGCTCGCGTCGTAGAGGAACGGCGGGTCCTCGCGGACCGCGAACCGGCCGACCCAGTCGTGGGCCCAGATCCACGAGTCGGGACCGTCGCCGGCCGGAATCGCCGTCTCGAGCTGCTGGTCCAGCTCGCCGCCGGGCGCCTCCTTGTTGATCGTGTTCCCCGACTCCGACTCGTACTGGTCGATGTAGCCGGTGATCGCCTCGTCCTCGGCGTCGGAAAGGTCGACCCACAGCCGGGCGGTGCCCCCGCTTCCGCCGTCGGAGCCGTCGCTGCCGTCGGACGCGTCGCTCCCGTCAGACCCGTCGGAGCCGTCCGATCCGTCCCCGCCGGTGCTGATACAGCCCGCGAGCGCCGTGAGCGCCGTCGATCCCCCCACCGCTTTCAGAAGCGTTCTACGTTTCTCGTTCATGTGTTCACAACAAACGATGAATTACATATTCATACATTTAGTACTTTGGGTCGGATTCGCAGAACCCCGATAAACGCGGCTTGACGCCCGAGTACTCCGCGATGCGCCTGATAGAAATATTTGGGATGAGATCGTTCCTCACATATCGAAAAAACAGCAAAGAACTAATATGCCAGTAGGACCGTTCTCAGGGAAATGGCACGAGTCACGCTCGATACGCTCCGGAAGGAGTTCGACCGGGGGACCATCGTCGCCGTCGACGACATCGACCTGGAGATCGGGGACGGCGAGTTCGTGACCGTCGTCGGGCCGTCGGGGTGCGGGAAGACGACCACGCTCCGGATGGTCGCGGGTCTGGAGGAACCCACGTCGGGCGCCGTCAGGTTCGACGACGAGGACGTCACCGACGTCCACGCGAAGGAGCGTCCGGTCGCGATGGTGTTCCAGAACTACGCGCTGTACCCCCACAAGACGGTCATGGGGAACATGGAGTTCGGGCTCAAGATGAGCACCGACATGGCTCCGGACGAACGCCGCGAGCGCGTGACCGAGATGGCCCAGATGATGGGGATCGAGGACCTGCTCGACGACAAGCCGGACGAGCTCTCCGGCGGACAGAAACAGCGCGTCGCCCTCGGCCGCGCCATCGCCCGCGAACCCGAAGTGTTCCTGTTCGACGAACCCCTCTCGAACCTCGACGCCAAGCTCCGCACCGAGATGCGCGCCGAGATCCAGAAGCTCCAGAAGGAGTTCGGCGTCACCGCGATGTACGTCACCCACGACCAGGAGGAGGCGATGACGATGGGCGACCGCCTCGCGATCCTGAACGACGGGAAGCTCCAGCAGGTCGGCAAGCCCACCGAGGTGTACCAGAACCCGGTCAACAAGTTCGTCGCCGGCTTCATCGGTTCGCCCTCGATGAACTTCGTCGACGTGGAGGTCGAGACCGACGGCTCGTCGGCGACGATCCGGAGCGACGACGACGGGCTCGCGTTCGAACTCAGCGACGAGTACGTCGCGGGCCACGAGCTGGAGAACGCCCCGTACACGCTCGGCGTCCGCCCCGAGAACATCCGGATCGTGGAGAACCCGACCGGCGACGAGACCCTGACCACGACGGTCGAGGTCGTCGAGCCGATCGGCTCCGACAACTACGTCCACCTCGCGATCAACGAGGACTTCCTCGCGCGGTCGACCCCGGACATCCTGCCCGAGACCGGCGACGAGGTGGGCGTGGTGTTCGAGGAAGCGAACATCCACCTGTTCGACGCGGAGACCGGCGAGGACGTGTTCCTCACCGAGGAGGAGATCGCGGCTGCGGTGGCCTGACCCGGCCCGCCTTCTCGACGTTCGATTCGCGATCCGCGCCGCCCGCCCCGTTTCGCCTCAGTCCGCCGCGTCCGGCGTCGGCGCCTCGCCCCCGAGCCGGTCGCGGTCGTGCCCCGCTTCCCAGTCGAGGTCCGGCCCGCGAGCGATGATACCCGTCGGAGTTACGTCCGGGTGAGTCGTGTAGTAGTGCTCCTTGATGTGGCTCATCATCACCGTCTCGGCGACCCCCTCGGTCTGGTAGAGGTCGCGCAGATACGGCCAGAGCTGCTCGTACTGGTGGATGAACTTCTTGTTACACATGAAGTGCGTGTGGTACACCTGATCGAACCGGACCAGCGTCGTGAACATGCAGATGTCCGCTTCGGTGAGCGAGTCGCCGACGAGGTAGCGCTGCTCCGCGAGGTGGTCGTTCCAGCGGTCGAGCGCGCCGAACAGGTCGTCGATCGCCTCGTCGTAGGCCGCCTGCGAGGTCGCGAACCCGGCGCGGTAGACGCCGTTGTTGACGGGCTCGTAGATCTCGGTGATCACCTCGTCGACCGCTTCGACGGTCGCCTCGTCGTCGGGGCCGGGCAGAAGCGACGCGTCGTTGCCGAGATCATCGAACGCGGTCGAGAGGGTTCGGAGGATCTCGCGGGACTCGTTGTTGACGATCGTCTCCTCCTCGGTGTCCCACAGCACGGGGACGGTCACCCGGCAGGTGGCGTCCGGGTCGGCCTCGACGTACAGCTCGCGGAGGTAGTCGCTGCCGTGAAGCCTGTCGGGGGTACACCCCTCCTTCTCCGGGGAGAACTGCCAGCCGTCCTCCCCCCGGTACGGGTCGACGACCGAGACCCCGATCGCGTCTTCCAACCCGAGCAGCGACCGCGCGAGCAGCGTCCGGTGCGCCCACGGACAGGCGTACGAGACGTACAGGTGGTACCGGCCCGCCTCGGGCTGGAACCGGTCGTCCGGCTCGGCGTCGATGTGGTCGGGCACGTCGCTGCCGGCGATCCAGTTCCGGAACGCCGTCTCGCCGCGCTGGAACGAGCCCTCCTCGTCGGTCGCCTCGTACGTGTCGGTCCGCCACTCGCCGTCGACGAGCTGATTCATGCTCGCCCGTACGGACGCGAGCCCCATAACGTGGGCGGGGACGCGCGTGTCACCGGTGACCCTGCGTGTAACCGGCCTCCCTCGATCCCGCTTCCTCCCGATACGGCTTTCCTCCCGATACGGCTTTCCTCGTCCCAGCGGCGACGGCGCGGCGACGGAAATATTGCTGCGTCGCGACGGGTTTATCAGACGCACGCGATTACTCGCTGCTAGTCATGGCCGCACAGGCGATGGATCGCGTTCCGCGATCGTGATGAGGTCTTCTCCGTGAGTATCGACACCGCGCCCCGAACCGACGCCTCGCACCCGAGAGCAGCCGCGCCCGCGATCGAGGTGATCGCCCGATGCTGACCGGCCGCGAGGCGGTCGCTCGCACCGGCATCGACGCCGTGGCGCTGAAGCCCGCCGAGTGCGACGTGTCGCGGGCCGCAGCACTCCCCGTCGACCGGGTGACGATCGACTACGAGGGCCGCGAACACCTCCCGGACGCGGAGACGCTGGCCGACGTGGCCGACGAGACGGAGCTGTACGTCACCACGCCGGTCCGGGTTGACGGGTTCGACCCGCTCGGCGACGACTCGCTGGTCGATCGGATCCCGGACGCGGCCCGCCGGGTGCTCGTCGCGGGCCACGGCGCCTACCTCTCGGAGGCGGAGTCGTCGCGCGCGGTCGCACCGCGGCTGGGTGCCGCGCGGCGCGACGCCCCCGACGCGTGGGTCGGCACGGAGGGCGTCGAGCGCGTTGCGCTGGCCGCGGGCGGGACCCAGTTCGAACTGCTCTCCCGGTCGACCGACCGCGACGTGCGCGCGCTCCGGGCCGCCGGGTTCGACGGCGAACTGGCCGTCTACGCGCCGACCGTCCTGACCGACGACGAGGACGCCGTCCTCGACGCCGTGGGCGCGTACGTCTCCCGTCGTCGGCCGGTCGCTCGCGCACTTCCGGACGGAGACGGGGCCGACGACGCGCCTCCCACGGACGCCTCGGCGACCGGTCGCACCCGCGAGGTGCTCTCGGCGGCCGCGCGGGACTTCGCGCTCGTCGGGTCGCCCGACACCGTCCGCGAGCGCGTCGCCGACCTCCGCGAGGCCGGCGTCGACCACGTGGTCGGCTACCCGGCGCGCGGGATCGACGAGTTCCTCTCGTAGCGAGCGCCGCCGTTTTTAACACGACGCACCGCGACGCGTCGGCATGAGCCGAGACACGCCGTCGGGGAGCGCCCGCCACGGCGAGGGCGAGGGACCGGCGGTCGCGGTCGTCGGCGGCGGCGCCGTCGGCGTCACCGCGGCCGCCGACCTCGCGGCCCGAGGCGCCGACGTGACGCTGTACGACCGCGGCGGCCTCGGCGCCGGGAGCTCCGGGCGCGCCGCGGGCGTGCTGTACGACGCGTACGCCGAGGACGTCGACGCCGCGTTAGCCGCCCGGGCGATGGAGCGGTTCCGGGCGCTCGACCGCTCGCTCCCCGAGTTCTCGTTCACGTCGTGCCCCTACGTCATCGCCGTCCGCGAGGGCGACGCGGACGCCGAGGCCGTGCCGGCGATGGTCGACCGGATGCGCGCACACGACCGCGCCGTCTCGCTCGTCGACCCCGCGGCCCTCGCCGACCGGTTTCCCCTCGTCACTGACGACCTCGCCGTCGCCGCGGTGGCCGACGGCGCCGGCTGGTGTGACCCCGCGAGCTACGTCGCCGCGATGGGCGAGCGCGCACGCCGGGCGGGCGTCGCCGTCGAGACCGACACCGCCGTCTCGCTCGCGGGTGACGGTCCCGAGCTGCGGGTCGGCGCCGTGGATCGACCCGCCGACAGCGGAGGGTTCGACGCGGTCGTCGTCGCCGCCGGCGCGCACACCGCCGACCTCCTCGGCGGCGCCGGGATCGAGGTCCCCGTGGTCCCCTACCGCGTGCAGGCGCTGACCGCCGGGCTCGGTGCGGGCGGCGCGGCGAGCTACGACGGGCCGATGGTGTACGACGCGACCGCGGGCGCGTACGTCCGACCGCACCCGACCGGGCTGCTCGCCGGCGACGGCACCGAGCCGGTCCCGGCCGATCCGGACGAGTACGACCGAACGGGCGACGACTGGTTCGTCGAGTCGGTCTCGGCGACGCTCCGCGAGCGGCTCGCCGCGGTCGGCGAGGGCGGGGCAGACGGCGCGGACGGCCTCCGCGTGGAGCGCGCGTGGGCCGGCCTCTGTACGGCCACGCCCGACGGCGACCCGCTGGTCGGGCCGGTCGGCGACCCCGCCGACCGCGTCTTCGTCGCCGCCGGCTGGCAGGGCCACGGGTTCATGCGCGCGCCGGCGACCGGGGAGCTCGTCGCGGAGGGCGTGTTGGCGTCGCTGGAGGGGGTCGACGCGGACTCTCCCGAATCCCCGTGGATCGACGCGTTCGATCCCGACCGGTTCGACGGCGACGAGGCGTTCGACATCGCGGAGGGGATGTCGGTCGAGAGCCGAGCGAGGGAGTGAGCGACTGAGAGCGAGCGGCAGAGAACGAGCGACTGGGACAGGACGAGGGGGTACGCGAGAGCGTCCGCGCGAGGGGCTGCCGAGAACTCCGGATCAGGCGTCGGCGGCCGGGTCGGCCTCCGCGTCGGGGTCCGCCTCCTCATCTTCCTCCACCACGGCCACGTCGCGGCCGTCGTCCTTCTTCGGGATCTCCACTTGGAGGGTGCCGTTCCGCGTGAGCGTCGCGTTCGCGCCCTGCGGCGTCACGTTCGCGTCGCGGGGGAGCTCGGCACTTCCGGAGAGCGAGACGCCCCGCCCGGGAAACAGCATCTCGTAGCCGTCGTAGAAGTCGCGGAACCGGTCGAGCTCGACCTCGACGGTGTGATCGAGGAACGTCACCTTCAGGTCCTCACCGCGGACGCCGGGGGCGTCGAAGACGACGAGGTAAGCGTCGTCGCTCTCCAGCAGATCGCACGAGAGCGGCCGCCGCTCCTGCATCTTGCTCCACCCGCGGCCGACGCGTTCGAGGGCGCGGCGGACGACCGACCGGCCCGTCTCGACGAATCCGCTCACGAGTTACACCTCGATTTCGGCGAGGTTACTCCCGCCGCAGTACGGGCACGAGAGGTCATCGACCGCGTGGTCGTCGGGCACGTCGTAGGTGTAGTGGTTCTCGAACATGTCGAGCTCGCAGTCGTCGCTCTCGCATTTGACCTCCATCGTCGATGGCATATACGGAGACGTTGTGGCGGCGTGGGCTTAAACGGCGTGGCGGCGGCGGTCTCCTCCCCGCCTCAGGCGGCGGGTTCGGTGCGCACCTCGATCCGGGCGCCGTCGGCCCCGTCGACCGCCTCGACGGTCCAGCCGTGCGCCTCCGCGATCCGCGAGACGATGCCGAGCCCGAACCCGGTCCCGTCCGCGGCGGTGGTGAAGCCGGCGTCGAACACCTGGTCGCGCACCCCGTCCGGGATCCCGGGGCCGTCGTCGGCGACGAAGAACCCCTCTCCGTCGTCGAGTTCGCCGACGCGCACGGAGACGGCGTCGCCGCCGTGGTCGATGGCGTCGCCGCCGTGGCCGATGGCGTCGCCGGACTCCGCCCGGCTGCCAGTGGAGCCGTGCTCCACGCAGTTCCGCACGAGGTTCTCGAGCAGTTGGACGAGCCGATCGCGGTCCGCCTCGACGGTCAGGTCCACGTCGGCGTCGAGCGTCGCGTCGTCGGTGGCGACCCCCGACCAGCAGCGCGCGGCGGCGGCGTCGAGGTCGACCGGCTCCGTGTCGGTCACCCGTTCGCCGTTCCGCGCCAGCGTGAGGAGCTGTTCGATCCGCGTCTCCATCCGGTCGTGCGCGCGGGCGGCGTGGTCGAGGTCGGGGTCGTCGTGCCGCTCCCGCGCCAGCTCGACGCGCCCCTTCGCCACGGACAGGGGGTTCCGGAGATCGTGCGAGACGACGCTCGTGAATGCCTCTAACTCCTGGTTCCGCCGTTCGAGCTCGGCCTCGTACTGCTTCCGCTCGGTTACGTCCGTGATGAACCCCTCCAACACCGCGGTCCCGTCGACGGTCGATTCGACGAGGCAGCCGCGCTCCCACATCCAGCGGACCTCGCCGTCGCGCGTTCGTATCCGGTAGGCCGCCTCGAACTCTTCGCCCGTGTCGATCGCCGCTTGGACGGTCTCCCACGCCTGCTCTCTGTCGTCCGGGTGGATGACTTCCTCACCCCAGACGACCGCGTCGCTCGCGAGTTCCTCCGTGGTGTACCCGGTGATCGGCTCGCTCTCGCCGCGGACGAACTCCATCGGCCACCCCGGCGCGTTCCGGCAGCGATAGACGAAGCCGGGGAGGTTGCCGATGAGCGTCTCCAACCGGCGCCTGTCGCGTTCGCGCTCGCTGCCCTCGCCGCGGTCCCGCACCCGTTTGACGGCCGCGCGAACGCGGGTGCGCAGCGTCTCGCCGTCGGTGACCGGCGCCGGGTCGCCCCCGCCGCCGGTGGCGTCGTCGTCCGTCTCCCGCTGCCCGAGGGGTACGTAGTCGGCGACGCCGGCAGCGACGGCCTCGCTCGCGACGCGCTCGGACCCCGATGCGGTCGCGAGCACGAACGGGACTCCGGGGTCGCGGTCGCGGACGTTTCTGAGCAGTTCGAGCCCGTCGCTCTCCCGGAGGTCATACCCCGAGACGACGCAGTCGAACCGCTCTCGACGCAGTCGCTCGGCAGCCGACTCCGCGCTCGGCTCGACTGCGACATCGAACCCGTCGTCCACCCAGTCCCCGTCGAGGATCCGACTCTCGCCCCGCTCCGGAACGCTGAGGACGCGGACGGTCTCCTCGGTGGGGGCCGACATATTCGCTTGTTAACTGTCGCTATCATAATGTTTGCGGGAGTGTCGGTTCGGTCCTCTCGGGACCGGCACCGTCCGGGCGGCGGGACGCTCGGCGGGGGGACACGGCCAGCGTCCCGCTCCCGACGCCGGCGGCTCGCTCCCCCGACGTTCCGCACGCTTTTCCCGTCTCGGCCGACTACGGTGGCGTAACATGACCGATTCGCCCGCGTCGGGCTGGGGTTCGCTCCCTCCCGACCCGAACGACCTCTCCGTCACCATCGTCGACGGCTACGTCGACGAGCCGGCGCATTTCGGCGTGCCGCCGTACATCTCGACGTACCCGCGGTACACGGCCGGCGCGCTCGTCGACGCGGGCGTCCCCGAGTCGCAGATCACGTACCACACGATCGACGAACTTCGCGAGGATCGGGGGAAACACGCGGCCGTCGCGAACGCGGACCTCATGGTGTACGTCGGCGGGATGACCGTCCCCGGGAAGTACGTCGGCGGGACCCCCGCGGAGCCGGACGAGGTGCGCGAGCTGGGGTGGACCGCGGACGGCGTCACCCTGCTGGGCGGGCCGGTGCGGTTCGGCGTCGGCGAGGAGAACGCGGGCGCGACCGAGACCGAGCGCGACGACCTCGACTACGACTTCGTCGCCATGGGCGACGTGGAGGCCGCCGCGTACGACCTCGTCAGCGAGGGGTTAGAGGGGTTCGGCAACCGGATGCGCGACAACGCCGAGATCGACCGGTGGGCCGAGAAGGGGGCGTTCGTCGTCGAGCAACACCCCAACCACCCCGACTACCTCATCTGCGAGATGGAGACTTCCCGCGGGTGCGCCTACCGCTGTTCGTTCTGCACGGAGCCGCTGTACGGGAGTCCGGCGTTCCGCGAGGCGCGCTCGGTCGTCGACGAGGTCGACGCGCTCTCGGACCGCGGCGTGAGGCACTTCCGTCTCGGCCGGCAGGCCGACATCCTCGCGTTCGGCGGCGACGGCGAGGCGCCGAATCCGGACGCGCTCCGCGAACTGTACGGCGGGATCCGCGAGGTCGCGCCCGACCTGCGGACGCTCCACCTCGACAACATGAACCCGGTGACGATCACGGACTACCCCGAGGCCTCTCGCGAGGCGATCCGCGTGATCGCCGCGCACAACACGCCCGGCGACACCGCGGCGTTCGGGCTCGAATCGGCCGATCCGGTGGTCCAAGAGGAGAACAACCTGCTCGTCACCGCCGAGGAGTGCCTGGAGGCGGTCCGCGTCGTCAACGAGGAAGGCGGGTGGCGGCCGGGCGACGCGCCGGCGACGACGCCCGGCGGCGACGACCGGGTGACCGGCCCCTCGACCGGCCCGGACGCCTCCCCGCGGCTGCCGAAGCTCCTCCCCGGGATCAACCTCGTTCACGGCCTCACCGGCGAGCGCCCGGAGACGTACGAGCACAACAAGGCGTTCCTCCAGAGCGTCTACGACGAGGGGCTCATGCTCCGGCGGATCAACATCCGACAGGTGATGGCGTTCGCGGGCACGGAGATGGCCGAGACGGGCGCCGAGGTGGCACAGGAGCATAAAGACCAGTTCCAGGCGTACAAACGCGAGGTCCGCGAAACGGTCGACAACCCGATGCTCGACCGGGTCGTCCCGCCGGGGACGGTGCTCCCCGACGTGCACCTGGAGTACCACCAGGACGGCAAGACGTTCGGACGCCAGCTCGGCACCTACGCGCTCCTCGTCGCCGTCCCCGGCGAGCGGGAGCTCGGCACCGCCATCGACGTGGCGATCACGGACCACGGCTACCGCTCGGTCACGGGCGTTCCGTACCCCCTCGACGTCAACGCGGCGTCGATGGACGAGCTGACCGCGATCCCCGGAATCAACCGGAGCAAGGCCGGCGACATCGTCGTCGGCCGCCCGTACGGCTCGGTCGAGGCGGTCGACGCCGGCGTCGCCGACCTCTCGCGGTTCGCCGTCGCCGACGACACGAACGTCCCGATCCCGGGACGAGACCGCGCCGGATCGGGGCCGGGTCCCGCCGCGCGCTCCGGGCTCGACCGACGCGACGGCTCCTCCGTCGGACGCGGGGACTGAGGAATGACGGCGCCGGACTCGGGCCCGCGCGTGGCCCGCGTCGAGGTCCCGGTCGACACCCGCGCGCCCGGCGGGACGACGAACGCCTACCTCGCCGCCGGCCTCCTCGTCGACCCCGCGGCGCGGACGGACGCGCTCGACGCGGCGGTCGGCGTCGGCGGTGCGGGGGAGAGGGGCCGAAAGCGAGTGGGCGACGGCGAACCGGAGTCCGTCGCGGTCGACGCGATCGCCGTCACGCACACGCACCCCGACCACGTCGGCGCGGTCGCCGCGTACGCGGAGCAGACCGGCGTGCCCGTGTTCGCGCACGCCGACCACGTCGACCGGTTCGCGAGGGCGACCGGCGTCGAGCCGGACGGGACGTTCCGCGACGGCGACCGCGTCGGCGACACTCCCGTCCGCGCGGTCGAGACGCCCGGACACGCGCCGGATCACGTCGCATTCGCCGTCGCGTCGGCGGGCGAGCGCGGCGACGAGAGCGCCGACGGCGACGCCGCGGACGGCGGTCCCCGCGACCTCCTCTGTGGCGACCTCACCGTCGCCGAGGGGAGCGTCGTCGTCGGGGCTCCCGACGGCGACCTCCGAGCGTACCTGGGGAGTCTCGAGCGGGTCCGCGACACCGGCTACGGGCGCCTTTACCCCGGACACGGCCCCGCCATCAACGACGCGGAGTCCGCCTGTCAGCGGCTGATCGACCACCGGGCGGACCGCGAGCGGGCGGTTCTCGACGCGGTCGACGCCGGCGCCGACGGCGTGGACGCCGTGGTGGCGGGGGCCTACGAGAAAGACCTGACCGGCGTCGCGGACCTCGCGCGGGCGACGGTCGTCGCGCACTTGGAAAAGCTCCTCGCGGAGGAGCGGATCGCTCCGGAGTGGAGCGATCGGATCGGCAGCGACTCGGGCGACGAATAGCGCGTTCGCCGGTTTCAGGGCTCGGCTTCGAGGTGCGCCGCCAACTCGTCGAGCGGGGTCTCCGTCACGTCCACGAACCGGCCGCCAACGTCTTCGACCCCGCTGTCCGCCGCCGGGTCGTCGCCGACGTGAACCAGCGACCCGGGCGCGATGTCGAGGGCCTCGGACGCCGCCTCGAACGCCTTCGGGTGGGGCTTCCGCCAGCCGCAGCCGATGCTGGTCGTGACCGCGTCGAACTCGCCGCGGAGCCCGGCGCGGATCAGCGTCTTGGGGACGAGTTCGGGCACCGCGCAGTTCGAGAGGAGCCCGACCGGCCCGCGGTCGCTCACGTCGCTGACGGCCTCCAGCACGCCGTCGCGCCGGCTCACGTCCGGGTCGAACGCCGCGACGACGGCGTGCCGGACGACGTTGTCGGCGGCCTCGACGCCGCGGGAGTCGAGCGCGTGTGCCACGTGAGCGGGGAGGGGGACCTCGGCGCCCGAGGGGGCGTCCACGTGTCGCTCGCCGTACGCGACGTGCCAGTCGTCCGGCACCTCGACGCCGCGCGACTCCAGCTCGCGCGCGACGATCTCCGCGGGGTCGGACGGGTACTCGACGTCGACGAGGGTCCCGAACAGGTCGAAGGTGACTGCCACGATACCCCCTCCTACGGCGAAAACGGGATTGAACCTGTCGATCGGTGCGATCGATGCTTCGGGCGCCCCGTCGCTCGCCCGAACGCGGGAGGCGAGCGCCCGCCAAACCGCCCCCTCAGACCATTGGTGCGACGTGGATCGCATAGAACCGGTAGAGCCCGGTCACCCACGCGCACAGCCAGAGCAGCATGAAGCCGGCCACGCCGGCTCGGAGCCGGGCGCGCCAGTGGCCCATGTCCTCGTGGATCTCGTCGATGTCCACGTCGGGGTCCTCGTAGGCGTCGGCGTTGCGCTTCGCCTGCAGGATTCTGGCGATGCCGGTGAGCGCGAACGCCAACAGCGCGTACGCCTGCACCCCGAGGAACGCGTGGATCACGGCGAGCCCGGAGAGGCGATCGAAGAGCCGCGGGAGCATCCATCCGACGATGGGGACGGTCGTGAGCGCCAGCCCGACGCCGATGTACCGCAGGTGGCGCATGAGGACGGTCCACGTCACGGTCTCGGTGTCGATCATGATCCACGCTCCGTACAGCAGGAACGGGAGGCTCGCCGTCACCGACAGCCCGGCCGCCGCCGCGATAACCGACTCGTCGACCATTACCCGCGGTTGGGTCTCCGTCGCGTAAAGCCCCGCGATCCGCGCTCCGCGGGCGCGGCGTCCCGACACGCGTCACCGCGCCCGTAGACGAAAACAGTTAGCCTCCGGAGCACGTACCACCGAGCAATGGAGGACACCTCGACGGAACCGGATCCGGGGTCGCGGCCGGACCGGGAACCGGACGGGCCCGATAGCGACGGCGGGTCTCCCCGAGCCGACGCATCTCACGGGGACGGCGGCGACGCTCCCGACGGCGCGGACGATCTCGCCGCGCTCCGTCAGCGGGTCGACGAGGAGTACGACTTCGACGACTTCGGCCCCGCGGACATGGCCCGGATGAGCGCCGAGGAGTGGGACGCCGCGTTCGATCCGGAGTCGTGGATCACCGGCGACCGGCTGCTCGAACGCGCCGAGGCGGAGCTGAAGTCTCGGATCGCGCGCCGAGACGTGTTCGGCGTGTTGGAGCGCGTCCGCGAGGACGGGGAGGAGCGGCTCCTCGTCTACTCCGACGAGGGGTACGCCATCGTCAGGCCGACGGGCGAGGTGACCGGGCAGGGGACCGTGCTCCGCGACATCGAACCGGTCGTCGCGCTGGCGGCGATGGAGTCGCACGACGTGCCCGAACCCCCCGAGGATTGGTCGCTCCCGCACCCGGACACGGTTCCGGAGGGGTCCGGGGAGTTCGGCAACCTGATGATTCAGGTGATCGCGGTCGTGCAGGTGCTCGCCGGGGGGGCACTGCTCGTCGCCTCGTTCGTCGCCGATCTGAACACGATCGTCGCGCCGGCGATGGGGATCGTGTTCCTGCTCATCGGGCTGTTGCTTTTCGTCATGGTCGCGAACGCGCGGCTCTCCGATCGGTTCCGTTCGGAGGAGTATCGCGAGCGGCTCCGGGCCCTCCGAGAGGCCAAGGAGCGTCCCGACTTCGTGCCGGTCGAAGGCGGGGTCGTGAACGAAAACGATCGCAACGAGTGAACTGCCGATTTCGCGGGACACAAGCCTTGTAAACCCATCCCCGCCAACGGATTCAGTCGGTGGGTTTAAGCGCACCCCGTCCCGAGTAAACCTGTATGAAAAGGCGGGAATTTGTGCGGACGGCCGGCGGTGCCAGCGCCGCGGTGGCGGCCTCGGCCGGGGCGACCGGAACGGCCTCCGCACAGGAGGCAGAACCGGACTGGCCGAGTGGAGCCAGCAGCGGGAACGTCGGGTCCTACCAGGACGCCCGCGGCGAGAGCGAGGTCACCGTTCAAGTCGGGGCCGGCGATCAGGGGCTCGCCTTCGACCCGACGCTGCTGTGGGTCGATCCCGGGACGACGATCATCTTCGAGTGGACCGGGAGCGGTGGCGACCACAACGTGCAGACCGTCGAGGGCGGCGGCCCGGCCAGCCTCGACAGCGGCGACCCGATCGGCGAAGAGGGGCACACCTACGAGTACGAAACCAGCGAGGAAGACGCCGGCATCACTCACTATCACTGCGTCCCCCACACCGCGGTCGGGATGCACGGCGGGATCGCCGTCGGTGGGGACGTTCCGACCGTCGAGACGGGCGGGAACACCGGATGGCCGGAGAACATCGCTCACGTCGGCGTTCCGCTGCACGCCCACTGGGTCGGCATCGCGGCGATCCTCGGCATCGCGCTGACGTTCGTGTTCACGTTCTACCTGCTGAAGTACGGTGAGTCGGCTCACACCGGCCACGGAGGGAACCAATGAGCTCCGGCGGCTCCTCGTACGGCGACATCCACCGGTACGAGCCCGCCCGGGAGAGCACCGCCGCCGCGATCGCGATCGTGCTCCTCACCGTCGTCGAGGTCGTGTTCGTCTCCCTGTTCGTGTACGGGCTCATGTCCTCGTGGGCCTCGACCGAGTTCGGGAACATGTTCGCCGGCGCGTTGCTGGCGATGATCTTCATCGACCTCGCCTTCATCCTCCTCCTCTACCGCAAGGAGTTCCTCCCCGACGTGATGATCGTGAAGAAGCGCCGCCGCAAGTGGGAGGACCTCTACGTCCGCGAGGAGGACAAAGACGGCGTCGAGGTCGACACCGGAGACCTGACCGAGACGATCAAACAGGCCGTCTACCCGTACTACAAGAAGTAACCCGACAATGAGCCTCAAAAAACAAGACGAGATGGACCACAACGCGTGGCTCAAAAAACAGGACCTGACGGTCATCGAGACCGCGTTCCTCACCACGCTCATCTGGCTCGACAAGCGGCTTCGCATCGTCGACTACCTCGAGCTGCTGGAGACGATGTACTACCGCGCGAACCTCCAGATGCCGAAAAGCCACACCGAACAGTACGACCTCGACAACAAGTTCTGGTACTGGTACCCCCTGTACTCGCTCGGGTCCCTGTCGATCGTCGCGTACCTCGTCGCCGCCGTCTCCGGCGCGCTACTGGGCTTCTACTACGCCCCGTCGACCGCCGGCGCCGCCGCGCAGGGCGACCCGACGGCCGCGTACGACTCGCTCGTGATGATCATGAAGGACGTTCAGTTCGGGTACATGCTCCGCTCCATCCACCGCTGGGCCGCCCAGTTCATGGTGGCGGCGGTGTTCCTCCACATGCTTCGCGTGTACTTCACCGGCTCCTACAAGGAGCCCCGCGAGGTCAACTGGATCCTCGGCATCGTCCTCATCGGTCTGACGCTGCTGTTCGGCTTCTCCGGGTACGTGCTCCCGTGGAAGCAGCTGTCGTTCTGGGCCGCGCAGATCGGCGTCGAGATGGCGCTCGCGACGCCCATCGTGGGCGAGTGGGCGGCACAGCTCCTGTTCGGCGGCTTCACGCTCGGACAGGCGACGCTCGTGAGAATGTACATCCTGCACGTCTTCGTGCTGCCGTTCGTGGTGACGGGGCTCATCGCCCTCCACGTCGGCATCGTCTGGGTGCAGGGCATCGCGGAGCCGCACTAATCCAATGACCGACAACGACACTCCCATGACGGACGGAGGCACCGACGCAGAAGCGCGCACGGACGGCGGCCCGCCGGCCACCGTGCCGCCGGACGACGAGACCCCCGCCTGGTCGGACCGCAAAGAGCGCTCGCAGGGGCTCGCACAGCTCACCTACCAGTACTTCGAGCGCTCGCGCCGCGAGGACGAGGACCTCCGCACGGAGTCGACGTACGTCGAGCGCGACGTGCTCGGCTTCCCGACGTGGCCCCACGAGACGCTTCGGAACCTCGCGATCACGAGCTTCTTCGTCGGGATCATGATCCTCGTCGCGGCGCTGATGCCGGCCCACTTCGGCGAGCCCGCCAACCCCGGCGCGACGCCGGCGATCATCCTCCCCGACTGGTACCTCTACTGGTCGTTCGGGCTGCTGAAGCTCAACCCGATCAATCCCGAGCTGGCCGTGCTCGGCGGCAACATCGTGATGTCGAACGAGCTGCTCGGGATCGTCGCTCACGGGGTCATCTTCGGCGTCATCGGGCTCGTGCCGTTCCTCAACAAGGGGAGCGCGCGTCGCCCCGTCGAGCAGCCGTTCTGGGCCGCCGTCGGCGTGACGGGCGTCGTTCTGGCGTTCACGCTCGCGGCGCTCGCGATCCAGAACTTCTTCCCGATCTCGCTCGACCTGCTGCTCACTCTCACGTTCATCCTGCCGGTGCTCGGCGGCATCATCACCTACGCGGTGTTGAAGACGATGCGTGAAGGGTACATGTACGACCTGAACCGCCGGTACTACATGCTGCGGCCGCCGAAGTAAGCCGGCTGAACCACCTCGATTTTGCGGTCTCCGTCACCGATGTCACCACCACCCGACCACGACGACACACAGGCGTTCGACGAGACCGGCGATCCCGTCGCGAAGGACGCCGACGAGGATCCACGGAACGAGCCCACCGGCCCGCGCGTGGGTCCCGACGGTCGGGAGATCGTCGTTCCGTTTCGGCTGTACAAGGCCGTCACCGTCTTCTCCACGCTCGCCGCCGTGATCGCGTATCTGATCGGCTTCACGCTGATCGACGCGGCGACGCTGCAGATCAGTTTCGTCCGGACGACGATCGTCTATCTGCTCAACAACGCCGGGCTCTACCCCTCCGACGACCTGCTGGTCGCGGTCCTCGCGATCACCGGAATCGCGTTCCTCGTCGCCGGAACGGCGGTGTACGTTCTCGGCACGCGGTTCCGCGGGCAAGGGATGGGAAAGCCTCAAGGTGATTCCAGCGAAACCTGAGGTAATGGCAGACGAGTTCATGAAGGGGTTCACCCTGTTCACGCTCGGCGGTCTCGGATGGCTCACCTTCGGCGGCTGGTACCGGACACCCTCGTACTACGAGATCGTCCAGCTCGTCAACCCGGCCGAAGGGGTCAACACGGCCTACGGCGAGATCGGGCTGGTTCTCGGCGACGCCTCGTTCTGGCTGATGATCCTCGGTGCGCTCACGTTCTGGGTGCTCATCCCGGTGAGTCGCCAGCTCCGCGACATGCTCAGCGACGAAGCCGAAGCCGCGAACTGACCGCGAACCGGACGCGACCGTTCTCTCCTCGACGTTCACGCTCTGCCCGCCGTTTTCTCCCGCACTGCCGGCGCCGCACTTTCTCTGTTGAGGCCGTCTCGGCCATCCTGCCGTCGGTCGTCAAGGCCGTCTCTGCCGTCGTTCGTCGAGGCCGCCGATCGCCGTCGTATGTCGACGCCGACACAGCGAGTCCGGCGGGACCGACAGGTCACGGCGGAGAAACGGTTCGCACACGGCGACGGTCGGAGGCTCGCGTGACGCGTCGACCCCTCGGCGCGGGGGTCATCGCCCGCTACCGGCGGTCGTTCAGCCGACGCCCCGTCTTCGACGGTCGGCTTCGCCTTTCGCAGTGAGGCTTCGCTCTTCGAGAACGGCGGGCAACGAACAGAACTCGATACGGGGCGGCAGTCGCCTTACGCGACGACGAACTGGTTCCAGATCCCCGAGACGAGGAAGAACAGCGAGTAGTAGGCGACGAACACCATCAGGAGCAACGACGCGGCGATCGAGCTCTTCGGGGCCTCGATCGGCATGTCGTTGCGCGCCTCGACGTTGCGCGCCTCAAGCTCGAACAGGTCGGCGATCAGCATCGTGATCACGATCACTGCGAGGATCGTCCCGCTGATCGGGGCGTTGAGCACGAACAGGAACGTCAAGAGCATCAGTCCGATGTTCGTGAACGCGTGGGGCGTGTACGGTTCGACGCTGTCGCCGTCGCTCCCCTGTTCGACGTGGTGCCGGTGCGCGATGTGTCGGGTCGCGAGGTTTGCGACCGCCATCACGAGAATCGCGTACGGCAGCATCGGTCCGACTTCGGACAGCCAGCCGAGCGGAACGAGGAACTGCAGTGGGTCCATACCCACACATCCGGTCACGAGTTATTAGAGTGTTTCCGATCAGCGCGCTCGCGACCCCCCTTCGGCGTCGCGAACGCGACCCGGTCGACCGCCTCGATCTCGATCGGTCGGTGCGGCTCGACGGCCCCGCGCCGCTCCCCGTCGACCACGAGCGCGATCGGCTCGCCCTCCCGTTCGACCGTGAGCCGCACGCGCTCCGCAGTGATCCACGCGTCCGTGCGAGTGCTGAACGGGGCGATCGGCGCCACCGCGAGGCCGCCGCCCGGCTCTACGAGGGGGCCGCCGGCGGCGTTCGCGTACCCGTCGCTTCCCAGCGGCGTCGCGACGACGACGCCGTCCGCGCGGATCGACTCCTCTCGGCCGCGAGCGAACTCGACCGCGAACTCCGAGATCCGCGCCGGCTCGTCGGTGACGACGGTGACGTCGAACGCGGTCCGCACGGGTGTTCCCGCCCCGTCGTCGACGGCGAGAACCGGATGCGTGACGCGGTTGACGACATCGTCGGTCTCCGAGCCGTCGAGGAGCTGCCGGAGGGCGGCGACGGCGCCGTCGCGATCGAAGCCGAGCCGCCGATCGGCGACCGGGATCACCGTCCCGCGCGGCGCTGCGACGACCGCGTCGCGGACCGCCGCGTCGCCGACCGCCACGACGAGGGTCGCGTCGGGGCGCTCGCCGCCGACCGCTGCCGGACCCGTGTCCGCCTCGGCTTCGTCGATCGGGTCTGCGGGCTCCGCGAGCCGCCCACCGGCGTTTCGGACCGCGTCTCGGAGCTCCGACGCGCGATCGTCGTCGCCGACGACGGCGACGCGGCGTTCCGACGGTTCCATAGCCGGGAGTGTGGCCGGCGCGTGTGAAAACTTCCCGGTTCGCGGCGAGCGAGCGGAGCTAAAACGGCCAGTCGCCGGTGATCTTCATCCCGGTCGCCTTCCCCTCCCGTTCGAGCGCGGTCGCGATCGCCTCGGTCGGCCGCCGCGCGGTCGACACGTCGTCGCCGGCGAGGTCGACGACCAGTTCGGTCAGGAGGATCGCCTGCTCGCGGAGGTTTCGGGACTCCAGCTTGTCGAGCGTGTCCGCGCCGGTGTGTCCCCACCCGCGCCCGCGCCCCTCCGTCTCCCCCGAGACCATGTAGCCGGGGACTCCCCGCGCGACGAACGGCCAGTGGTCGCTGTGGGGAACCAGCTCCTCGCCGAGCGTGATCGGGTGGTCGAAGTGGTCGCTCACCCGTTTCCCGGCCGCCGCCAGCGCGTCGAACCCGTGGTGATCGAGCTTCAGGGTGCGACCGAACACGTTGCTGTCGATGTTGACGACCGCTTTGACGCGGTCGGGGTCGACACCGGCGGCGAACCGGGAGGAGCCCACCAGCCCCACCTCCTCGGCGCCGAAGCCGACGAAGCGCACTCTCGTGTCGAGTTCGTCCTCCCGGGCGGCGACGGCGTTGGCGACTTCGACGAGCGTCGCCGTGCCGGCGCCGTTGTCCATCGCCCCCTCCGCGAGGTCGTGGGCGTCGACGTGACACGAGACCACGAGGTACTCGTCGGTGTCGGGGCCCAGGTCGGCGGTCACGTTCCCGCTCGTCGCGTCGGCCGTCTCGCAGTCGACGGCGACGGTGAGCGGCTCCCCTTCGCGGCGGCGCGCGAGTCGGGCGCCGACCTCCTTCGAGACGCCGACCGCCGGAATCTCGCCGATCGGCGCGTCCGCGGTGCCGACGCTCCCGGTCGGCGGGAGAGTCCCCTCGACGTGGTTCGCGAAGACGAACGCCGCGGCGCCGGCCTCGACGGCGTGGTAGTACTTCTCGCGGCGATGAATGAACCGGTCGACGGAGTCGGGCGTCGTCGAGGAGACCATCACGACCTTCCCCGTCAGGTCCGCCTCGAAGTCCTCCGGGACCCCGTACCCCAGGTCGACGAACTCGCCGGTCCCGTCTCCGCTCGGGCTCCGTGGGAGCGCGATGCAGGCGTTGCGCCCGCTCGCGACCGGGTCGTCGCCGCGTCGGATCTCGCTGCCGCCGCGCTCCCACCCCTGAATGTCGAACGCCTCGACTCGCGCGTCCCGCGCGCCGGCGTCGGCCAGCGCGTCGCGTGTCAGTTCGAGCCCGGCGCGCTCGCCGTCGGACCCGGTCATGCGGTCGCCGATGTCGACGAGCGATTCGAGGTGGTTCCAACCCGCCTCGCTGGTGAAGACGTCGCCGATCCAGTCGGTCATGCCTGTGGGTGGCCGTGGCGCGGGTCAAACGTTTCGGTGCCGGCGGACGGGGGTGGGTGCCGCCGCGGTGTGGCGTCGAAGGGGGCCGCGGAGGGGGGACGAGTTACGTCCCGGGGACCACCGGGACGAGCGCCGTCGCGGCCTCCGCGGCCGCGAACGTCGAGTCGTACGCGTGGTTCAACATGAGGTAGGTGACGACGCCGAGCACGAGCGAGAGGAGCCACGCGCTGGCGGCGATCCGCCCGACTCGCCGGTGGGGGGTCTCGTTCCGAAGCTCGGCGGGCGAGTGCGTGAGGCCGAGGACGACGGCGTAGAGGACGACGGGCACGGCGACGACGGAGAGGATGATGTGGATCGCGAGCATGATCAGGTACGCCGGGTAGATCCAGTCCCAGAGGGGGACCCACGCGTACGCCGACTCCAAGACGAACTCTCGGGTCCCCCCGCCGGCGACCTTCGGCAGGTAGAGGCTGAGGAACACGAGGATGAGGGCGAACGACGTCGTCATCGCCGCCGCGTGCTTCTTCACCTCGCCGTTGCGGATCCAGTACCACCCGAGCGAGAGCGTGCCGATCGTGACGGTGTTGACGGCGGCGATGGCGTGCGCGAAGAGGTCGACGGTGCTCCGCGTCAGTTCGGGGAACAGCGCCTGAAACTGCGGCACGAGGAACACGCCGCCGACCGCGCCGTAGCCGACGATTGTGAGGAGCACGGTGACCGCGCCGGCCCGCTCTTTGACCCGGTCGCGAACGCTGGCGGTGGACATACGCGGGGTTGTCGCGGGACGGTTATTTCGCTTTCGAGGGCGGAACGGGTCGCCGGCTGTCGGGGGGTCAGGTCACCGACGGTCGACGGGTCGGGTCACCGAGGGGCTGTCACCTGTCGATGACGCCCGTCGCGGTCGCGACCTCGATCGCGGCCGCCTCGTTGATCCCGCCCTGCAGGATCGTGTACCGGTCGCGGATCTCGTGGGCGCTGGTGAGTGCGGCGATCAGCTCCGCGTCGTCGATGCCGAGCTCGGCGGCGGTCGTCGGCGCGTCCAGCTCGGCGAGCGCGTCGCGGATCGCGGCCCACTCGCCGTTCTCGCCGCTGTGGAGGTACTCCGTCATGATCGAGGCGACGCCGACCTGGTGGCCGTGGAGCGCCCGCCCCGGCGCGGTCCGGTCGAGCTGGTGGGAGATGAGATGTTCCGCGCCCGAGGCGGGCCGCGAGGAGCCCGCGATCGACATCGCGACGCCGGAGGAGACGAGCGCCTTCACGACGACCCACGCCGACTCCTCTAACCCGGGGCGGATCATGTCGGCGTTCTCGACGAGCAGCTCCGCGGTCATCTCCGAGAGCGCCCCCGCGTACTCGCTGTACTCGACGTTGCGGAGCCGCCGGGCGAGCCGCCAGTCCTTCACCGCGGTGTAGTTCGAGATGATGTCCGCACAGCCCGCGGTGGTGAGCCGCCACGGGGCGTCCGCGATCAGCGTCGTGTCCGCGACGACCGCCAGCGGCGGATCGGCCGCGACCGAGTGGCGCGTGTCGCCCTCCGGGATCGAGGACCGCCCCGAGACGATCCCGTCGTGGGAGGCGACCGTGGGGACGGAGACGAAGCCGACGCCGAGGTGGTCGGCCGCCATCTTCGCGATGTCGATCGGCTTCCCGCCGCCGAGGGCGATCAGGTAGCCGGGGTCGACCGCCTCCGCGGTCTCCTTCAGCTCCTCGACGGCGTCGAAAGAGGCCTCCTCGACGACGGCGGTCGCGGGGTCGTCGAACTGGGCGCGCACCCGGTCCCCGGCGATGTCGTCGGGCGTCGGGCTCGTCACGATCAGCGGGCGACCGGTGAGATACAGTTCGCCGACCGCCTCCCCGAGGTCGTCGAGGACGCCGTGCCCCACGAGCACGTTCCGCGGGAGCTTGATCCACGTGGTCTTCTCGAACATACCGGGCGGTCACGCCCGCGAGTGAAAGCCGTTGTCAATGTCGGTCGCCGGGACGCCGGACAGGTTCGCCCGTCGGAGAGTCAGGCTCCGAGCGCCGCCAGCGTCGTCGCCGCGTCGTAGAGGAAGTAGACGCCGAACCCGGCGAGGACGATCGCGGAGCCGACCGCGACCATCGGCGCGAACGTCTCGATCCGGCGCTCGGCGGCGACGAGCCCGGTCGGGAACCCGACGATCCACGTCAACACGCCGAGGAAGAAGCCGCCGATGAGCGCCGGGGAGCCGGTGGCGACGACGAGGGTTCCGGCGAGGTCCCCGCCGACGACGGGGAGCCGGGAGAGCACGTCGAGCTCGCCGGGACGGAGGAGCCCGACCCCGATCGTCAGCCAGAACAGCACCTGGTACGGGTTGGTTAAGGCGAGCACCAGCGCCTTGCGGAACCCCTTCCCCTCTTCGACGATGGGCTCGTCGCCGGAGGTCGGCCGGAACGACGCTCGGGCGCCGCGCGCCGCGCCGACGGCGAAGTACAGCATCAGGACGCCGCCGACCGCGACCATGGCGCCCTGGAGCAGCGGGAACGACTCCACGACCGCGACGACGCCGACGTACGCGAGGACGAAGAAGATCGCGTCGGCGGTCGCGGCGCCGAGGCCGGCCCGGAAGCCGGCGAAGCGACCGCGCAGCACGGACTCCTCGGCGATCACAGCGTTCATCGGTCCGGGCGGGGCCGCGAGCGCCAGCCCGAAGACGACGCCGGCGCCGAGCGTTACGAGGAGACTCACACCGACCGAGAGGGGCGTTTTCGTGAAAAGTCCCGCGAACGGACCGTGGGCGTTACGGGCGGGGAACCGACACCGATGTACGAGTGTGGGCGGTGGGGCGCAGGTGTTGCGGTCGGGCGGAGCCGGACCGCGGTCAGTCCGCGTCCTCGACCCGGATCGAGCGGGCGATCTCGACCGGGAGGCTCTGCTCGCCGGTCGGCGTCGCCACGGTTACCATCCCGAACGGGGCGACGTCGACGACCTCGATATCTGTCCCGGGGGTGATCCCGGCGTCGGCGAGGTACTCCAGTTCGTCTTCGTCGCGGTCCGAGACGCGGGTGACGAGCACGCGGTCGCCCTCCTCGCGGTCCGCGAGCCGCGCGCCGCTCCCCTCGTCGACGGGTTCGAGGTCCGCGCTCGGGATCGGGTCCCCGTGGGGGTCGACGGCGGGGTCCCCGAGCGCCTCCGCCACGCGCCGCTCGAACGCCTCGGAGATGTGGTGTTCGAGGGCGTCCGCCTCCTCGTGGACCTCGCTCCAGTCGTAGTCGAGCCGCTCGGCGAGGAACGCCTCCAACAGCCGGTGGTGGCGGACGATCTCCAGGGCGACCGCCTCGCCTTCCGCCGTCAGCTCCGCGCCGCGATACGGCTCGCGCTCGACGAGCCCCCGCTCCTCGAGTTTGCCCAGCATGTCGGTGACCGACGGCGAGGTCTTGTCGAGGTACTCCGCGATCGCCGACGTCGAGACGGGCGGGCCCTGCTCGGACTGGAGGACGTAGATCGCCTTCAGGTAGTCCTCCATCACGTCGCTCAGCATTTATAAGCGATCGCGTGCGCCGGCGGAAATACCTACCGGGAGTTACCGCCGCGGCGTCGCTCGGTGCGCCCCCGGTCGCGCCGGCGCGGTCAGTCCTGCAGTTCCGCGTCCCGAAGCGCCTCGTTGAGGTCCTCGCGGACGCGCTCGCCGGTCTCGCGGTCCATCGCGGTGGTGACGATCCGGTTCTCCTGCACGCTGGAGCCGTCCCGCAGGAGGAGCCGGACGTTCCCGTTCGTGCCGGCGCGCGTCGCCTTCGCGCGCAACCCCGTCCGCGAACCGGTGCCGCCGGCGTCGATCGGACCGGGGACGATCTTCTTGACGTGGGGGTGCTGCGCGACCGTACTGACCGCCTTCCGGCCTTTCCGGTCGCCGATCAGCGTCGAGTGCGACCCGCCGATCTTCTCGCGGGGCGGCGTCTCGACCACCTCCAGCGCGCGGTCGCCGCGGCGGTCGAGCACCCACGAGACGACCGGGCTCTCGCGGCCGCGACCCTCATCGTTCGTGCGACCGCGGTCCCCGCCGGAGCCCTCGTCGACACCCGCGTCGGGAACGCGGTAGAACTCGTGGTGGACCTGCGCGCGCGTCTCGCGGAGGGGTTCCCGGTCGCCGGCGGCGTAGACGGTGTCTGGTCGCTTCCGGCGGATCTCGTCGGCGACGCGCCCGGCGAAGTTGCGGAGCTGGATCTCGGTCAGCTGCTCGTCGGTCTCGGGCCGGGTCGTCACGGTCGTCTCGCCGACGACCGCGTCCTCGTCGAGCATCGTGAGCCGGGCGCGGTCCGCCGAGAACTCGACGACGACGGCGTCGGCGTTGGCGGTGTTGCAGGTGAGACAGTAGTCCCCGGGTTTGCGGAGCGGGGTTCCACACCGCCTGCAGTTCATACCGGACGAAGGCGCGTGCCGGGTAAAAGCGCGTCCGTTCGCTCTCTCGCGGAGGCAACCCATATAGTGGGGGCCGGCCTGAAGGAGAGTATGAACACCGACCGATCCGCGGCGGACGCCTCCGACGGGGAGTCCGATGGCGAGATCGAGGGGCGAGATCCGGACGAGCCGGGTCCCGACGGTTCCGATCCGCTCGATCGCGTTCTCGGCGACCCCGATCCGGGCGATCCGGAGCCGGACGTTCCCGACGGCGGCGCCATCGAGGACCGCTTGGCGCGGCTGTTCCGCAGCGGGCGGACGAACGCGGTGATCGCGTGGGCCATGGTGGCAGTCCTCGTTGGGGTGTTCGTCGAGAGCCTGCTCGGGTTCGACTTCCTCCCGATGGTCCTCGTCGCCGCCATCACCGCGGTCGTGGTCGCGCCGGCGGTCGCGGCGCGCGACCCGCGGGTGATGCTCCCGTGGGAGGTGCTCGGTCTCGCATTGCTGCCGGTGTTGGTGCGGGCGCTTCTCGGCGGTGAGCTGGGGACGTTCTCGACGTATCTGGCGATCGCCGCGTTCGCGCTGATCGTCACCGTCGAGCTCCACATGTTCACGTCGCTGCGGGTCACTCACTGGTTCGCCGTCCTGTTCGTCGTGCTGACGACGATGGCGACGGCGGCCGCGTGGACGGTGCTCCGGTGGAACGCCGATCGGCTGCTCGGCACCTCGTTCCTGACGACGAACGAGGCGCTGATGATCGAGTGGATCTACGTGACGCTGGCGGGACTCGCCGCCGGCGTCCTCTTCGACGCGTACTTCCGGCGGCGCGGGGCGCGGCTTCGGGGCGCCATCTGGGGGGTGGTGCGCCGATGACCGTCCGCGGCGCCCTTCGAGCCCGCCCGCCGACCCGGACGCAGAATCGACTCACGAGGGTGATGCAGGTCCTGCTGGTCGCCATCGTCGCCTACGGCGTCGCGTTCGGCCATCCGAAGGCGATCACTAACGGCGGACTCGGGCTGTTCGTCACGTTCGTGCCGGCGCTGGTCGAGCGCAACTACGACATTCCGCTCGATCCGTGGCTCGGCGTGTGGATCACGGCGGCGGTGTTCTTCCACACGCTCGGGTCGGCGTGGTTCTACGCGCAGATCGGCTGGTGGGACCACGTCACCCACGCGCTCTCAGCGTCGTTGGTCGCGGGCGCGGGATACACGACACTGCGCGCGATAGACATCCACAGCGACCGGATCCAGATACCCTCGCGTTTCGCCTTCGTGTTCATTTTCGTGGTGGTGCTCGCGTTCGGGGTCGTCTGGGAGCTGTTCGAGTTCACGCTCGACATCGTCGCCGACGAGACGGGGATCTCGATGCCGCTCGCCCAGTTCGGACTCGACGATACGGTACTCGACCTCATGTACAACTCCGCGGGAGCGCTGATCGTCGCGACCTTCGGACAGGCGTACCTCTCGGGCGTAGCAGCGCGAGTCCGCGAGGGGCTGTTCGGCCCGTCGGAGGAGCGACCCTAGCGTAGACAGGCGGCAACGACCCGTAGCGCGGCCTCTCCGCGGACCTCCTTGGCGAGCAGCGGCACGCGCTTCACGTCGCGCCCGCGGAACAGGTCCGTGGCCCGACGCAGCGCGTCCTGCTGGACCTCCCACCGACGCGCACAGAACTCGCAGGTGTCCGGGTTCGGCTCGACGATCCAGTCGGGATCGATCGCGGCCCCGCTCCCGTCGGTCACGTCGCCGACGCCCTCCATCACCCGATTGACCACGAGCGTGTTCACCGGAATCCCGAACTCGTCGAGGCGCGCGACGAGGCGCTCGGACTCGGCGACGCTCATCTCCTCGGGGATGGTTACCACGCGGAAGTCGGTCTTCGCGGGGTCCCGCAGCACGCTCCGGAGGCGCTCGATCCGCTCGCGGAGCTCGTCGAGGTCGGCGGAGGGGTCCGGCTCGTCCTCCCCGCCGCCGAACATCCCCTTGATCCCGTCCATCATCCCGGAGAAGCGGTTTCGGAGCTTCATCACGCGGCCGATCATCGAGTCCATGATCTCTGGGAGCTGGAGGAGCCGGAGGGTGTGTCCCGTCGGCGCGGTGTCGACGACGACCCGGTCGAACCGCGGATCGTCGAGGTACTCCAGCAGCTGGCGCATCGCGGCCGCCTCGTCGGCGCCGGGCATCGTTCCGCCGAGCAAAGAGCCGAGGCCGCCGTCGCCCTCGCCGTCCCCCGCGCCGCCCGCGCCGCCCATCATCCCGCCCATCGCGTCCCCCATCTCGCCCATTCCGCCCAGCGGGTCGCCGTCGGCACCGAACATCCCCTCCTCCATCGCGTCGTCGGGGTCGATCTCGGCGGCGTACAGGGGGATGTCCTCGCGGATGCGCGCCGGCTCGGCCGGGATCTCCGTCTCGTACGTGTCGGAGAGGGAGTGGGCCGGGTCGGTCGAGACCACGAGGGTGTTGACCCCGCCCGCCGCCGAGGCGAGCCCGGTCGCGGCCGCCATCGTCGTCTTCCCGACGCCGCCCTTCCCGCCGTAGAGGACGTAGTCCGGGGCGTCGACGCCCACCGGGAGGTCCGTGGCGGCGTCCGTCTCGGTCGGGAGCTCAGACTCGTCGCTCTCGGGATCTTTCTCGGCGTGTTCGTCGCGTTCCGGTTCCTCGACGCGATCCACCGGCTCGACGTCGATATCGTCCATACCGGGTCGTGGGCGCGGCCCGCTTGTGTACCCGTCGGTCCGGATACGAATGCATGTAGTGAGTGATTGGGCAATTCGGTGATTCGAGAGCGCGAGTGGACGGCGTGGCTACCGTCGATCGCCTATAAATCGGTGGTCATGGATCGGTGGTGGACTTCTCCAAAGCCCCAGCCGGGAGGCGGGCGCACGCTCGCTGCGCGCTTCAGTCGCTCGCGGTGCTCCTCCCTCCAGTGCTTACGTCGCCTGCGCCCGCCTCCCGCCTGCCCCTTTGAGTCCCACCCGCCCGCACAGCACCACAACCTCACGCCTCCCCAGCCTCGCAGCCCACGGCTCGCGGCCTCCCCGCCCCCGTTCGCC